>JAXGPW010000009.1:0-82655 GCA_040766795.1 Bacteroidales bacterium | reverse complement strand
TACTCCTCAAACTATCGTCAAATCTCACTACGCGGTAGCGGTAATGCCAGTAATATAGCTCTAAACTGGGATGAGAATGACTCTCAGGACGTACGCAGTTGTATTCTGACACTCAGCAGTAAAGGTGAACGCGTACAACAAAACTTTTCACAAAAGGGTTCAGATAAGATTGGGGGCATAGCAACAGAACTCAAGAGTGACAAATTGACCAATTGGCTCGAACTACCTGCAACAAAAGAGGGTGATGGTCTCTACTTCATTACCCATAGCGCCACCATTGGAGGAAAGTATAGTCGTAATTATTCATTTTACTGGGATCCAAAGGCACTTGTAGCCCATTGGGTGGCCTATCCGCTTAACAGGGGACTTATCAGTTCAGGCAGTCGCACGGATCTTTGGGACCTCAATCCCAAGGTTCCCCGTCAATATCAACCGGTACTATTAAGAGGTTATAGCGGGGGATCATTTCAGAGAGGTCATCAGCTCCCTTCGGCCGACCGCTACTCTTATGAAGCCAATGTCCAGACCTTTTACGGCACCAACATAACCCCTCAAAGAGGTGCTCTAAACGAGAATATCTGGGCTACTCTTGAAACTACTGTACGTGATTGGTCAAAAAACCTGGATACCCTATATGTGGTCACCGGATGCGTGATCGAAGGTAGTATCGAATTTGTCAATGACAACGAAGGAAAGAAGGTTACCGTGCCTACCGGCTACTACAAGGCCCTTTTGGGCTATAAGCAGAATGCATCCATTGGCGGCTCTACCAAAGGTTTTGTAGGTATTGCCTTCTATTTTGATCACAAAGGCTATTCCAACGACTATACTACAATGATGAAACAGTCGATGACCATATCCGCTCTTGAGAAAAAGGTTGGTGTGGATTTCTTTGTCAATCTACCGGCAAAAATAGGTGCAGATCTTGCTCAAAAGGTAGAAACCAGCATTGATCCCTTCTGGAAATAAATAAAAACAAAGAAATAATTTGTCATGAAACGCTATTTCAAAAGGATTGCCTACGCCGTGGTGGCAGTTATGGTGACTGTTGCCTGCAGTTCTGTCGCTTTTACGGGACGTAAACGGGTGCTGCTCTATTCAGACTCCCAGATTGCGTCGCTCTCAGATCAATCCTATCAGGAGTTTATGACCCAAGCCAAGCTTTCTTCCAATAAGCAAATGAAAGCAGCTGTACAGGACGTTGGCAGCAGGATGACCGGTGCTCTTGAAAAATATCTCACTTCAGTGGGCGAGACACACTATCTTCAGGGACTAAAATGGGATTTTCAGTTAGTGCAGTCTGAAGAGGTAAATGCCTTCTGTCTTCCAAATGGCAAAATCGTCTTTTATGAGGGTATTATGCAATATACAAATACCCCTGATTATATTGCCGTGGTTATGGGACACGAGATAGCTCACGCTGTTGCTCAACACGGTAATGAACGTATGAGCCAACAGAATCTCATGAGCATGGCAGGTTCGGTCCTCGGTTCGATGGCCGGACGGAAATCAGATACCACTCAGGCCCTTTTCGAGATTGCATTCGGTCTGGGAGGACAGTTCGGTGTGATCTTGCCTTACTCTCGCAAACACGAATATGAGGCTGACAGGATCGGTCTTATCATAATGGCCATGGCCGGATATGACGTTGACAAGGCTCCTATTTTCTGGCAGGCAATGACGGCGAACAGCGGCCCCACCATTCCGGAGTTTCTCAGTACGCATCCCAGCGATGAAAACCGTCTTAAGAAACTCATTGAGGCCATACCGGATGCTAAAGCTTACATCGGCAAATGAGAAGTTTCGCAAGTGACAACAATTCAGGCGTCCATCCTTTAGTGATGGACGCTTTGATAAAAGCCAATAAGGATCATACGGTAGGTTACGGTGATGACCCGTGGAGTAAAGCTGCAGAACAATTGATAAAAGAACATTTCGGTGAGGGTGCTACCCCATTTCTGGTATTCAATGGCACTGGAGCTAATTCGGTGGCGCTTCAGGCAGTGACGCGTCCTTTCAACTCCATCATTTGCGCCGCTACTGCGCATATATTTGTGGATGAGTGTGGAGCCCCTGCCAAGATGAGCGGCTGTCCCCTCATACCTGTGAATACTCCTGATGGCAAGCTTACCCCTGAATTGATAAAACCCTACCTCAAGGATTTCGGTGTTTGTCACCATTCGCAGCCTGGTGCAGTTTATATCTCGCAGGCTACCGAACTGGGTACTCTTTATACACCGGAAGAGGTGGAGAGGCTGGCGGACTTCATTCTTTTACGGACTCATTCTCCATATGGATGGTGCGCGGCTGGCAAATGCATGCGTGGCTCTGGATTGCACCTTCAAGAAGATGACGGTAGATGCCGGAGTGGATATCCTCAGCTTTGGCGGCACGAAGAATGGTATGATGATGGGGAGGCGGTAATAGAGATTTCTGCCGGAAATCTCTGCCAATCTCAAGTACTATCGCAAGCAATCGGCACAACTGGCCTCCAAGCACCGCTATCTGGCTGCCCAGTTTCTGCCCTATCTGGGTGAGGGATTATGGCGCACCAATGCCCTTCATGCAAACGATATGGCATTAAAACTGCTGAAAGTGTTGCAGAAGTACCCTCAGATAAGGCTCTCGCAAAAGCACCAGAGCAACCAGCTTTTCTTCTATGCTCCCAAGGATTTTCTGGAGGAGCTGATGAAGGAGTATTTCTTCTACTACTGGAATGAAGAGGCAGGGGAGGCGCGTCTTGTAACCTCG
Source organism: Bacteroidales bacterium (assembly GCA_040766795.1). GTDB lineage: Bacteria > Bacteroidota > Bacteroidia > Bacteroidales > UBA932 > Cacconaster. The sequence continues at coordinate 79,904 of JAXGPW010000009.1, read as the reverse complement.
TGGGATACAACCGATGAGGATATTGCAGCATTCGAGTCTTCAGTGGATAGGATTTTCTCCGCTAAAGGGTGATTATTGCCGTAATAATTTTGCAGAAGCAAAAATTATATCTACATTTGCACTCCCAAACGGGACGGAAGGTCTCTTAGCTCAGCTGGTAGAGCACGACACTCTTAATGTTGGGGGTCCGAGTTCGAGCCCCTGAGGGACCACTTTCGAATAAATCAATTCTATAATAAAACCTCTCAAAACTATCAGTTGTGAGAGGTTTTTTTATCTTTTTCATTTAGTTTTCGTGAAAAAAAGTTTAAATTCAGAACTAATGAACCGAATTATTTTGTAAATTCGCAGAGTATTATTTATTTACCATTAGTAAATAATAAATATGGGGAATTATTAAAGTGGTATCAAGAACAATAGCTCGGCTAAAAATGCTATTTGGTCGGACTCTTACTATATTTTAACGATTAACTCAAAACTCCCAACTAAAAACTCAAAGACTACTCCCATCACTACAAGGTCTTTACAAACCTCAATTTCACTCAAAAAAGTATTTTACGTCATCATAATATACTTTATACCCTTATTAGTTGGTACACAATCATATTAGTCATGAACGCCGTTTTAACACTTGCAAAACGACACTCAGTTCAATTTTAAGGTTAAAACAGCGAAGAATTGACTATTAATAATTAACGACGAATCACTAACGGAAAATCATAGAGACCAAATAATACGGTCTCGACATGATAAACAAAAATGAAAAAATTTCTAACAATTATCACTATGACGGCAATGGTCATGATTGCCGGATGTATCGAACGACGTGCTATATCGCCGACTCGATAAACAAGCGAAGGAACTTGCCGATCAAGGTAAGGAACTGCTTCATGAAGGCACTAATTGACGCTATTAATAAAAAGATCAGCGTGGTGTCTCAATATACGAGCCGCGACAAGAGCGGCTATGAGCTCACCATGAGCGATGGAAGCAGATCACCATCAAACATGGCACAAAAGGCGAAGCAAGGGCAAAAAGGGTGAGCAAGGTGTTCAAGGTGTTCAAGGCCCCAAGGGTGACCAAGGTACACCGGCAAAGACGGCGATGCCAACCTCACAATTACCGAAGCCGGCGATGTTGTAATTATCGTTTATAAGGGCATTACCTACAACTTGCCCAAGAAAATAATTTCAAAATGATCCTCACTACTGCCAAGAATGTGGGTATGGCAATAAATCTATCAATAGATGCTGCCGAGGCCGATCGCCTGATGTGTAGTTGACCTGAACAACAATGCCCTCAAAGATGAAGGCGAGGCGGTAACCAAATTCGGTAGTCATGAACCTTATATAATGGGTGTGCAAACCATTACTGTTTACGGTAAAGTAAAGACGTTGAACTGCCACAGTAACCAGCTTACCTTTCTTGATGTAAGTAACAATACCGCTTTGGAGTTTCTGGCGTGCCACTCAACCAACTTATTTCGCTTAATGTTGGCAAAAACATTGCGTTGGGATATCTGTGCTGCTACCAAAATAAAATATCCGGCAGCAACATGACTGAGTTGGTCAACAGCCTTCCCGACCGTAAAGGCTTGACACCAGGGGTATTCATGGTGTTTTATACTGGAGGTGAAGAGCAGAACATTATCAATGCTGCCCAAGCGGCAACTGCCAAGGGCAAAAACTGGAATATTTATAACAGCAGTGGGATTCCCTATAATCCCGGTAGTTAGTGTAAAATCCTATTTACCTCATAGTAGGTCTCTACATACAACAGTCGAGGGAGTCGCTTAAAACGACACCCTCGGTGTATTTATTACCAATAACAAAGGACCTAACTATTAGCCGTCGGCCATTAGCCTTTCATCCGGCTCTTAATTCTTAATTCTAATTCTTAATTGCTAATTGCTAATTGCTAATTGCTAATTGCTAATTGCTAATTGCTCATTGCTCATTGCTCATTGCTAATTGCTCATTGCTCATTGCTAATTGCTAATTGCTAATTGCTAATTGCTAATTGCTAATTGCTAATTGCTAATTGCATCCCCTACTCCACCTTAACAAACTTTCTGCTCTTTTGTCGTAATTGTAAATACGCCCCTCTGCAATATTGTAATACCACCCATATAAGTGTAATTTACCTGCTCTTACTCGTGTCCGAATATAGGGATAATGCATCAAATGGCGCAATTGAAGCACAACATTCATTTTCTCCGTATACTCTTCGCGTTTCTCCAAAGGAATTTTCTTTTTAGCTATTTTCTCTTCCACAAGCTCTTTTACCGGCATTGCAAGTTCGAGCCATTTTTTCGTATGATACAGTTTGTCCAACTCTTTCCCCATATAGAGCACCGCAACCGCCACAGTTTGAATGCCCGCAAACCACTATGTTTTCGACATTCAACTCCAATACGGCATATTCTATTACCGCCGATATTGCTACGAATTTTTTAGTTTCGATTTCATAAAAAGGTACAGGTTGGCTATATTGCGCACGACAAAGAGATCTCCGGCCAAACTGTTGGTCAGCATGTGTTGCGAACCACGAATCGGAACATCCGATAAATAGGGTATGCGGCTTTTGCTCACCTTTTAATCCTTCAAAAGTTCTTGCTTGGGAATATATTCCCTCTCGTTGAAATCGCGAACAAAGTCGAAGCAACAGTTCGCGTTCTTCCATTTTTTTAATTTCTTCTGATGTCATTATTTCATCTTTATTTATTCCCTTAAAGATACGAAAAAAAATATAAATTGCGATAGGGTGTTCCTGAAAATTGAAAATCTGATATATAGAAAGCTATATCGGAAGTGTTCTCCTAATACGGTCTTTTTGAGTTTCCGGCGGAGCCGTTGACCTTCTCATATACAGAAACTTTAACGTTTAATGCTTATTGATGATAGGAAAAAGTATCATTACATCGTGCCGTGAGATTAATTTAGGACAATATTTGCATATAAGACTAATTTTGCTTTCTGATATTGCAAGGTTTGAAAACTGTAAGTGGCAAAAACCGGAATTAGCCGAAAGTTTAAAATTAAAACTGACCAAATAACTGCATTGGGTCTGATGATAAAAGAGCCTATGTTATCGGCAAGGCCGGTACTTTTGATGAAAACAATCATTTTACACCGACGGGTGACTATGCAACGGTTTTAGCTTTGTTCGGTGATTTATGGGATTTTAAGAATGGATAGACATGAAATGAGACTTTGTGATCCTGGAGTTGATATGGAGGACCCGAAGTGGAAAGCCGATTTCACCAAGTACTCCGGTAAGATTGACAATACCGACTCAATGTCCGAAAGCGCAGTTTCGCGATTACGGATTGCTGAGATATTGGTTTCGCGGTGTGGAGAAATTTGCCCCCTGGGTGCGTAAAATACATTTTGTGACTTGTGGGCAGAAACCGGAATGGCTTAATGCCAACCATCCAAAACTCCATTTAATACACCATGCTGATTATATTCCCAGGCAATTTTTGCCGGTTTTCAGTTCATCTTTAATAGAGATATACCTTCACAAAATCCCCGATTTGAAAGAACATTTTGTCTATTTTAACGACGATAATTTTATCATCAAAAATTTGCCGAGGGAAAGATTTTTCAAGAACGGCTTACCAAATGATATTGCAGCTTTTACTTTCAACAGCGGAATAGGCTTGTGGTATAAGTGTTTGACAAACAACATTCGCATCATAAATCGCAGATTCAATAAGAAGGAAATCCTGAAACGCGATCATGACAAATGGTTTCACCCATCGTACGGGAGTAAAATCAGGTATACGCGTCTCATGCAACCCTTGAAGAGGTTTGTAACTCTACGCACACCACACAACGCTCATCCCTACTTAAAGTCAACTTTTGAAGAGGTGTGGGAGTATGCTGAGCCGGAACTAACCAAGATGTCGTCAAATCGATTCAGAAGCCCCGAAGATTATACTCAAGAGTTGTTCCGCACTTGGCAGATTTGTCGCTCAAATTTCAACCCATACAATACTTATCAAGATACGAAAATGTTTCCGCTTATCATAAAACCCAAACAGGCAGTTGAGGCTATTCGCAATCAGTCATACAAGTTGGTCTGTATCAACGATAATGCCCACATTCGAAATTATGAGCAAGTGATGTCGGAGATTGAAACTGCGTTTGAAAGCATCCTTCCCGAAAAGTCGAGTTTTGAAATATGAAGATATCCGTCATCGTCCCTTGCCATAACGGCGAAAAATATGTGGAAGGCTGTTTAAGAACCTTGGCTTCGCAAACTTATAAATACTTGGAAATTATCATAGTTGACGATGGCTCCTCTGACCGCTCACTTAGTGGGATAGAGCAGACTATAGCATCAATGATGCCAACCGTTTTGCTTATAAAACAATCCCACAAAGGGGTTTCTGCAAGTCGTAATGTCGGAATGTATCATGCAAGTGGTGATTATATCCATTTTCTCGATATTGATGATGAGATAAATAGTGAGTTTTATGAGATGTTGGCGGAAACTGCAAAAACTACAGCATCGGACATTGTTGCTTGTAATGTAATAAACGAAGCAAAGCCTCATAGAAATATATCTTACGAGGTGACTGAGATTGTTACAAGCACAGAGGAGCGTCTTGGGCTAACCAATATCGGTAGGAGAGGGAGTGCCTGGAGATTTCTTTTCCGTCGGGATTTTTTAATGGAACATGGGTTGAGATTTGATGAAACTCGCATTTCCGGAGAGGATCGAGTTTTTTCCTTACAGGCTGTCTATTTTGCCAAAAGCGTAGCCACAGAGCCACGAGCCACCTATTATTATCGCAAAAACGAAGGATCAATCATGAATACTCAGTCGGCTGAACTCAAAAAACGCCGGCATACCGATTGGCAGCGAGTAAAAGAGTTTTATATTTCATTCGCCGAAGAACATAAAATTAAAATTCCCGGCATTCCCACAGGAAAACTTTCGCGATACATTCTACGCTGGTTTAAGTAGTTGGCCATTAACTGTTGGCAATCAGTCATTTGCTGTTGGCTTTTGGCACTCTTCCTACTTAAAAAGAACTCTAATGCTCAAACCAGCCGCGCACCTATCTTTTATTTATTATCGCTTTTTTTGTCACTTTTGTTCTCGACTTCCACTTTCACATCAAATGCGGGACCTTTGTAGCCTTTTGGTATATATTCAGGATTCATTACCATATGTTGTGCAGAACGATGTGCCAAATAGTGAGGCAAAATAAGTTCTATGCCATGTTCGTTGCAAACATCTTGAATGTGCCCATGAAGTTCCGATAATACCTTTAGTTGAATTTTGGCATCATTTATATAAACGTGGATCTTGTACGATGCGTAGAATTCGTTCAGTGATGATTGAATAACATATGGCTTTGGCTCCCGAAGTACATCTTTACAACGCAAACCGGCTTCAATCAACATATCATGAGCAAGCTTCCAAGGCACATCGTATCCGATTGTTGCTATGGTATTGAGAATTAGTCCCGGATCTTTTTCAAACCTGCTGTAGTTGATTGTGTTTCCTGTTAATATGGAAGAGTTAGGAATGGTTATCTCTTCGTTGGTAATTGTCTTTAACCGTGTTACCAATAGAGTTTTCTCTATGACATCGCCTGAAATGTCGTTTATCTTAATTCTGTCACCGACTGCAAAAGGACGCATATATGTTATTACCAAACCAGCCACCATATTAGCTATAGCCTATGATGATCCAAGAGATACCAAGAGACCTAAAAATACGGAAACACCCTTAAAAATAGGCGAGTCGGAGCCCGGCAAATATGGAAATATCATAATGAATGCAAATGCGTAAAGAAGCACACGGATAATGGAAAATGTTGGCAAAGCCCATTCTTTATGAAATCCGTTAATTTTCAGTTTTCCTGATTCAATCTCTTTAAAGAAATAGCGAACGAGACGAATTAAATACTTAAAGACTATGTAAATCAACAATATTGCGAACAGATTGGGAAGAAAATTCCACAAAGAGAACAACATTTTCCTTACAGGTTTCCATATCATGCCAAAAAGCAAATCCGCCCAACCCCTTGTGAATGGGAATATGCTGAAAATTACGGGAATGACAAAGAAAAGCAATAGAATTATTGTCACCCAACGCAATAATCTAAATAAACCGCTTACAAGCTTAATCTCTTGGTCGGTTGATAGATATGTGTAATCGCGATATTTCAGATTTTTGAACCACTTTTTCTTCTTTTCATGAACATACTTTGTCAACCAGTTAAAAAACTTGTTCACACCGACTATCATCACAATCAGAACGACTATTGTAAGAAGAACCAATCCTATTCTGGTGAGCAAACGGGGCAAACTCTTTTCTATACGTGCATTTTTTATGGAATGTTGTATCCGTTGCAAATAATCTTTTGCCAGTTCATCTATGGTTGAATTATTCCAAATAGCATCGGTTTCGGTTACACTCATCAAAATATTGTCGCGATACATTAAATCCCGATAATTGTCGGAGATCGCTATATATAGAGAATCCGGATTCATAAAATCATCATCGTACAGGATCTTTATCCTCGCACTGATATTATTTGCTCTATCCCTTGGAGTAAATGACCCGAGACGTGCATATAATGAAAAAATAGTGTCGTTCAGCACTCCAATTACGGGATATGCTGTCGCTATACTGCGGAGAGAGTCAACCTTTGATTTCTCCCTTTCAATTCTGTCTATCTCTCTTTGCTGAATATCAGCAAGTTGTCTTTGGATTTCTTCCTTTTTCAGATTGTCGGTAGTCTTGAGTGAAGCCAATTGTTCTTCCAGTTTCACCTGTCTTATAGAATCCAATCTGCGAATGGAGTCCATCTCTAAAAGACGACTTTTATAATCTTGAAGTAATACCCTATTTAAAGAATCGTGCTGATGCGCTAAGCTATCGGATAAATTATTCGGGATTTCTGATTGCTGAGCCATTAAACAGGAGAAGGCTGACATTAAAAAGACGATGAAGAGGGATAGGATACGCTTATTGAGGTTCATAATAAATTTGTAGTTTGCTGATCTAATAGTAGTAAAGATATAAAACAAAAACTATTACAAGATTAATCGGACGAAATTATTATTTCAAAAATTCGTTTTTTACGTTTTTTGAAAAAATTAAATTTTTTTTGAGATTTATTTGGTTTATAAAATAAAACCGATTTATATTTGCATCAGATTTCAATAATGAATCGAACAAATAACACTTTTAATAATTATCACAATGGAAGAAAAACAACTTAATGAGAAGGAGAGTTTAGAACTCATCACTCGAATGATCAGCAACACACAGCAGAAATTGGAGAAGGGAATGGATTACCCTTCCTTATCTGGGGCTACACAACCGTACTTTACTTGGGCTGCTTTATGGTATCTCTTTTCAACCTCAGGCAATCCTGCTTGGAATTACCTTGGGTTTCTCTTATTCCTGCAATAGGTTTTCCTACAATGATGTGGAATCTAAGGAAATGCAGGTGTGAGTAAAAACCTATATAGATAGGATTATAGGTTACGTGTGGCTTGTATTTGGAATAGGGGGATTTGTCGTATCCGCATCAAGTATTTTTTTGTGGAATTTTCCCATACTTTTCGTCGTAATACTGATGATGGCCAGCGGAACTGCTATTACAGGATTGATTAATAAGTTTAAGCCGATTATTTTTTCCGGATTTGCAGGAATTCTGCTTTCTTTCTTGTGTTTGATTGTAAAAGGATACGCATCAATTCTGATTTTCGCCCTCATCTTTTTGGTAATGATGGTGATTCCGGGGCATATCTTAAACTTCAAAGGGAAAAAACATGTTTAAACAACTAGATCCCCTACTTCATTCCGAACTCCGATTGGCAATTATGTCCATATTGATATCGGTGGAAGAGGCTGACTTTGTCTATTTGAAAGAGCAAACCAAGTCCACATCGGGGAACTTGAGCGTACAGATAGATAAGTTGAGCGAAGCGGGTTATATTGAAGTAGAAAGGGGATTTGTAGGAAAAAGAACCCGCACCGTATGTAAAATCACAGAAGTCGGCATAAAAGCCTTTGAAGAATATGTCGAATCTCTAAAAGGATATTTGAATTTATGACTCGCATAATAATAACAAAATGAAACGCTTATTTCTACTAACCGTTACAATTGTTCTGTTTGCTGCACAGATGCATGCCCAAAATGGAAAATTAATCGTTCGCTTTGAAAATCTCAAAAGTAATGATGGGAAGGTGATGGCTTCGCTCTTCGAAGGAAAAGAGAACTTTACCAAAAAGGAATCGACTCGGAAAGTTACTCTTTCCATTGAAAATAACACTGCTGTTTGGGATTTGGACTCTCTTCCTGAAGGTAAGTACATCATTATAGCTTATCACGACGAAAATGGGAATGAAAAAATTGATTTGGGAATAATGGGAATACCTGCAGAGGGGTATGTTTTCTCCAACAATACGGTTTCAGAAATGGGACCACCCAATCCCGACGAAATGCTTTTTGAGGTAAAGTCGAATGAAACAACCATTCAAGTATTAAAAATGGTCTATTTCGATTTTTCGGTATTCCAGAATAAATAAATAAAATATATCTGATAAGAGACAACTCCTCAGAGGATTTAAAATATATTAAAAAACACCGTAAATGCTCTTTACGGTGTTTTATTTTAGTATTGTGTTTGCTATTTTAGAATAGTAAAAAGAGTAATTGAAACTTTATCCTAATCCTCCGCCGGTAATATATGGAATTCTTGTTTTTAGTTCTCCATTCTCGCCATTTTCACGCATTTCGAAAATCTCACTCGTTACCAGACTAGGGTAATAGGTGTAGGAGCGTCCGTCGTTGAGTTCGATAAGAATAATGTGGTTGGCAAATCCGTCTTCGGGAGTGTAGCGGTAGGTTGCTGTTTTGATGTCGCTCAGTTTTGCGGGTTTTATGGGGCCTTGTTCATTTTCGCCTGCGATTAAGTCGCATATAAATTCTTCTATATTTCCCTCAAAAAAATCCATACATTGATATGCAGCATAACTTGGTTCAACATATTGAAAACAACGGTCTGCATCGGCACTGATAAGTGCAGAAGCAAATCCTTCAACAAGTCCCTGGTGAGTGTTGTTTTGGGTGGGATAATCTCTTATTTGTACAAACTGCTCATTTTCCCATTTATAAATCATGAAATCCTGACGATTGACGGAGATGTAAACCGAAGTCCCGTGTCGGGGAACGTAGAAGTCAATCCAATTGTCGTAAGGATTCATGGCGATGCTGTTTTCAACTGAACGGTGCATCTCTTCTACTCCAAAATCTGTTGTGGAAGTTATTTTTCCATTGCTGTAAAGATAATAACCGAATCCTCCGACATAGCCGACAGCAATCAGTTTGTTTCCATCTTCAGTCCCAATAGCACATTTCCCAATTGACTTGGTCTTCAAACTCCAATCTGAGGTATCTGTTCTCAGTATCGCATACTGCCTATATTCTTCCAACTCGGCAGGCGTCTCACAGTCTCGTCATAATAAAAGCCTCAGCAGGCATCAAATCGAATAGTGCTTTTACATCTACTTCTTTTTGTGCATTTGAACATGATGTTGCTCCGATCACCGTCATAAAGAGCAGCGCAAGCATGGTGAATTTTTTTCATAGTTGTTTTCATGGTCTTATGATTTTTAAATGATTTTTTAAATGTTTATTCTACTTCAAAAAAGAGATCAAATCTTGTTTTGTGAGCCGTAGCGGCACGTGAAATCCAAATTTGGTCATCCGATATGGTGTCCAATTCTATATCCACATTATCCTCGCTGTATTTAACAATAGATCCATCTTGAAAAATAGAAGCGTTTGGCAATATTGTTGTCGTACTCGTTTTTTTCAAAACAAACAACACTTCACTCTCCTTATGTAAAGGGCTTCAAAGTAAATTGTTTTCCTGCCGAATTTATTTTCTATAACCATACGCAAAATTGGTGGATAGCCTCCCTCTGCTTCGTAATAAAAAAATAATTCTCCCCGATACACTCCAACTCCGGGATAAGATTTTCCATACTTATTGTCGATAGTGTGCAGGCAAATAGTTCGCCGGCATAGCCGTCTTTCTCCAAGGTAGCAATTTGCGATTTCACAAGGTTATACTCTTTTCTGATGTCTCGTATAGTTTTTTCAACACTTTGATTAGTTTGTCCATACATTAAACTGCAAAGACAAATAGTTGCAATAACTAATAATAATTTTTTGATTTTCATATTCTTCTATTGTTACACAATAATAAATCAACGATACATCGCCAACTCCAAACTGTCCATAAATTGTCCCAGCGACATATTGAACTTCTGATAATCAGCCTTCAAACTCGCCTGCCGTACATGGCAGGGTCACATTTACGGTTTGAAGCTGATTGAAAAAAGTTATCATAATCGGGACTTTAAGGATTGTCGATATCCCGCGGATTGTCATTGTTCCTGCTTCTTCAAGTTCCAAAATCTCCTCTGCTGAGGAAATGTCGATTACTTCGTTATCTAATAAAACCTCTACATTATCATAATACCCGTAAGCCATACTTACAGCTTTACAGATCTTGTCCCATCCGACCGGATAGGTCAGGTTAAATGTTGACATAAGCCAACCTCGTTCTTCTCCTTACTCCTAATAAAAGCATTTTATTTCAGTTTTTTCATCGTGTTGCTTGCAAGTAGTGATTGCATTTGTGTAATAGCGACTTTGTTGAGTTGTAAAAGTCTTTCGCTTTGCTGTAACCCTTGTCTTATGAGTAAAGCATTCACGCTTTCCATGTTACTCAAAACAACAAGCTGTTCTCAATGTAGCATAATCCCTTATGTTACCACTTTTGTTGGGATTATTAACTCGCCACTCTTTTGCAGTAGTCCCAAAAAGAGCAACGTTCAGCAAATCGGCTTCGTTGGCATAAACATAGTTTGCCTGTTGTTTTGTGACTTCGTGTGGGATAAGATTCTCCTTTATAGCATCCGTGTGAATTTGTAGTTAACTTTGGCAAGAGTGCGTTGCAGATTCCATTCTAATTTCAGTCTGTTATTTTTCATCTTCTTTTAGGCGTTGGTATTCTTTAACTAACAGTAGTTGAAATTTTGGGCTAATCCACATTCCGAAGTGAAATGCAATGTCTTTGTGAGCATATGTTCCACCATACCTGCCTGCTTGTGCTGTTATGCCTATAGCGTTAGTGCTTGTAATCCAATTTTTAACTGAAAGTACAAAGTTATTGCTCCCCGCTGCATTTTTAATTGTACCGAATTCGGTATAATTAAAATTCGGATTATATAGCGCTTCCCACTCTCCAATGTACTCAATCGTGCTTTTTAAACTTAGCCATTTAATAATAATGGCTTCTGCATTTGGTTCTTGCCATATCGGTAAGTGAAATATAATCATCCTGCTTTTGAGATATGATTGTGATTTCATTTCCCGCAATATCTATTTTTCGTTTTTTTGCCATAACAAATAGTTGTTAAATGTCTGAAATTGTAAGTAATCCCCTGTATATCGGCAGTATCGGTGTTCCTCATTTTTCCATCCGAAGCTCGCATTTTCAACTATACGAAGAAATCGTACAGTTGGTTTGCTTTATTTATGCTTCAACTATCGACAAAATGTAGACAGTTCATTTTTTTCGGTTTTTAAATCTTTCCGAGCTGCTTCCGTTTCCTCTTTAGAATAACGCACATGCAGGTTTTCGTCTATGATGTAGCAGGCGGTGGGTTCATAGTCTTTTGGGAAATTACTAATGTCATCGTACCTCAAACTCAATTCATGGAGCCAAACGGTAACTACACCTGGCTTTAAGGCACGCCAGCGATGAGAATAGTAATTTGTCCCTCCACATTGCTCATCGCGATTCGGGTCAAGACGCTCATATAAATTCACCGAGATCCTTCACCAAGTCAGCAGGTTCTGCGTGTGTAAGAAATTGCCGTAGGCGTTGCAATGCCTTTAGAGTAATTAAAGCAAATTTCGAATTGTTTTTTGTACTTGTCAATCCAATCATACATCAGATCGATAGCCAGCTCCTCCAATTCAGCAGTTTTTCTTGTTTTTGCGTTGATTGATGCTATAATTATAATAAATGGTTTTTGCCGTTTTTAATAAATGATACCTGAAGGGATTTCATTAAATCACGTACATAACCGTGGCGTTCTTTGCGCGGTTTACTCATCCCGAAAACAATAGTTGCCAACTCATCAAAGTCGCTTTTTTCTATCTCAAAACTTATCGTATTATTTTCGTCACCTATTTCAAAAACCAGGTATAAGTATCTGCTTTTTTGTTAACTCTAATATCAGCAGTCATCAATACGCATACCTGAACGGTGGTAAGATACTGAGACAAGTTCTTTTTTCTGTGCGTTTGTGCATCCGAGAGAGGAGAGGAGTGCTAATGTCATAATAATCAGTTTTGTTTTTCATTCACACGTTATTGTTTTGCCTATTTATCATTAATTAATTTAATGATTATATCGTATCTGCTATTTCTAATTGATATTCTTTAATTATTTTCCATTTTTGATACAAATCATTCATAGAAGATCTTGCGTTGGCAGGACTTGTAGATGGCAGTTGAATAGCTTTAAATCCGGTTTGCTGTTCCTGATATTTTCTATAATAGCGATAAGCAGTCCCGCCGTTGCAGAAAATTTGCTTTATATCCGCCTATTTCAAAATTGGACTTAAATCCGAGGGTACTACGTTTTGAATGCTCGCATCACTTGAGCCAATGATATCACAACGGATGACATCGTATAGGGCGAGATGATGCTGTAATATAAAAGCTCTTCTTTTCTTCAATGTCCGTGCTAAGTTTTACACCGAAAATCCGCTCAAGCAATGACCAAAAAGCGATTCTGCGGGTGCCCGTAAAAGAAACCGTACTCTCTGGTTTTGACAGAGGGGAAAGAACCCAAAATCAAAATTTTTAGAATCGGCTCGAAAAAAGAGGCCGAAGTGAGTGAGTAATGGTTTGATATTTGGTCATTTTTAACTTTAATCCCATCTTCAGATTTCTGTACAAAAATAAGATTTTTGTGTTACATTAACTACTATAAACTTACTCGTAACTTGAAACTCGGAACTCATAACTAAATAGAGGCGACCAATGGCAGTATTCTAAGTCAGCGAAGCTGAAGGCAGCGCTTGCGATGCATTGGTTCCTCAAGGGAACCATTAAAAGGAGGACAAGGAGCGCAGCGACTGATCATAAAAAAGACTGAGCGACCTTTGGGTCGCTCAGTCTTTTGTGATCCGCCGGGATTCGAACCTGGCGGCCCCATCCTTAAAAGGGATGTGCTCTACCTGCTGAGCTACGAATCAGGAGGTGCAAAGGTATGGATAAAAGTAGTATTTTGCAAAAAAAGTAGTTTTTGCTCCAAAAGTGCCTCTAAGCGCATTTATGTCGCCTAATCTGAAGCTACGGCACAGCCTATTTTACTCCACCACCATTGCGAAGCCACCGCCCGGTGCCAGATGGATGGTAAGAGAAGTGCTTTTTCGGGCAATATAATTGACTACATTGAGCGTTTCTATGGTGTAGTCGTGTGCTGAACGATGTGCATTGGGACCATCCCGGAAGAGTGTTATAGTGCCTTTTCCGGCGCTTTTGTTGCCGTCCAGGAGAAAACTCACGTCGAGGGTAATATCCCTTTCCTCCCAATCGGTCATACCTCCTATATACCATGTTCCGCCACTGCGACGTGCGGTAACTATATATTTGCCCAGCTCTCCCTGAAGTACCCTCGTCTCATCCCAAACAGTTGGAATGGCAGTGATGAAATCGGTAGTTTCCTGCTCTTTGGTGTAAATTGTAGGATTGTCACAGAGCATTACCAGCGGTGAATCAAATATTATATACTCCGCTACCTGGCGGGCACGGGTTCCTTGGCTCATCGGATTATTGTAGTTGGGTACATAATCACGGCGAATGGCATTGCGCATAGCTCCTTGAGTATAGTCAACCGGACCGGAGAGCATCCTAATATAAGGGAAGGTAACATCGTAGGAGACCATATCTTCCTTACTCCACTTCATCTGCTCAAGTCCCCAGACTCCCTCGAAGTTGATCACATTTGGCCAGGTACGGTTGAGGCCGGCCGGCTTGTACATACCATGGAAATTAATGAGCATGCGATATTTCGCTGCAACCTCTGCAATGCGGTGATTAAGCTCCACGACATCCTGATCGTCCCTATCCATAAAGTCCACCTTGAACCCCTTTATGCCCATTGCCGAATAGTGACTACAAGCCTGTTCGAGCTTTTTATCGAGAGGGTAGGCCACTGCCCAGAGAATCAGTTCAACATTGCGCTCACGGCCATAACTGACAAGCTCCTCAAGGTCAATTTCAGGAATAACCTTCATAATATCACCCTCTTTTGGAGGTGACCATCCCTCGTCCAGTATCACATATTCAATACCGTTGGCAGAGGTGAAATCGATGTAGTGCTTATATGTAGCAGTGTTTATTCCCACCTGAAACTCCACTCCGGTCACTCCCCAATTGTTCCACCAATCCCAGGCAACCTTGCCGGGTTTGATCCAGGAAATATCCTCTATACGATTCTCAGGGGCGAGCAGCCATACCAGATTGTTTTCCGGGAGCCGGGTATCCTTGTCGGAAATTGCAATCACTCTCCAGGGAAAATACCTGGGACTCTTTTTGCTGCTATCGTTGCGGATTAGCGCCAGAATATCAGAATAGGCGGTGGGACGCTCCTGACATCTGGTGGGATGCACCTCTATTTCTGAGGGGATAGGGGCAAAGCGACCCCTAAGTGAGAATTCTCCACTTTTTTCAAGGAACATCCCGGGGTAACTCTCAAGGTCCGATTCCGTAATCACGGCTTTAAAGTCGCCATCTAGGCATACCAGCAGCGGTGAAAAAGCGATTTTTTCTTTGTCAAAGCTACTGAGAGACTTTACTTCGTATCTGTTTTCGAATGATGTCCGGTAGGGGTTGGGATTACCTGTGCTGTAAGGGATGTATGCGGTGCGGTCTTGATTGAAGTTAAACTCCGCCAGTTCGTCCTTCACCTTATCATCCTCTTTGAGTCTGGTGCCGTAAAAACGGTAGGCCACTCCTTCGTCATAAGCCCTGAAGATGAGTCCGAAGTCCTCGCGGAAGTAGAGTTCCATCTGGTTGTAGTGCTCTCTTACGCTTGAACTCTTGTATATGGGTGAGGAGATTATACGATCAGATGTGGTGCGGCTCACCTTTCTGAGTCTGCTATCGTTGCCCCAGATGAAGGATTTTCTACCATCGGCACTCTCTATTTCCATCGAAAGGGTAGAAGGCGCGATGACCTCTGTCCCCTGAAAAATCACCGACCAAGTGATCTCTTCGCCAATTGTAACGGTAATAATGGTGCGATTATCCGGGGAATTCAGTGTTACTTTTTTCTCTTTTGCCGCTTCCGCGGAAAATGAAATCAACAGAGCTGCAATGCCTATTGATAATGCAATTAATCGTCTCATATAATTTTTCTTAATGAGACAAAAATAAAGAAAATAGTGATGAGAGACAAGATGTTATTTCTTGAAAACGAAGTAGACCGCCAGTATCAGAAAAATAAATGCAATCAGGTGGTTGGATTTCAATGTTTCGTTCTTGAAGAAAATAGTAGCGAATATAACAAATACCACAAGGGTGATGACCTCCTGGATCACCTTAAGCTGCATAAGTGAAAAGGGGCCACCGGTGCCTTGAAAGCCAATTCTGTTGGCTGGCACTTGGGCACAGTATTCAAAAAAAGCTATTAACCAGCTTAGAACTATAACTCCAAAGAGTCCCCACTTGGAGAGCAGCTTACTTTCGCTACCAAATTTTAGGTGGCCATACCAGGCCAGCGTCATGAAGCTGTTTGAAATCACCAGTAGCAATATAGTAATAAATCCTTTTCCCATTTCTGCGTTAATCTGAAATTACTACTCCTTTCTTTCTCCACAAAAATATGCCTGTTATTGACATTATAGTGTATGCAACAAAAAGAATCATTGTAGGCCACATTCCCTGCGAAATGTAGAGCCAGATGGAGATGGCATTACATACGATCCATACATACCATTGTTCAATATATTTCTTGGAGAGCCAGTAGGTAGCGAGCATGCTCAGCACAGCAGCTGCTGAATCTATCCAGCGGGCGGGGATTGTCTGTCAGTCCGAATATAAATCCGAGCGCCACAAAAGCCACTGCACTGACACCGATTTACCGGGACAGCGCGTGGGTTGAGTTTGCGTATTTCTATGCCGGTACTACTTTGATTTGCCTTTTCCCCTGCACGGAGTTTCACCCCATACAATAAATGTACTTATTGCCATATATATGTAATAAAACTGCAAATTGAAAATCATTGCATAAAGTCCTGTGATATAATAAACTATACCGTAACATATTGATGTAATGAAAAGCATAACCCACATGGAGCGCTTTTGCAGCACTTCAAGTGTCACGTATGTGATGCCCATGACAGCAGCGAAAATTTCAAAGTAGAGGTTGAAGTTATCCATATATTATTTTTGAATTGTCAGGCAAAGATATAAAAAGTTGCGATTTTTACTTTATGAAATATTGGATTGAAGAAATAATGATTAATTTCGTAATTCAGTTAAAATTGAAGATAATTTAGTTATATAGTTATTTAAATTTATTTAAAAAACATGGCTCGTGAAATCAAATTTTCTCTGTTGTACAGAGATATGTGGCAATCTTCGGGTAAGTATGTTCCCAAGGTTGATCAGTTGAACCAAATAGCTCCTGTAATAATTGAAATGGGATGTTTTGACCGCATAGAGACAAATGGCGGTGCTTTTGAGCAGGTCAATCTCCTTTTCGGTGAAAACCCAAACCGTGCCGTGCGAGTGGACTCCCCTTCAATAAAGCGGGTATCCAGACCCATATGCTTGAGAGAGGTCTCAACGCACTACGAATGAATCCGGTTCCAAATGATGTACGTGAGCTTATGTACAAGGTTAAGATAAAACAGGGTACCAACATTGCACGCTCATTCTGCGGTTTGAACGACCATCGTAACCTCAAGGGATCTGTACTGGGAGCAAAGAAAGCAGGGATGATTTCTCAGGTGGCTTTGAGCATTACTTATTCACCTGTACATACGGTAGAATATTATATGGGGATCGTGGACAAGGTTGTGGGGTATGGTTGTGATGAGATTTGCTTAAAAGATATGGCTGGTATCGGCCGTCCCGTCTTCCTCGGTCGTCTCGTTGCAGAGATAAAGAAAAATATCCCAATCTACTGGTACAGTATCATGGCCCTCCGGCCCCGGCTTCTCCGTGGCCTCTATGCTTGAAGTTGCACGCGCAGGTGCCGAATATATCGACGTTGCTATGGAACCTCTGGCTTATGGGGTAAGATTCACCCCGATGTAATCACCATTCAGGCGATGCTTAAGGATGCAAGTTTCTGGTTAAGGAGATAAATATGGATGCCTACATGGAGGCACGTCATCTTACGCAGACTTTCATTGACGACTTTCTCGGCTACTTCATTGAGCCCACCAACTACCAGAGTTCGTCGCTGCTTGTAGGTTGCGGTCTGCCCGGCGGTATGATGGGATCAATGATGGCTGATCTTCAGGGTTTCCTTGGTGCTATAAATATGTCTTTGAAGAATCAGGGTAAGAAAGAGGTTACCCTTGACGAACTGACGGTAATGCTCTTCCAGGAGGTTGAATATGTATGGCCTCGTTTGGGCTATCCTCCATTGGTTACTCCTTTCAGCCAGTATGTAAAAAATACTGCGCTTATGAACCTGATGCATACTCTTAAGGGTGAGCCTAGATGGAAAACCATTGATAAGGATACCATGAACATGATTCTCGGTAAAACCGGTACCCTTCCCGGAGTACTAGCCCCTGAAATCCTGGAAATTGTTAAAGAGAAAGGTCTCGAATTCTATACCGGTAATCCTCAGGATGAGTTCCCGGACGAACTGCCGAAGTTTGAAAAGATGATGGAAGAAGAGGGTTGGGATCGTGGTCAGGATGATGAAGAACTCTTCCAGTTTGCAATGCACGAGAGACAGTACCGAGACTATAAGAGCGGTATTGCCAAAGAGCGTTTCGAGAGAGATCTGGAGGCTGCAAGGGCCAAAGCAGGTGCCCCGGTTATCGTTACCCGCCCTGTTGTTGAAATGCCTAAATTTGATGTTGAGAAGATTCTTGAGAAATTCCCTACCGCCCAGCCGGTACAGTCTACGGCCAACGGACAGCTTCTTTGGCAGTATGATGTGACCCAGGCCTCTTCCAACCCCAATATAGGTGACAAAGTAGAGGCAGGCAGGCCTGTATGTTTTGTTCAGACCTACTATGGTCTGGAGGAGATCAAGGCTAACTTTGACGGCAAGATCGTGATGGTAGCTGCCAACCACGGTGATAAGGTTGTAAAGGGTGAGATACTCGCATTTATAGCCAAATAGTGACTCCGTCATGCAGGAGATGTAATAAATAGAATGGAGGCCAGTGTCGCCGGCCTCCATTTTTCATGCTCCTCAACTAGGACTTGAACCTAGGACCCCCTGATTAACAGTCAGGTGCTCTAACCGACTGAGCTATTGAGGAAGGTTTTGGGACTGCAAATGTAGAACATTTTTCTTTGATCACCAAAATAATTACATTCGAAATGTTGTAATAATTGTAAAAAAACAATAATTGGTAACGGATTTGTCGGATTTGATTATATTTGCAGCCTGAAACTAAAAAATGCCCGGATGGCGGAATTGGTAGACGCGCTAGTTTCAGGGACTAGTGGCTGCAAGGCTGTGCAGGTTCGACCCCTGTTCCGGGCACAAAAAGAGTGGTGAAGAAAATTCACCACTCTTTTTGTGTCAGTCGCTTCGCTCCGAATTTCCATATTTAGCACCTCGCACCCGCACCCCGTACCGTGCAACCCGCACTAGCAACACTACATACTACACACTTAGAACTCAGAACTTTAAAAATATTCTCTATATTTGTAATAATTAAGTTATAGCATGCCAATCATGAGGAGTGTTTTAACGAGATACTTTACCTTAATCTTTTCGATTGCAGTAATTGCCTGTACTTTAAGCTGCGAGCCTGAAGAAAACAAAGAGACTCAATCCGGCCTTGATGCGCTTTTTACCGGTTACGAAGAAAAATGGCTAGATTATCCGGCATGGGAAATGAAAAAAAGCGGAGAGAAGCTGACCGGAGAGGGCTGCACATTCTTCTATTGGTGGGAACATAGGATTGAAGCAAAGAGTGCAATTGAGTTATACGCAATGTGCGAGATCGATAATCATTTGCTCTCTGCAATGTCAACCCAAAACCTTGTAAGAAGCTGTTATATTTACCCATATAACGGAAATGTAATGGCATATTGCAGTCTATCCCTTTCTTTTCTGGATGGAATTCATTATGTTATGAACATCTTCAACGGATATCGTGAACTCCATAATCGCAAAGATGCCCCAAGAGAAATGTTGCGTCTCTACAAAGAGGTGAAATATAGTGACCGTGGCGACACTTTTGTCGTTGTATTGGAGAGTAAAGAGTATAGAAAACAGGGAAGTATCGTAGGAGGAATTTCTTCTTTTTCGCTTGTTATGGCATCGGCTGTTGACAACGAATGCTTTACCTCTGCGCAAATCGTTGAACTTAGCAAATCGGTCCTTGATAAGATCGATGAAATTACTTTCGACCAGGCAGGGACATGCAGTTTCCATACTGCGTTCTATCCATATCTGCTGGGTGCCGTCATTTCATTCCATTATGATAGCGAACTCTCTGAAAGTCAGTCCTCAATCCTTAAGAAATTTATTCACGACTGCAATCGTCATCCGGTAGAATATTCAACTATCGACTTGATCTATAAAAGTGTAAGCAGAATTGCAAATAGGTAAAGTAAGTCGTTGTTTTTATTGCTGATTGTTACTAACTTTGTATGTTATGAACATATCATTTTTTTCACGATGGACGTATCATTTTTTTCACGCACAATTAAAGAGCTTATCCTCGAGAATGATAGGGTAGGTGTGCCCAGAGTAGGTAATTTTGTTGCCGAATTGATGCCGGCAACTTTTTCCGCTTGCAGGACTATGATTAATCCTCCTTACAGACTGATGTCTTTTTCCAAGGGTGGAGTAACTGTTGCCGAGAGACATCTTTTTCTTAATAAGATGGAGGAGCTTTCAGGTATGCCTCCTGCGCAGGTCGCTGAAGAGTATGACATGTTTATCAAAGGTTTTATATCAAACCTTGAGAGTGAAAAATCAGTAGTTTTACCTTCGCTCGGTCGTATGCATGCCACATCGACCAATGAGTATTTTTTCGTTGCAGATGAAGATTTGGACATCTATCCTGATGGTATTGGTCTTGAACCTGTCTCCATTAAAGCTCCGGATCCTGATTTTGTGCCGGTAGCTCCTCCCGAGCCGCTGCCTAAACCTGAATTGGAAGTTGAGCAAGATAAAACCGCAGCACTTGATCCTGAAGTAACAGGAGAAAGTGAGGGTGAGGTGGATGAACATACCGGTGTTGAAACTCAAGCCGAACAAAAACCCGAATCAGAGTCCCAAACGGATTCAGAGAGTATTGATACTGTCCTAATAGACCCTGAAACGATTGAAGACAACGAGTTTGTTGAGGTGTCCGGGGCAGAAACCAAGTCTGAACCGGAACCGGAGCTCGTAGCGGAGCCTGACGCAGAACCGGTGGCGGAACCACCATCTGATCCTAAACCATGGAACGAAAAGACTCTTCTGATTTTGAAATCGAACCCTCCAAAAAACGTGTGGGGCTTTGGGTGGTTGTGATAATTATTGCTCTGGTGATGGTAGGGGCTCTTTTACTCTATATATTCAGAGACTCTGAGTGGCTTTCACCATTACTAGACAAGATTCTTTATTCCAAAGAGGAACTTAGAATTCTAGGCAGATAACTTACAATGATTGACAGAGATACCATAAACAGAATCCTCGATGCAGTAAAGATCGAGGAGGTAATAGGCGATTTCGTTTCACTTAGACGGAAAGGCTCCAACTGGTGGGGTCTCTGTCCATTTCATCCTGATAGAAATCCCTCGATGGCTGTTTCTTCGACCAAAAATCTCTTCAAGTGCTTTTCTTGCGGCAAGGGTGGAAATGCCCTCTCCTTCGTTATGGAGCATGAGAATATGAGTTACCCCGAAGCACTACGCTATCTGGCGGCAAAGTACAATATCGAGGTGGTGGATAAGGAACTTACACCTGAAGAGGTAGCCCGTAACCAGCGCTACGACAATCTTCTAGTAGTGAGTGATTTCGCACAAAAATTTTACCAGGATCTGCTCTGGAACAATGATTTTGGAAGGACTGTGGGACTCTCTTATTTCAGGCAGAGAGGCTATACTGATGATACCATCCGTAAATTCGGTCTTGGCTTTGCTTCGCACCACCCTGATACTCTGAGTGATGGTGCCCGTACAGAGGGCTACAAGGAGGAGTATCTGATCGGTGCCACTCTTTGCGTTGCCCGGGAAAATGGTGAAGTGAGCGACAGATTTTATGATAGGGTGATGTTCCCGATTCACTCCATCAGTGGCAGGGTCATAGCCTTCGGTGGCCGTACTTTGAAAAAAGATAAGAATGTCCCCAAATATGTAAATAGCGAGAATAGCGAAATATATAAAAAGAGTGATGCCGTATATGGTATATTCTTCGCAAAATCGGCCATTGCTAAAGAGAAAAAATGTTATTTGGTAGAGGGATATACAGATGTTGTCTCGATGCACCAAGCAGGTATAACAAATGTGGTGGCACCCTGCGGTACTGCTCTAACGGCGGGTCAGATTCGCCTTATGAAGCGCTTTTCACCCGATGTGACTATTATTTATGATAATGATGAGGCGGGTATAAATGCTTCTCTCAAGAATATTAATCTCCTTTTGGAAGAGGGTATGAATGTCAGGGTACTGTTGTTGCCCGAAGGTGAGGATCCGGATAGCTTTGCTATGGCGCACACGGGTGACGAGATTAGGGATTTCATTGAAAATAATGAGGAGGATTGTATTTCCTATAAGTGCCGGCTATTAGTGGATAGTGAGCGTGATCCCGTTCGGAAGTCAAGGGCGATAAGGGATGTGATCGAGACCATTGCTTATGTATCGGATCCCGTCTTGAGAAATCTCTATGTGGATAATCTCTCTAAAAAATATGATCAGAAACCGGAAATGCTTTTCAAGGAAATATCTACTTTACGTCGAAAATGGCGTGAGGAGAGGCAGCGAATGGAGCAGCGCAGGGGGATGGAAGTCTCTTCCGGACACCTGAGACCTGTTTACGAGGGTCAACAGACGCCTCCTGCTTCTGAAGAGTATTATGAGCCGGCCGGTGACCTTTTGATCGGAGATGTTTATAGCAGTAATACTCCTATGGATGTTTCTGAAAGGGAGCTTCTCTATTATTTGGTAAAATTTGGCTGCTATCCGATTCATTTTGTTGAGGATATGTTGTATGGT
This sequence comes from Bacteroidales bacterium, assembly GCA_040766795.1. Classification (GTDB taxonomy): domain Bacteria; phylum Bacteroidota; class Bacteroidia; order Bacteroidales; family UBA932; genus Cacconaster. The sequence goes on along the minus strand of JAXGPW010000009.1, from coordinate 57,427 downwards.
GCGCAAAAGAGGGAAGGAGTGACTGTCGCCGACTACATCCGGTCTGCGCTCAGTGAAGATGAACTCGAATTTGAAAACCCTCTCTATCGTGCAATTTATGAGGAGTTTTATTCTCTGTACGGCACGCTTGAGGGAAGTCTCGATCCGGAAGAGCAACAGAAGCAAGTTGTACGCTTTTTATCGGCTCATAACAATGATTCGCTTCGTAAAACGGTGCTGGGATTGCTTTTAGAGACTCATACCTTAACAGTTAAGGAATATCGCTTGTCAATTGCACCGGAAGAGACAATACTTGGAGTTACCGTACCGAACTCCATGGTTTTATACAAATTGCGCATTACCGAACAGGCCTGTATTGATATTACTAAGGAGATAGCTGCGGCCGAAGCAAATGGTGACCTGGAGCGCCAGAAAGCCCTCATGATGCAGCTCCAAATGTTCAATCAGGTGAAAAATCGCTTTGCTAAAGAGCTTAACCGCCTCTGATTGCAAATATTTCACTAAATTTGTCGCTCAATTTTAAAATTTTAAGAGGATGAATACTAATTACAAAAGAAATCTCGTCACCTGTGCTTTGCCTTATGCAAACGGTCCCATACATATCGGTCACCTTGCAGGAGTCTATGTCCCTGCTGACATATATGTGAGGTACCTTCGTATGCGCGGGAGAGAGACTCTCTTTGTATGCGGTTCGGATGAACACGGAGTTCCCATTACAATTAAGGCGAGAAAGGAGGGTTGTACCCCACAGGATGTGGTTGACAAATACCATGGAATAATAAAAAAGTCCTTTGCCGATTTTGGGATAAAGTTTGACATCTATTCCCGTACCAGTTCGAAGATTCACCATAAAACTGCTTCCGAGTTTTTTAGGAAACTCTATGACGAGGGTAAGTTTGTGGAGAGGGAGAGCGAACAATATTATGATGAGGAGGCCAGGTGTTTTCTTGCGGACAGATATATAGTAGGTACCTGCTCAAAATGCGGTGCAGAGGGAGCTTACGGCGATCAATGTGAGAAGTGTGGAAGTACTCTCAGTCCTGATGAACTGATTGATCCTCATTCGGCCATAAGCGGTGCCAAACCTGTAAAAAAGTTGACTAAGCACTGGTATCTCCCGCTGGACAAATATGAGCCCTGGCTCAAGGAGTGGATTTTAGAGGGTCACAAAGAGTGGAAGAGCAACGTTTACGGGCAGTGTAAATCCTGGCTGGATGGCGGTCTTCAGCCGCGTGCCGTGAGTCGTGACCTCGATTGGGGAGTTCCAGTTCCCGTGGAGGGCGCCGAGGGTAAAGTGCTTTATGTTTGGTTTGATGCCCCTATCGGATATATTTCCAACACCATAGAACTTCTTCCCGATGAGTGGGAAAAATGGTGGAAGAGTAAGGAAACCAAACTTGTGCATTTTATAGGAAAAGATAATATAGTATTCCATTGTATTGTTTTCCCTTCAATGCTTAAGGCATATGGGGACGGTTATATCCTTCCGGATAATGTTCCCGCCAATGAGTTCCTCAATCTTGAAGGTGAAAAGATTTCCACCTCTCAAAACTGGGCTGTATGGCTTCATGAATATCTTGAGGATTTCCCCGGACAGCAGGATGTATTACGTTATGCGCTTTGTGCCAATGCTCCGGAGACCAAGGATAACGATTTTACCTGGAAAGAATTTCAGACACGCAACAATAGCGAATTGGTGGCCATTTTCGGCAATTTCGTCAACCGTGCAGTTGTACTTACACATAAACATTTCAAAGGGGCTGTTCCTGCAAATACAAAACCGGAGCAGATAGACAGGGAAACACTTTCCCAGATTCCGGATATCCGTAAGGCAATTGAGGATAATCTTGAGAGTTATAAATTCCGCGAAGCACTTAAGGAGGCAATGAATCTGGCTCGTCTTGGAAACAAATATCTTGCAGATACGGAACCATGGAAAGTGGCCAAGAGTGATCTGGATCGTACCGCATCAATTCTAAATGTGTCGCTTCAGATCTGTGTAAATCTTGCGATTGCCTTCGCACCTTTCCTTCCTTTCTCGGTTGAAAAGCTTAACAATATACTCAATGTGGCAGCACTTGACTCAGCACCGACATGGGAAGATATTGGAAAAGATCTGCTTCTACCCGTAGGTCATAAACTCAATCCTGCGGAGTTGCTATTTGCCAAGATAGAGGATGAGCAGGTTGAGGCCCAGATAGCTAAACTAAATGCTACCAAGGTTGCAAATGCAGCAGCTGTTGTAGAAAAAGCAGCTCAGGAAGAGCCCGTGATTGCTCCAGCCAAGGCAGAATGTACTTTTGATGAGTTTCAGGCTATGGATATCCGCACTGCTACCGTACTCGAGGCTGAAAGAGTGCCCAAAACCGACAAACTTCTCAAACTTACCATAGACACAGGCCTTGATATCCGCACCATAGTATCAGGTATCGCGGAATACTACACTCCCGAAGAGTTGGTCGGCAAACAAATCTGTATCCTCGCCAACTTACAGCCACGCAAGATTCGGGGCATCGAGTCAAAGGGAATGATCCTTATGGCTAAGCAGGAAGATGGCAAAATGCGTATCGTCTCTCCAGAAGAGAAACTGCTCAATGGCTCTTGCATAAGCTAACTCGGAACTCAGGACTTCCACTCCTCATAAAACTCGCACCCCGCACCCTGAAACTCGCACCTCAGACACGATATTTCTCGGCCTGAGCTGCTATCAGTTCGCTGTCTTCGAAATAATTGATTCGCATTGCGCGTTTGACATCTGCAAGAGTCTCTGCTGCTGCCGCACGAGCCGTTTCTGAACCCTTTTTTAGGACTTCGTAAACATAAGGAATATTCTGCTCCAGCTCTTTGCGGCGCTGACGCATCGGCTCTAGAACATCATTTAATACTGCGTTTAGGAAAGTCTTGATCATCATATCACCAAGACCTCCCTTGCCGGTTACTGCTCCTTAACCTCTTCCAGATTGTGGAAGTCAAAACTTACTTTGCGGCCGTGGAAAGAGTCACCATACTTTTCGAAATGCTCATCCTTGCAGAAGGCATCCAGGTATGTAAACACGGTGTTGCCTTCTACATGACCCGGATCCGAAACCTGAATATGCAGGGGGTCCGTATACATCCCCTTAACCTTTTCCCACACCTCTTCTGCGGAATCAGAGAGATATATGCAGTTGCCAAGTGATTTGCTCATTTTGGATTTACCATCGGTACCCGGAAGTCGCATACAAGCGGAATTATCAGGCAGAAGCGCCTGAGGCTCCACAAGAGTCTCTCCATAGGTGGAGTTGAATTTGCGCACAATCTCACGTGCCTGCTCTATCATCGGCACCTGATCTTCACCGACTGGCACAATATTGGCCTTGAATGCAGTGATATCCGCTGCCTGACTTATAGGATAGCAGAAAAATCCGACCGGAGTACCTACCTTGTTGTGAGAGTCCTCAGCACTTTCACTATATCACGGACCTGTATCTCCTGCTTCACGGTGGATTGCGCTGGAGGCGCTGTACCGTCACGAGATTCATATAGTAAAATGTGAGCTCGGTGAGTTCGCTTATCTGTGACTGTATGGAGGGACCGACTTTTCGGGGTCAAGTCCTGCCGATATATAGTCAAGGGCTACTTCTATGATATTTTGGCGAATTTTTCGGGATTGTCGGCATTATCAGTAAGGGCCTGCGCATCCGCTATCATTATAAATATCTTCTCATATTCGCCGGAATTCTGAAGCTCCACCCTTCTGCGGAGCGATCCCACATAATGTCCAATATGGAGACGACCGGTAGGGCGGTCTCCTGTCAAAATAATCTTTCCCATCAATTAGTCACTTAATCTTTTACTTCCTTCAATTTCTCCCTAATCTTGACTTCAATCTCGTCACAAAGTTCCGGATTGTCCTGGAGTAGGCGTTTGACTGCATCACGTCCCTGCGCTAGACGCTGGTCACCATAACTGAACCACGATCCGCTCTTTTTTATTATATCGAAATCGACGCCGAGGTCAACTATTTCGCCCACACGGGAAATGCCTTCTCCGAATACGATGTCAAACTCTGCCTTACGGAAGGGAGGAGCCAATTTGTTTTTAACTATCCTTGCGCGTGTACGATTACCTGTAGTCTCTTCGCCATCTTTGAGCTGCGTGATTTTACGAACGTCAACACGAACCGATGCATAGAACTTGAGTGCATTACCGCCTGTAGTAGTTTCCGGATTGCCAAACATGATTCCGATCTTTTCGCGAAGCTGGTTGATGAAAATACAGCAGGTATTGGTCTTTGCAATATTAGCCGTCAGTTTACGTAGTGCCTGACTCATCAGACGGGCCTGGAGACCAACCTTATTGTCGCCCATATCACCTTCAATTTCGGCCTTGGGTGTCAAAGCGGCTACCGAGTCTATGACCACAATGTCAATAGCTCCGGAACGTATTAGATTGTCGGCAATTTCAAGGGCCTGCTCTCCATTGTCGGGCTGTGATATCAAAAGAGTATCGATGTCTACTCCGAGGTTGATCGCATAGGTGCGGTCGAATGCATGTTCTGCATCAATGATGGCTGCTATACCACCGGCTTTCTGGGCCTCTGCAATGGCGTGTATGGCCAGAGTGGTTTTTCCACTCGCTTCAGGGCCATAAATCTCGATTACTCTGCCACGAGGATACCCCCCAATGCCGAGGGCATTATCCAGCGCAATGGAGCCGGTAGGAATAATAGAAACTTCGAAACTCGGCTGATCTCCCATCTTCATGATCGTCCCCTTTCCGAAATCCTTCTCAATCTTGTCAATAGTAGCCTGAAGGGCTTTTAGCTTCTCCAGGTTCTTCCCTGCAGTTGTCTGTCCGGGTTCTTCTTTTCCTTTTGCCATAATCTGTTTTTTTGAATGTTAGTAAATAGCTATAATAATCTGCTTATTCCTGCTACAAATATACTCCATTTTTATGTGAAAACATTCTTTTTGTATTAAATTTGCAAAGGGAAAAAGAAATTTGCGAAAGATGAAACCTAAGTTACTGGGAATGTCGTTGTTGCAGCTCGAAGAGCTAGTGGCTGACCTTTCGTTGCCCAAATATGTAGCCAGGCAGATAGCTGATTGGCTCTACGCAAAAGGCACCAGAGAGATATCCGGCATGACCAATCTTTCCATTGCAGTCCGTAAGGCTCTCGAAGAGCGCTATCAGATAGGTCATACGCTTTATACGGAAAAATATATCTCCTCCGACGGTACCAAAAAATATATTTTCCCAACCTCAATTGCAGGAAGATACATTGAGACGGTGATGATACCGGAGTATGAAGTTAATGCCGATATGGAAATGGGAAGAGCTACAATATGTCTCTCTTCGCAGATTGGGTGCAGGATGAATTGCTCTTTCTGTATGACCGGTCGAATGGGCTACCACGGCCAGCTCTCGGCAGCTGAGATGATTTCCCAATTTATGAATATAGATGAGGCGCAGGAGCTTACCAATGCCGTTTTTATGGGGATGGGTGAGCCGTTGGATAACTGGGATGAGGTATCTAAAGTGCTGCAGATACTTACCTCGGAGTGGGGGTTTGGATGGAGTCCTAAGCGCATCACCCTTTCTACCATAGGAGTATTGCCAAAGTTAAAAAGTTTTCTGGATGACTTCAAGTGCCATTTGGCTGTTAGTTTGCATACACCATTTGATGAAGAGAGGGCAGCGCTTATGCCGGTGCAGAAGGCATTCAAGCTGGAAGAGGTACTAGCACTCATACGTCGCTATGATTTTACCGGTCAGCGAAGGGTGAGTTTTGAGTATATAATGTTTTCCGGGGTCAACGATACTAAACGTCACGCTGATGCTTTGATAAGAATGCTTTCCGGACTGGAATGTCGTATCAACCTTATTAGATTTCATTCTATTCCGGACTCACCGCTTCAGCCCACTCCGCGCACCAGGATAGATGACTTTAAGGCTCGTCTCAACAATGCCGGCATTATAACTACCCTGCGTGCCTCACGCGGTGAAGATATAATGGCAGCTTGCGGACTTCTTGCAGGACAAAAAAGATAAGATTATGAAACGCTCCTTATGCATATTTCTATTTCTTATTACACACTCTACTTCGGCGCTTTTGCACAAAGACCTAAAGTAGGTGTAGTGTTGTGTGGGGGTGGAGCAAGGGAGCAAACGCATGTTGGAGTACCCAAGGTACTTGAAGAGTACGATATTCCTATCGACTATATTGCCGGTACCCAGTATAGGTGCCATTGTGGGAGAGCCTCTATTCCATAGGTTACTCTGCCGCTGAGTTGGATTCTCTGTGTGGTACAGGATTGGGATTTTGTAATGAGTGATAAAGTCCCCCGCAAGCTGGTCTCCTTTGAGGCCAAAAAGTGACGATCGCTACTTGCTCAAATTCCATTTTCTTTCCGAAGGGATAGGGGTGATCTGGAATAAAGGCCTGTAGCGTCACGACACTACAATCGGACGCCTCAGCTACTTCGAGGGCAGCTTGGAAACTGCTTTTCTCTCCAATATTCCTATGTATTATGTCAGCGGTCACAACGTTTACAATCTTTTTACAAAGTATTCAGTGGGTTACCAAGACTCTATTGACTTTAACAATATGCCGATACCCTTTCGCATGTGTGGCTGTGGATTTGGTTGGCAAAAAGGAGGTAGTCTTCCGTAGCGGTTATTTTGTGGATGCAATAAGGGCATCAATGGCTATTCCGGGATTCTTTGCCCCCGTGAGAATGGATGGTATGGTGCTGGTGGATGGTGGAATGCTCAACAATTATCCTGTTGATGTAGCAAAAGAGATGGGGGCGGATATAATAATTGGAGTAAAGCAAACTTTAGTGATAACACACCTCTTAAAATGAGCAATGCAATTTGCTCAATGAGCTTCTTTCTCTCTATATGGAAGACAAAACAGAGAAGGCTATCGATATGACGGATATTGTAATTGCTCCAAGTGTAAAAGATTTCTCCACTATGAGTTTCGATATACCGAGTCTCCGTACTTTGATTGATAATGGTGAAAAGGCACTTAGGGAGAAAAGCCAGGAACTGATACGTCTTAAGGCATATCTCGACGAGATGGAACAAAAGGAACAGAAAAGTCTTATTGGTCACAAAATTAGGAAAACTTACCCTAAGGCGGTACATATAGACCACGGACTCTATAATAATTGAAAGGTCCTCTTCCAAACCGGTGCTTTTCGGAAAAGAAGATGCAGAGTGGCTTTTGAAAAAAGAGTAAATTAAAGCCCGGAGCGGTGATTACCGGTCGTGATATTGATGAAGAGATTTCAAGGTTTACAATACGGGATCATTTTTCATCGGTTACCTATCTGCTTAAAGGGACTGAGAGTCCCTATCATCTGGAAATCAATTTTGTCAGGTTTAAGCTCTCAGCTGGGTGTAGGATTTAGGTTTGACTCGGAGGAAATAGCTACGGTGATGCTCAATGTAAGCGCAAATAATCTGGCACTGTATGGCTCAAAGGCCTCCATAACGGCAAAATTGGCATACAATGCAATGTTTATGGCAGACTATACTATGCATTCAGGGCCAATTTGCAGTTCAACACTTCCTACACTTTCAGATCATCGGACATCAATATATTCAACAAAGGACTGAGGCTGACAATATCTCATTCAGTCTGTTGCAGACCTCAATTTCTCGACCGAGAGGTTTGTCCGGTGGACAGACCTCGGTTGAATGAGGTTTCATTCCTTCAATTTCAGGTCGGTGCTCTCCTCATCGGATGTGCCGCCAATTTATGACCCCGATATAGGCCGATCAAATTTCATCAGTGCTTACGCAAAATTCAAACTCGACAGGATGGATAGAACATTTCCCAAGCAGCGGCTTTGTTCTAAATTTCGGGTTTGCTTACCATTTCAACTGGCTTAAGCCTGATGAATATCCCTTCTCAGTGGCCAATCTGCATTTTTCCGTTGTAATCCCCTTATTTAGCGAACTGGCGTTGATTCCGACAATTTACAATCGCACTCTTATCGGTGTTAACATTCCGGCCAGCGCTATGAACCTGATGAGTTTACGAGGAGGTCGATATATGGAGCAACCAGATACCATTTTTGGGGATTTAACTATACATACGCCTTCAAAAACATCCTTACAGTCGGCTCTTTGGATGCACGGTTGCGTCTTGGCCGTTCGCACTACATATTAGCTATTTCGGCAGTTATGCGATGGACAGTGAAGGGTATCACAATTAACGTTTGCAGAGCCCGGTATTGTAGGAGTCCGTTTGGGTTATTCCTACGACTCCCCGATAGGTCCGATTTCTTTCAATCTGCACTGGTCAAATTTCACCGGGGAGGTTAAGGGCCTTATCTTAGTTTGGGATATTCATTTCTGATACGGTATGGAGAGAGATGAGGTCTTAGATAGGATGAAGAGGCTCTGTAGTCGTGGTGAGCGTTGTCGCAGCGATATACTGCGTAAAGTGATAGCTTATGGGATTACGAATCCTGAGTCGGTGGTGGAGAAGCTGGTCAGAGAAGGTTATATAGATGATGAAAGGTATGCGAGGGCAGCTTGCGGGAATAAAAGTTCTTTGCAAGGTTGGGGAAAAGTAAAAATAGAGTAGATTTGCAGCGTAAAAGGATTGACGAGTCGGCCATTACAGCTGCGCTAAATGAGATTGACCCCATTGCGGCGGATACAAAACTCCAAAAACTTGCCCTTTCAAAACTCAGACAACTGCAAAATGAGAGTGACCCCAATCGCCACGTAAGGCAAAATTCATCCGTTACCTTATGGGCCGCGGCTATACTTATGATGAAATAGTAGTGATTTATGATAACAACAGAACAGATTAAAGAGTATAAACAGCGTGTAATGGCGTTGGGGAGGTCTCTTTGACATAGCTGCAAAGCGTGAAGAACTTTCGGAAAAACAATTGAAGACTAAACCGCTCCCGATTTTGGATGACCCAAAATCTGCCGAAATTTTTCTAAAGAGGTCTCAGGCCTTCGGCATTGGGTAGAGTTATAATAAAATCGAGTCTCAGATGACCGATCTCGAGACTCTCCTTGAGTTTGGCGAAGATGCCTCAGATGACATCTACGCAGTAGCAAAGTCGTTGCAGGGTGCAATAGAGTCGCTGGAATTGCGTAATATGCTTAGTGAAGAGGGCGATAATCTGGGAGCTCTACTTAAGATCAATTCCGGTGCCGGTGGCACAGAAAGCAATGATTGGTCGCCAATGCTGATGCGCATGTATATCCGATGGGGCGAACGCAACGGATACAAAGTCCATATTTCAGAGCTTCTGGAAGGTGATGAGGCAGGTATCAAGTCTGTCACCATCGAGTTTGAAGGAGACTATGCATTCGGATATCTCAAAGAGCGAGATCGGAGTTCACCGTCTTGTAAGGATATCCCCTTTCAATGCTCAAGGCAAACGCCAAACTACATTCTCTTCGGTATTTGTTTACCCATTGGTGGATGATACCATAGAGATTGAGATCAATCCTTCCGACCTTGAGTGGGATACTTATCGCTCTTCCGGAGCAGGTGGACAGAATGTAAAAATAAAGTTGAGACCGGAGTCAGAGTAAAGCATACCGACGAAGTTGTTGTAGAGAATACTGAGACACGTTCGCAGATGGACAATCGTCAAATTGCTCTTCGTATACTAAAATCCCATCTCTACGATATGGAACTCAAAAAACGTCGGGAAAAGCAGGCCGAGCTCGAGGGACAGAAAAAGAAAATAGAATGGGGTTCGCAGATTCGCAGTTATGTCCTCCATCCATACAAGATGGTCAAGGATCTTCGCACCAATTATGAGACATCCGATATACAGGGTGTCCTTGATGGTGATCTTTAATGCATTTATGAAGGAATTTTTAATGAATTTTTAATAATGAGAAAAAAAATTGTAGCAGGCAACTGGAAGATGAACACCACAGTTGCAGAAGGAAAAGCTCTCGCACAGGAGATTGTTGCAGCTCTGGGTAGCGTACCCTCAGATGTGCAACTTGTAATCGCACCCCCTTTCACCCATTTGGTGACAGTTGCAGAGGCAATCAAAGGGACTCCCATAGCGCTTTCGGCGCAAAACTGTGCAGACCAGCCTCAAGGAGCCTATACAGGCGAAGTGGCAGTAGCGATGCTAAAAGATGCAGGTTGTGCCTACACTATCCTCAGTCATTCGAAAGGAGAATATTATGGTGAAACCTCGGAGAAGTTGGTAAAGAAAATTCGTCTTGCACTTGAGGCCGGTATAAACCCTATTTTTTGTGTAGGTGAAAAACTTGAAGAGCGCAATGCCGGTAAACACTTTGAGGTTGTTGGAGCGCAAATCGAAGAGGTGCTTTTTAAGTTTAATGCTGAGAATATGAAAAACATCGTAATTGCCTATGAACCCGTATGGGCAATAGGCACAGGTGTTACTACCTTCCAGGCGAGCCGGAGATCCACGCATTTATCCGTAAATTTCTCGCAGACCGCTTTGGCAGTGAGATTGCAGAGGGGACATCCATCCTCTACGGAGGCAGTTGTAAACCCTCAAATGCCCGTGAGCTCTTTGCTTGCAAAGATATAGATGGCGGACTCATAGGAGGAGCTGCTCTCAAAGCGGAAGATTTTATAGGTATCGCCACAGCTATTGATCATGGACTACATTGCAGTCCATATCGAGGTGACCCCCTTTTAGTGAAGAGAGGGCTGAGATAGTGATGGCGGAGATTGAAGAACTCGGATTTGAGAGTTTCTCAATCGAAGAACCCTACCTCCATGCATATATACCCAAAGAAGATTTTTCGAGGAGAGTGCTCTGAAAGCAATTCTTAGCGCCTATGCTACCGGCGAGTTCAGAGTCTCCTACACTACCGAACTCTATTATGGAGCAAAACTGGAATGCGCTTTGGGAATCCAATTTCGAACCCATTGTTGTCAATGGACTAATCACCGTCAGAGCTTCACACCACAAAAATCTTCCCCCAACAAAATATACCATCACAATTGATCCGAAGATGTCCTTCGGCACGAGCCCAACCACCAAACCCTCCTCATCTTATGATGGAGGTACTGTAGACTTGGGGATGCCATCAAGGGACTTCAGGTGTTGGATATGGGTTGTGGTACCGGGATATTGGCTATCCTGGCAGCAAAAATGGGGGCAAAAGCCCAATTCGTACAATCGATATAGATCATGTATGCTTTTATTCTAAAAAAAGAGAATTCATTCATTAATGGAGTGGGGGAGGAGATTCATGTACTTTGCGGCGATGCATCACTACTGCAGGCCTCAAAATACGATCTGATTTTAGCCAATATCAATCGTAATATTCTTCTTGAAGATATGAAGACCTATGCCAGATCTTTGCGTCCCGGAGGTAAATAATATCAGCGGCTTTTATTCAGAAGATATACCGATACTCCTGGAAGAGAACTCACCCAACATTCTCTTGAGTTGGTTTCGAGTCGGGAACGTGACAGATGGAGCATGGTTATATTACGCTCTACTATTCATAAAAATAATTGACTCCACCGGGAACTCCATTGGTTGTTACTGTCTTGGCCAGAAATCCTATGGTATAGTTGAAATTGTTGAAATAGATGTTGTGGAAGTGGTCTGAGCCGGTAACAGATCCTTTTAGGTAGAGTTCGTACGTAGTATTGGGAAGAATTTCCGGTCGGAAATAAGACAACTGATAGTCGGTTGGTATTTTCTGGTAGCCTTGTATACGGCTATGAATTGACCGTTAATTTGTTTTACCGCTATGATGGCAGGCTCGTAGAGCGTGGTGGTATGAATCACTGACTGCTGGGTAGAACCGGATGCATCCGGGATACTGCTCTTTCCGCCTACAGCTACCAGATGTCCCCCCCTGATCAGTATTGAGGATTTGGTGTTTAGTGCTTTGCCGGCTCCGTCAGCTCCCAGAGCCAGAGTCAGTCCTCCTGATAGGGTAAGATTGCCGTCGCTATGTATTGCATAACCGGATAGACTATAGCAATAAACATTTCCGCCGCTTATTTCCAATGTGGAAGCACTTCCCATGGAGGTGTTGAATGAGGTCAATTCAACCTTACCTCCTCCCTGATGGAGAGGGGCGCTTGGGTAGATAGCCATATTGTAGGCAGATTCGGTATAGATTGCAATAGAACCGTCGCTGATGCTGAATTTACCTTCACTTGTAAGTATTGCTGTCCCCGCAGCAGTACTAATGGCACTTATAGATCCCTCCGTTAATTGTAATGTCGCCTTTACAAAAGATACCTGAACCGTTTACGGTTATATGTGAGATATTACCACCGGTAATATTGATGTCATCACCACCATATATACAGACCGGAATATGAGATCCGAGCGTGTAGGTACATAGTATGGAGTTGCTTATCAATGTTTTACCTGAAACATATATACTATAGGCGGCATTGCCGTAAGTATCGGTAATGATAGTGTCCTATTCTTTAAGGCAAGACTTCCGGCTGCTTTAATTGCGGGAGCCTGATCGCCAAGTGTTGAAAATCTATGAATACCGCCGGTAATTGTTATTGATCCGTTATTGCTATCCGATGCATTAAGTCCGCTTTGCGATGAGAGTGTTTTAATAGCTCCTCCGGCAATCTTTATCTCTCCCGAAGTACAATGAATAGAGTGTCCGGCAGCCTCTTTTACAAGTATGGGCCTGGTCGATGGTTATGGAGCCGCCGCAACCGTTGGCATCTGCCTTTTTACTCTTAGTTGCAAAGTGCCCTTGCCAACGATATCAAGAGAGACCTTCACGTAGAGTGGCTTTCGCAGTGCTTGTGACCACGGTGCCGTCAATCAAACGATTGGCGGTGTTGTCTTCAACCCTCAATTGACAACCCTCTTCCGTGAGAATGGAAATTGCAGCGCCATTCGGGTTGGTAATTCCTGTGCCATTCAGGGTGAGGTTTATGCGGTTTTTACCCCTATTTCTACGGAACCGTTTTCAGTTATCCCCTGAATGTAGTAGGAGTAATTGCCTTCAATTGTGGGTTTTATGACAATATACCCCTTATTATTGGTGATATCAATAGTTTTGACAGGATTCTGTATCTCCGCATTTCCATCCTTGAATGTGATGACAATAGCATCGGAGGGTATGGTTGTCCGGCTATTTGGGACAAGAGTAGGATCAGTGGGATCTACTGTCGGAGGAGCAATGTTGATAGTGAGTTTTTCCTTTGCGCCTTCGTCAGGTTCGGGAAGAGGATCCACTACTTCACCATTGTCATCATCATCTCCATTGTCGGGCTTAATATCGCAGGAAACTGCAGTAAGAGTAAGGTAGAGGGAAACCGCTACGATGGCAGTTATTATGGTTTTTAATTTCTTTATAATCATAACCTAAATCTATTTCCTAATTAAAGTACAAACTTAATCTTTTCTCTACGAAATGAATACAAACGTAACCTTTTTTTGCCGAAATATAAAAAGTTGACTACTTTTGCAAACCTTACACAAGACTCTAATTTGCGGGCGTGTTGTAACTGGTAGCCAAGCTAGACTTAGGATCTAGTGCCGAAAGGCGTGGGGGTTCGAGTCCCTTCGCCCGCACAAAAATCCCCTCTCAATCTTTTGATTTTGAGGGGATTGTTTTTTTGACTTATGCCGCTGCGTTGGGTTATCCTACAATCCTGTTGTGAATCTACAGGTCGATTATACTGATCGCTTTCACAATGTTAATATGTATTAATAGACACCGTCATGTGGAGTTATGCCGGAGTAGCGGATGTCAATTTTCTTTTTATCGGTTAGAACTATGTGAATGTCAATAGTGTTCTCCCTCTCAAGAAATTCTAAATAATTATAAAAGTATCCTCCAAATGAATAATCGTTAATGGTCACCGAGGAAACAAGTTCATTACCTCCTTCATAAATACCATTATTCAAAGGGATCGTCAAGTTTCCGATAGAAGGCAAGTCATATAGGCAAATATTGCGAATGTATTCTCTTGAAATTAGGCAGCCGCCTGTGTGCCAATTTACATCTAAGTAACCATATATTACAACCTTTTCCTTTACTGATGAAGAGGGCAAATAAGGGCTTTCAGAGTAATAGTCCTCGTAGAAACGAAGAACATGAAGCCTTTCATACATCTGAATGCCGATGAAAGCGGACTTTGTCTCTGCATGCAAACGTTCATTTATAAATACTCCGTTCTTATCCGATGTCCGCAATGTTTCACACCCGCTGAAAGAAAGGGAGATAACAATAGCCATCAACAATGCAATAAAACGTTTCCCCATAACATAATTCCCCTATTTTGTACAAATTTACTCATAAGTTAAAATTGCACAAAAGAATTTCTGAAACTCGGAGTATTTATTGTTGGATGTTATGCGGTTGCCTTGGACTTAACCACAACTTTGTTGTAAATCAACAGCCCGATGATGCTGACCACTCCAATAATGGATAGAAGCGCCCACAACTGGCCGGGACGGCCCATTTCATCCACAAATTTCACATATAGAGCAGAACCGAGGAAAGAGCCGATTGAGCTGCCTATCACTCCGTATAGGAAGGAATAACCCATATAAAGAGCTTTCTTGTCGGGAGGGGATATCATACCTATGTATGAAAGGAACTTGGGATGGGTGGTCATTTCTCCGATAGTAAAGACCATAATTCCGGTTATGAATACCCACGGTTGTGAGGAAATGCTCAAAATCAGCATGCCCAGCGTACCTAAAGAGAGACCGGTAATCATGGTAGGAAGGGGACGGGTCTTGGCTACAATTTTCGAGACGAAAAGCTGAAGGCAGATTATAACACCCGCATTAACTACAGTTACATGCTCGGTATCGAATACCCATGATGGATTATCCACAAATAATCTCAGAAATGAGTTGACGGCATTATTGACGGGAGTCATATCCATATAATCCCTCAGATACCACAAAACGGTACTGTACATCTGGAAATATAGTATCCAGAATCCCGAATATAGCAGTATGAAGATAATAAATTTGAAATCCTTAAGTACCGTAAGGATGCCGAGGAGTGTCTCTCCAACACTCTTCTGCGCACTCCCCGTATCACGAAGGGAAATGGGTTCTTTATAGAAAAAGGTGTTTATAAGCACATTAGTGTCCGGTAAAAAATCATAAAAGTTCTTTGAAAATATTGAAAATTAGGTAATTACAGAGGTTTTGAGACCGCGCCGATTTGAAATTATCTTTGCCAGACTAACGTAGAATGGCATATGCATAAAGGAAAATTCGTGTTCTCACAGCTTTTAGATTTTATTGATAAGGATGTATTCCTCAGAATATCAAATAAATATGGCGGAAATCGCTATGTCAAGCAATTTACCTGCTGGAATCAACTTGCGGTACTGATGTTTGGTCAGCTTTCCAACCGTGAAAGTCTCAGAGACCTTGTGCTGGCAACCCAGGCTCATGCCTCAAAGGCATACCATCTTGGGTTCGGTAAGCACGCCGTCAGGAGTACTCTTGCTGATGCCAACACAAAACGCGATTATCGCATCTTTGAGGAGTTTGCCTACAAGGTCATAGCCGAGGCTCAACGTTGCAGGATTGTTGACATCTTCAAGCTGAACGGAAAGGTCTATGCCTTTGATTCAACGACAGTTGACCTATGTCTGAACGCTTTTCAATGGGCTTTGTTCAGAAAGAAGAAAGGTGGGATCAAGATACACACTTTGTATGATCTTGAGGCACAGATTCCTACATTCTTTCACATTACTCCGGCAAAGGTTCACGACATGAATGCTATGGACCTCATTCCTTATGAAGAAAACTCATTCTACATCTTCGACAGAGGCTACAATGACTTCAAACGTCTTCACAACATTGAAAGCATCGGAGCATATTTTGTCATCAGGGGAAAGAAGAACAACGACTTCAAACCTATGAGGTGGAAGAGGCGTTTTCCTCCCGAATCAGGCATATTGTCAGACGCAATAGGCTATATGGACGGACAGCTGACCATGGGAAAATATCCAGACAAGATCAGACGGGTCATATACCGGGACGAAGAAAACCACAGGAGTTTCATCTTCTTCACAAATGCGCTGACTATCAGTCCTATAACAATTGCTGAACTATACCACAACAGGTGGAAGATTGAGCTTTTCTTCAAGTGGATCAAGCAGCATCTGAAGATTAAAAAATTCTGGGGTACTTCGGAAAACGCAGTACGTATTCAAATTTATTCTGCAATAATTGCCTATTGTATGATGGCAATCGTGCAAAAAAAGATGAATGTTGAAAGATCAATCTATGAGATGCTGCAGATTGTAAGTATCTCACTTACAGACACAACCACCCTAAGAGACCTCTTTGTAAAACCTAACTACAATATTGTCAATGAACGAAATGGTTCTACCGAACCAACTTTGTTTTAATTGTTAAACTTTATAATAACCCGTCCGGAGTTTTACCGGACACGTATGTTATAAGCAATAGAATGACTCCTACAACCGCAGCCATATAGAAAATATATTCGTACCCCATAGCTTTGAGGTTGGGAATCAGAAAGAGAGGGAAGAGGAAGGCCCCCAGGTTGATCGACCAGTAGAATATACCGAAACCGAGGGTGGAATTGGTCTCATCTGTGGATCGGGCTATTGTTCCGCTGATAACCGGCTTGAAAAATCCTGCACCTATCGCCATAAGTATCAGCGAGGCAAATACGAGACCGTAATCAGTAAATACACCGGTCAAAGCATAACCTGCCGTGATGCACCCGAAAGCAAAAAAGAGTACTTTGCGGTACCCATAGCGATCTGCAATCCCTCCGGCAACAATTGGAAGGAAATAGAGAAGAGGCTGGATAGTCCCCATGATAGTACCTGCCTGCATCCTCGAAAAACCGAGACCGCCATCCATCGCACCTGCAACCAGATAGACCGATAAAACCGACAATACGCCATAATAAGCCCCTCTTTCGAAGAACTCCATTACTATTGCCACCCAAAAGTTTCTTTGAAATTTGCTTCTCATAATGAATCTTAGAGATAAATCTTTGAGCCTTTCACGGGACTCGAACCCGCGACCTGCTCATTACGAATGAGCCGCTCTACCAACTGAGCTAAAAAGGCCTTTTGCGGCTGCAAAAATACAAATTTTTTAAAGAAAAAGATTTTTAGGTGAACAACTTCACATTATTTTACTTACCTTTGTCCGCAACACTGCGTAGAAGTGTCTATATTTGAGATGAACAGATTTTTTACAAACAGCTATTACTACTACTATTACCGCCGTTCCACTGACGGGGATAGTACCTTTTTGTATTCAATTCCTGTTTCATTTCCTGTCGCTGGAGCGGGTTTTTTTGAAAAAAATCAAGAAACAATAATAATCAACAAAAACACACAATTATGGCAAACATTAAATTTTTCTCAGGAGAGGAGATCCCTCTGGAACTCCACAAGGTAAGAATTGTGCAAAAACTCAATCTTGTGCCAATAGAGCGCCGTCGTGATGCTATCAAAGGATGCGGGCCACAACACCTTCAAAACTCACTACAAAGGATGTCTTCCTGGATATGCTCACCGACAGCGGTACCAATGCGATGAGTGACAACCAGCTGGCAGCCATGATGAGGGCCGATGACGCTTATGCGGGTTCCGAGTCATTCGAGCGTCTACAAAAGGGTGTAGAGGATGTTCTTGGGAAAAAATATCTTCTTCCTGCTCACCAAGGGCGCGCCTGTGAAAACATCATAGCCAAGGCTTTTATCAAGCCGGGTCAGATAGTGCTTACCAACTACCATTTTACCACCACACTGGCGCATATAACTGAAGTGGGTGGCCGAGTAATCGAACTCCTGCATGATGAAGCGCTCGTACTCGAATCCACCAACCCATTCAAAGGAAATATTGATATAGAGAAACTTGTGGCTGCGATCGAAGAAAATGGAGCCGAAAATATCGCTTTTATCCGTATGGAGGCCTCCACCAACCTGATTGGAGGGCAACCCTTCTCCATCAGGTAAACATGATGGATATGCGTAAGGTAGCTGATCAGTACAACATTATGCTTGTACTTGACGCCAGCCTCCTCGGTGAGAACGCATACACATGGTTAAGCAACGTGAAGAGAAGTGGAAAGAGAATAGTATGGCGGATATTGTAAAGATGATGACCGGACTTGCCGACCTCGTATATTTCTCTGCGAGGAAACTCACCTCATCGCGTGGAGGCGGTATCTGTACCAATGTGAGGGAACTCTATATGACAATGGAGCCGCTGATACCGCTCTTCGAGGGATTCCTCACCTACGGTGGAATGTCCATCAGGAGATCGAGGCTATGGCGGTGGGTATCTATGAGACCATTGACGAGACGATGATAAGCCAGAGTGTAAGTTTTATAAAATATTTCGTGGAGAATGCGGTGAAAGCCGGCATCCCGATGGTAACTCCGGCGGGTGTACTCGGAGCGCATGTCAATGCAGGTAAATTCTGCGAACATATCCCGCAGCATGAATATCCTGCCGGTGCACTTGCTGCGGCCTTTTTCCTGGTCTCAGGAGTAAGGGGTATGGAGCGAGGTACGGTCTCAAGTGTTCAGGATGAGAATGGCAATGAGATTCCTGCGGATGCCGAGTTGCTGCGCCTTGCATTCCCCCGCAGGGTATTTACACTCTCACAGACAATGTATGCGCTCGATCGTCTTACATGGCTATATGAAAACAGGCACCTTATCGGTGGCTTGAAGTTTACATACGAGCCACCTGTGTTGAGATTCTTTATGGGAGAATTGGAGCCTCTCACCGACTGGCCTTCGAGACTTGTGGAGAAGTTCAGGAAGGATTTCGGCAATAGTCTGTAGCGGAGCGTGTTGCTATTGATCGGCTTATTTGAGCCGCACTACCTGATCCCGTTATTGCTTTTTATGCCGCTGATATACTCTGTCAGCGGCTTTTTATTTATAACCACCTCCATTTCGACCGAAGAGGCGTGGATAAAGGTCAATCGGCCCTCCTGCCAATAGGCGTAGCCAACATGGGCAATATCGAGTCCTTTGGCCGTACTGTTGAAGCAGATGATGTCACCGTCATGTATAAGATGCTCGCAGGCTGAGATTTCATCCTTTGGGATGTAATGGTATTCAAATCCATTGAGATACTCTTCAGTAGCTCGTATCTTTTCGCACAGAGGGATTTTCTCTGAGTTGGCGGTAAGATCCTGTATGGGTACTCATAAAGGAAAATTCCTGTGGCCAAGCTCTACCTCCTATCTCTGCGGTAATCTCCTCCATAATACCCCTTTCCGCTGCCTGCCTGATCCATTCCGAAGTGTAATGGATACGTGAAGCGTAGTCTTCGACGATGCCGTTACGGTAGCGGAGTTTTTGCAGATTGTCGCAATAGGAGTCAAAGTCGGGATTCTCCTCTTTGAGGGTGAGTGAGAATGCCAAACACATCTCTACAAAGAGAATACAATCGGTTTTGTCCATATGGACGGTAAGCATCTCGGGATCCTCTTCAAGAGTGCCGGCAACATAGGGAGTGCCGAGTTTCTGAAGAGCGGTTTTTATTAACAACTGATCCATAGGGAGCGCCTTATGGGGCAGCATCTGCTCAAGCAGTCGCTCAAAGGAGTCTTTAGCCTCCGGAGTGAATCGGACCTGCGGCTTGCTGCAGGATGTTGTAATGGTGCAGAAAAGCACCAAAATTGAAAGTATGTATCTCATATAAATCGAATTATCAAAAAAGGTGAGACATAAGCCGGATTCTGTGCCTTAATTTTCTTTAATGGCTCCTATCATTTATCTACCGCGACCTACCCCCCGACAGCGGGCGAGCAACCCTTAATTGCCGGTATATTTGGTCTTGCAGCCTTCCGGTGCGTACCCCGCCGGTGTCACCATCGACGGTTGTGAGCTCTTACCTCACATTTTCACCCTTACCCTTGCGGGCGGTTGTTTTCTGTTACGCGCTCCACAAACTTCCATCTGTCTGTGCTTTCCACAGGGAAGCGCTCTGTGCTGTCCGGACTTTCCTCTCCCGAAAGAGCGATAGGAAGTCTCACCTGCGGTACAAAGATAGGAATATATTTTAGAAAAGGTCTTTGAGAAACTAATCATGAATTAAATGATTTTGTCTACTTATCTTTTAAGTGAATCTTTATTTCTATCTTTGCGGAGATGAAATGGATTGGAAGAATATTGCTGATGCTTGCAGCCCCTCTGTTGCTTTTTATAGCTGCGAGGAGCGGCCATGTCGTTATGGATCAAATCCATTTCCCTGATGAGGTGACTACTCTCGCCGATCATAATGACAAATTGCCTCTGCCTGAGTTGGATTGCAGATGTGATTTGATGTTGCCTGTAAGCAGTACCGGCGTACCGGGAATACATTTCCAACAGGTAGCAGGCTCAACCGGTAACTTCTCAGGGCCATAGCAGGCAGACAGACCCCTTTAAACGCTATTCGATACTTCTTTATGGCAGAATCCGTTCCTGTAGTTTTGTCAGGGAACACAATATCTCATTTTTGGCCGCATCATCACTTATGAATTCGGAAGCAAGACGTATTTCAAACCGTATTCTGATAATTTAGTGCATTGGATACCTCTATGAATACCTTAAGGGTAATTTTGGGAATGTACTAATCATAACTTTCCCACACTTTTATTATATTATCCAATCCTAAAAAAGAATACAAAATGAATAATTTGTTTGTAAAAACCAGATCTACAAAAGACATAATCATATCCACGGTTCTTCTGGTAGCAGGAGTAACAATGGTGGCTCTTCCTACACCCGCATCAGTCAATATAGCAGGTCTCTTTATGGCCTGTACGGGAATCGTCCTGCTGGCTGTACTCAAATCCAGTTGGAAAAACACCGAAACCCGTGAAAAATTCTCCTCTAAAACCCTCTATTTTCCCAGGGAAATGGAGACAAAGCTGAAAGAAGCTATGGAGGGTTCTCTCAAGAAAATAACAGCGGATTCCTCCAGCCAGTCTTCGGCACTGAAACTGGACATCCTTTATAACAAGAAAACAGGCAAGGCATTTTGCCAACTTTCAGAATACATACCTTACCAGTACCATCCTTTCACCGACATGATTCCAAAGCCGGTGGATGAGGTGCTTCACCTTGTCTAAATGACATTGGAATGGAATATTTAATTTTAGTAATATCGCTTCTTGCAATAACCTTCGGCGCCAATCGTTTCGTGGATGGCGCCGTTGGTATTGCACGACGCTTAAAAATCTCTGACTTCGTTATTGGTGCAGTCGTGGTGGGCTTTGGCACATCATTTCCTGAACTGCTTGTAAGTCTTAAGGGAGCCATTTCCGGCAATGCCGATGTTGCCATAGGTAATGTAGTCGGCTCAAATATCTTCAATGTGCTTGGTATTTTGGGAGTAACTGCGATGTTGTTCCCCATACCAACAAGTAGGGAGAATATCCGGAGAGATGCCCCATTTTGTTTTGCTGTCAGCATGCTGCTGGTTCTACTGGCCTTTAACTTTTTCACAGGTGGTGAAACCGTCATATCCAGAATAGATGGTGTGTTGCTTCTTGCAGTCTTTGCCCTTTTCTTGTGGATATCCCTCAGACAGGGCAATCAGGCTTCATCAAGTGATGAAGATACAAAGCCATACAATGGTAAGCCTTTGTGGCATAGTGCTTTAGTGGCTATTGTTGGGCTTGTGGTTCTGATATTGGGCTGTAATTTCTTCGTAGAACAGGCGGTAATTATTGCCCGTAATTTTGGAGTAAGCGATGCTTATATCTCAATCACGCTGATAGCATGTGGTACTTCTCTTCCGGAATTGGCCGCATCCATAGCTGCTGCGTTAAAAAAGAACACACAGATGGCTCTCGGAAATGTTATCGGCTCCAATATCTTCAATATCACCTTTATATTGGGAACCAGCTCCCTGATACGCCCGCTCTATAGTCCGGACATAGTAGTTACGGATTATCTGGTAATGGCAGGAGCGGCACTTCTATTGATGATATTTGCCACCACAAAAGTGAAAATCTCACGATGGGAGGGAGCATTTATGTTTGCCGCCTTCGTCGCCTATAATATCTGGCTTTTTAGTATGCAGGGTTGACCTATGCTCGTGCAAATCAGCGTATGTTTTCTACTAAAAGTGCAGAGAGAGCTTCAGCGGTAAAGGCGAAGCCGAGGACTTTTCCCTCAGTATCTATTAGAAACATCGTTGGAATCCAGTGGAGGTCATAAGCAGCTGAAACCGGATTCTCTTTCCATTTGATGTAATTGCAGAGTTGCATCCATGGGATTTCGTGCTTCGCTATGCAACTATCCAACGCTTCGCGATTGTTGTCAAATGAAATCCCTATAAATTTTACACCTTTTGAGGAATATTCCGCATAAAGCTCTTTGAGTGCAGGAATTTCCCTTATGCAGTCGGAACACCATGATGCCCAAAAGTCGAGTACTACATAAGAGCCAAGAAGCGAACTCAGTTTAAAAGTATTGCCGTCAAGATCCGGCATTTCAATTTCGGGAGCCCGGCTGCCGATTTCTATTTGCGGTTCGTATTTGCTCATATCTACGCTCTGTTCAGCTTTGGTCTCTGTCTGCACCTCTTCTTGAGCCTGTTTGCCTTTATTGTTGCCGCAACCTGCGGTAAGGGCAATCATAAGAATGACTGCGATGATGTTGAGAGTTTTCATATTTGTGTTAGTGTTTGATTTGTCTTAAGGTTTCATAACTGCCTGCCAGCAAGCCTTGCGGAGAGTGCCTTTTACATCATCTCCGTCATACTGCCAATACATTATGCCTTTCATGCCAATTCTATGGAGCCATTCTCCTTTGAGAGCTATGCTTCTCGCATTGTCGTAGCCGCAATAAAAGCTGTTGTTGGATTTGAGTGTAACATAGGGGACACCGGCAGCCTCGTCAAAATTATCAATCTTGTAAACATTGGGATCGAGAAGCAGGATTTTGTCGTAATTGATGGCAGTAGGTGCGGTGCTGAATGAGCGACGACCGTAAAACGGTATGCCGAGGACCAGTTTGGAGGGTTTTACACCTGCATCAAGATAGGCTCTGACAGCTCTTTCACAGTCAACGTAGGCTTTTGGAGAGTTGATTGCGGAGTGATGATTTGGAGCGGCATCCATATCGTATGTCATGATGTTTACAAAGTCCACATAGGGATCCACGGCGGCTATGTCGATATATCTCCAGCCTGCGCTAACTGCAACCTTGTCTTTGACATATCCCGCGTAGGAAAGAATATATTTGGTGCCAAGAGTTTCACGGAGCTGCTTCATCAGCAAAACATGGTTTTCAGTATCAATAGAGGGGTCGGAGGCGTGTCCACTCCAGGAAAGCCCCGGAAACTCCCAATCAATATCGATACCGTCAATGCCCCATTGTTCCAGGAAAGCCTTGCAGTCGGCAGCGAACTTCTTCCTTCCCTCGTCAGTACTCGCCATTTTGGAAAAACCGCCGCCCTGTTTGTTGTCGGAGTTGGAGACGGTATGGGAGAATGAGAGTGATATCTTCAGATCGGGGTTGACCTTTTTCAGATCTACGATTGTCTGGAAACGGGACTGGTTGCCCTGTAGTTTAAATCCCTTGTATTCTCCATCCACCACGTACAGTTCTGCAAAAGCGTAGTTGATGTGGGTCATAATGGAGGGTTCTGGGATCTTTGCACCCCAATATGTGACATAGGCGCAGACATTGCGTCCTCTATTTTTGCGTAAAAGACAAACGGAATCTCCGGCTCAGGTGGGTTAGGGTTGTTGGGATTGTCGGGTTTTTCCGGTTTGATAGGATCTCCATTACAGGATGCTATCGACAAAGCAAAAGCGGTGGCTAATGCAAAGGTCAGTAATTTCTTAAGTTTCATATCTGGGTCATTTTTAAATATCTCTTTTCGCAATCGCGTTTGAGTGCAAGGTGATGTCACTGGCAATGGGTGTGACATTGCATCGAAAGGAGTACATTCTTCCAACACAAAAATTGACCTGTTTGCAAACTGCTGCAATGATCCTCCTCATTACGAAGTTTTTTGACGAAGTCTGTATCCCTGATAAGGGCACGAGCTATCTGTACCATCTCAAATCCGGCATCCAGGATCTCATCCGCGCCGGGAAATAGCTCCTCCTACATATACCAGCGGGAGGTCAAGTGCTTCACGGAATTTTTTGGAGTCTTCAGGAAGTAATTCTCCTTGAAGGGAACAGAAGGAGCAGCTATATGGCCGAATAGGCGAACTCCGAGTTTGAGCCACCAATGCTTAGGGGGCATATAGTGGGCGATGGCCTTAACAGGGAATGCGCCGCCCACAACGTACATCGGCATCCTGCTCACAAATCCGCCGCTGAGTACCAGCGCATGAGCGCACAGCTCCTGAAGCCGGAAGGCGCCACACCCGGATACAATCATTGATCTCATTCCGCCGCCCAGAAACCGTCTCGGGGTGTTGATTTTGACAAATACAACGACCTTATCACTTGCTGCTGCCATAACCTCTTTCATTACCCGCTCCATGAATCGCATCCTGTTTTCCAGAGAGCCTCCATATTCATCCTTACGGTGGTTTGTGTATGGTGATAGAAATTGGGATATGAGGTAGCCGTGTCCCGCGTGGATTTCTACGGCATCAAATCCGGCTTTTATGGCCAAATGTACCGCTTTACCGAAATCCTCAACTATCTCATCAATTTCCTCCACTCTCATGCCATGTACAATGGTGGGGGAGTAGATGTTGAAACCGCTGCTGGCACCCTTCGGCCAACACTTGCAAATGGATCTGTGAGACATGTTGCCACAATTCAAGCTGGATTGAGGCGAGTGCACCTTCTCTATGGATTGCCTCTGTGAGGGTTTTCAGTTCCGGTATTATCTCTTCTCTCATCCAGAGCTGTCGCTCGAAAGAGAGTCCGCTCCGGGATACCGAAGCGTAGGCGATAGTGGTCATACCAACACCTCCACGTGCCACCGCAGTGTGGTAATCAAATAGTTCCTGCGAAGGTCTGTTGCCGGGACACATCCCTTCAAATGCGGCCGAACGAATGGTGCGGTTCGGAAGTTCTATCGAGCCTTATTTTGTAAGGTGTGAAGAGCGTATCACTCATCTTCCGGTACTTCTGTTGAAGTTGACTCTGATTTGATAATCTCACTATATCCCGGGATGACGAGCCCCGTGGACTGATGAAGTTTTTACGATCCGTATTCATGGAGACTACTCTGTTGTCCGGAGTGATGGCTAGGTAGATATCATCCAACACCTGTGCATTTCTCTTCAATACTCTTCCTATCGTTTTTCTCACTATACCCCCCGTTTTAATCTGAGCTTTTACGGTAGTCGTAGTATGCCACCATATAGAGGAGTCGCCCATCCTATCCTTTATTGCATGTAGTGCCTCAAGGATATCATAATCCTTGTATATCTCATCATACTTGAGGGCTGCATTCTTTTTGAGTCCCCTACGGAAATAATCATCGAGAAATTTTTTGTTAGCTTCAATCCTCATTTCGAACACATTAATTCTCCGATTAAATTCCGTTAAGAAGAGAGTGGAATCCAGCTTTTTCAAGTTCTATTATGGAAAAATCGTATGCCCCGTCGAGTGTATTAATGATTTCCTCTTCGATTGCCTTTTCGAGGCTGGATACTGATTTCTTACCTGTGCAGGAGCTTATTATCGCTGCTGCCGCTAAAATGATAATGCCTATTCGTTTCATATCACTATTATTTTATGATAAATATTTCAATATAAAAAAGGGAACACACGTTTTCGTTTTAGGGAAGTAAATTCTTCGCCAAACTTCTCCGTGTACTTTAGGTAGAGGGAGTTTGCCCTCGGTACCAGATTGGCGCGGGTCTCTAGTAGGAATACGACTCCGGGTAGCGACCATGTAAGGATTGCAAATCCTGTCCATTCCAGTATCTCGCCAAAATAGTTGGCTGATGAAACATACTTGAACATCCTCCCCATCGGGATATAGTGGGCATTGTCGCCGGGCTTTCGCAGGTGGCGTATTATGTAGTCCGAGTGGAGATTAATTACCATTCCGACTATGAAAATCATTGTTCCCATAATAAACTGGGGAGTCTTTAGCCATTCCACCGTATACATATCATCCGGAAGATAATAGAGCCAATATCCCTGCATGTAACGTTGGTGAAATTAAATGTCATTCCCAGGAGCGATGATACTGAGTGGCATCTTACTCTCACCCCTTATCAGCAGGGGAAATATGAAAGTACGCTGGAGGTAGTGTGTCAAAAAGAGAAGCGTAATGACAATTATTGCAGGATCACCTACCCGGTCACTATCGAGATAAAGCCCCAACATAGTAACGAAAATAGGTGCTTCCATCAATATCCATCCTATCTTATTTGGAATGGAAGGACCCCACTTGGGAGTCCTTAGAGAAAGCCATATCCTGCTCCTAAGAAGAAGAGTGCCACAAAAACGACTACGGCCAGCGCACTCATGGTAATTAGGGTTATATTGTAGATGCTCATATATTACTTGAATGAAATCCAGGGATTGGAAAATATTACGCCCATCGCTGCGTCCTTCAACATAAAACGAATTTTCTGCCACGGGAGCCTTATAAATCTCCACGAGATTGTCAAAGTACATTCGCTGTTGTAGTTTATCTAGATCTCATCAAAGAGGATGTTCTTTGAGAAAGTCCATTCCGAAAGCATCTATAATCCAATCGGCATATCTGGCATTGTTTGCGTGGTGGTTGTAATCGATATCGGAGATACGAAACGCGCTTGGTATAAACGAGCTGCAAGTTTGTCAGGTGCAATGAGTTTACCGCAACTTTTAGCAATCGCATCTCTATCCATGTAGTGCATTCCCTTCTCTCCGAGAATATCCGAAGTCCTTTTGAGGCGGCGGCTCTCCATATTCATTATGAGCCACAGGAACTGGTGGATACGAAACTGTACTTTCGCCCTCCTCGGTCAGCAGTTCATAGTCACGCAGGGCTATAGCCCCTCTTCGCGCTTATACCCGGGTTCCCATTTTAACAAATTCCGCGGCGGGCGCAGGTATTTTACCTTTACCCTGAGAGGACCCAGACGTTGTTTTCTTTGATCAGATCATCATAGCCGAATCCATTCTGGTGGCACTCACGCCTGCAATTTCCTGGGCTACACTCAGAAAAGAAGAGAGTTTGAAGATCTTGAATGGGTCGAAGTCTCGAAACTCTTGATATAAAAATGTTCGGTGTAGAGGTTCTTACGACTTTCTATGTCCATATCTTACCGGTACTTTATTTGCTAATTAGACTGCTAATGTACAAAAAAATATCTACTTTTGCCTGCGAAATGAAAAAACCTCTGTTGTATATCGTGCTTTTTGTCTCCTGTGTACTTCTCACAGCCTGTGAGAGCAGTGCTCAGAATGCGAGACATTATACTTTGCAGGTTGAGGAGAGTCTTCCCCACGATGTCGGTGCATATACGCAGGGGCTCTTTTTTTACGAAGGAGCGCTTTATGAGTCTTGCGGACAATATGGCGAATCTTCATTCCGTAAAGTGGAACTTGCCACAGGAAAAGTGCTCAAAAGGATCAATTTCGACAGGAAATACTTTCTTGAGGGTTCCTGTGCCCTTAAAGGTCGTATCTATATTCTTACCTTGGCAGGGAGAATATCTGCTTTGTGTACGACGTAAAAACGATGGAACTTATCGGCTCGGTGCGTTATATGGGCGGGGGCTGGGGTCTGACCACTGACGGTAAATACCTGATAATGAGTGACGGCACTTCCTCAGTGACTTTTCATAACCCCGATAACTGGGTTGAAAAACAGCTTGCGGTGACTCTTGACGGAAAACCGTTGCGCTTTATAAACGAACTGGAGTACATCAACGGAGAGATTTGGGCCATGTTTATAGCGGCGATGCAATAGTTACCATCAATCCCTCAGTGGGGCAGTAACGGGCATGATAGACTGCCGCAATCTTCTGCATCGCACTTTGCGCAAACCGTCTACAGATGTGCTCAACGGTATTGCGTATAATGATAAAGATGGCACTATTTGGCTAACGGGAAAATATTGGCCGAAAATCTTCCGCGTGACACTTGTGGAGGGCAAAAAATAGAAAGTTTCCCCTTTTTGGGGTCTTTGACATAGATTTATTAACAATCGGGGTGCTCCCCTTGCGGGAGCTGAGAACACACCCACTAAACTGATCCGGATAATACCGGCCATGGGGAGGATTTTATGAAAAAAGCATTGATTTCAGCAGCATTTCTGCTGCTTTGTGCGCTCTCTTACGCACAGCAATTGGCACAGAACGTTGTGCCGGATTCAGATGAATCACACGGCATTACACCATCGACAGTACTATCGTGACCGCCTCAAGGGGCGCAATCCGGAACACCTGTCACATCCACCGAGATTAAGAGGGAGCAACTCTCGAAAGCGGGTACCATGACCTCACTGCCTATGCTGCTCTCGCTGCAACCCTCCGTGGTGGCCACTAATGAAGGTGGCACCGGCCACCGGAGCTACTCAAAAATGAGGGTCAGGGGCAGCGATACCCGCATCAACGTCAACATCCAAGCGGTATCACGCTCAATGACGCCGAATCGCAGGTGGTTTTTTGGGTAAATATTCCGGGTATAGCCGGATTTCTTGAATCTGCACAGCTGCAAGAGGGGCGCAGGTACTTCGGTCAACGGAGCGGGTGCCTTCGGTGCGGCTCTTAATATGAGCACCGCAGGGCCTGGAGAAGCCCTATGCCGAATTGCACTCTCCGGAGGATCGTGGCTCACCGGCAGTGCCACTGTCGGTGCCGGTACGGGACGTGGTAGAGCGGTCTCTCGTTCGATATGTACTACTCATACAATACTACTGAGGGCTATATACGAAATGCCTTTGCCCGAGTTCACTCCGCTTATGCGACTTTGGGGTGGCTACGTGGTTCCAACTCCCTAAGGCTCAACTGGATTCTTGGCAAACAGCGTAGCGGTATAACGCAGGAGGGCATTCCGGCTGATATGCGGAGAGCGATCGCAGGTATAATCCTACAGGAAAGTATACCGATGATTCGGGGAATGTATGCTATTACGACAACGAAACAGACAACTATTTGCAGAACCATCTGCAAGGTATTTGGGTACATCAGTTCAATCCCTACCTCTCCATGAGTGCTACTCTGAACTATGCCGCGAACGGTTACGTATGAGAATTATAAAGCAGGAAAAAATTATCCGATTACGGATTGCAGGAGCAGAGAGTAGGTGGGGTGCTTTATAAGCGAAGCGATGTGGTAGTCCGTCAACAGATGGCAAACAACAGTTTTGCAGCTACAGCCAATCTCAAGTATAGTGGAGAGGAATTTTTTGTATTGGGTAATTTATCCGCGAGATTAAGCTCTATGACGGTGACCACTACGGAAATAATGATTTGGGCGAAATACAATGAGCATATTCCGGATGATTGGAGCTGGTATCTCAATCAGGGTCTAAAGGGATATTTCCGGTTTCTGAGGGGAGAAGGAACTATTATCGGCGGCAGCTTGCATCTCTACGGCGACCTCCAATACCGCAATGTGTTACAAGCTGTCCGGTATAGACAAGGATTTTGTCGCATTGGACAAAGATTTCGTCTATAATTTCTTCAACCCCAAAGGGGGATTCTCATGGAGCTTCAATAGTCGTTCAGCTGCTTATGCATCGCTGTCGGTGGCTCTAAAGGAACCTTCGCGCAGCGATATCAAAGGCTATTAAAGGCAGGAGAGGGGGAAAGGATTCTTCCCGAGCGTATGTTGGACTGGGAGTTCGGCTACAATTACACCTCACCTGTTTTTGCCTTTTCGGCAAATATCCCTACCTTATGGAATATCATAACCAGCTCTTGAGACCGGCAAAATTACAGAAATAGGATACAGAGTCAGGAGAATGTGGGCGGGCGCAGCTACAGGCGGGGCATCGAACTCTCTGCCGGCTGGCAGGCATTGCGCAGGTTGAGGTTTGACGCCAATCTGGCATTGAGTCGCAACCGCATCACGGAGTGCAATCTCTGGGTGGATAGATATGACAACCCCGACGAATGGAATCCCCTGCCACAGGTAGTACAACACATCGAAAATGGAGAGATATTGATGTCCCCGCCTATCGTAGGGATGGCTATGGTCACGCGGACTCTGGACAACCTTTCTTTCTCTCTTCCAGGCCAAATATGTCGGCAAACAGTATTATGACAACACCTCTTGTGATGAGCGTTCCCTGCCGGCATACACTGTTATTTCGGCAGATGCGCATTATACATGGAAAAATATCGGTATCTCGCTTTATGCCGACAATCTGTTCAACCGCAAATATGTGGCCGATGCACTTGGGTTTACAGGAAAGCTACTTTTGCTGACGGTAGCACAGACTATATAGAGGCAGGATTCTTTCCTCAGGTGGGATTCAATTTTATGGTCAAACTTGAATTTAAGTTTTGAGGAAATGATGGGCGTTTGCGGTCTCGAATGGGACAAATGGTAGCGCAAATGGCCGTAAGTGGGGCAGTTTTGTTGGATTCTTCAAAATAATGGCTATATTTGTATCCCCAAATCCGGTGCCTTGGATGAGTGGCTTAGTCAGCGGTCTGCAAAACCGTTTACGGCGGTTCGAATCATAGGCACCTCAAAAGAGAACTCCTCGAAGCGTAACTTCGGGGAGTTTTTTCTTTTCTGAGGTGCAGTCGCTCCCGCTTCGTTCGCTCCTTATCTACCCCTCCTTTTAATGGTTCCCTTGGGGAACCAAAGCAGCAGCCGCTGCGGTGTCGCTTCGCTCCGATTGCTTAAAATCTAGAGCAGGTTCATATATTAGAGAGGCACTGTAATCATAATTTGATTAGGGTTCTGTCACTCTCTGATTTCGCCTCACCATTCTTCTGTTTGAAGGAGTTGAAGTTGTACGAAATGCCTACCCAAAACATTCGGCTCTTCATGGTACTTATGTTTGTCAAGTCAAAGATCTTGTTGCTCGATTGTACCTGCCATTTATATGTGTTGAAAACGTCAGTTAAGAGTAGGGATAGGCTCATCGCCCCCTTCATGAATGTGTGCTTAAATCCGGCATTCATATGATGTGTTAGGGATGTCGTTAGTTGAGGAAAATATTGCGGTGTTGTGAGAAAATATTGTATCTGGAGGTCAGTGGATTTTCCAATCAGGAAGTCAAGGAGCAAATTACTGTTATTCGACCAACCTCTGTTATTGATTTCAGCTCCTGCAAAGTTTCCCCTCGTGTCCACGTAGAAGGTGTTTGTGCTCAGTGTAGCAGACAACCATCCGCAAGGAAGCAATTTGAGTGAAAAATCCGTTCCGCTCTTTAAGTCCGAAGTACCGTTTATGTAGGTCGTGATGAGCAGACCATCCGATATTTTCGTTATCTGTGAAATGTATCCCGTAGTATAGTTCAAATAGGCATCCGCAAACAATTGCACATATCTGCCTTTCAGGCTATAACTTAGATCAATTATTGAGGATTTCTCAGGTTTTAGATTCATGTTGCCTTGTTCGTAAGTTGAGGCATCCACCATGCTCATATAGGGATTTAGCTGAGGGTAGATGGGTCTGCCGATTCGGCGTGTAAAAGCAAAGGCAACCTCTTGATTCTTTGTCAGATTATATGTCCCGGACAAGCTCGGGGCAATAAATAAATCGTTATTTCGCTCTTTGAGTCTTTCCCGGTTACTTTCCAATGTAACACTACTGAACTCTCCTCTTAACCCCGCCTTATAAGTAAATTTTCCTTTTTTTGATGATAGCAAAAAGTAAGCTGCGTTTACAAGCTCCGTATGATGTAAGTCGTTGCTGAATGTCTCCGAATAATTCCACTCTCCATTGTCATTTGAATAGAATCGGTGATAGATGTGATTGTCCCTATATGTCAATTTTGCTCCGGCTGATAGTGTGCTGGACCTGATCTTTTGTTTAAAATCTGC
Source organism: Bacteroidales bacterium (assembly GCA_040766795.1). Taxonomy (GTDB): domain Bacteria; phylum Bacteroidota; class Bacteroidia; order Bacteroidales; family UBA932; genus Cacconaster. Next base: position 25,568 of record JAXGPW010000009.1, on the reverse strand, counting down.
TTGCAATGAGGTTATGAAGGGGCTTCCTCCTGAATCGGAACGACCTATCTCAGCTCCTTCCAGGAAATAGTAGGAGGGTCTGTGTCCCCATGTTCTGGATATGGAACCGTTAATTGTCAGATCAGAGGTGTCCGGTTTTATGATATGTCGGTAAGATATCTTTCCTTCTATGTTTTCCCTGTTCCACGTAACGTCTTTGCGCCTCTTCTCCTCACTCTCCATTTCCGCCTTAATGTATTTATTATCCAGGTCTTGCTTTATATTATGTCTTGGCAGCATGGATTTCAGGTCAATGCTAAGGATGTTCTTTTCGTTAAGTCTTAAGTCAGTACCGACTCCCAAATTATTGTTGTGCACATATCTTGCGCCTCTCATCTGCTGGTATGTCTGATTGCCATTTTCGTGTATCAGGCGATTTAAAGTCGTATTGACGATATCGTCTTCATACTTTGTGTTGTAGTTGAATCTCCAGGAAGTCCTGGGCTTGCTGTATGACAGAGCCAGATTGCCTGTTACAAAGTGGTTGAAGCCATAGTTTGCTGAAATTACCCCGCTGAAGCCTTTTACAACATTCCTTTTGGATACTATGTTTATGATACCACCTGTGCCTTCGGAGTCGTATGAAGCATCGGGATTGGTTATTATTTCAATGTTTTTGATATTAGCTGCCGGAATTACAGCAAGGTCTCCGACTGTGGTAGGAACTCCATCCAGAAGTACTAGAATATTTCTGTTACCTCTGATTGAAATAGCATCATTTACCAGCGTCACGGAAGAAGATGTACGGAGTATGTCGAGAGCCGTTCCCGTTTCGAAACTCATATTTGCAGAAGCGTGTATCACGGTATGCTCCACCGAGGACTTGGCTGCATCCATCTTAGCGGTCACAACAGCTTCGCCAAGAAGAACTGCATCTTCTTTTATAATTATCTTGTCCAGGTTTACTGATGACCTCTCCGGCTTAAAACTAACTTCTCTCTTAGCGTATCCGACAAATTCTATTACAAGCAGATGCTCATCAATGCTGCGGTTTATTTTAAATGAAAAGTCCCCATTCTCACCCGTCAAAGTGCCTGTCAGCAGTTTTCCAGATTCATATGCAACGACGGATGCATATTGCACTGGTAAATTATTGTCGTCAACCACCTTTCCACTTACCGTACACGAAGTTTGACCATGGCTTGCAAGATGCGCAAACATCAGAAAAGTTAAGGCTGCTATGAATTTGAGCTTGTTTCTCATTTTAGATGGGACAAATATGGGAGGTTTTTACTAGTTATCAAAAGATATTCAATTGGGCGTTATACTTTTTTGTCGAAGTTGTTGCAACTTCGAAATGCTTCTTTAGAGATAAAAGAGCTTACCCATCGGTAAAGTCTTATTATCTCCCTGCAAGATTGCGTTAGTATTAGACTTTGTTATTGCCCCAAGAGTTTAATTACAGCTATGGAGAAATGAGGCTTTTTGTTTTGGGTAGAGCCTCAGTTAGCCTTCTTGAGGATTACAATATACTCATTTGTCATGGTGCTAACCTTGTCGCCGGGTTTATTGGTCGGGGATGTTTTAGAAGGCATTCTTTTATTCGGGATGCTTCGAACTATAGTTGTAGTATGTTTAAAACCGCATTTCTCAAACATTTCAGCAGTATAGTAGTCAAGGTCAATTTGAATGCCTTTTACGGTCCTATTTCCTACAACATAACAAACTACTCCACCATTTCTAACACTTTTAGCTACATTTTGAATTGACATCCAATAGTCATTCAGAAATGAGATAACTTCATAATAGCGTTTCTCGTCAAGATTCTTTATAGCGCCAAGAATATCCTTTAGTGAATCTGTTTCGAACAACTCTTTATCTGTCTTTTTACCACCCATTAGCAGAGAATCAAGGTTGCTTGCATTATCAAAACCAAACCACTCGTTTGCCCATCTGGAAAATTGACCGTATGCGACTGTAGTGCGACTGTCCCCATAAGGAGGCGAGGTAACCACCATATCAACATCACCATTTTTTATTATATCTTTAGGTATGCCTAACGATGTGTCAAAATCGTAAATTCGTACAGACGTATTGTTGTTAAGTTTGTTAAAATTCTTTAGTCCCTTAATGTTCCTATTTGTTTTTTGATCAAAAATTTTGAAAACGTCGGGTTTGAACTTTTGAATGCTTTCCTGTTTCATTCTAAAGCGTTTGAATTCTCCGTTACGAGTGAATGAAGTCTCTCTAACTGTTTCTGCGAGTATAAGTTCGAAGAAATCTTTATTAGAAGTCAGTTTGTCTATTGTTTGAGCAAGAAAAGACAATTTCATGAGTACATCCTCTGAATACCAATAAGAGTAGTTATAAATTCTATCGAAATCACGATTATTGACTTTATCTTCAGAATAAAATGAACACTGAAATGCTATATTTTGAATTTGTTCAGTTATTTCTTTAGCATTATAGTGTGTGGTTTTTACTCTTGCCATCATTCTTGCAAGAGGGTTGAGATCGGTTCCTATAGAATTTACTCCCGCTACTACCCCTTCAACTAAAGTAGTTCCACTACCCATGTAAGGATCAAAAATAAGAGAAAACCTACCTTCTGGTCTATACTCTCTAATAAGGGAACGACAGACTTGTGGAATCATCATGGCAGGATAAGCATGATAGCCATGGGAGTACTCTTTTGTGTCAGCATCCCAAAAACTCCATCGATCATCAAATACCCTCTTAAATGATTTCATTTTTCTTACAGGCAAACAATTAGTTATATAAATACTCTCAATATGAGAGTGGGTAAATGTAGGCATTTTTAGATTTGGTGCAACAAAGTTAAGAAATTTCCCATGAAAACTGATTATCAGAACGCTATCGTCAATAAGGTTAGGCGACTTCGTTTATTACAAAATTATGATCAGCAAGATATTGCCTTATTTCTTGGCATAAGCAATGGCCAAGTTGGCAATATTGAAACTCCTACTAAGTCACATAATACCTTGCTCAATTATTCAGGATTTGCGACGAATTTAATATAAGAATAGTCGAATTGTTTCTTGAAAACATTGATGGTCTCACATCTGAAGAACTCATTAATAGACTGATTAATAGTATTATAGAGTATGAAAACTAGTAAAGACCGGTTAATAGAAATTTTTTGAAGATATAAGAGATCGAGGGTGGGTACAAAGCCACCGCAGTCATAATACTGGCATTGGAAAAACATTCGAGGATCTAGCTGGTATTACAGAGGATAATAGCGAAGGGCCTGATTTCGAAGAGTTTGAAGTAAAGGCGTTTAGAAGAGAATCTAATTCTCCTATTACGCTTTTTACACTAGCACCCACTTTCCCAAAAGGCGCAAACAGATATCTAAAAGATAAATATGGAGAATATTACCCAGATTCTACTACTCTTAAAAAACTGCATACCTCTATGTTTGCTGACAAAAAAAACAACTATCTTAATAAATACTCCTTCCAGCTTATTAATGATAGAGATGCAGAAAAGCTGAAAATAGGAGTTTATGATTATTATACAGGATTGTTAATAGATGATAGTGTTTATTACACTTACGAAAAGTTGAAAAAGAAGTTATTTAAAAAGCTAATTAACTTGTTTGTTGTCAGTGCAGAGAGGCGTTTTAATAATGGAATTGAGGAGTTTAAATTCACTAATGCAAGAATTTATACAGACCCTTCATTTGAAAGATTCTTGGATATCATTGACGATGGAAGAGTCCAGTATGATATTCGTATTGGCAGTTATCAGTCGGGTGATATGTATGGAAAGCCCCATGATCATGGAAGTGGTTTTAGACTAAGGAATGATTACATACTAGCACTTTACGATAATCAGGAATTCGTGCAGTAATCTATAATGATTTGATCATGTATGTAATGTAAGCATTATGTGGTAGAAAGTTTTATGAATATTCACTTATGGCAATAAGAGTTGTAGGTTGTTCAATTTTTTGATAACTAAGGATATTTTTATATAAGTGGTTATATGCCAGAAAAGATTTTTATAATAGGGAATGGCTTCGACCTTGATCTTAATTTTCGTACAAGGTACTCGGATTATTTTGAGATATGGAAAGAGAATCATCACTGGCCATTCAATGATTCTTCGAAAGGATTGGGTGGCTATATTCACACAAGCGCAAAAAAAAATAAAAAGAAATGGCTGGATCTGGAGATGGCCCTTTTCGAGTACGCATCTGCTCATAACGGTGCTGCTAAAGGTATGAATGGATCCTATCAATTGACACAGATAAAGAAGATTTCGATATACTTGTCGGAAATTTAACCTCGTTTATTAAAAGAATTCCCAGTGAAGATCAGATTAATAAAGACTCTGTTGCCAGCAAGGTTCTCCGAACTATATTAGATAATGGAAGGTACGCAATATATTCATTCAATTACACTAACCTGAAAAAAATTGCTGCTAGACTATATCTGGATGTGTCTTATTATGGTGCCGAATATGACCTTTCATACACATCTATTCATGGCAAAGTAGAAGATAACAATATTATTCTAGGGGTTCATTCTGACGCGAATTTAATTGCGGGTTATGACTTCCTAAAAAAGATAGATCAGACATCATTCCAATCAAATGACATTATTCAAGACCTTTCTTGTGCAAGAGAAGTGGTGTTTTTTGGACTGTCTATGGGGATTATCGACTATCCATATTTTAGAGATTTTTTTAAATCTCTATGTTCAACAATTATTCCACTAGATAAAAAGAAGTTTGTGACAATCTTTACTTACAATGAATCATCTAGACTAGAAATTCATGAACAACTAAGGAAACTTACTAGAACTGATCTAATGAGTCTGAAGAGTAATTGCTATTTTGAAATAATCCGTACATCGCTTTGTGTATATGACGATAAAGACAAATTTGAGAAGTGGATTTCTCGTCAACATTGTAATTAATCCATCTCGCCATCTCTCTCCTCTTAAAATGTTTATAATGTGCTGTATATTGTCTTTTTAATCCAAACCGGGGCTAGTCTGAGATCAGTGTCAAGATATTTGTTTTTGGGTACTTTTGCAAGTATTACGGGAATTTTTTGTTTCATCTCCTCTGTCACATTGTCTTTACCAATGCTCCTTAGGGCTTGCACCAATACTCCAACAATCTCATTCTTGAATTCAAAATTCTTAGGTGCTGCATTTTTTAGGAGAACAGTACGTTTCCCAATCCTTAGAGTCCTGTATGTGCCGGTTGTTAAAAAGCAGGTTTGCAATGGGACCTGGTCTGAGAATCCAAGAAGATTGGCGGCTGTTTCGCCTGTAGGAATTATCTTTGCTTTGTCTCTTTTAGCAATTTCAGCAACGATTTCTTCTATTGGTGGATACGATATCCCAAATCTTGTCTTGCGCGCTTTTAAATAGACGCCCTTTGATATACGCTCAAGAAGACCTTCTTTTTCAAAAGTCGCAAGTAATTTTGATACATAATCAGCGTTAAAATTTGGGAAGGAAGAGGCGAAGTACACTGAGCCATATTTTCCGCGCACTATAGCACGTCTAATCTTCTCTATATCTGTCGTTTGTGTGATATTTTTATCCATAATTAAGTCGAAATAATCCAAAATCTTTTCGACTGCTAATATAGTGAATATTTTAATATTATCAATCAGATTAATCCCATTGTTCTAATCCTCTTTACCCCTCCTTTTAATGGTTCCCTTGGGAACCAAAGCAGCGCAGAAGTGAAGCAACACCGCTTCGCTATATATGATTAAACTTCCTACCGCACTCCTTGCACTGGTGATTGACGTTTTGGTATTTGCTGACAATCATCAAGGCGATGCTGGATAGGATCATCACTATTGCGGTGATATCGAGAGACTGAGAACTAATGTTTAAGTTCCTGGAATAGACAAAATAGAGTCCTGGGATTAGGAATAAAAGGACAGCAAGCAGTATGACAAGTTTGGTATACTTGTGCCGGGGAATGGCTACGACCTCTTCACTTCCACATTTGGGACATAGTGGTTTCGGAGCCTCTATATTGTCCTTAATAATGGGATTGATTAACTTCAGTGCCCTGTCATAATCTTTTTGGAAAACATATATGGAAATACCCGGAGGCGGGCCATACGAATCCGGCCGTTGATCTATTGACTCATCATGTTGTCGGTAAGCAATGCCATTGGCTTCAAGTACGGTAACCATCATGTTGGTGACAAGGCTGTTTTTGCTTTTATATATCAATATCTCTTTCATAGCTCGCAAATTTTAATTCTCGTACTTGACGATTCCGACTTCACATAATGATAAACCTACATCAGGTGGCAGGAGTTACCAAAAAAAGTTTTAGAACCTTAATGCAAGAGTAAATCCTACGGTGGGCTCTACTTTGTTGCCCATTTGTATGTAGTTTACCGAGGGATGCAGGTCAAGGTTAAACGAGTAAGATTGTCTCAAATCCTGTTCATACATATTCTTTACCTTGGCTATCCTTACGGCATCAACAATGCTCCAAATATTGATTCCTACGGCAGCTGCAGGGCAAAGCGCTGCAACGCCTAGCGACCATCCTGCCTCTTCACTATGGTAACCTACGTGATACCCGCGTAATACCCCGCATTATAAGAGACTACGGCAACGCTCATCAGTGCCATATTACCAAAGAATTTGCCCAGACCTCGTCCCCATTCTCCAAGGATACATTCTCCAAGTCCGGGGATGAATGCAGATGCTACACCACACCAGCACTGGATTAAAATCACTCGGGGATGGAATGTAATCTTTGTAGTTATAAAAGTGTTTAAGCTCATTATACTTCATTCCCGGTCTGAGACCATCAACAGGTACTCTTTGGGAATAATAGGGGCCGGGCATCACTTGTTTTGAGAATACCTCACTTCTGCCTGATTCATAATGAATCATTATAATATCGGTTTTCCATACGGTATAGATAACACCATCGGGCTCGTCGTATAACCTGTACTTGACTTCATCCACAGTGATTTCAAGCACTTTAGCCCTAATTTCATCACCATTTCTCATGATTACGAAGTCCTGGGCGTTTGCCAAATTGATAAATGCGATTACGGCGATCAGGGATAAAAATATTTTTCATAATAGGATTAATTTTCAATTAATAATTAAACCACTAAGCAGTAGTCCTTTTTAAAACTGTAGTGCAAGGGTAAATCCTACGGTAGGATGAATTGTGTTGCCCATTCGGACAAAGTTTACCGAAGGATGCAGGTCAAGTTAAATGAGTAATCAGTCCGTCTCAGATCCTGCTCGTACATATTTTTACTTTAGCTATCCTTACGGCATCGACAATACTCCAAACGTCCAGTCCTACTACACCTACATAGCAAGCAGCTGCAACTGCAGGTGCCATCCTTTAGCATCATCACCATGACTTTTTCTTTCGTATATGCTGCCGGCAGTTAAAAGAACAACGCTACCGCAGAATTTGCCTACACCACGCTTCCATTCTCCATTTATGGACCTCAAGACCGGGATGAGAAATGATGCTACTCCCGTCCATCCCGGTTTGTATCGGTCGCCCGATGATGGGACATACTCTTTATGGTTATACATTTTTTTAAGTTCATTATACTTCATGTCGGGTCTGAGATTGCCAACAGGCTCTTTTTCTGAATAATAAGAATCAGAAATCGCATTCTCGTCAAAGATTTCATTTCTACCGGACTCGTAGCGGATCATAACGATATCGGACTTATTTACGGTATAAATGACGCCATCCGGCTCATCATAGAGTCTGTATTTAACCTCCTCGCCGGTGATTTCAGGACTTTGGCCTTAATGTCCCCGCCATTTCTTTTGGTTACGAGGTCTTGAGCGTTTGCCATACTCATAGATGTGAATATGACAATCAGAGAATAAATTATTTTTTCATGATTTGAAAATAAATGCTACAAAGGTTTTTAATAAAAAATCGTCCCTTAATTGATTGCGGTTAAAACTTATAATGCTAAACTACAATTATTTTATGCAAATATAGTAGAAAAAATTAGTGACAGGTTATTTTATTGTATCGTTATTACTTAGTTCTCACAACAGTAGCATTAAAAGTTTCGAGTCGCACCCGGATTACACTCCCGAAAGGCCAATTTGAGTCATACTCCTTTTTCAATTTGGAGGGATTTACTATCTTTGCAGCGCAAAAGCGCAATTTTTATATTAAATACAAATGCAATTATGAAGAAAATCACTGACGACGTTATCTACATAGGTGTTGACGACCTTGATATTGACCTTTTTGAGAGCCAGTACAAAGTGCCGCAAGGAATTTCCTATAATTCCTATCTCATCCTGGATGAGAAAGTAGCCATTTTGGATACCGCCGATGCCAGAAAAGGAGAGGAATGGGAGGAAAATCTGAGCAAGGCCCTGGGAGAGAGGCAGCCGGACTTTCTGGTCGTTCATCACCTTGAGCCGGACCATTCTTCAATGATTGCAAAAGTACTCGAAAAGTATCCTAAAATTCAGGTTGTAACAGGTGTGCGATCAGTCAAGATGCTGTCGCAGTTCTTTGATACGCCGGATATAGCCACCCGCTGCATAGAGATGAAGGAGGGTGATCTCCTCGACCTGGGAAAACACAAACTCCGCTTTTATGCGGCGCCTATGGTACACTGGCCTGAAGTGATGGTATCGTTCGATGAGTTTGACGGTGCACTTTACAGTGCAGATGCTTTCGGCAAATTTGGCGCACTTTCAAAATTCGGATTCTATAGCAGCGAAGATAGTGACTGGTCGGAAGAGGCGCGACGCTATTATATCAATATTGTAGGAAAGTATGGTGGCCCTGTCCAGACTCTTCTGAAAAAAGCCTCAACCCTCCCCATCAAATCCATTCGTCCGCTTCATGGTCCCATTATAAATGAGGATCTTGAAAAATATATCAAACTCTACGATACATGGAGCAGGTGTATTCCGGAGTCAAAGGGCATTATGATAGCAGTGGCCTCCATTTACGGTGGAACTATGGAGGCAGCGGAAAAACTGAAAGAGCTGCTTGAGTCTAAGGGAGCGGAAAATGTATTCATCAGAGACTTATGTCGCACTGACGTTTCTCGCAATGTTTCAGATGCATTCCGTTACGAGAAACTGGTACTTGCAGCCTCCTCTTATGACAATGGCCTCTTTACCCCGATGCATAGTTTCATTCATATCCTCCAGATGAAATGTTTTATGGGACGCACAATAGGGCTTATAGAAAACGGCTCGTGGGCCCCCTCAGCAGCGAGAGTTATGAATGAAATGCTCTGCCAGATGACCAATATCACCATAGTTGAGCCTACCGTTACCATAAGAAGCCGTATGAAGAGTACAGACTATCCTGCACTTGAGAGGCTTGCCGATGCTCTTTTATAAAAACAAGATTCTGCCTCCGGCAGAAGAGGTTTTTATTCGACGTAGAGTACCAGACCTTTGAGGTACTCTCCTTCCGGATGGAAAATATTTACGGGATGATCGGCCGGCTGATTGAGCCGGTCGAGTATTTTTACGCTCCTTCCTGCTTCAGCTGCGGCAGAAAAAATGGCGAGGGCGAAAGAGTAGCTATCCACCACTTGCGAGCAACTGAAAGTAAAAATGATACCTCCCGGAGCTACTTTGGATATTGCCGCACTATTTAGTCTTTGATAGCCTTTGAGTGCATTTCTGAGTGCACCCCGGTGTTTCGCGAAGGCGGGAGGGTCAACTATAATCATATCGTATTTGCCCTCAGGAGAATTTTTTACGAAGTCAATAGCATCCTCACAGAAGGAATGATGGTTGGAAAGAGCGTTGAGGGCTACATTCCTCTCCATCATGGCAACCGCTTTTGAGGAACTATCTACGGAATCCACACTTGCAGCTCCGCCGGCGAGCGCATATACGGAAAATCCACCGGTGTAAGAGAAAAGATTGAGTACTTTGCGCCCGGAAGCATATCTCTCGACAAGTGCCCTGTTTTCTCTCTGATCCAGAAAGAAGCCGGTCTTTTGTCCCTCCTCCCAGCTTACTATGAATTTATGTCCATTCTCCACAACCACACCCTCTTTAGCGCTTTCAAAAGCGTCGTTGCAATAGAGATAACCATCGCTAAGGTCTAATCCGGCATTGAATGGAGCAGTCACCGAACTCTTATCGTAAATTGCCATGAGCTGCTCTCCATAAACCTCTTTTAGGGCATTGGAAATCTTTTCCAAAGAGAGAAACATACCAACCGAATGTGCCTGCACCACCGCCACTCCGTTGTACCAATCCACTATTAGGCCGGGTAGACCATCTCCCTCTCCATGCACCAGACGATAGCAGTCGGTATTCTTCAGAGAGATAGAGAGTCGATGTCATAATACCCAGCTGAGATCTCTCCTTCCGAAATAAGGGGAGAGCGGCATCATCAAAACTGAGAATTCGTGCTGCAGTCGAGAATATCCTGAAAAATGTCCGTAGCCTAAAGTTCACCGTTTTGGCTGATTACAGATACTATATCTCCTTCATTCGGACTACTTCCATACGAGATATTGCGCAGGAAAAGAGCCCTTGTTGACGACGCAGCAGGGACTCTTCCCTGCCTTTCTTGAAGATGGACGCGTTTCATCTTCGTTCTCTTGTAGTGGAACTTTAGGAGAGGCGAGGAATTTTGTACATTTAACGCAAATCCAGGCATCAGTGGCTGCGTATAATTGCTGAGCCGGGGTCAGTTTAGCCGCCTCCCAGTTGGAGAGCTGTTGCGCCCAGAATCCTTTTATGAGGATGATGGCCAACTTGCATTACCTCTTCTCCGGTATACGTACTGTTCGACGAAGGTCAGAAGATCTATAAATGTATGGTTCAAACTCTCTGTAACACCGTGATCCACAAAGTATCATCCACCTTGGCTGCACCTTTAGTTATCTCAGGTTAGGTAATCAAGATAATAAAAGCTCCTGCAGTATATTGATCTTATTTACTCTGACAGAAATGCTTTTGTCTCACTGGCCAGTTGAAGCAATGCTGTTTTGTCTTTTTCAGAATGTGGTGAAGTTAGGTTTGTCTCATTTATCAAAACCGATAAATATTAATTCTCAGATCCTTTATGGCCTCAAAAGTATTTCTTTCGGTAGTTGAAATTACATTGATTTTCTCAAATGAAATGATCTCAGGCACTCTATCTCTTCAGTGATGTACTCATTGTATCAGTAGAGTGTAGGATGAATGAGTTCTGTGTAGAGCCTGAGACAGTAACTTGATGGAGGTTGTTGCATCCATCTGTGCTCTTTGAAAAGTACCTGTTTGGTTGCTATGATTTGTGAATCCATCCCTTCCTGGCTGAATTCGTAGGTGAGTTTTCCATCAAGTGAGGTATTTGCAATCAAAGAAATCCATCGAGACGGAGATATAAATTTGACTTTCTCTCCGATGCGCAGGTAAAGGTTTCCCTCTTCTTTTCAGGGTATTGTAGCACTCGATTGCAGTATAGACTGCAGGGGTCTATAAATAAGAGAAATCATCTGCAATCAGATGTTGTAGAATATTGACACTTCAACTTTATCTTGCCCAGTTCGTCTATAACTTGCCAAGAGTATCCTCTATCAGGGAAAATTGATGGGTGCATCCCAGAATTACCCGCTCTAAGAGGTGCTGTAGAGCCCACTAAGACGATGTTTCTCTAGTGAAACGAGGTTGAAGCAGGCGTAGTTGACAGCATCAATGAGCTGATCTCTTCCTTAACTGTGAGCATCGCAAGTAGAGCATTCTGCCAACAGGAAAAATCAATTATAAATCCTCATTAAATTGATGTCGATGGATTCATCTCCTGGCCTATACGAGTTCCCTGTATGGAATCACGAGGAATGCGCAAAGGCAGGATTTAAAGAAGAATTCAGTTCATATCCTGGCCTCGGCAAATCCATGCCTGGTTGTCGCCGTTACATTGTCTGTGCCCCGCTCTACTATCTCTCTTCAGTATGCACGCCTGATATGCACCAGTTCATTATCTGCAGGAGTTACAAGTACTCAATATGTAACCGACTGATCATCTTCATTCACATTCAGCTCGTAGAGTTTTCTTCTACTCAACATTGATTACTCAATCCTTTACACCGTTCTTGCTCTGCTCCAGCAGCGAAGATATATCCTTCAGCACTTTACCAGTAGCGGTAAGCCGCAGGCTATAACGATGATTTTTGGGGTTTAACTCCGTTGGCCTCTCTATCGTATTGTGTTTCGTAGTAATTGTCATCGAGCAGGAAAAGCGCATCTTTGACCACCAGTTCCCTAAGATAATCAGCTCTTGCCTTCTGCATCATATTAATTGCCGTAGGGCATATTGGCCTGATCTGCAAGATATGAAGTGTTCTCCTGCAAAGTCCAGGATATCATCATCACCCATTTTGCCGGTTATATTGTCAAAAACATCCAGAGATACGATCTTTAGAGAACGTCAAACCTCCTGTACCGGAATCAAGAGAACGCCGTGGGCATGACATCGCGGGGTCTTCCGGATACTCTTCAAAATCTCCATAAAATACTGAGTGCTTGCTGTCATGGAAGCCCTGTCGGTATGGGCAGATTGATAACCTGTGGAACATTTTCTTGCAGGACAATAAAGATGCTAAATGGCGGTCTTGATGAACAGTACTTTTTTCATAATTATCTTCTATAGTTGAATTTTCCGTGTTCTGAAAATTATTTCCTACCTCAGCTTGATGACTTTTTTCCACTTTTCCTACTATACGCGCCTCTATTCCGAATCCTTCGGAAATTGAGATAATATCCCTCGCTATATTTTCGGAACATATAGTTTCCATCCTATGTCCCATATTGAACACTTTATACATCTCCTCCATGGAGTACCTGATTCCTGTTGGATAGTCCTAAAGAGCACCGAAGATTAACAGGAAGAGATTATCCTTGATCACTTTCAGCCCCTCAATGAAATGGAAACGCATGGTCACAGGCACCCCGAACAGTGTATCATGCCGTGGATCTGAGTGCGATAATTATTCAGTACCTCTTTAATTACAGCGCATAGGTGCGTGTGGGGAGAGAACAGTTTTCCATAGGTAAGTCCACTCTCGGCTGCGGGTCGGTAAATGAACTTGCTCACAATAAACATATTGTTCATCAACCGAATTGTCAGGAAACCAGGATATTTTGCAATAGAGTGCTCAAGCATATCGTGACGATACCGTCAGCCCATTGCTCACCCATCACCGTTTGTACTCCTCTTCGTATGTGGCTTGTCGAAGGATGCCAGCCCACTACCACATCACCGGCACAAATACGTCCATTGTCTATCATCACTTTGACGCGCAAGAACTTACGGTACTGTCAGCTATCACGGTCATTACCATTCATCCGCAGTCCGCCGCCTGTAATAGCAGCCCGATGCCTAAATCAGCCATCTTTCTGACAAATTCCTGCGATCCGCCAATGGTGATTAGCGATTACTCACGGGATAGTTGTTTGTTTCGTCCGATAGTGGAGGAGATTGAATATTATTACTGTGACCCCAGCACAGAGCAGGTCGTCAGTATTCATCCACAATCGCATCCTGAGCTATACCTTTCCAGACACTTTCCCATGTCGCCTGTCTCTTTCCAGTAAATATAAGCAGAGAACTTTTGGTACCTGCACCATCAGCGTGCATCACCACACAGTATTCCGGATCATTACTCAATCGGGTACGATCTTGCAGAACGCTTTTAGGAAAAGCCCTTATGCATATCGGCTATAGCCTTATGCACATCTTCTTTGGAAGAGGAAACCCCCCTTGCAGCATATCTGTTGGCCGGTATTGTTCATATCTCCTCTAAAACTGCCCATTGCTATCTCTTTTTTGAATAATATTCCACAAAATTACTTGTTTTATTGAAACAATCCCTCTTTTTTGCTATTTTGTCCTGCCTCAATAAAAGCACAACACTATGCGTACAAGACTAATTGCCGCCCTTTTACTTTTGAAATTCTTTTGCCCAGAACCGGGTACAAATTACATTAATCGACAACTCAAGACCGACTCACTCTTCATCAATGCTGCAAAGTCGGCATTCTTGCCCGTGGATAAAAACGGAAAAGAAATATCGCTTCGCGGAATGGAGAGATGCCCTGGCTTGGCCTTCGCTTGATAGAGGAGCCATAACCCACGGGAGTGGCCATTGAGGTGCTCGGTCTGACTTCAAGTTCTCTACAAAGGTGAAAGCGCGAGCGGCTGTATCATGGATGACGGTACTCTGAATGGCGATCTCTACATAGTTGGGGGAGGTGATCCTACGTTAGGGTCACATGATAAAGATAGCATTTCCTAGATTCTATTTTTTACCATGGCCTGGGCAAGATGCAATAGCCGAAGCCGGTATAAAACGCATAAATGGAAGCATCGGTGATGACCGTTTCTTTATAGATGAGAATATTCTGATAGCTGGGCTTACGGCAATCCTGGGCTACTACTATAGCAGCGGTCAGCTTCCGGCCTTTCGCCCGCTGAAAAGCCTCAGCCGTTTAGAGATTGAGCCGGGAGCAACAGTGGGAGATCCGGTTAAATTACACCGCTTCCTCCATACTCACCGAGAATGACCTATATCAACGAGGTTATTACCGGCCGGAAAAAAGTCGTGACGGTACTGAATACTATGTTACCAATCTTGCTCCGGTAGGTAAATTTGTGGGCACCTTTGCGGTAGATATGCCTAAGAGGGTAGTCACACGTTCCAACAGATTCGGTCCCTCTACTTGTGCAGGTGCTTTCGAAAGTTTTTCTCACAGGAGAAGAGGGAAAGGTATTCCTTCCGTGGAGTAAATGATGTGGCTTCGCTCAGGCAGATGGGCATCGCGGTGCCGGATCAGAATAAACTCACTTATTTGTGGAACCTTCTCTGGCGAACTGATAGAGATCATCAATGTAACCAATACCATCAGCAACAACTTTTACGCTGAACCATGCTCAAGATGCTCGGTAAAAGCGCTTGTGGATAATTCTATTTTTACGCATCACGGAGGCTGTGGAGCAGTATCTCAGGGATCACGGTGTAGACACCTATGGGCTTTGCCAGGATGACGGTAGCGGCCTCTCCAGAGAAAACTATGTTTCGCCTCGATTCTTTACAAATTTTTATACTTATAAAGAACAAAGTGCTACATTTGCCCAATACTTTGAGAGTTTCCCCGGTCAGGGCGTCCCGGCACACTCGAGGGGGTATTAAAGGAGAAAAAGGAAATCGAGGAGATTATGAACCCAAGCGAGAAACATTTGTCGAGCGTCAAGATGTTATGCAAAGGCTATGTAAAGACGAAAAGGGTTACATTAAGTTTGCAATATTGGTGAATTAATTTTGATTGTCCTGGCGCAGTTCAGCCTAAAATTGAAGGCTTTATGAGAGAACTTGCAAAATATGGCAATGGCAATCACAGATAGATTGAGAACTGATTATTTAACAACAATAAACAATAATAATTGATTTTTTTAAAATGCTAACATTATCGAAAAAAGCCCAAAAGATGCCATTTCCCTATTAAGAAAGCTTGTTCCTTTTGCTGATGCAGCAAAGAAAAGAGGCGTTAAAGTGTATCACCTCAACATCGGTCAGCCCGACATTGCTTCCCCAAAAGAGGCACTTGATGCTGTAAAGAACAATCAGCTCAAACTTGTCGAGTATCCCAATTCCGCAGGCAACAAGAGCCTTCTCGAAGGACTTGTAAAGTACTACAAGGGGATCAATATCGATATTGATACATCTTGCATAAACATAACAAACGGTGGTAGCGAGGCACTCCAGATTGCACTTGCAGTTACCTGTAACCCCGATGATGAGGTTATCGTGTTTGAGCCCTTCTACACTAACTATAACTCTTTCGCTTTGCAGAACGATGTTATCCTCAAGCCCATCACCACCAAGATAGAGGATGGTTTTGCTCTCCCCCCGATGTCGGAAGTTGAGAAGAAAATAACTCCGAAGACCAAAGGTATAATCATATGCAACCCGGGCAATCCGACAGGTTCTCTATACACGAAAGAGGCTCTGATGGAGCTCGGCGCAATTGCCAAAAAATATGGGCTCTATATCTATTCCGACGAGGTATACCGTGAGTTCTGTTATACTGACGAACCTCACTTCTCCTGTATGCATATCCCCGGGCTGGAGGAGAATGTCATACTCCTGGATTCGGTTTCTAAGAGATACAGTCTCTGTGGCGTAAGAATCGGCTTTATAGTATCAAAAATAAGGAGGTGATGAAATATGTGCTCCGTTATGCTCAAGCACGTCTTTGCTCACCTGCCTATGGTCAGATTGCCGCTGAAGGTGCTCTGGATACCCCTGCAGAATATTTCAAGGAAGTTCGTGACGAGTATATACATCGTCGCAATGTGCTAATCGAGTCTTAGGAAGATTAAGGGTGTTCAGGTTCCCATGCCTATGGGTGCATTCTATGCTGTGGTGCAGCTTCTATAAGACGACAGTGACAAGTTTGCGCAATGGACTGCTTGAGGAGTTTAAGTACGAAGGTCAGACAGTAATGGTAGCCCCTCTTGCAGGATTCTATGCCACCAAGGGACTTGGTACCAATCAGATCCGTATGGCATACGTGCTAAAGGAGGAGGACCTCAAGGCTGCACTGAAGTGCCTCGAGGTGGCTCTTGATAAGTATCCCGGCAGAGTGAAATAACTTTTTGCGGAATATAGGCTTCCAAATGAGGAGGGTGACAACAAAGTCAAATCGACTTGATGTCACCCTCTTTTTTGTTATGAGTCAGTTACGAGTAGCGCATAACCTGCACCCCGCACCCTGCACCCCGGTACTTATTTCGCCGGTGTCCATTTGCATCTGACAGGAGAGATTATTTCTCCACTTTTCTTCATTTCTGCAAATACTTTGTCAACTACTTTACGGTCAATTCCTGTCAGTTTTGCAACATCACCTGCTCCAAGGGGTTTGTCCGCCTCTTGCATAGCTTTTAGTATAGCCTGTTTTTCCATAATTCAAAAATATTTATTTATAGTTATTTGATGTTTATATCGTCTAATTCTTTGCCCGCTACCTTTTTCGAGAAATGTTCCATAAAGGTATCGGAATAGCTCTTTGAGATAGGAATTTCTGCAGCACCATCATAATCGAGGTCAATGAAAAAACCTTCTCTTTCACTGCGTAGTACCTTTATTCGGGATATATTGACCATATAAGAGCGGTGACATCTGATCAGTGAAGAGCCCTTGAGAGATTTTTCTATCACTTTGAGGGGGCAACGCAGCATATAACTCGACATTTCGCCATTGTTTAGGTAGTGTATACGCACGTAGTTGTCCTGGGATATTATATAGTAGAGGTCGGACTCTTTTATGGAAAACCTCATAATGCCATTGTGATCATAAAGGTTGATAATTCTGGGATCAATGTCCTGATGAATTGAGCCGATCATATCATCATCGTCTTCCGATTCGACGCTACTTTTTCTCTTTGCAGCAAAGTCACCTGCACTGATTCCGGCTCCGGCAGAGATAGGTTTGCCATCCACGCTTAGAGGACTATGCGCATTCCTTCTCCATCCGGCATAAAGTATCCTCAAACGCTCCTTTTGGTCGCGTTGGATAGACCAGAGTATGGAGATGGTGTTTGAAAGGATAAGTATGGCAATTACCACTACCAGACCTTTGGAAAACAGGGTCACAAAAGGGAAATTTCCTATTATAAGGTCCGCTTTCATCAGCGTGTGCGTCACGTAGGAATAAAAGAGAGTTATCACAAGTGCTTCGGCAAGCATCCAAAGAGCATAACTCCAAGAGCGGAATTGCCGTCTTTTTCTTAGTCTGCACATAAGTACACGACACGCGGCAAGAATCAGAAAAGCAACTGCTACGCATCCTACCGTGAGAAAGAACGAAACTGCCCCTGATAGTTTAAACCAGATTGTAGATGAAAAAGGCACATATATTGATAGAAATCCTACTGATATAACAATAGTGACAATGACGGTAACTATCTGGTGCCTTTTTTCCAAACAGATAATCCGGTAATATCTTATTCATATTGTCTAATTAATATTCAAAGTTAATAAAAGATGCCACAAAAACGAAAATTTTACCCCAAAAGGGACGAATTCTACCACATAACATCATCGACAACCACAATCTTTTTGTCATTTGTCGCCACTAAAATAGCTTTGCGGGCGAAACTCAAAAATTTTTAAAAGAATGAATATTATCGGGACGGGGAGGGCCCATCCGTCACTTGTAGTGACCAATGAGATGCTCTCCACTTTTCTTGACACAAGTGACGAGTGGATTACCACTCGCACCGGTATAAAGCAACGCCAACTTATTTCACACGAAAAGTTAGAGGATCTGGCTGCGGAAGCTTGCAATAAAGCATTGGAAGATGCCGGAATCACCGCAAAGGATCTGGATTTCATAATTTGCTCTAATGTAGTAAATGAGTACATTACTCCCTCATTGAGTTGTATTGTTCAGGGTATGGTAGGAGCCACCTGCCCTTGTCTTGACCTGAACAGTGCTTGTGCAGGATTTATCTACGCATTGGATATTGCGGACTCTTATTTTAAAGCCAAAAGTAACGTAAACCATATCCTCGTGCTTTGTGCAGAGGAGCCAACACGTATGTGTGATTGGCAGGAGCGCAGCACATGCGTCCTTTTCGGAGATGGTGCAGGTGCAGCAGTTCTCTCCAGAGGAGATGACTTCAAATCCTTTTCTCTCTCTTCATTTAGCAACATTGACCCCCTATATCAGATCAGGCAGCTCGAAAAGACTCCTTTCATCACAAAGGAAGAATTCGGAGGTCCGCTCGTAATGAAGGGACAAGATGTCTTTAAACTTGCAGTGAACTCTTCGCTGAATGATATTCGCAGAGTAGTAGAATATACCGGCATCACTTACGATGAAGTGGATTACTATCTTCTCCACCAGGCAAATATCCGTATTATTGAAACAATAAGAAAAACGCTCGACCAGGACAAAGTCAAATTTCCGCACAATATCGAGAATTATGGAAACACATCCTCTGCCAGTTTACCCATTCTCCTTGATGAACTAAACCGTAACCAAACACTAAATAGCGGAGATACCATAGTGTTGAGCGCATTTGGAGCAGGCTTCACAGCCGGAGCCTGCCTCCTAAAATGGTCAAAAAACTAATAATCATGATAAAAACAAGAATTACAGAACTGTTGGGTATTGAGTACCCTATCGTACAAGGTGGTATGGCTTGGGTAGCCGATGCCAGTCTCGCCAGTGCCGTCTCCAATGCAGGAGGCCTGGGTCTCATCTCCAGCATCAATGCAAGTGCGGATGTGGTCGCTGAAGATCCGAAAATGTAAAAAAATGACAAACAAGCCTTTCGGCGTAAACATAATGCTGATGAGTCCCATTGCGGATCAAGTGGCACAGTTTGTTATAGATGAACAGGTACCGATAGTTTCCACAGGTGCCGGTACGCCTGCAAAATATATGGAACAGTGGCTTAAGGCAGGTATCAAAGTAATACCTGTCGTGGCCTCAGCTGCTTTTGCCATACGAATGGAGAAGATAGGTGCAGTCGCTGTTGTTGCTGAAGGCGGTGAAGCAGGAGGGCATATTGGTGAGATGAATACCATGGCCCTTATACCGCAGGTGTGCGATGCGGTTTCCATCCCCGTAATTGCTGCAGGTGGTATTGCAGATGGCAGAGGCTTTGCCGCTGCGATGATGCTCGGTGCAGAAGGTGTTCAAATAGGCACCCGCTTTATTACCGCCACTGAATCTAACGCTCACGACAATTATAAGCAAAAAATTATTGCCGCAAGCGATACCGATACCATTGTTACCGGTAAAACTCTTGGGCATCCGGTACGAGCATTGAAAACTCCATTTAGCAGAAAATTTGCTCAGATGGAGAACATTCTGTTAGGAATGTAATGCATGGAATTTGGCGGCAGGTCGCTCCGTAAAGCGGTTAAGGATGGAGATGAAAAGATGGGCAGCTTCATGGCCGGCTAGGGTTCAGGACTGGTTAGAAGGTTCAACCCGCAAAGAGAATTATACTGGAGATCGTGAACTTGATGCCGGAATCTTCTCGAAGAGTTCTTCTAAATATTTTTAATCTGGCACGTAGAGTAGTTGTAACCTGGAATGGGGTAATATCCTGTTGGAAATAACTTGCAAGTTCTGGTCTTCTATTACGATGCGGAATAGGGATGATTCGACGTTTCCTACGGACAATCTTTTGGTAAAAATTGCGGTAAAGGTCAAAAACTTCAAGCCGGTGATCATGGCATTGACCCACCTACTGCACGAAAGAATGATCGTTATACCTCTTTGCTCTTTGCTGCGTACTAAAACCGCATGAGCTTCCTGATGGTCATCAGGAGAATGCCCAACCTGAACGCTGGAGTTTATGGGATCAGGTATCGGAGGGTATGGATACCTTCGTTACAGGAACCACCAAACTGGTTCAGGATGGTCCGAGTGGGTATCCACTTTT
Source organism: Bacteroidales bacterium (assembly GCA_040766795.1). Lineage (GTDB taxonomy): Bacteria > Bacteroidota > Bacteroidia > Bacteroidales > UBA932 > Cacconaster. The sequence continues at coordinate 5,142 of JAXGPW010000009.1, read as the reverse complement.
ATCCCGACGGAAAATGATCTCCAATATTGCTTCACGGCAATATAGCTATCGAGTACGATGCGAGGGAATTTATGCAAATGGTGACTGCTTGTCGCACGATGCCCACTCGATGGGAGAGGCGCAAGAGCTGTAAAACATGGTTATGCTGATGCCATCATCTGCGGGGGTTCAAGCTGCTGTTCTTGCACTTTCCATCAGCGGACTACCTTATATGACACTATCCCACGGAGGATCCTCTACAGGCCTCTCTGCCCTTTCATTATACGTAGGCCGGGGTTTTTGTTATAGCAGAGGGCGGGAATAGTTGTGCTGGAAGAGTACAACCACGCAGTGGCTCGCGGCGCTAATCATGCGGAGGTCAGTGGCTATGGCAACACCTGTGATGTACATTGCCGCCGCCAGATGCCACAACGGCAGCTGAGGCAATGCGCCAGGCACTTGAAGAGGCCAACGGTATACCGTAAAGGAGAAAATCCTTATCAATGCTCACGGTACGGAACCCCTCTCAACGGCGGTCGAGACACTCAATAAAACTTGCCGTAGGTGAAGAGGCTCGCAAAAGTTGCCATTGTTCTCAAGTCCATGACCGGTCATGTCACAGGTGGTGCGGGAGGTGTAAGACGGTAGCGGCTGTGATGGCTCTCGGTGAAGAGGGGAATTATCCCTCCTACGGTAAGTCCTGAATGAGCCGGATCGAAATTGATCTCAATTCTCAAACAAGGCGCATACGCAGCAGATATAGCTCTCCAGTACAAGTTTGGGGGGCACAATGGCTGTGTGCTTTGCGCAGAATCGAAATTTATAAACCTTTTAATTATATTTGCACAGGATTATATTAGAGCAGATCAAAGAGTTCATCCTCACAGAAGCCAAATTGATACTGGTTGATAAAAAGAAAATCGAGATCGATGACAATAATGTGGCTATGCCAGTTACGTTACGGAAGTGAATTTACTTTTCCTTAAGGGACGCACCGGCCATCCGGTTGTACCGGGAGTAATACTTTGCGAGATGATGGCACAGGCATGCTCGTTGCTTATAGGTGATGATTTGAAGGGACGAACACCTTTTTATGCAGGTATTGAGGGGTAAGGTTCAAGAAATTCAGTTTTACCAGGAGACACTTTTGAGACTACTGCCGGGATTATAGATAAAAAAGGATGGTCTATTTGCAAACTAGAAGCTACCGGGTCTGTAGATGGGAAACTGTGCGTGAAAAGCAAACTGGCATTTGCTCTTGTGGACAACGACAAATTGGAGGAGAGAAAACAATAATTAAGAGATATGGGACTTCTAAAGGGAAAAATCGCACTTGTAACCGGTGCATCGAGAGGTATCGGCAAGGCTATTGCCATTAAATTTGCCCAGGAGGGTGCAGACATTGCATTTACGGCACGTAGCGAGACTAAGCACTTTCTCGATACCGTGGCGCAAGTAACGGCATTTGGAGTGCGATGCAAAGGATATACTTCAGATGCATCCGATTTTAAGCAGACGCACGAGCTAGTAGATCAAGTAATGGCTGATTTTGGCAGAATAGACATTTTGGTCAATAATGCAGGTGTGACTCGGGACGGTCTTATAATGAGAATGAGCGAAGAGCAGTGGGATGAAATCCTTACAGTCAATCTTAAATCGGCATTCAACTTCACCCATGCAGTAGTGCCTATTATGGCACGCCAAAGAGGCGGCAGCATAATCAATATGACCTCTATCGTGGGTATTGCTGGTAACGCGGGACAATGCAACTATGCAGCTTCAAAAGCAGGAATGATTGGGTTGGCAAAAAGTGTTGCCAAAGAGATGGGTTCACGCGGTATTCGCGCCAACTCCATAGCCCCGGGATTTGTGGAGACGGAAATGACTGATGCCCTTCCCGAAGATGTACGCCAGGGATGGCTCAAGATGATTGCACTCCGTCGCAGCGCCACTCCCGAAGATGTAGCAAATGTCGCTCTCTTCCTTGCCTCCGACCTTTCCGGGTACGTCACAGGCCAGACGATAGTAGTGGATGGAGGAATGTAAAAAAAATGTTCGGGAATTTCCGAACATTTTTTTAGTGTTTAGTTCCGAGTTCCGAGTAACTCCATACTCCAAACTACATACTATACTCTGTTACTTTCTTCAGGCCGTTGAGGCCGAAATAGGATTCCACAACCGCTCCCTTAAGAAAAACCTTTCGTCCAAGGTTAGTGGGATTGGAGACCAGATTTAGGGCAGTTTTAACGGCTGTTTTAGAGAGCTCTACAGAAAAGCAGGCTTCACGACTCTTTTCGGAGGGATTTTCCGCAATGGCTATGTGCGAATCTTTGGTAAAGGGGCCGACAAAGGTAACCGATGATGAAGTCATATCACCTCCCACGATGTATCCCCATACCCATAGTGTATCACCGACACGATTTTTGGCTTGAGATACCGATACCGCCTTCTCTGCACTGCTGCCGTCTGCACCGCTAAACTCTTCACCTATGATTACTCTTTCATTTATGTACAAAGCGGTCGTGTCTACTTTGATGCTAAACTCCGAGGCAGATTCTGCCGCCGATGCATCCAATGTGATGTTGTATATCTCACCCGGCCCAAGAGTTCGGTTGAACAGCGGGACGCTAGCCGTTGTCATCTTGTGGCAGATCCCGACATTGCCTGCCTTGAGATAGGCGGTACGCTGCTCCGTAAACAGATACTCCAGATTGCCGGCCTCCTGTTCCAGCAAAATGTGTCCGCTGCTGTGCTTTTGGAGAAATCTTTCCGTAAACGAGAATCTCATACCTGAATTGAGCAGTTTACAGAGAAATGCCACAGATACCTTTTCACCATTTGAGACAACAATAACTTTGCTGTCTCCAAACTGGGGAGTCTCGAATGCAGGTTTTTCAAATTCGACAGATCGTACAGAGACCTCCTGGCCATGTACCTGCTGATACTGTAATTTCAGCAGGTCTGGCTCCATAAGTCCATTGTAGAGTGTCTCTCCGGTGTTGCTCCTGACCAGCAGGACAAATGAGTTGGTATCCGGCATTGACGGGGCTTTCGTAACGGTAGTTTTCAGTGGCACGGCAAAAGAGAATGTGGTGATGCCTCGCCTTCGAAGAGCATCCATATTTTGAGATGCCATAATGATGGAGAATAAAATCCACATCACACAAATCTTTGTTTTACTTTCATTTTTAGTTTAACAATATTGCAGGAATGCTTATCTCCTTTACTGCAAACAACCCGTGGTAAAACGATTCTTTTTGAAAAAATATTTCTATGTAAAGTTAAATTTGGCAATTCTTAATGCATCGATTTATGTATAAAATAACAAATCACCCCATTTTGGATGTTCCACAGGAAGATCTTGTGGAATTTCTATTTGAAGAAGCACTCCTGTTAGGACGCGCGAAGGGCCATACCATTGAGCAGCGCTTCACCGGGGGATTTCCTGTTCACCAGCACAGTCTTGTAGGGCGCCATCGCTCTATGGAGTGCGGTATCGGCAAATGTGGTGCCTGTGAAATGTTGGTCGATGGTACAATCCGCAGGATATGTATCACCAAGGTTGATGGTGTCAAGGTAGTTGAGCGTATTGGGGATGCCAATTCTGCAGGAGGTAAAGGGGTTTTGGCAGCAGTGCCGGAGAGTTTTGCTAAAGATGCGCCTAAACGTACTTATCGTACCACAGTAGCTATAATTGGAGCGGGTCCTGCCGGTCTGGCTGTGCGCGAAGAGCTCAACAAGGCAGGGGTGGATAATATTGTCATAGACAATAATGACAAAATCGGCGGTCAGTTTGTGATGCAGACTCACCAATTTTTCTTCTTCGAGCGTGAACGCAAGTTCGGCGGAATGAGAGGTTTCGATATAGCAAAAACTCTTTCAGGAGAGGACGAGGAAGGAATTTTTCTAAATTCTACTGTATGGGACATTCTTGAAGGCAAGCTGATTGCCGTTAAAAACATTGTGACACAGGAGGTGTTCTATGTAGAGGCTGACCAACTTGTTATAGCTACCGGAGCATTGCCCTTTATGCCTGCGCTAAAAAATGATGATGTGCCGGGAGTTTATACCGCCGCCGTGGTTCAGAGGATGATGAACAAGGAGTATACCCTTCTAGGGAAAAATATTCTCACCGTAGGTGCCGGTAATATAGGTTATCTCACTTCCTACCAGGCAATGCAGGCCGGTGCCCGTGTAAAGGCAATTATTGAGGCGATGCCTCACGAGGGAGGATTTCCCGTCCAGGCCAATCGCGTTCGCCGTCTCGGTATTCCAATAATGACTTCTCATATTTTGCTTGAGGCCATACCCAATGAAGATCGCAGCGGCATCACCGGAGCAATTATAGCACGATGTGAAAATTTCAAGGCGATTCCCGGTACGGAACGCCGTATAGATGGAATTGACTGCATAAACATTTGTACAGGACTTATGCCTGATAACCAGCTGCTGCGCAAAGGGCAGGAGGTATTCGGGCTTGCATGTTATGGAGTTGGAGATGCAATACGTATCGGAGAGGGTACTTCTGCGGTACTAAGGGGTCGCCAGTGTGCTTTTGAGATCATGCAGGCACTCGGTCGCAGGATCAATTATGATGAATACCTTAACATTTCCAAGGAATATATAGACTCCCAGCAGCACCCCAAACGGATTCTAGATGAGCCGCGTATTCCCTCTGCCGAGCGTATGGCAAAAAGGGGTTTTGTCTTGATAGACTGTCTTTACGGATTTGCCTGCAATCCCTGCTCTTTTGCCTGCCGCTATGGTGCGATCACTAAGAGTTCCACCTCTACAGTTCCTATGATAGACTATGACAAGTGTATTGGCTGCATGGAGTGCGTATCACAATGTCCGGGACTTGCTATTTTCGGATATAATACCGGCCGAAGACAACTATATCTTCCCATCGAGTATGCCGCCGAGAGTGGAAACGACGTTTTTCTTGTGGACAACGACGGAAAAAAGGTGGGAGAGGGCATAATCGAGCGTATCCTGATTAAGACTAACCGTACCAATGTAGCCATTGTTAAGGCTACGGAGATTTATGGTGAGAGCTCTCCCGGGGATTTACTGAAGGCTCGGGGATTTATATTAAAAGAGGAGTATCCGGATATGCCGGAGTTGCAGCCGGTATCCAAAACAGAGTCGGCCAAAGAGGATTTC
>JAXGPW010000008.1:0-84106 GCA_040766795.1 Bacteroidales bacterium | reverse complement strand
CTGCTCCGAGAAGCATCATTCCGTCAGCCCCAATGCCGAACCTACGGTCACAGAGCCATCTTATCTGTGAATCATTAAGATCGATTGAGCCATCGCGGTTGTCAATTATTACAAAATCGTTGCCGGCTCCCTGATATTTGTAGACTTTGACTCTTTTTGCCATAAAGAAAGGTATTATTTGTTCAACTTATTATTAATTCGAGTAATCATATTGGAGGCTATTTTTCGCGATGCGCCGGAACCTCCAAGCACATCACGTAAATGGGCGTAATCGTTCTTCATATCACTTTTGTACTCCTTATCAGTAATCAGACGCAAAACCTCCTCAAAAATCTTTTCCGGTGAGGCATCATCTTGAACAAGTTCCTTAAAAATGAGTTTATCGAGGATGAGGTTTGCAAGACTGATGTATTTTACCTTAACCAAAATACGCGCAATAAGATAGGTAATCCTGTTGAAGCCATAGCATACAACTTGAGGGATACCTATAAGAGCTGCCTCCAAACTTGCCGTACCGGAACTGATAATAGCCGCTTCGGAGTGGCTAAGTACTCCATAGGTATCATCTGAGACTATCCTTATGGAACTATCAGCGGGTATAAGCGAACGGTAGAGTTGCAAATCAACCGAAGGGGCAGCCGCCAACAGCAACTGATAACCCGAAAGGAGCGGATCCTGTTTCAGAAGCCTCTCCATGGCTACCATCCGAGGGAGCAAAAAACTTATCTCTACCTTTCTGCTACCCGCAAGCAATGCTATGGAAGGGCTATCGGCAAGAGAGTGCCGTGTCGTAAACTCCTCCCTTCCCATGTGGAGAGCCTTATAGGCATCGATGCTCTCTATCAGAGGATTACCCTCATAGTGCGCCTCAACTCCGAGATTGCGAAAGTACTCCTTCTCGAAAGGAAATATGACAAATAGCTCATCTACATACCTGCGAATCTTTCGGATGCGTCTTTCTCCCCTGGCCCAGAGCTTTGGAGCGATATAATAAAAGACTCTAATGCCATGTCTGTGGGCAAAGCGGGCCATCTTAAGGTTGAAGCCGGGATAATCTATGAGGATAAGTAGATCGGGATCATATTCCAGCAGATCACGCCGGCATTCTGCCAAATTGCGTCGAATAGTTCCCATACGGGAGATAACCTCTACAATCCCCATTACAGCAGTAGATTTATAATGGTGAACCAGAGTCCCTCCTACAGCCGCCATCAAATCTCCACCGCGGAATCTGAACTCAGCCTCAGGATCCTCCTCCCTCAATCCTTTCATCAGATTGGAGCCATGTAAATCTCCCGAGGCCTCTCCGGCAATGAGATAGTAGCGCATGTGAGCAGAATTTGGGATCAGGCAGGCCAAAGGTCACGCAGACGTTCAATCTCCTGATAGTCGGTATTATCTATGCGGTGCGGAACAATGGAGACATAACCATCATCGACCAGATTGTGATCAGCGTCGGGAGCCTTGTCCAGATTGAGAAACCTCCCTATTATCCAGTAGTATTCCCTTCCGCGAGGATCGGTCCGTTTTTCAAACTCCCTAACCCATCTGCCATGCCCTTGGTGGCCTATTTTGAGACCTTTGATCTCTTGAAGAGGGATGTTAGGGAAGTTTACATTCAGATATATGCCCTTGCTGATACCTGTTTTCAATAGTTTGTCCATTATAATGCGTGAGTAATGGAGTACTCCCTCCAAATCAGGTTCTGCTTTATGGGTATTCATAGAAAGCCCAATAGAGGGGATATCGTAAACAGCACCCTCGGCAGCTGCACAAAGTACCGGAGTAGATCGAGGCCACTGAGGCATTTGAGCCATGATTGATTCCTGAAACCAAAAGGTCCGGCATCCTGTCCTCATTTATGAAAAGGTTGACACCCATTTTTACACAATCCTACCGGTGTGCCGGTAAAACTATATACACGTAGCGAACCCAGTCCCTCTTCGGCCGGTACACTTTCAATCAGGTTCAATCTGAGTGTATTCTCCAGAGAAATGGATGCGGACTTACCGGACTGAGGTTCAGATGGGGCAACAACAGTCACATTGCCGTGTATTGCGCATAAGCGTGGCCGCCTCTTTGACGCCTCTGCCTTCAGGTATCATCATTGGTGACCAAAATCTCAATATGTTTCATTTCGCAAAGACAATGTTTTATTCATTATTTGATAATTGTTGCTGGTGAGGTTTTTTAAGTTATAAAATATTTCAAATATAATATACTAATATAATAGATAAAATGAGAAAAAAGTAAAAGTTGGTATTAACGGTTTCGGCCGTATCAGTTTTGTGGACGTCTGGTTTTCAGAGCAGCCCAGAAGAGAAATGACATAGAGATAGTAGGCATCAATGACCTGCTTGATGTGGACTACATAGCTTACATGTTGAAGTATGACACAGTTCACGGCAAATTTGACGGTACGATAGAAGTAGCTGTTGGCAAACTTAACATCGCTGACATGCAGGTAACATCCGAGAAGGATCCCACAAATCTAAAGTGGAACTGAGGTGGGCGCCGAATATGTGGTTAGTCTACAGGTCTTTCTAACAAAGGAATAAGCACGATGTATTAAGCAGAAACAAAAGAAATTCCTCGTCTCTGCTCCCTCCAAAGATGACACTCCCATGTTTGTCTATGGTGTAAACCATACCAAATACAACGGTGAGAATATTATTTCATTGCCTCCTGCACCACAAACCTGTTTGTACCCATAGTAAAGGTACTCCATGACAATTTTGGTATTGTGGAGGGTCTAATGACCACAGTTCACTCTGTTACGGCAACCCAGAAAACAGTTGACGGTCCCTCCTCAAAGGACTGGAGAGGCGGTCGCGCAGCAAGTGCCAACATAATTCCTTCAGCTGGGTGCTGCAAAGACCTTCGTTGGTAAGTTATCCCTGAGATGAACGGTAAGCTTACCGGAATGTCATTCCGCGTACCTACGGTAAACGTTTCAGCTGTCGATCTAACCTGCCGCCTTGCAAAGGGCTGCACTTACGATGATGTTAAAAATGCTATGAAAAAAGCTTCGGAAGGGGAACTCAAGGGTATTCTCGGTTATACTGAGGACAAAGTTGTTTCAAGTGACACCATCACCGATCCTCCATCTTCGATGCAGACGCTGGCATCCAGCTCAGCATAACCTGCGTCAGGTTGCAAAAAACTGGTGACAACGAGTGGGGATATTCAATAAAGTTGGACATGATTGCTTGCAACAGCACAAGTAATAAAGAGTCCTCGCGGACTCTTTTACCATTAGTCCTGAACTGGGTTGCGGAGTTAAGTACCACGCATAGCGTAACAAATGCCGCGCAACACTATAGCGAAGCTATGAACTCTTTCATCTCCTCTTTAATGACATCAGAATCAGGAGGCGATTTTTGATTGGTGAATCGTAATTATGCTCAGGATGTTGATCTTATAGTAGGTGTCACCGTTGAGACGGTGTCAGGAAACGGACTGTCTGCATGTAAGTCAACGGTTTGTAGTCGATAGCAACAATTCCCTTTCAATATCGGTAATAAAAAGGCTTTGCTCCTTCTAAATAACCTTTTGTAAAACGCTTGAATATCTCATTATCAAGTCTACCATTGTCAGGTCATATCATCCTCCGTACCTGTATTGCCCGCCATTGCGGATAAAATCGCATAGTCTGAAATTTGCATGTAGCCGGGCATTGTGAGTATCCAGGTCTAACACGCACTGGGACCATTATCATCCTCATCAAATAGAAGATTATTATTGCTTGGTATCGCAATGGGTTATCTTTTTCAGTTTTGCCTTCACGTCCCAAACGCTCAGCAAGTGACATTTCTTCAGCCCTGTCAAGCAACTCCTCAACTAAAGGACGCACTCGTTCCAGACGGCCTGCTTTATCTTCATCTACAGCCTCTCTAAGCTGCCTGATTCGAAACTCGATATTGTGAAAATTGGGAATTGTCTCCTCGAGAGGCTCACCATCCAGATCTGAAAGCATATATTGAAAGTCTGCAAACGATTTGCCTGTGATATATGCCAATTCCGGTGTTACATCTTCGCGACTCCTGGAACGGTCAATGTACTTGGAAATCCTCCAGAATTCGCCATCTATCTCATAATAAGATTTGCCTGTACTGCTTTTAACAAAGTAAGGAGCCTCTCAGGACCACCCGGAGTCCCCCGGTCAAACATTTTTCCACGAATATGAGCCGTTACCCTGTCAATATTGCGCTGCATCTTGTCAACATCCTTAAAGACATTGCTATTGATGCGTTGTACCACATAGTCAGGCAGATCAGGCTCGATAATTCTAAGCCTGTACGTGTCGTTTATCAGACCGTTACCCAGACGGGATATCTCTACCGGCGTGCCTTCCAGTTCGAAATTCGAAAGTATATTTCTCCACCTGTTGTTCATAAACTTGAGCATTTGCCTTACTTGTAAAGGTAGTGATTAATTCGCCCATTTTGCAGCCGTACCCTCCTCAATGAATGTTTCTTACTTTGCTTACTGCTTCTGGCTGCATCAGTAACTGCATTCTCACAAGTCCGATTTGACGCCGGTTTCAGAGGCGGGAACCTCGGAAAAGTGGTGCTTCTCGACTCAACAAAAGTGATAGTCTCCCCAAGAGATACGTTTGATTGAGCACCTCTTTCCTACCATCACGGAAAAATTTGATATCCCAACCCGATTGATACCTCCCTGGCAGCAAATGCCAACTGGTATTACTTCCGGATTAGCGGCATAAGAGGCAAACAGATATATCTTACTCTAAGGGACAACGGAGTACACGGACTCTCATATTCCTACGATGGCGACAATTGGAACCATTTCCCCCTAAACGAGTCACCCCGCAGACGGCTGGACAAACGATTTGACAAAGACACTGTTTTTATCGCACTCTCTGCATTCTACTGCCCTCCTCCAGGAACGCATTGCAGAGTGGGGCAAGAGAAAAGGCACTCAAATTGACACTATAGGATGGAGTTTCGAAAAGAGGCCCCTGCAGCTACTGCACATTACCGATCCCAACGTACCTGCATCAGAGAAAAAACGCTTGTGGATCCACGGCCGTCAACACCCAAGCGAAACTCCCGGCTCGTGGCTCCTCGATGCTTTCATAGAAAAACTTACCTCTGATACGCCGGAGGCAAGATCACTTAGAGCTCAAATAGATGCATACATACTCCCTTTTGCCAACCCGGACGGAGTCTTTGCTTGGACTTTCGAGATCAAATGTAATCGGGTGAATCAAGAGATCAACCTGGCAGGAGCGAAGACAGCACGACAGTGGAAGTAAGGGCAATGAAAGAGATGTTCCGCAAACTACACGATGAACAACCTATGAACCTGTTGATCAACAACCATTCTCAGCATGCCGACTGTGCCATCTACTGGATGCACACCAGCAGCAGCACCTCCATGGAGTATGCGCGTAAACAATGGGTCTTTGCGGGACTCACTTGTGCCTTTAATCCCTATATGTATCCCAAAGAGATGTTGTTCTCCGATGTAGCTCCTAGATATTGCGAGGGTGGTTCTGGAATAATGCAGGCAGGCACACCATTGCATTGACTCTGGAGTCCATACGCCTTCTACTCTTCAACAAGGAGGGTGAATGGGTAAATAGCTCAACCTCAAGTACTTTGGTGAAACGCCTTTTGGAGGCCGTTGCCGAGTACTTTGGATTATCAACCCCCGGCCGTCTCCTTATAGAGAATCCTGAGAATCCGAAAGGCTGGATGCCCCTCTCAACCGGGCATCGCCTATATGGGGTGAAAGCAGTTGGTGCATTAACAGCCGGATCCGGAGTAATGGCACCCACAGGGCAGATATGGTGGAAGCGGGAGAATATAAACTCTCCGCTATCTTCCGGGATAAAACGTGAACCTAAAGGTCGCAACGATTTTGGCGATGTTGATCCCGGCGAGCACGGATGGTCATTCCACAGATGCAATATCACCAAAGAAGATGGTCAGCAAATATGTATATAGAAAAGCAAAAATGGCAAGTGATATAGCCGATGCCATTCTGCTTGTAAAAAGAAATAACCTCTCAAAACCTAAAAATGTGAAAATCAGCATTTTTCTTCCACACGTAAAATATAGGCCACAACAAATGGTATAAAGAGCGACACTACGCTCATAGTGCGTAGTATCAAAGAGACCGGATGATGAATTGGCTATGGTTAGCGATGGTGCATCAGTCAGCGATGGATAATATGCTGAACCGTTGAAGCCGGCTGTCAGTAATACGACAAGCACAATGTAACCGTACCTACACCCGCAAAACCATATCCCCTTACGACTTTTTTGTACAGAAGATCCAGGATAAAGCCATGCAATACCCCAACCTACTAACAAAATCCACAATCATCACCAATTTGCCAAATCGTCTTCAGGTATTTACATACTCCTCACCACTATGGTACCGTCAGGTTGCCCGTTCCAACATCTTTCAAAAGTAGGCATCAGATAAGGCAAAGAATATTAAGAAGGCTATAGAGTTGATGAGCACATGTTTACGAGCTCTGCTCACTATCTCTTCGTTACGGATATTGTTAATAAAATACAAAGCTCCGAGCGAACGGGCAAAGTATATGTGGAAACCGAGAACCACGTTCCAGGTGGAAGCCTCCCGACAATGTGCACCCCATGAGCTTCTAACCATGCCGGTATTCCCACTGCGATATAGATGGGACCTTATGTCGATATTACCTCTATTTATGATACAGTCCGCTCCAAAAGTGAGGCAATACACCTATGATATTAGTGCATCAAATCGTTAATGAAGAGGAATGCCAACGCTAATTATTTTTGCAAGCAAATTGCCTTTTTTGTGGATAAAATGAAAAGAGACTGCTTGTATGACAAAGCTGAAGAAGTATCAGAATCAAACCCAAAATGCTCCACTGAAACTTGTAGAGTAAAATAGAGGAAAGGAGGCAAAAAAATACCGCCGAAATTAACCAAGGTGAAGCGAAGTAACCATTTTTACCAGACTATCGAGCATAAGCTTTAACTCGTCATCTGTCTTGCCTATTCTATATATTAGTGATTGTCCACCTGGACAAACATTAAAAAAACCAACAGAGCTCCTAATAGTGAAATTAAAAACCACCAATAATGTTAGAAAAAACCCGTAATCCATATCAGTTTTATTCAATGTATACAAAATTAATAGCCATTGTTTTCAGCCTCAGCTTTAGGCCCATTTTCGGATAATATTTATCATAATGCCTATATCAGCTATGAGAAATATCGTAAATGAGTAAGTGTAAAGAAAGTCGTCTTTACATTGGCTACAGGTATGCTTGATACTGACTGTGATAAAGGCAACACATCTTGAATGTCCACGGCTGACGACCCACTTCGGCTACAATCCCAACCCGACTGAGAAGCTACGTAAAAAGCTGTGGAATAGACAATACCCCAAGCCACAGCAACCATTTTCTTGCCTAAAGTACTTTTTCTGTTAAATACCAAACAAAGTGCAAATAATGCTATGAAATAGAAACCTAGTAGTACCATTATGTGGAAAGTATAGAACGTGAGAGCTATGGGCGGAATGCTCTCCTTAGGACTATCGAAGAATCCATATCGAGAAATATTTCATATTTTCGTCTAAAACAACCATATTAGTCTCTTTGGCCTCTTCATCGTTTGCTTTCAAAGCCTGACGGTAATCCGCAGGCTTGTTGGGCAGCTTTGCCTTGTAACACCTTTTCTTTATACGACGGATGGACTGTTCCATCCGAGAAAGTCCTAAACCGTCAATTATATCTTGTACTCATGGCACAAAATGAGTTAAAATCGTTAAACGACATAAATGATAAGAAGCCGGGGATTGGAACATCTATCTTAAATACAAATGGGTCTTGGCCATCGTCATAGAGCTTGTCAGGTTTAAGAATACCGAAATAAACTAAATCAGCTTTGTTTGAGCCGTTGTATAACCCCTCCATAGCTGCAAGTTTCATTGGCTGATATGTTGCCACCTTTTGTCTGGTAATTGTCCAGTAAGAACTGTCAGGAGTATTGCAAAACCGACAATAACGGCAATTTTGATGGAACGAATGCTGAAGTCCACATGCTTTTTTCGTAATAAGTACCAGCTGCTAAAGCCCTACGACAAAGGCGGAGCGAGTGCCCCAGCTTGAAAGCACCGTGTGTAAAAACTTGTTTACTGCAACAGGAAAATGCAACAGCAATAAATCGGCTGTTTCCGGATTGAAGTGCATACACGGGATATTGCATCCATGCGTTAGCTACAAGTATCTACCATGCCGATGGTATGGCACCAAATACTGCAATCCATGTAGAAGCCAAATGAAACTTCTTGCTCACCTTATCCCAACCGAAAAAGACAACGGCGAAGAAAGTTGCTTCAATAAAGAAAGCCACAATGCCTTCAATGGCAAGCGGAAGCTCGAAAATATCACCGACAAAGTAAGAATAGTTGCTCCAATTGGTGCCAAATTCAAACTCAGGATCAAGCCGGTAGCAAGACCTACGGCAAAATTTACTCCAAATATTTTTTGCCAAAATCTTGTGGTGGATTTCCATTTCTCATCACCTGTCTTGTAATAATAAGTTGAGTAAATGCACGCAAAGCTTGATCCTAATCCCAATGTGAGCGGAACAAAGACCCAATGATACATAGCCGTTAGAGCAAATTGCGCTCTCGACCAATCAATTAATGCAATGTCTGTAAAGTTGTTATTTTTAGAAATAAATTGTTGTTATTCACTTGTTAGCTTTTCAATGACGTATTGTGCTTTTTCTTCTTCCGTGGAGGCCACCGAGTTTAGGAAGTTTGGGAAGAAAAATACCCTGAGGATGGCAAACATTATAAACAGTTTTACCAATATTAATATCCACAACACTTTCGATGTCTTCGACAAGGTCTTGAATCCATCGACGTACATCATGAAAAAGTCCTTAACCGTCTTGACTTTAGCCATACTTTTATAGTTATGAGTTATGAGTTATAAGTTACAGATTACGAGTTGCGGATTTCGAGTTCGAAGTAAGTTATGTTTTCTAAGTTAAGGAGGTTTGTGTACTTGAATTTTGAATTCTTGGTTCAGAGTTAAAAGCAAGTTTTAGTTTCACTTGGCGATCTTATGGGTAACTATTGTTTTGTAAAAATATGTTTTTTTCGATATAACGATACCGCTTCTATTATTTTATAATTATTATAGATAAATGATAATTAGAAGCTTTGCATTTAGTCCCACGGGTTACATGATATAAAGGTTGGTTGAGATAATAAATACTCTCAAAGTGTGAATGAGGATAGTGTCGTTCTGAAAGTGTTTAGGCTTGCGTATTTTGAATAACAAATAATCAAAGTAAGGAGAATGGCATAAAGAGAAAAAGAGGGCAGATCCTAGTCATGCCCTCTTATAATTATCTGATAATCATTATTAAATATGAATTACACGGAACCGTATCCCTAACCCGCGTAACGAGCTATTTTTTCTTAAGTTTGAAATTGACCTCGACATCAGCATGACCCAAATACCAAGTTCCTCCACCCTTATAGTCAAATTTCTCCACGGATTGTGTCACTCATACTCACCACCTCCCTCCTCCCATCTATATCTTTTTGCAGCGACAAAATCAACCTGAGGATTCAGATGTTGAGTGTCAAAAAAATACCCACCACCCCCTTCATCATAACTACGGAATCGTAGCCAATTGACCGTTCCATACCTTGGGCATCTATATAAGAATAATCGGCAAGAGAGACCTGAATGCCTTGCAGCACTTTCCCTCTTCATTTGTTACCTGCCCTCTGGTAGTGTAGGATGCATAAGGAGAACCATACATTGCAGGACATCCCGCAAGTATTACCGAAGGGAAAATAATGGCAAAAATCTTTGCTATCCAATTGCTCTTTCTTAAAACCGATTTCGTTTCATAATCTCCATTTGATAGCCAAGATGCTCTTTACGTAGCAGGTCAGAAACTGTTTAACCGGATTGAATTGATACAAGGCGGAACCTCAACAAGGTGGTGTTCCAGTGCTCATCGCACCGTTCCAAAGACCTGGAAGTTCAAGTGCCTTGAGTTTGCGTCCCTCATAGCTCTTAAGAAGAGATAAAATAAACATCATTATTAACAAAACGTGAGAGGTGCTATCTATTGCCGTCCGCACCGTAATCGAGCATACCGGATCCACGGGGTTGAAGTGTGTGCCGGCAGCCGTATGATCCGGCGGTACGGGGATCCGAAGGATTGAGCTCTACGCTTTCGAGTATCTGGAGCGAAGTACAGCCATCTGCATCTCTAACTATGAAAGGCCCCCCACCGGGTTCACCAAGATTGCGTACCATCCCGCAAACCCTGATTGGACGGTCGAGCTTGGAGCGGAGCAACAAAGGGAGCAGCTCATAAGGAGTTGTTTTGGGCAATGTAATGCAAAATTGGTCTTCAAGAAAAGCTGCGACTTCATTACACAATGGCACTATATCATCCTTACATCCAACTTTGAGTGCATTGTCGAGGCGTTCAATATAGTTAAAACAGCGTTCACGGAGTATGATGAGTTTTCCAATGAGGAGCTTTTTCCATATTACAGTCTGCTCTATAAAATCCTCCTTAACCACATTATCTATGTTCTTAATGACAACGATGTCCGAGTCAATCTCATTAAGATTTTTGATCAGAGCACCATGACCTCCCGGACGGAAGAGCAGGGAACCATCTTCTTTTCGAAAAGGTTTGTTCTCCTCCGTAGCGGCAATAGTGTCAGTGGAAGGTGACTGAAGCGTAAAAGTGATGGAATGTTTTACTCCGTAACGTTTTCATACTTTTTCACGCCGACCGAATCCGACAACTCCTTAAATCCTTCCAGATGTTCCGGTGAAACCGAAATCACGATGGAAATGGTACCATCCTTCATTTTGGCATAAAGGGCTCCCTCTACCAGATGTTCTTCGAAAGCCGTACGCACATCATCGGAATACCTATGGAAAAGGAGCTGTCCCTTGGGTTTGGAACCATATCCAAGGCCGCTGTCATTGAGTACCTTATCAATGATCTCCATTGGAGTGGATCCATTGAAGATCTCCGGAGTGTAGAATGCAAAATCCTTGATGCGGGATGTGAAATTGGTTCCATACTCGGACATTTCTCCGCTTTCCAACACATTGAAAAGATCCTTAAACATCCTGGAAGCCGCCCCTGAAGCGGGTACGAACTTGGTTACCTTGAGAGAATTGGAAACAAAGGCATTGAATGCAGCTTTCTTGTCATTTTCGGAGAAGACCTTAATGCCCTTTGCGGGTGTAGCGGCACTCAATACATCCAGCCACTCGAAACCGGTCTCGTAACGAGACATCTGTTTGGTGGCTTGTTCAACGGTAATGCCTCTTTCGGCAAAAACCTTCAAATCTTCACTAGTAAACATAAATCAAAATTCTGTTCTGTAATTATAATGTGAACGTATCTTTTCGAATTCTCCTGGATTGGCGCGCAACATCCTGTCATCCTCCCAAATATCGTAAATGGCACACAATCTGTCGCATACTTTCTTCTGTGATAACCCTTCCGGATTGAACCTGACTACAGCACCTTCATCTCTTACGACAAATGCTTTCAGGGCATCTATGCCGAAATGCTCTCCGGTAGCTCTCACAACAGCCATACTGCCATTTATCTTTCCTTGTCTGGAATAGCCTGCAATATGTGGTGTAGCTATATCAACCGCCTCAAGCATTTCCCCATTAATCTCCGGCTCTCCTCTCCACACATCAGCGACAACACCCGAAAACCTTTGCACATTGCTCAGAAGGGCATCTTCGCAGACAATTTCTCCACGGGAAGTGTTAACAAAAATAGCCTTTTCTTTCATATTCTCAAAGAAAAGAGAGTCGGCAAACCCATAATTATTTTTCCAAAGAGGGATATGGATAGTCACAATATCGGAGTGCGCAAGCAGTAGGTTCAAAGGGGTAAATAGATGGGCGTTTTGAGGCTCTGACATCTCCCTCGGTGGATCATTGAGCAACACCTTCCATCCTAACCTATGTGCAAAGTCGGTCAATTTTGAGCCGACATTCCCAACTCCAATGACACCAAGGGTAGGCTTCTGCAAAGAGATGCCCTTGCGGGCAGCCAGAGCATAGAGGGCGGTAAAGAGGTATTGCCTGACGGCGGAGGAGTTGCATCCCTGGGCACTCACTACATGTATACCATGCTTAGAGCACCATTCAAGATCAATATGATCGGTACCTATAGTGGCGCTGGCAACCAGGGGAGACACGTGAGTCCTTCAACAGAGTTTCGTTGCAGAGAGTGCGGGTACGTACAAATAAGGCATCTGCATCACGCACCGCCTCCAGTGTGATATCCGAAGCCTTACAGAAGGTACAGTCGGCATAATCCCTAAAATGTCTATATAGGGAATAGCACTATCTACCACAAATCTCAATTCTCTCCCCATATCAGTAAATCGTAATCTTGAGTACACGTTCTTCCTGAAGCATCATATTTATCTCTTCTTTATACTTTCCAGTTGAAAAAAAAGCTGACTGCGAAGTACGGAAGAAGCAATCTTACATGAGAGTACCCCATCCTTAAAGAACTTATTTAGAGTGAGCCCCGGAATCTCTTCTGGAGTATAATAGGAGGAGGTAATATCGAGCAGAACCTGATCCCACGCCTCAAAGATGCGTGCACATAGAAGTCCGGATTCCAGATTCTCCTCTTTTATATACTCATGCAGAACTTCTGCTATCGTACGGCTCTTCTCTCTTCTCATAGTTAAGTACTTTAAAGTGGCCGAAATACTCCATTTTCAACCAGGAAAGAGCGGGATTCGCCCTGCAGACTCTCCATCAACCTCTCTATCCGCACCTTATTGCTATCTGAGATGAAAATTTGGCCGAAGTCATCTTGGAGGACGATCTTGAGAAGGGACTCTACCCTCTCCAGGTCCAGCTTATCGAATAGATCGTCTAGCAGCAGGATTGGGGGTTTAGAGTATATGTGTTTCATAAAGGAGAACTGCGCCAGTTTCATTGCCAGCAGAAAGCTCTTCTGTTGACCTTGCGAGCCGCAGTTGCGTATGGGATGATCCTCGATAAGGAAGGTCATATCGTCCCTCTGGGGGCCTACGGTAGTATACTTTAGAATGCGTTCTTTTTCTTGATCCTGGAGCAGAAGCGAAGAAAAATCCCCGCTATCAAGGTCTGTACGGTAGCTTATTTTAACCTGTTCCCTACCACCGGAAAGTCTGGAGTAATACTCACTCACCAGCGGATTGAGACTATTGCAGAGTTCTCGCCTTGCATCGCAGACATAATGTGCGTGCGGTGCCATCTGCTCAGCCAATGTGTCCAGTAAAACATCAGGAAGGAGATCCTCCTTGAGCAGACGGTTGCGCCTGACAAGCAGGTGTGTATAGGCCTGGATATGTCGAAGATAGGCCCTATCGGTCTGCGAGAGGATAAAGTTGAGATATTTGCGGCGCTCATCGCCGGAATCATGTATAAGTGAGCCGTCAGCCGGCGAAACCATCACTATGGGCAATAGCCCGATATGTTCGGAAAAACGTTCATAATTCCGTCCGTTGCGGCGAACAATCTTGGTGCCGTTCCTACGAACCGAAACGCCGATACGCTCCTCAACACCATCTACATCATATACTCCTCCGATCTGAGCCTCGTCTGAATCGAAGTGACAAACATATCTGTCAGAGGAGGAGAAGAAGCTCTTGGTCATGGATAGGTAATAGACAGCATCAAGCAGATTTGTCTTACCAGCTCCGTTATTGCCCGATATATAGTTGATTTTGGGAGAAAAATCGAGCGAAGCGGAGGCTATATTTTTGAAATTTTGAAGTATGATGCTTTTAAGGTACATATAAGTCTCTTCAGAGTTTACAAAAGTACAAAATAATGTTTGTGTTTCCCATTTTTGTTGTAAATTTGCATTTTATAAATACCCGTGAAGGCGAATATAAATTACACGAATAATACGATTATAAATATAGTACAATAGATATAACAATGGCTACCAAGAAAAACATTCCACTCAGGAGGAAGTAAAATTAGGAACAGCGATTTCTTCAATTGAACTCTTCTTTCAAGACAAAAAAACCAGCAAAGGCTCTTTATTGTCACTTCAGCAATTATTGTAATAGTATTTGGCATAATTGCCATCAACAGATGGTATCTCCAGCCTCTAAAGGCTGAAGCGAGGGCACAGATGTTTCCTGCAGAGCAGCTCTTTATGGATGGCGACTACGCTACAGCCCTCAACGGTGACGGCAATGTGATGGGATTTGCTCAAATTGCTAACCAATATGGCAATAAAGCCGGCAAAATCATCTATTTCTACAAAGGTATATGCCAACTTCAAACCGGTGACAATGAAGGTGCAATCAAGTCTCTCAAGAAATATGACGGAAAGGACAAGATTGCCAAAGCAAGAGCTTACTGTTGCATTGGTGACGCCTATGTCAATCTTGACAAAAATACCGAAGCCCTGAAATGGTATAAGAAGGCTATTGCAGAGGAGTCTCACGCCTACACTGCCGGTTATCTGCTCAAAGCCGGCATCATCAGCGAAGAGATGGGAGACAATGAGCAGGCACTCAAATTCTACGACGAAATTTCCATAAAATATCCCAACTCTATCGAAGCTTACGAAGTTGGCAAGTATATCTCACGCCTGAAAAACAAATAGTGCTATGGGAAGAGCATTTGAATTCAGGAAAGAGAGAAAATTCAAGCGCTGGGGCAATATGGCCCGTGTGTTTACCCGCCTCGGCAAGGAAATCACCATAGCAGCCAAGCAGGGTGGTACAGATCCGGCAGGCAATCCACACCTCAGAACGTTGATCCAGACCGCCAAGTCCGAGAATATGCCTAAAGATAACATCGAGAGGGCTATCAATAGGGCTATCGAGAAGGATCAGAGTGATTACAAAGAGGTAGTATATGAAGGTTACGGCCCTCATGGAGTAGCTTTCCTCGTGGAGACTGCTACGGATAATACCAACCGGACGGTAGCAAATATCCGAAGTTATTTTGCGAAGTATGGCGGCAGTCTCGGTACATCGGGCAGCGTAGCTTTTATGTTTGATCATAAGTGCGCTTTCAAGATTAAGAGCGAAGCGCCCGTTGATCTCGAAGAACTGGAATTGGAACTGATCGATTATGGTGCCGACGAGGTATTCAAAAACGACGATGACGATATAATCAACATCTATGGTGAGTTTACTGCATTCAACAACATTCAGAAATTTATTGAAGAGAAGGGGTTTGAAATCGTATCCGGCGGATTTGAGAGATTTCCAAATGGAGAACTGAAGAAAGTGAGTGCTGAGGAGAGGGTAGAGTTGAATAAACTTATCGAGAAGTTGGAAGAGGATGAGGATGTACAAAATGTATATCACACTCTGGAAATAGAGGAGTAGAGCCGTTTTTTCTGAAAATTAAAAGTCGTTCCCTTGGGGAACGATTTTTTTTATTAAAATAAATGGTTTATATCACAATAATTGTTAAGTTTGCCGAATTGTTAAAAATAATTATCTCATAAAATTATCATTAATAAATATGGACTTAACTCACATTGAACACATCGGTATAGCCGTCAAATCTTTGGAAGAGGCTATTCCCTACTCTGAAGATGTACTAGGCCTCAAGTGTTACAAAATTGAAGAGGTAGCAGACCAGAAGGTCAAGACTGCATTCTTCCGTATTGGTGACACCAAGATTGAACTTCTCGAAAGCACTTCTCCCGAAGGACCCGTAGCACAATTCATCGAAAAGAGAGGCGAAGGCGTCCACCACATCGCATTTGCAACAAGCAGTGTAAAGGATTGCCTCGCTAAAGCCGAAGCCAAGGGCCTCAGACTCATAGACAAGACTCCCAGAAGGGGAGCGGAGGGTCTGAACATCGCTTTCCTTCATCCGAAGTCAACAATGGGTGTTCTGACGGAGTTTTGCGAAAAAGGCGAATAATTAATCATTAATATTTTAAAAGTTACAAGAATGAGTCATCAACTCGAAAAAGTAAAAGAGCTTATCGAACTCAGGGAAAAAGCTCGTATGGGTGGTGGTCAAAAGGCCATTGATGCCCAGCATGCAAAAGGCAAATATACCGCTCGTGAGAGGATCAGTCTGCTCCTCGATGAGGGTAGTTTTGAAGAATTTGACATGTTTATGACCCACCGTTGTACCAACTTCGGAATGGAAAAGAAGACATTCCTTGGTGACGGTGTCGTTACAGGTTACGGTACTATCGACGGCAGACTTGTTTATGTCTTTGCACAGGACTTTACCGTTATCGGCGGTTCTCTTTCTGAGACTCTTGCTCTCAGGATCTGCAAGGTTATGGACCAGGCGATGAAAGTGGGTGCCCCCATCATCGGTCTCAATGACTCCGGTGGAGCCCGTATTCAGGAGGGTGTAAATGCCCTTGCCGGCTATGCCGAGATTTTCCAGAGGAATATTCTAGCATCCGGTGTAGTCCCCCAGATTTCAGCTATCCTAGGCCCTTGTGCCGGAGGTGCTGTTTATTCTCCTGCACTTACCGACTTCAACCTCATGGTTGAAGGTACCAGCTACATGTTCCTTACCGGTCCTGCAGTTGTAAAATCAGTTACCGGTGAAGTTGTTACACAGGAAGAACTTGGTGGTGCCAGCGTACATGCTTCAAAGAGTGGTGTAGCTCACTTTGCACTCCCCACTGAGGAAGAGGCTCTCTCGACAATCCGAGAACTTATCAGCTATATCCCCCAGAACAATATGGAAGAGCCTCCTTATCTTCACACTGAGGACCCTATACACCGTCTGGATGATGTACTCAACGACATAATCCCAGATAGTCCCAACGCTCCTTACGATATGTATCAGGTAATCTACAGCATAGTTGACGACAATAAATTCCTTGAAATCCATAAGAACTATGCCAGGAACATCATCGTCGGCTTTGCACGAATGGGCGGCACATCGGTTGGTATTGTGGCCAACCAGCCCAAAAATCTGGCCGGGGTGCTCGACATCAATTCTTCAAAGAAAGCTGCCCGTTTCGTACGCTTCTGCGATGCTTTCAACATCCCTATCGTAACTCTCGTGGATGTTCCCGGCTTCCTTCCCGGCACACAGCAGGAGTATGGCGGCATTATTCTCAATGGAGCAAAACTTCTCTATGCTTATGGTGAGGCTACCGTTCCTAAAGTGACCATTACTCTTAGAAAATCTTATGGTGGAGCACACATAGTTATGAGCTGCAAACAGCTACGTGGTGATATCAACTATGCATGGCCTACAGCCAGCATAGCAGTAATGGGTGCAGACGGTGCAGTAGAAGTACTCTATGCAAAAGAAATCAAAGCAGAGGAAGATCCGGACAAACGTGCTGCATTTATAGAGGCAAAGAAAGCAGAGTATGAAGATCTCTTCAGCAACCCCTACAATGCTGCCAAGTATGGCTACATTGACGATATTATAGAGCCTAGAAATACCCGCTTCCGTATTATCCGTGCTCTGGAGCAGCTCTCTACCAAGAAGCTCACGAACCCTGCAAAGAAACACGATAACCTTCCACTCTAATTCAGGAGAATGCCAATGAAACGAATATTAAAAATATTTCTTGTAGTCGCCGGATTGGGTATCGCACTGAGCGCGAATGGTCAGAACCAGGGATCAATGCGAATTAACGAGTATCTCGTAATCAATACCGACGACTTTCAGGATGACTTCGGACAGCAGAACTCATGGATAGAGCTCTTCAACTCGTCCTACGGTACTGTGGATATCGGAGGTTGCTACCTCACGGATGATCCGAACAACCTGAAAAAGTATCCTATCCCGGGTGGTGACGTGCTTACAGCTATAAAACCGCGTCAGCATATACTTTTCTGGGCTGATAATCAGCCTTACCGCGGAACATTTCACATCTCTTTCGATCTCATAAATGCTGAAGAAATTATCCTTGTAAAGAGTGATGGTGTCACCATCATAGACAGGATTCCCGTACGTAAGGATCTTGGTCCCAATGTCTCATTCGGTCGTGCTAATGATGGTGTAGGATCAATAACCGGAGATGGAGAAGGATGGCAGATAATGGAAAGAACTACCCCGAGCACCAACAACATCACCATTGACAAAACTCTCAAATCCAATAGAATGAGGGAAATGGACCCTTATGGATGGATGATGGCCGTATTAGCTATGACGGTAGTGTTTATTGCACTAATCATACTCTACCTCATTTTCAAATACATCGGCAAATATAACATCCAACAGGGCAAAAAGAGGGTAGCAGCCAAATCAGGAAAGGATATATCCGAGGTCCAGTATGGAGAGTTGCCAGGTGAGGCCTATGCTGCCATAGCTTTGGCTCTCCACCTCTACAAAATCGAAAATGAAACACATGATGAGGAAAGTTATGTTATGACTCTCCAGCACACAGACAGGTCATATTCACCCTGGAGTTCCAAGATATATGGTCTTCGTCAGACTCCACAACTCAAAAGGAAATAATATTTATAACTTTAATCGAAATGAAAGAATACAAACTTAAAATAAACGGTAACAACTACCTTGTTGTAATTGGTGATGTGGAGGATACTTCTGCTATGGTTGAGGTCAATGGTACCAACTACACTGTTGAATTCGAAAAGCCCGTAGCAAAATCATCAGCTCCCATAAAAATTATCAGAACTTCCACTCCGGCAGCCGTTTCTTCAGTTAAACCCGTTCAACCTATAGCACCCTCCGCCGTTAGTACTCCCGTCAAGTCACCTCTCCCGGGCGTTATCCTGGAGGTGAAATGTGCCGTTGGAGATACAGTTAAAAAAGGCGACGTGATCCTAATTCTCGAAGCTATGAAGATGGAAAATGTCATTGAAGCTACTGCTAATGGAAAAATTGAAACCGTAAAAGTTAACAAGGGCGATTCAGTACTTGAAGGCGATACACTTGTAGTAATAGGCTAGTCTAGTATGGAAAATATCTTATTAAACCTCAAAACGTTTTGGCAATTTACAGGATTCGCCAACTTACAATGGGGACACCTGATAATGATCGTCATTGGCTGTTTTTTTATGTATCTCGCGATAAAGAAAGAATGGGAGCCGATGCTGCTGTTCTATCGGATTCGGTATCTTAATAGGAAATATTCCTCTATTTGCCGGCTTGAGTGTCGGGTTTATGAAGAGGGATCAGTATTGAACATTCTCTACCAGGGAGTTCAGAGAGGTTTCTACCCGCCTCTGATTTTCATGGGAATAGGGGCAATGACCGACTTCTCTGCGTTGATATCCAACCCCAAACTACTTCTTATCGGTGCTGCTGCACAGTTTGGTATCTTCGGAGCTTATGCCATCTCTCTCGCTGTTGGGTTTGACCCTATGCAAGCGGGCGCTATTGGTATCATAGGTGGTGCTGACGGTCCGACAGCCATCTTCCTGACATCAAGACTGGCTCCTGACCTTTTGGGTGCAGTTGCAGTTTCAGCCTATTCATATATGGCCTTGGTACCCGTTATACAGCCACCTATCATGAAAGTTCTCACCACAAAGAAGGAGCGTCTGATCCGTATGAAACCCCCTAGAGCGGTATCTCCTACTGAGAAGAAACTCTTTCCAATCATCGGTTTTTTGATAACGGCATTCATAGTACCTTCAGGTATTCCGTTACTCGGTATGCTATTTTTCGGTAACCTTATCAAGGAAAGTGGTGTTACTAAACGTCTCGCAAACACAGCAAGCGGGCCTATGGTTGACGTGGTAACCATACTTATAGGTCTTACAGTTGGAGCTTCGACTCAGGCAGATCATTTCCTCAGACCCGACTCTGTAAAGATTTTCGCCATTGGTGCATTATCATTTATGATTGCAACATTTGCGGGTGTTCTCTTTGTAAAAATCTTCAACCTCTTCCTCAAAGAAGGTAACAAGATCAACCCTCTTATCGGTAATGCCGGAGTATCGGCAGTGCCTGACTCAGCCAGGGTGTCCCAACTTGTTGGTCTCGAATACGACAAAACAAATCACCTGTTGATGCACGCAATGGGACCCAACGTGGCCGGCGTCATCGGCAGTGCTGGTGCAGCAGGTATTTTACTTGGATTCTTGGCATAATTTCAGACAAATTCTGAATAAAAAAGACGGTAAAAGAAAAATTTACCGTCTTTTTTGTTGCTATTGCTTTTCAATTTATTTATATTTGTCGCTTGAAACAATATGTATTTATAAATCTGACGATATGCAAAACAAGTTGCAGGAACTTACAGACAAGCTCTATAACGAAGGGCTGTCCAAAGGAAAACAGGATGCTGAAGAGCTAAAAGCCAAGGCACTCCGTGAAGCAGAAAAAATAGTATCTAAGGCAAAGGAAGAAGCTGCCGCCATTGTCGAAAAAGCTGAAAAAGAGGCAACAGAGATTATAACTCGTGCCGACAATGATGTAAAAATGGCCTCTAACCAAGCCATTAATGCAGTAAGACAGCAAGTTGAGAAGATGATTATCACAAATACCATCACTCCGGCTGTCAAAGAAGCCATGTCCGATACAAAACTGATCAAATCCGTTATTACCACTATCGCAGGTGCATTTAATGCTGCAAACCCTGACTCAATGGCTCTAGAAATGATAGTACCTCAGAGCTTGAAGTCGGAGCTTGAGGATTTTCTTAAAAAGGAAATCAACGGGAAGCTCTGCAAGGGACTTGAAGTGAAATATGTTAAAGGGCTTTCTTCAGGATTTAAAATCGGGCCTAAAGATGAGGCTACATGATAAGCTTTACTGACGAAGACTTTAGTGCAATGATCGGCGGATATCTCAGACCCTCTACCAGACGAATTTTATTTGGCGAATAATGGGCAATTATCACTATATAATCGCAGGATTGCCCGATCTTCTGCTCGACTATGGTTCCCATGATCTAGATGCCGCCTCACTTCAGAAGAGCGTTACCGAAATGCTTTCAGATGAGGACCGAAGGATCATAGACTGGCTCGACTTCGGTCTGGACATGGAGAAACTCTCTCGTCATTTTTACCGTGCCGCGGCACAACATCCCAACCTCTTTATAAGGGAATACTTTTCCTTTGACAAATCTCTAAGAGATGCCCGCATCTGCTGGCTCGACAATGTAGTCTACGAAGGCGATTTCGAGGAATACCCTCGTCTGAAACAGATTTTCGCAATGGACAACCTCATAGAGAGAGAACGCAGACTTGACAATTTAATTTGGGACAAAATCAATGAAATAACCTCCAAGGAACTTTTCAATATTAATATCCTGCTTGCCTTCTTCACTAAGGCACGGATTGTTGAGAGATGGACGCGACTCGATCCCGAAAGCGGCAGAGAACTTTGCACGTCTTGTAAACGAGGTAAGAGGTACTTTTAAGGGAGTCAATTATAAATCATAAATAAGAATAATATACATACAAGCATGAAAAGTACAGGTATTGTAACAGGCATCATTTCCAACCTGGTGACGGTCGAAGTTGATGGACATGTCTCCCAGAATGAGATTTGCTATATCGATCTCGGAGGCACCCAACTTATGGCCGAAGTGATCAAAATCTCCGGAAAGAATGCCTTTGTACAGGTATACGAGAGCACAAGAGGTCTAAAACAAGGAGATAAAGTCGAGTTTGTCGGCCATATGCTCGAAGCCACCCTGGGTCCCGGACTTCTCTCCAGCAGTTATGATGGCCTTCAGAATAACCTCGAAACCATGGAGGGGGTTTTCCTTAAGAGAGGAGAATACACCAAACCTCTGGACCACGACAGGGTATGGCACTTTACACCTTGCGTAAATCCGGGTGACAAGGTGTTTGCCTCCGACTGGCTCGGAGAGGTAATGGAGGGCTGGCTGCACCACAAAATTATGGTTCCCTTCACCTTTGAGGGTGAATTTACCATAAAGAGCATTGCTCCGGAAGGGGACTATAAGATAGATGATACAATAGCACTTTTAATTGACTCCCAGGGGGAAGAATACAAAGTGACAATGGTTCAGAAGTGGCCGGTTAAAGTTGCCATCGGAGGTTATATTGATAAGCCCCGTCCCTATCGCATCATGGAGACCGGAGTTCGTTGCATGGATACCCTCAACCCCATTGCCGAGGGTGGCACAGGCTTTATTCCGGGTCCATTCGGTTGCGGAAAGACTGTACTACAACATGCAATCGCCCGTCAGGGAGATGCCGAAGTTATAGTTATGGCTGCCTGCGGGGAGCGAGCCAATGAAGTGGTGGAGATCTTCACCGAATTCCCGAAGCTGATAGACCCTCATACCGGCCGCAAGCTCATGGAGAGGACCACAATCATTTGTAATACATCCAACATGCCGGTAGCGGCACGTGAAGCTTCGGTATATACCGCTATGACCGTATGTGAATATTACCGCGCAATGGGTATGAAGGTACTCCTGCTTGCAGACTCAACCTCCAGATGGGCTCAGGCGCTTCGAGAAATGTCCAACCGTATGGAGGAGCTGCCGGGTGCTGATGCATTCCCGGTGGACCTTACTGCAATTATATCCAACTTCTATTCGAGAGCGGGCATAGTTAATCTCCGTAACGGCGAGACAGGCTCAATAACTTTCATCGGTACGGTATCCCCTGCCGGTGGAAACCTGAAAGAACCCGTGACCGAGGCTACAAAAAAAGCTGCACGCTGTTTTTACGGACTCTCTCAGGCCCGCGCCGACAAGAAGAGATACCCGGCAGTGGATCCCATAGACTCTTATTCCAAGTATCTTGAATATCCCGAAGTGATAGAGTTCCTATCCGAGCGTGTTGATAAAAACTGGGTGAACAAAGTTAACCATGCTAAAAATATCATACGTAGAGGTAAGGAGGTAGCCGACCAGATTAATATTCTGGGAGACGACGGAGTACCTATGAGTTATCATGAACTCTACTGGAAATCGGAGTTGATCGATTTTGTAATTCTGCAACAAGATGCATTTGACCCTATCGATTCTCTAACTTCTATGGAGAGACAGGAGTATATGCTTACCCTTGTGCTGGATTTATGCGATACCAAATTTGAATTTGATAACTTCGAAGAGTGCGGGGCATTTTACAAAGAACTTATAAACATTCTGCGACAGATGAATTACTCCGAATTCAAAAGCGAACAATTTAACAGATACCTTGAGCAACTTAACAACATAGTGAAAAAATGACAACAAAAGCGTTCCAGAGAATATACACACAGCTTGAAGCCATCACTGTTAGAGCTACTGTTTCGCTCAGGGCGGCAGGTGTTACCAATGACGAGCTTGCCATTGTAGCAGGTCGTCTTGCACAGGTGGTGAAAATCAAAGGCAATCTTGTTACCCTTCAGATATTTGAAGGTACTGAAGGCATACCTACCAATGCGGAAGTATTGTTTTTCGGCGAAGCCCCGGCACTGAATGTGAGCGATGATCTGGCCGGGAGGTTTTTCAACGCGTATGGGGAACCTATAGATGACGGTCCCAAAGTTGAGGGCGAAAGACGCTATATCGGAGGCCCCTCCGTTAATCCTTTTAGGAGAAAACAACCATCACAATTGATTCCGACGGGTATTGCCGGCATTGACCTCAACAATACACTTGTTTCCGGACAGAAAATACCCTTCTTTGCCGACCCCGACCAACCCTACAACCAGGTAATGGCTCAGGTAGCTCTCCGTGCGGATGTAGACAAAATCATCCTCGGAGGAATGGGACTCTCCAATGATGACTACCTCTACTTTAAACAGATGTTTGAGGGCGCCGGAGCCCTTAACAAAATCATCAGTTTTGTAAATACTACTGAGCAGCCCCCTGTGGAGCGTCTGCTCATTCCCGATATGGCACTTGCGGCTGCAGAGTATTTTGCATTTGACAAAAATGAAAAAGTACTCGTACTACTTACAGACATGACGCTATATGCCGACGCATTAACCATTGTATCCAACCGTATGGATCAAATCCCTTCCAAGGACTCTATGCCAGGATCGCTCTACTCAGACCTCGCAAAGATCTACGAGAAGGCTGTACAATTGCCGGATGGAGGCTCTATCACCATCATTGCAGTGACTACGCTAAATGACGGTGACATCACGCATGCCATACCGGATAATACCGGATATATCACCGAAGGACAGCTTTTCCTCCGTATGGATACAGACACGGGTAAAGTGATCATCGACCCTTTCCGCTCTCTTTCACGACTCAAACAACTCGTGATAGGAAAGCAGACTCGCGAAGACCACAACCAGGTGATGAATACCGCCGTTCGTCTCTATGCTGACGCAGCCAACGCCAAGACAAAACTTGAAAACGGCTTTGACCTTAGCGATTATGACCTGCGCTGCCTCGATTACGCCAAGGAATATTCTACCCGTTTACTCGCTATCGACGTCAATATCTCCATTGACGAGATGCTCGATACCGCCTGGGAGCTCTTCGGTA
The DNA here is from genome assembly GCA_040766795.1 of Bacteroidales bacterium. GTDB lineage: Bacteria > Bacteroidota > Bacteroidia > Bacteroidales > UBA932 > Cacconaster. Next base: position 59,705 of record JAXGPW010000008.1, on the reverse strand, counting down.
AATATTTCTCCAAAGTGGAGACAGGCATCAGGGAATCACTTGTAGAAAAATACTGGAAAGAACAATAACTTATGGCTATCAAATTCCAATTCAACAAAACATCCCTGAACGAGATCAACAAGCAATTGAAGATCCGTTTACGGCCCTACCAACCCTTAAAAACAAGGAGTCGGCACTCCGCCTGGAGGTAAAGAAGGCTAAGAAACGTTCAGAGGAGCTCGTGGAGGAGTTGGAGAGAGCGCTGCAGCACTATGACTATCTCTGCTGCACTTTGGCACGAATTTGAACCCGGCTTGATAAAGGTTAAGGATGTTGATCTGGCGACTGTAAGGTCTGCCGGAGTCAAGACTCCCGAATTGAAGAGTGTAAGTTATGATGTTACTGAATTTAACCGTTATACGAGTCCTCTGTGGTTTTCAGAAGGTGTAGAAATTCTTAAGAAGCTCGCACAACTCGGTATTGAGTCTGAGGTATATGTGGAGAAGAGCAGAATTCTGGATTTTCAAAGGAAAAAGACCACACAGAAAGTAAACCTATATGAGAAGGTACAGATTCCGGGATATCAGGAGGCAATACTCAAAATAAAACGATTTATTGAGGATGAGGAGAATCTCTCCAAAGCTGCACAAAAGATAGTCAAGGCACGCCACCAAGCTGAAGAAGAAGAGGAGGAAGCATCATGATACAGAAAATGACACGATACTCCATCATTGCATTTCAACCCGAACTGATGGATTTCCTTGACCAGCTCCAGGAGCTGGGAGTAATGGATATCACCCGCTCTTTCAAGGCTACTGACGAGACTTCCAGTCATCTTATTGAAATCACCACGTCAGAGAAAAAGCTGATAAAGCGCTACAAGGAATTTCTCAAAAACCTCCCCGAAGAGACACCTGTCAAGGAAATTATCAAGCCGGAGGCAGATACAGACATTTTTGAAAGAATCGACACTCTGCTCGACTCTTCAATTTCCTTGAAGCAGGAGCTCACTACCGCAATACGCGAACGAAATGATGCGCTCCCATGGGGAGACTTTGACCCTGCGGATGTTGACCGTCTTCAGAAGGCCGGATTTACACCTCACTTCCATATGATACCGGACAAAAAATTTGATCCGGATTGGGAGAAGGAGTATCCTTTGCAGTTGCTCAACTCATACGAGGGAAAGAGTTGCTTTGTGGTGCTATCACCCATTGGCGAACCCTACAATTTTCCTCTACAGGAATTTCAACTACCGTTGCAGTCGGCAAGGACTCTCGATTCTAGAATAGCCTCTCTGGAGCAGGAGATACAGGATACGAACTCAACTCTCGCTGCTCTTAGGGGTTCCCTTGAAGAGCTGGAGCGCAAATATGCACTCGACTCTCAGGAGTTGGACAAGTATTTTGCAAGTGCTGCATCGAAGAGTCAAGCGGAAGGCTCATTATCGGTTTTGGAGGGGTTTGCCCCTACCAACATTGACGCTTCCGTTGCAGATTTCCTCAACAGTTGTGATTATGTAGTATGGCTCTCCGAGCCTGCAAAGGCTGAGGATAACCCTCCCATTAAACTCAAGAATAACCGCTTCTCCAGACTCTTTGAGATTATCGGCAATATGTATATGCTGCCGACATACGACGAAGTTGACCTCACCCCCTATTTTGCTCCTTTCTATATGCTCTTCTTCGGACTCTGTCTGGGAGATATGGGATATGGTCTGATAATCCTACTGGCTTCATTGTTTGTCATCTGGAAAGTTCCTTCCCTGCGAGAATATGGCAAACTTGGACTTTGGCTGGGTATAGGTACCATAATTATGCCGATGCTCAACGGTACGTTTTTCGGTGCAAAGATTTATGACTTGTTCAATATGTCTGACAACATAAAGGGACTTTTCTTCACCGATATCAAGATGTTCTGGTTTGCCATTATATTCGGCCTATTCCAGATTATCGTAGCACGACTGATTTCTGCAATTTACAAGATGCGCAGAATAGGATGGCAACATGGCATGTCCAACATCGGTTGGTGCATGATATTAATATGGATTGCGCTGCTATATGCGGGTTCGCAGATGGGGAGAGAGCTGATGTCTCCCTGGGTCGGACGGATTTTGGGAATAGGTGGCCTTGCTTTGGTGCTGCTCTTTACCAAACCGGTACGCAACCCTTTCAAACGCCTTTTCGGCGGAGTTGGGGCCTTATATGACATCACCGGGTTCTTTGGAGATGTACTCTCCTATATCCGTCTGTTCGGACTAGGTGCAGCCGGAGGCAGCCTTGGTATGGTAATTAATGCCATGTCTATGGCCCTCAAGGGTGTCCCATACGCCGGATGGATTCTTTTCATTGTACTTTTGATCTTCGGTCACCTTTTCGTAATGCTACTCTCGGCTATTGGTGCATTTGTGCACCCCATGCGTCTGACTTTCGTAGAATTTTATAAAAATGCCGATTTTACAGGCGGCGGCAAACCTTACCGTCCTCTAAATAAAAACAATTAATCCGATTTCAAACTTAAAATTTCAATCAATATGACTTTATCACTACCACTTATCATCGCTTACTCAAGTATGGCAATAATGCTGGCATTTGCCTGTATAGGCAGTGCTATCGGTGTAACCATGGCTGGAAACACAACTATCGGTTCACTTAAGAAAAATCCCGATATTTTCGGTAAAGCAATGATCCTTTGTGCATTGCCTTCGACCCAGTGGTCTATACGGATTTGCAGGATTTTTCTTCATGCTGAATGCCATCAAGGGACTCAATTTTGAGATCACACTAGGCGCTTCACTCGCAATGGCAGCAGCTGCTGTAGCATTAGGTTTTACAGCTTACTTCTCGGCCATCTGGCAGGCTAAGCTCTGTGCAAACGGTGTTAACGAGATGGGTAACGGACATGATGTTTTCTCCAGGACAATGATTCTCGCCGTATTCCCTGAGCTTTACGCCATTCTCACATTTGCCGCTACATTCCTCGCCTTGCCGTAAGCAATGATTACCATCTACTGCGTCAATACAGGGACCAGGCAAGAATTTCCCGAAGGGACAACCCTTCAAGATATGGTTGAGGCCTTCGATTTCGAAAGGCCTCATCCTATTATAGCCGCAAAGGTCAACAATGTAAGTCAAGGACTCCGCTACCGCGCTTTCAACAACCGCAACGTGGAGTTTTTGGACTACACCTCCTATACCGGTCGCGGCGTATATCGCAGGTCCCTCTGCTTCCTGCTTTACAAAGCTGCACGCGATATTTTTCCGGAATGCCGGGTGGTCATTCGGAGACCCATATCAAAGGGCTTCTTCTGCTATATCGATAAAGATGGAAAGGGCTCCACAACCCTCTCTAAAGAAGAACTGGATAAACTGCGTGCAAGAATGCAAGAATTGGTGGATCAGGATATCCCTTTCCGCCGGCATGAAGTGCAGAAAGAGGAAGCAATGGAAGTTTTTCGAAGCGTAGGCGCAGAAGACAAGGTACGACTGCTGGAAACGGCAGGAGATGTGTATGTGATATATTACACCCTTTTAGAAACTCCCGACTACTATTACGATGCGCTGCTTACCGGCACCGGATACCTCAAGGTATGGAGTCTGACCCCTTACAAAAATGGATTGCTGCTCAGAGTACCTGACAGGCATAATCCCCAACAATTGACAGCTTTGGTAGAACAGCCAAAGACATTCGAGATATTCTCGGAGGCCAACCGCTGGAATCACATAATGGGACTCAGTACGGTGGGAGACCTAAATGCAGCCATTGCACGTGGTAAGAGTTCAGACCTTATCAATGTGGCTGAAGCTCTTCAGGAGAAGAAAATCGTACAGATAGCAGAAGAAATTGACGGCAGGATGAAATCCGATAAGCCTCTGCGTCTTATTCTAATCACAGGCCCCAGCAGCAGTGGAAAGTCCACTTTCTGCAAGCGTTTGAGCATACAGCTCATGGCCTGCGGACTAAAGCCAGTTTCATTCTCCACCGATGACTACTTCGTCAATCGCCTGGATACACCACGACTGCCTGACGGCTCGTTTGATTTTGATAATTTCGAGACCGTCGACCATAAATATCTCCAGAGCGACATGCTCAAACTTCTAAACGGAGAAACCGTTGAGGTACCGGAATATAATTTCGTCACAGGAATGCGCGAGTTTAATGGACGCAGACTCCATCTTGAAGAGGGTTCCATCCTGATTGTGGAGGGTATCCATGCGCTCAACCCCCGCCTGACCGACCGGGTGGAAGAGAGCCTCAAGTACAGGATTTTCATAAATACCATCACCAGCATAGCATTGGATGACCACAACTGTATCCCCACCAGTGACAACCGACTCCTTCGCAGGATTGTGCGCGACTACAATTTAGGTTCCTTTACCGCAATGGAAACTATCTCAAACTGGCCTAATGTAAGGCGAGCCGGTGAAATGGATCACCCTTCCATGAGGATGCCGATGTGATGTTCAACTCCTCCTATCTGCTTGAATTTGCCGTGCTTCATTCTCATGCGGAGAGAATCCTCAGGACAATACCCAAAAAACTGCAAGGAATATAGCGAGGCTCATCGCCTTCTTAAATTCCTTAATTATTTCACACCTGTCTCAGACAAAGATGTCCCCTCGACTTCACTTATGCGTGGATTTATCGGAGGCAGCGATTTTTGAAAACAAATCAACCCCTTATATACAATCAACATGAAGCGACTTTTCTTATTCCGGTGCTTCTGATATGCACCATAATTTCTATCAGCGCGCAGGACAAAGTGGTTAAAAAGGTACTTGAACTCGGTAAGAGTGATAATACCACAATGGACCACATTGATATCCTCGCCAACCGCATCGGCGGTCGTCTTATAGGCTCTCATGCACTCACTGATGCCGAAAAGTGGGTTATCAGCAAATTTGAAGAGTGGGGAATAGAGTATTATACCCAGTGAGGTGGGCTCTATAAACGTAGGATTCAACAGGGGTCCTGGTTTGGACGCATGCTTAGTGAAGATGGTATGCGGCCCATTTTGCTACACCTTCTTACACTGCCGGCACAAAGGGACGTCAGATAGGCCACGTACTAATTGAACCTAAGAGCAAAAGCGAACTGGAAAGAATGAAAGGAGCGCTCAAAGGAGCCTGGGTGCTTATATCAGGCAAGTCAACCGGCAACCCGATAGATAATTCCGCTGAAGGCGAAGAGGAGAGAGCTAAAGCAATCGCTCAAAAAACGACTCCATCGCACGCCTTAACAATGAAATCAGAGCCTACAACTATGCCAACAGGGAGAATCCAAAGGAAATGATCCCTATGTAGAGTGTCCTGCAATGTTCTACAAGGAGATGATTGAAGCAGGAGTACTCCGGTTTTTTATACAGTCTGCTTCCCTGCCCATGACCATTCTTTCCAACAGAAAGAATGCATACGATATTACTTATGACAATCTGCCTACGGTCTGCGACATCAAACTCGACGAACACCAGTATAAAATCATTGAACAGAAGGTCAAAGAGCGTCAGACATTTTTCTCGAATTTGACATCCGCAACCATTTCAGCATGGTCACATCGATACCGCAATGTGATCGGAGTAATTAAGGGCAGCAAGTACCCCGATGAATATGTGATGCTGGGTGCCCATATAGATGCTTATGATATTGCTACGGGTGCGGTTGACGATGCAAATGGATCTGCAGGTAGTACTCGGGCTTAGGCTGCTCGCAATGAGTGGAGCAAAACCCAAAAGGACCATCCTTTTCTGCCTCTGGACGGGTGAAGAATTCGGACTTTTAGGCTCAAAGTATTTTGTTGAAAATAAAACCAATCTGGAAAAAATCTCAAACTATTTCAACCGTGATGGAGGGCCACTCTGCGTAACCGGCATTACTGTTCCGGAAGCAATGTATGACGACTTTGTAAAGGTTGCGGCACCGCTTGAAGGCTACTCGGAAGAATTTCCTTTTCAAGGTAAATAAACGTCAAGGTGAACCTCGTCCGCGCCCGACTACGCAGGAGGCAGTGATCACGCCCATTTTGCCATGAATGGAGTACCTACTATCTCACTAAGCGAAACCGACCACAAGGGGTACAACTTTAGTTATGGAGAAATCTGGCATACTGAAAACGATGTCTATCAAAAGGTCTTCCCCGACTACATGGAACACTCCTCAGTTGTTACCGCTGTTATAGTTTATGGTATTGCCAACCTCGACCACCTGCTATCACGCGAAGGGTTGTATAGAAAATAACGGTGAGATATATAGGTTATTAGCAAACAACGGGGTGATTTCATCACTCCGTTGTTGTTTTATCCCGGTTAGAAGAAAAAGTCTCGGGAAATTATAGTGCTGTTTCCGCAATTGTCCTCAGCCCTGACCACAATAGTATTTACTGCCTCGCGGAACTCGTGAGGGATCCTGGAGACGGAGGGAGATACGGCCACGTTTTAACATCGAAAGGTGCCATTTGCCATCAATTTCCACCCGGTGATCCTTAATTCCGGAAAAATCATCTTCAACATAGATAAGAATCTCACCTCCCGCACGTAGGATGTTGCCTTTTCGTTCCCAAAACGGAGTTTGGGAGGTGTGGTATCAGTTGTAACACACCAGGTACCGAAACCTACACTGCCACGTACTCCATTACCTTCCCATTTGCCACCTGCATAAGAAAGAATACCATCATTATAATGTGCAAGGCAGGCCTTTGGGCGGAGGGGAGTCCGGAAGAGAAGACTCGGAATATTTCGCCCGGGATGCATGGGAAGCGAGGGATCTCCCAGATTTCCAGACGGCAGAGAAAATATTGAAGATGAGTCGGCATCAGCCACTTTGGCATAGGGAACCATCCGGAGTCATAAAGTGATGCCGCGGGCAGAGTATAGGTAACACCATCATCTATAAATAGATGGGGCAAATACCAAGGTATAGCTATGCGCTGAACATCTTCATCACTTTCAATGGCTGCCGCTACGGCTGAGAGGGAAGTTTCAAGAGAGTCATCACGCCTTACCTTAAAAGTGAGAGTGGAGCGATTGCCGTGCTCATCACTGATACGAACCCTGAGATCGTGCTCCTGATAGTCATTGAGAACCAACAGACCACCTCCGGGGGCATATATATGATCAGATAGAAGATTATTGGGGTCTACAAGAGTCTTGATGACATCATCGCCTTGTATGGTGGTCGCACGCAGGGCATTGAGATAACGCCCCTGTCTCGGGTGGATCTCACCTACTTCAAATCTGAAAATGGTGTCCTTATCAAGCGTGACCAGATATTCCATGACTGCCAGCTTACCGGTAGTACCATTCTGTCGATCGATTGCATCTATGCCGAGATAGCTCTTATGGGGCAATTTGACTGTAGTTCCGGAGAGAGAAGTGGGAGAATTGGAGCTTCTCAGTGGATATCTTAAAGGAAGTGTCAGCGTGTCACAATAACCGAAGAAAAAGAGAGACGCTGAAACTGTGGAGCTATATCATCTTTTACCTTATAATAGCCCCCGGCCAAATAATTGAGCGGGGTCTGAGTAGCAAGATCACGCACTTCCATATGAAGATGTGGTGCAACGGAAAAACCGGTATTCCCCACTCTACCATGGCTTCTCCTTGTAATACCGGCAACTCTCCCTGCTCAAATTCAAGCGAGACTTCAAATCGTTCAGGCATACTGTTCCGTCTCTACGCTTCGCGAAGCGGGAACAAAGTCATGCATGTGGCCGTAAACGGAGAGCGTACCATCCGGATGCGTTAGACTGCATTACCATACCCTCCAACAGAAACACTGAGACGAGAGATAAGCCCGATTTTATGGCATATATGCTATCTCCTACTACACCTCCGACACGCCAGTCCAAACCGGTGTGAAAGTGGTCCGCCTCAACTCCCCATAAGAACCTGCAAGAGAAATCGGCAGATTTAGCGGAGAAATAGGAATCTCCTGTGCGTTAAGCACAAACAAGCAGAACAGCAACAGAAGAGAGAGAATTCTACGCATGTTATCTATTGAAAAAGTTTTTGACTTTATCAAAGAATTGTCGGTCGTATTGATCGGGATCGGGTTTGAATGCTTCCGAATTTCTGAATTTCTCCAATATCTCTTTATCCTTTTTGTCGAGTTTCTTAGGAATCCATACCTGTACGAACACAATCATATCACCCGTACCATAGCGATTTATATCCGGAACTCCTTTTCCCTTGAGACGCAATATCTTACCTGGCTGAGTGCCTGGTTCGATTTTTATCCTAAGTTTGCCGTCAATGGAAGGTACCTCTACATCGGTTCCGAGCATTGCGTCAATCGTCGAAATGTAGAGATTGTAGAGCAGATCATTATCATCACGTTTGAGTTCAGGATGTTCTTCTTCCTCAATAACCACAAGGAGGTCTCCATTGACCCCACCAGCTTTAGATCGTTTCCTTTACCCTTGATGGTAAGCTGCATGCCATCCATAACTCCCGGGAGGAATCCGAGAATGATATTTCTTCAGCCTTTTTAACAAGACCTGAACCATTACATTTACGGCAGGGATTAACCACACGCTTTCCCTCTCCCTTACAATGAGAGCAGGTAGACTGTGTCTGCATCTGACCCAGCATAGTCTGGACCACCACGGTCACAACTCCCCTGCCATCGCAATGCTCGCAACTCTTGATGTCGGCCTCCGAGAGCGCCCTTGCCCTTACATTCGGGACATTGGACACATTTTGTTGATCTTGATTTTTTTATCAACCCCCTTCACTACATCGGATAGAGTGACTTTGACACGAATTCTTATGTCTGAGCCTCGTGAAACCCGCTGCGCGGAAGTCGCACCTCCAAAACCTGAGAAAACCGCCAAAACCTCCGAAAGCACCTCCAAAGGCCCTCCGAAGATATCTCCAAACTGACTAAAAATATCCTCCATGGAGAATCCTCACGCGGAGAATCCTCCTTGCCACTCATGCCCGCATGTCCAAATTGGTCATACCTGGCACGTTTATCAGCATTGCTGAGTACATCGTATGCCTCCGCGGCCTCCTTAAACTTCTCTTCGGCCTCTGCATTACCGGGATTTTTATCCGGGTGATATTCAATGGCTTTTTGACGGTAAGCCTTCTTGATCTCTTCCGCCGAGGCATTCCTGCTCGCCGAGTACTTCGTAATAATCTCTTTTTTCTGCCATAATCTTATACTCCAACTACCACTTTAGCATATCTTACTACTGTACCGTTTAGGATATAACCCTGTAAGACTACGTCAATAACTTTATTTTTAGACTCTGCATCCTGGCCGAGCTCCACAGCCTCGTGAAAATCGGTATCGAAGGTCTGGCCTAAAGCCTCAATCCTCAGCATCCCTTTTGACTTGAGATAGGTCATAAGTTTGGTGTAGATCAGATCGGTACCTTCGATTGCCGCTTGTGAGGCATCCGACTCTTTAAGCACCTTAATGGCTCTCTCACAGTCATCCAGTACGGGAAGAAAACCCACAAGAATATCTTTACCCGCCGTAGCAATCATCTCCGAGACGTTCCTTTGCAGTACGTCTTCGGTAATTGTCAAATTCTGCCACATTGCGGATATATTTGTCATTAAGTTCCTCGTTTTCGGTTTTGAGTTTTTCAATCTCCGCAATGAGCGCTTCCTCTGTCGTAAGCCCGTTATTCTCTTCAAAATCCGGCTCCCGGGCTGTCTGATGCCCATTCTGAGGAGTTTCTTGCTCTTTCATGCGGTCTTTCTTATTCATATCTTTCTCTTTTTTATTCATAAAACTACATTATGTGCCTATAGGAACAAATAATCTGCCAATGAAAAAACAGGACAAAATGGCAGAAAGAGATTAAGCCTTCCAGGCAGACATATCCTTGCCTGAAAGCTCCGCTCTACGGATTTCCGTGGAGGAGATATTATGTAACCTTCCTTCCAGTACACGTATACCCTTAAGGTCAGAAAGTCGGTTGTGTTCTTCAGAGAGTGAGCCTGCATCAACCCCTTCCCTGGGATAAACCCAAATCTCAAACTCGTCGATCAACTCCCGGTATACCAGCGACTTAGGATGGTAAGATTGTCGGCACCTATGACCAATATATGACGACAGGCAGGCTCTTTCTCGCGTAGATAGCGTAGAGTATTTATGGTGTAGAGCGGCTCTGAAGGTAGTACTCCACATCTGAAACTGTCACATCCAGACCGCGCGCTATGGCTTCCTTCACATTCTTAAGTCTGGCTCTTTTTGAGTGGTTCTTCTGCTTCATCGGATTCTGCGGCGAAACCACCACCGCCTCGTCTGCCTCCGTATGCTCCTTAAGATATCTCAAAATCTCGAGGTGGCCGGTATGCATCGGGTTAAAGGTACCGAAGAAGAGCGCAACCTTTTTCTGTGGGCGTGCAATGAATTCAGCCACACATTCCTCCGCTTCCCTCAAAACAGGTTGTCAGGTCATCGTTAATCAACACCACATCAAATCTGGATGCATAGCGCACCTCTTTCCTTGCCTTTAACACTCTCTCCTCTATAGCCTCAGGAGTGTCGGTACCTCTCAGCTGCAATCTTTTGCGGAGCTCCCTTATGGAGGGGGCCTGATAAAAACCGAAAGGGCCTGGTCGCCCAGAAGCTTGAGGTTGATTCCCCCTTGACATCTACGTCGAAGAGAATAATGTTGCCGTTAGACCAGATACGTTCCATTTCCGACTTAAGCGTGCCAAAAGGAGCCTGCATAGACCTCCCTCATACTCCACGAATTCGCCCGCTGAAATCCTTCTACGAAACTCTTCCTCAGATAAAAAGTAGTACTCCCCTACCGTTCTTCTCCTTCCCTCTGGGAGCTCTGGAGGTGGCGGAAATGGAGAATTCGAGGTTATCAAATTTAGTCAGGAGATGATTGACCACAGTACTTTTGCCCGACCCGGAGGGTGCTGAGAAGATTATGACTTTTTTGTTCATGCCTATAGTGCCTCGAGTTGCTTGGAATATGCAAAAATAGTGATATTCCCCAAAAAACTATTATCTTTGTGAGGTTTATTTATAAAACAACTAAACCGATAATAGTTTAAATAATATGATTTCTTATAAAGATTTGGGCCTTGTAAATTCCAGAGAGATATTTGCAAAGGCAATGAAAGGTGGTTATGCCATCCCCGCATTCAATTTTAACAATATGGAGCAATTACAGGCCATCATTCAGGCCTGTGTGGAGACCAAGTCTCCGGTTATCCTCCAGGTTTCGAGTGGTGCACGCAAGTATGCAAATCAGACACTTCTCAGATATATGGCACAGGGTGCCGTAGAATATGCAAAGGAGCTGGGATATAATATTCCCATCGTACTTCATCTCGACCATGGTGACTCTTTTGAACTCTGTAAGTCATGTATTGACTTCGGGTTTTCATCTGTTATGATAGACGGATCACATCTTCCTTATGATGAGAATGTAGCTCTGACCAAGAAAGTTGTGGAATATGCTCACAAACATGATGTAACGGTAGAGGGTGAACTGGGAATTCTTGCCGGAGTAGAAGATGACGTATCTGCTGAGGAACATACCTACACCAGGCCGGAAGAGGTTCAGGATTTCGTAAGCAAAACGGGAGTTGACTCTCTTGCAATTTCCATCGGCACATCACACGGAGCATTCAAATTCAAACCTGGTCAAAAACCTGAAATACGCCTCGATATCCTTTACGAGATTGAAAAGCGCCTCCCCGGTTTCCCCATTGTACTTCATGGCTCATCCAGCGTTCCTCAGGATATTGTCGCTGAGATCAACAAGTATGGCGGAGCTCTAAAAGACTCCATCGGTATTCCGGAAGAGCAGCTTCGGGCAGCCGCAAAGTCTGCTGTCTGCAAGATCAATATTGATAGCGACGGCCGTCTGGCCATGACTGCTGCAGTGAGAAAGGTATTTGCTGAGAAACCTGAGGAGTTTGATCCCCGTAAATATCTGGGACCGGCACGTGACAAACTAAAAGAGCTTTACAAGCACAAGGTGATAAATGTGCTGGGTAGCAACGATAAAGCATAAGAAAAAACGGGGATCTTCCCCGTTTTTTAGTTATTAGTTCTGAGTTTCAAGTTCCGAGTCACACTACACACTCTACTCATTTGCCCTTTACTTCTATTTCAAAACAGAGAGGAGTGTATTCCGGAATTGAGGGAGAGCTTCCACCGGCTCCATATCCTACCTGGGACCAGAAAAAAGCCACGGCCTTCTCTCCATATCGCATGCGCATAATGGCTTCGGCAAAGCCCTCAATTATACTGTTCGATTTTTTAAAATCTACGATATTACTCTTGAATGTGATATCCATTGCCTCGTATGATTTCTTGGAATCATATATCCTGTAACGCTTCGCCGTATCCTGAATATTGGTATCGAAAACAACCCCGTCAAGCATATGACCGATATAGCGAATCTTGATTTGCGCATCTGCTACAATGGAATCTGCAGCAGGAGCTTCTTTGATTTTAGCAAAATAGAATCCCCGCTTTATTGTGTCCAGACCTCCGTAATATTTCTCACTATACAACTTAAGCATAGGCTCCTCATAGTCAGTATAAATGTCATTTACACAATCGACAAGTTCCAGTTCAAATATAAAAGGCGCTGTACTTTCAAGGGAAGAAAAGAGAGAATATAGAGAAACAGATACGGTGGCAAGTGCCGGAGTAAATGCTACAGTTGCCCTACCTCCTACCCTCATCCTTTTTAAAACCTCTTCCACACCTGTATAAAGCGCATCCTGATCAACCCGCCAAATATTGTAGCCGTAATGCCTGGAGTGAGCAAACTGTCCCAATTGCTCGGAAAGGGCCCGATCATTGGTAGCCAGAATGTTGCCTGAAAGTTCTTTAACGGTATATTTAACAAAAACATAAGCACTATCGGTCACATTGCGACCGGTACCCTCAGAAAAATCAATGATATATAGTCCTGAAGGAGTCTTTTCAGAGCCGGGATGTTTAACCCTTATCCAAGAGTCGAGCACACGTGCCTGGATCTGATCATTACTCTCGCCTACCTCTTTTGCACAAGATATGACAGAGAGCATGCTAACTATAGCAAGAGTTAAAAGCAGTAATCTGTATCTTAACATATAACCTTTAATTGTCAGTTGTTTTTCTTTATACCTGTCAGCAAAACATTGTACATCAATGCAGACATTGAGGGTACTAATCCATTGTTTTTGTCATAGAAACCATATTTTGCAGAAAAGAGAATGATGGAATGTTCGCCCAGAGACATGCCCTCAATACCACGATTGAGTCCCTCCACCAAATGTGAAGATCCAAGCATCACATTGGCACTATCACGCCAGAACATACCTGCGGGACTGCCTGAGAAGAGATAGGCTTCGTAAAAAAACCATATTGAGTCTCCTGCAGCAGCCTTAGGTCCAATGCCCGGTGTAATTATAACACGGTTGGCTCCCTCCAGACGAATGACTTCATTGTCGGGAAATTCTTTCTTTATGTAGCTGTCAATCTGCTCCTCCTGATTGGTGAGCTTTAGCAACTTTTCGCCTTGGCAGGAAACCGTTGCGAAAAGCATTAAACCAGCCACCAATATAAGTCCTAAAATCCGAAACATTTTGCAAATATAATACAAAAGATGTGCCTCAACCAATTTTAAGGTACTCTCTAAAACTTTTTTCTATATATGAAGCAACCTCTTCAAATGGCATATAGAGTCTTCCGCCCGCTGCATTGGTATGACCGCCGCCATTGCAATAGAGAGAAGCGAAGTGATTAATATCCAAATCCCCCTTAGAGCGTAGCGAGACACGAATATATTTATCCAGGCCATTATCCAGCTCCGAGAAAAGAGCACTAATCCTAATACCCTTGATGGAGAGCGGTAAATTGACGAACCCCTCAGAATCTCCGATTGCAAAATTATATAATCGCTTATCCTCGGCGCTAAGGAGCAGATAGGCAACACCGCAATCCTCTATCACATGGAGACAATTTTTTAGCAGATGGCCCATAAGTCGCATTCTATCGGCGGAATAGTTATTATAAACAGCCTCCTGAAGCTTGGTTTTATCTACTCCGGCATCGGTCAGCATTGAAGCCATTTCAAAAGTCGATGCGCTTACGGAGTTGTAGAAATTGTTGGTATCGGTCATCATCCCTACATATAGCGACTCTGAGCACTTTAGGCTGAGTCGCGATACATCATCCCGAACATCGCTCATACTCAAAAGTATCCAGAAAAGCAACTCGCATGATGAAGAGAGCTCCGTATCGGAATAAACAAGGTCAAAATGCTCCACTTCAGGTTGGGGATGATGGTCTATAAGCACCTTTGGGGCATTACTGGCCAATATATCATCCTCCAACTGTTCTGTACGACTTAAGCGGTTGAAATCGAAACAGAGTAGCAAATCTGCAGATGCAATCAGCTCTCTTGCACTGTCATCCTCCTGTGAGTGAATTGTGACCGGCATCTCATCTCCTATGAGAAAAGCAAGATAATCGGGATAAGGACTGGGCAAAACCGCCGAAGGGGACATTCCCCTCGATATCAGGTAATGACTCATGGCCGTGAGGGCACCCACCGAATCTCCATCCGGATTGAAGTGACCGATCAAGAGAGGCCTAACGGATGCTGCCAGCATCTCCTCAAGAAGTGTTGTATCAAATCTTTTTTTCACTCTTTTTCTCTTTTTATAGTTGCAAAATTAAAAATATATTGCAAGTACTAAATATTATTTTTACTTTTGTAAGTCAAAATAGAACTTTTTTCTGAGACTCACAAAGGACAATATTATTTAATTAAAATTATAAAATGAAAAAACTATTCACCTATTTCATCCTCCCTTTAGTGATTGTTATTCTTGCAGTACTTATTGTTAGGAGTATCACCGAGCCTTTGAAGTTCAATAATGAAAGAGATGCCCGTCAGGAAGTCGCTATCCAACGCCTCAAGGATCTCCGCGAGCTTCAGAGTACATTTAAAGCAGCTTTTGGCTATTATGCACCGGTAATGGACACACTCGTTGATTTTTATAAGAACGGTAAGATTACTATTGTAAGGCAAATTGGTTCGATGGACGACTCTGTTGCCGTGGCAAAGAAGCTCGTAAGACGTGAAAACATTGAAATCTTTGTAAGGGATACCCTTTTTACCACACGTACCGATTTCTGCGTTGACTCATTGAGGTACATCCCTTTCTCTCACGGTGACACCGTTATTATGAGCTCCGTCATTAAGGTAGTATCGGGTGTGAACGTTCCTCTGTTTGAGGCTAAAATGCCGTACACCTCCCTTCTCAAGGAGATGGATCGTCAGATGATTATCAACCTCATTGCTGAAAGAGAGGACACCGAGCGTTATCCCGGCCTAATGGTAGGCAGCATTGAGAACCCCAATAACAACGCGGGTAACTGGGAGTAGTGGTAGGATTTACTCTGGTACCTTCCGAATTCTTTTCATCGGAAGATGCATACAGAATCTTATCCGAAGTAGTACCGCTCAAGGATACGGATATAGTGCAATACATAGAACTGCCTGATTACAAGGCAGTTCTTGTTTATGCTCGGCAAAGTGACAACAAAAGCCCTTCGGAGCCACCTATAGCTGAGCTTTTGCGCTTTGCGCCCTCAATTTCCGCACATAACCGACTTGTAGTCTCACTAGATAAAGAGTTTATATACATCGTATTGGCGGAGGGAGACAAACTGCTTCTTGCTAATGCCTATCCTGCAACTGACATTGTCACTGCCCAATATTTTATTTTCGCCGCTCTGCGAGAGTTCCAGATCAATCCGAGGGTGACTACAATCTATTTTCACGGTGAAATCCCTTCAGCTCTGACTGAGGAGATGTTCAGACATTTCCGTTATGTTGAGTTTGTCTAAACAAATCGGTTGATCTTATGCGTATAATCGGAGGTTCACTCAAAGGCAAAACCATAATTCCACCTTCAGGTTTAAAGGCACGTCCTACGACTGATTTTGCAAAAGAGGGCTTGTTCAATGTTCTTACAAATGAGATTGAGTTTGAAGAAACATCTGTCCTCGATCTTTTTGCCGGTACAGGGAGCATCTCATTTGAATTTGCATCACGAGGGTGTAAAGAGATAGTTGCTGTCGAGATGAATCCCATGCAGGCTGATTTCATACGAAAGACAGCAGGGAAATTGGGGCTTTCTTCCCTAATTGTTGTGCGTCACAATGTTTTTGATTTCATTAATATCTGTACCAGGAGATTTGACATAGTATTTGCCGATCCTCCCTATCAGCTTGAGGGTATTGATACTATCCTGGACAGGGTTATTGAGCATAACATATTGGCAGATAACGGCTATCTCATACTTGAGCATCCAAATGAATTGAACTTTACGGGATACCCCTACTTTGTCAAAGAAAACGCTACGGCAATGTACACTTTACTTTTTTCAAAAAGTATGATTTATTTTTGCCGGTTTAGAAAAAGTATCTATATTTGCAGTTCCTAACGGGAAAAGTTAAATACTTACTACTCAAAGGTGCGGTAGTTCAGTTGGTTAGAATATCGGCCTGTCACGCCGGAGGTCGCGGGTTCGAGTCCCGTCCGCACCGCAAAAAAAGCGACTTTGTAAAGTCGCTTTTTTTGTTTTAAATACCTTAGCGTTTTTTCAATTAGAGTATAATATTTTCAATAAATACAATTATTTTCAATTCTATTTGAAAATTACTCCATTTAATACAAGCGAGTTTGCTACGGCAGAGTGATACTTGAATAATAGTTTCTTGCAAAACCTACAGCCTGATCAAATATCGGTCTTGTAAATTCAATAAACAAATCTTGTTCCGGAGGAGGCATAATGGGTTTTGTTTCTGTCATTTTAAGTTGTTTATTTGTCAATGCGCGTTCATCTCCTTGATAACTAGCCCATTCATTTACCCATACAAATCTACCCGGGAAATTGCGACTCTCTTCTACTTTGTTATTATAAGCATTAATTATTTTTGCCGAAAGGATTCCTTCTGAAATAACTTCCCTAGTATAAACAGTCAATTTTGCCTTTACTGTTCCATACACATTTTGTTTTACTCCATTAACGGTAGTTGTTCCCACCAATACACTATCACGGGAAATTTCCGAATTGTTTGTAGTTTCACGTAAATTCCCTACTGTAAAGTCTTCAAAACTAAGCACTAAATATTGGTCGGGTTTGTCTAAACCTTCCTCTTTTGCTTCCCCGTAAGTATAGAAACGGACTAATTGATTGGCTGTTATTCTACTCATCTGTGCCATCAGATTATCATAGAAGAAATCGGCAGAAAGCTGATAACGTTTGGGTGTAATAGGTTTTTGTACAACCACTTTGAGCGTAGCTGCATATAATGCAACTTGAATTTTTTCCCTCACATCCTTATAATCAGGCATGTAGCGTTCGGCTTTTAAGAACTGGTAATATGCCTCCCGAGCATCTATGAGGGTATTTAGTTGTAATAAACGTTCGCCCGGTTATAGGATTCCTCAAATGCTAATGGCAAGATTTCTCTCAGCTCTTTGCTATATTGCTCAGGACGCGGGAAAAGATCCATGGCTTTCGGGCAGGTATAGATTGCATCTGCTATAGCGTTGAGAACCAAATACTCATCTGCTATAATCGAATACTTGCCGGCAACATCGGCATCTAAAGCATTTGTATTTTTCGCATGCTGTTTTCTATTGCCAACGGATATGCTTGTTGCAACACCTCTATCGATTTTTTACTATTTGGATTTGAGCGTAAAGTCTTAATAGCACCCATGGTGGCGTTATAATAATCACCACGTTGCAAGGTTCTTTTATTCGAAGAACAAGTGACGCTCAAAAAAGTTACAACAATCAATACTAACAGATAACTAAGCTTTTTCATACTAATATTTTATTTTTATTTTTTGTAGATAGAACCTTTGATGATTAAAAGAATCATTTCCATAGGTGCTCAATGATTATTATAATTATATAAAGAGATGTATTGGCTTTTATAAGCTTTTTCCGGACAAGGATTGTACCAATCAAACAGCGTTTTATTAGGTTTAAGCAAGTCTCTTTTAAGGCAAAGGGTCATACAATCAGTCAGCAGATAAAATTGTTTTATCCAATAACAAAGATAGTGCATTTTTTACACAATTTTTGGAGTAACAGAAGAAGTCAAAAAATCTCGAATGTAAATGTGTTCTATTCCTTCGTAAGTATTTTCGAATGAACGTTCGCCGGATACTACGATTTTGGGATAATTCTTTTATCTTCAACAATTGCCAAACTCTCTGGCGACAGTTTCAGGTTTAGACAATTCCACCGCGACCTGTACATATAATGTTTCGCCGGCTCGTTTACAAACAAAATCGATTTCCTCAGTCGAAAGTGTTCCCACAGTTATATCATAGCCGCAATACAACAAGTGATTGCAAACAATATTTTCCAATCGTTTTGCTCCTGTCTTGCGGTTTGTAGCCCGCCACAACATTGCGGATTCCCATATTTTCGAAAAAGTACTTTTCGCCACGTTCAAATAAACGTTTCCCAACAATATCATAACGTCCTAAGCGATGAACCACAAATGCCGAAGCCAAAGCGTCTGCATATTCGGACACTAATGTTGGCGACATTCGTATATTTTGACTTTTCAAAAAATCACTGATACTTTTCGAAGAAAAAAGACTGCCGATATTATCTGCCAAGAAACGAATTAATTGTTCCAAAAATGACGTATTACGGATATTATGGCGAGCAACAACGTCACGAAGAACAATGGTTGAATAAACCGAACGAATATACTCCATTACCACCTCTTCACGCATTGGCAAGTGAATTAGGTAAGGTAAGCCACCGAAACGGATATATTTTTCCAGCGATTCATCGTCATTATTCAGTTTGTGAAAATCCAGAAACTCCATATAGGAAAGGCTGTATATCTTAAATTCAACATACCTGCCGCCAAGTTCGTTTGCCAAATCACTCGAAAAATCTCTGAGTTGCTTCCTGTAATGTAGATATCATTACTATCGTCCAATGCCAAAGAGCGAACGGCAACTTTGAAATCTTCTATTTCTTGAATTTCGTCAATAAAAATGTAGTTTTTTCTTTTACTGATCAGTCGGGATGCAATATAATCATGCAGCTCTTTTGAGGAGACAATATCCACATAAGCAATATCTTCCTTGTTGATATATACGATATTAGCATCATGCTCATTATTCCTTATTTCGTCAATAAGTTGATAAAGAATATAACTCTTGCCCACCCTTCTATGCCCAATCATTACTTTTACGATAGGTGTATGCATAAATGGCTTTATGCGTTCAATATAAGTGTTTCTTCTGTGGAGTACTGTTGGAAATTTTGACATATTATCGCTTTATAAGTTTAATTCTATGCAAATATAGAAAATATTACAGATATACATGCAATAATTTGGGGCTTTATTGATTTTTTAATGTATAAGTGCATAAAACATCTCAATACAATCATAATTGAAGTACAGGAAAGCTTTTAATCAGCATTGTCCGGACACGTATGGAAAAGTAAATAAGAAGAATTTTTCTTGTCTGCCAAACGAGCCGCCCATGATGTCTGAGTACTCCAAAGTATATCCGACATGGGGCTTCGGATCTTTTCATTATAACCATCACGAATAATACAGGTCAATACTGGTTTTAATTTGCTTAATCTACTGTATATTAGATGATTATTATACTAAATTGACAAAATATCATATTTTGTCAACCCACTCTTATTTAAATTGTTTTTTGAAACTTTTTTTTTATTCCATAGCTTTGAAAATAAATAGATTATGGGATGAAATCAGTTATAAAAATCAATTAAATACATAATTAATCTCATACCTTGCAAACAGGCAAGTCAATATTATTTTAACATGAAACTTAAAAACAAAATTGCTATTGTAACCGGCGGTGCTGACGGAATTGGGAAAGCGACCGCCATTCGTTTTGCGCAAGAAGGCGCAACAGTTGTAATCTGGGACCTTAATGAAGAAAAAGGGAACGAGACTGTAAAACTTATTAAGGATGCAGGCGGTAAAGCTGCTTTTGCAAAAGTAAATACTGCCATTTACTCAGAGGTGGAAGCGGCTACAAAAAAAGTTGTTGACCAATTCGGGACCCTGGACGTTATCATCAACAATGCAGGAATAACCCGCGACAGCACCATTAAAAAGATGACACCTGAAACCTGGCAGCAGGTAATAGATGTAAATCTAACGGGTGTGTTCAATTGTTGTAAATGTGCTTCTGAGGTGATGGTGGAAAAAGGTTGGGGAAGAATCATCAGCGCTTCATCTGTGGTAGCTCTTTATGGCAACTTCGGACAGACTAACTATGTTGCTACCAAAGCCGGATTGATCGGAATGACCAAAACCCTGGCACGCGAACTCGGCCGTAAAGGTGTAACCGTAAACGCTGTTGCACCCGGATTTATCGCCACCGAAATGGTTAAAAAAATGCCTGCCGACGTATTGAAATCAATGGAAGACAAAGTACCTTTGAAACGCCTCGGTCAGCCGGAAGAGATTGCCGCAGCTTATCTTTTCCTTGCAAGTGACGATGCAGCCTACATCAACGGGACTGTGCTGAGTGTTGATGGCGGTATGACTGTATAAAAGTAAGATCTATGGCAACATCAGCACAAGTTATCGGCGCATCTATACTCTTTGCAGTTTATGTTGTTTTTGTACTCTATTTTGTAATCAAAGGTGCACGCAGTACTAAAAACATCAGTGACTACGCAGTCGGGAGTTTCACCTTTTCGCCTGTTTATGTAGCGTTGTCGTTGGCTGCTGCCATGACAAGCGCAGCTACTTTCGTTATAAATCCCGGATTGATAGCTACTTACGGTTTAAGTGCCTATATCTCCTATGGGTTGGTGTTTCCGTTTGCATCATTGGCATCATTGGTTATTCTGACAAAAAGTTTCAGAAAATATGGTCAATCCGTCAAAGCATTAACCTTGTCGAGCTGGGTGGGAAACAGATATAACAGTAAAGGATACGCACTATTTGTTGCCATCCTTACAGTGCTGCTGCTGGCATTTATTGTCTTGATTTTGGTAGCTTTGGTTAAGGTAGCTTCACAAGCATTAAATGCAAATCAGATTGTAGTCCTTGCCGTTGTGGTTGCCTTTACATTTGGATATATGATGTTTGGCGGAGCTAACTCCATGGTTTATACCAACGTAATTCAGGCTTCGCTGATGATTCTGGTAGCACTTATTTTAATTGGTTCGGGACTACAGTTTTTCAAAGACGGATTTCTCGGTTTCTTTGAAAAATTAAAGATCATTGATCCTCAATTAGTGAAATTCCCGAATGAGCAAAGTCCTCTATTCCGTGATTTCTTTGAAATAGTCATAGCGCAATTGGTTGTGGGAGCTGCCGTGGTAGCCCAACCACACATCATTACCAAATCTTTACTACTGAAAAAGGAAAAAGACGTAAACAAATTCCTTGTTGTTTCGGTTATCGTTCAATTTTTATTCTATTCGGTGGTATTTGTGGGACTCTTTGCCCGTCTGCTCTTCCCTGATTTAACATTGAATGGAGAGCATATCAATGTGGATAGCGTCATACCTAATTATGTGATTACTGTTTTCTCAGGTGGGATAGGTTCTTTGCTGGTCGGACTTTTGGTAATTCTCGGATTGATTAGTGCCGGTTTTTCAACCATTGAAGGGCTGATTCAGTCATTAAGCACCACAATAACCACAGATCTTATCAAACCACTTTTTAGAAAATCCATAAAGAATGAAAAGAGCTATATAACTATCAACCGGGTCGTAATAGCAGTAATGGCGGTAGTAGCGTTTTTAATGTCTAGAGAGCAGATTCTGAACCCTAAGGTTAGCGTAGCTATTTTTGCTCAAAATGGAACATATTCCTACTTCTCGATACTGATTGTTCCTTTAGTGTTTGGCATTTTCCTGAAAAATGTGAAGATGAAGTCTGCTCTTTCTGGTTCAATTACAGCCCTGGTGGTCTATTTCGTTGTTTACTACCTGCTACCTTATCTATATAAGTCAGGTATAGCCAGCTTTGGTTTTGCCAATCGTTATTTCGGTGACCAAGTACAAAATCCGGGTATTGCAGCTGCAATAGCTATTTTAGCGGCATTTGCAGTAGGGCTCAGTGTCCATTTTCTCAGCAGAGGTAAAGAGAAAGCTTAGTAAAATATTAAATTTAAAATTCAAATGTACTATGTCTAAATTCAAAGAAATATATAATAGCAAATTAATCCCTTTGGAAAAGATGCCCGATCTGCTACAGAGCGATACGGATGTGATTGTAGCGCAGTGTGCCTCTGAACCACAGGGTTGTATGTCGGTATTCCATTTGGCAAAAGAGCGTTAGGGACGTTAAGGTATTTTCCGTACTTACCTTGAAACCTTATGAATTCTATATGAAACCGGAAATGAAAGGCCATTTTGAACTTTGCAGTTGGTTTCATGCACCAGGTTCGCGAAAAGCGATAAAGGAAAAAACGGGGACCGTTACTTATGTTCCGAATATGCTTCATAGGGCTGCATCTGATAGGATGAAAGTACGTCGTCCGCACATGTTTGTAGGCACTTGTACACCACCCGACGAGAAGGGTTTTGTTTCACTTTCGCTTGGAATAACCTATGAAAAAGATATTCTTGAAGCAGCAGAAATTACAGTCCTGGAAGTTAATGACAAGCTGCCCAGAACATTCGGCGATACCCAGGTGCATGTATCGCAAGTGGATTATTTTGTAGAATACTCTCAGGATCCTCCCGCGATACCGGAGCCCCAACCCGATGAAGAAGCAATGAAAATAGGAAAACACATTGCAGATTTGATAGAGGATGGCTCTACCATTCAACTTGGAATTGGTGAAATCCTAATGCTGCCGCATTGATGTTGAGAGATAAGAAAGATTTGGGAGTACATACCGAAATGATGGTGGATAGCATGATGGAACTCTATGATATGGGTGTTATTACCAATCAGAAAAAGAGCATACACAAGGGAAAATTCATTTGCACCTTTGCAATGGGAAGTGATAAACTTTATAAGTGGCTGGATAATAATCCTGCAGTAGAATTCCTACGCGGCGCGTATGTGAATGACCCCTCTGTAGTTCGTCACAACTCTAAAATGATTTCCATCAACACTTGCCTTATGATTGATTTTACCGGTCAGGTAGCGAGTGAAGGCATCGGCACACAGCAATATTCGGGAACCGGCGGGCAGAGTGATACTGCTATCGGAGCTATCGAAGGGTTGGATGGAAAAGGGAAATCCATTATCGCCTGCCGTTCGACTGCTAAAGGCGGAACAATTTCTACCATTGTACCTGTACTGCCTCCCGGAACGGGAGTTACGCTTCATCGCAGCAATACGGATTACATAGTAACCGAATATGGAAGTGTAAGACTAACCGGTCGTACCGTTCGTGAACGCACCGAACTGCTGATATCCATTGCTCATCCCGACTTCAGAGAGGATTTGAGAAAGCAAGCAGAGGAGATCGGATATTTGTGATTTGGACTATAGCTCAATAATTAAATCGTAAATTAAATATAATGTTACCAATAAAAATAGTTGCTACCGGTCTTTACGCACCGGGTGAGCCAATAGGAAATGAAGAATTGAAGAGGCTCGCAGGGATTGAGTTTGACCACGAGAAAATTGAGGGAAGAATCGGTATCAAACAGCGCCACATTGCTCATTTCAGAAACTTGAATGAAACCACGGCAGACTTTGTAACAAAATCTGCGGAAGATGCCTTGAAAAATAGCGGATTATCAGCCGATGACGTCGGTCTGTTTATAGTTGCAACTGATACTCCCGAGTACATTACTCCTGCAACAGCCATTATTCAGCAAGGCAGATTGCAAAAGGGTGAAAAATGGAGCATGTCTTTTGACGTGTCAGCATCATGTGCCAGCTTTACAATGGCTTTTGATACGGCTTCGCGCATTCTGGCAAACAATCCAAAGATTAAATATGCAATGATCACCGGAGTTTATAATATGCCTGCATTCATTCGTCCCGGTGATCAATTTTCTTATCCGATTTTTGCCGATGGGGCTGCTTCGTTTATTCTCACAAAAGATGAAACCGGAAAATCAGCCTATATAGGTAATCAGATGCTGACCGACGGTACTCAGTTTGACTTTATCGGTATATATGCAGGTGGTTCCAAAATGCCGGTTACCAAAGAGGTTTTAGAAGAAGGGAAAAATGGCCTTTTAAGCCTTAAACCTATGCCTGGCGACCGAAATGTACGACTTTGGCCTATGGTGGTAGATAAACTACTGGCAGAATACAAGGTTAAAGCTGAGGACATTGACCATTATATTTTCACACAAATCAATCGTTCGGTGATAATAAAAGTAATGGACGCCATCAATCAACCCGTAGAAAAAGCCATGATGATAATGGATAAATACGGTTACACCGGCTCCGGTTGTGTACCAATGGCACTGCATGAAGGAGTTAAATCCGGCAAAATCAAACGTGGAGACAAAGTGCTTTTCATGGCATCGGGTGCAGGTTTATCAGTAGGAAGCAATTTGTTGATCTATTAGGAGTTGCTTGAGTGTTGAATTATGTAAATTGTAAATAATAAGATATGGTAAATGTAGGAATAGTTGGAACCGGAATTTACATGCCGGAAACAAAAATGACTGCTAAACAGATTTCGGAAGCCACAAAAGGCGTATGGAGTGAAGCAGCGGTAATAGAAAAATTGGGAATTGTAGAGAAAACAATTGCCGGGCTCGATGATGGCACGCAGGAAATGGGAGTTCGTGCTGCGTTGGATTGCTTGAAAAATACCGGAGTAGACCCTATGGAGATAGATTTGATTCTCTGTATTGGTGAAGAATGGAAGGAATACCCGCTAACTACATCCGGTATTTATATTCAAGAGAAAATAGGTGCTAATAATGCCTGGGCGATTGACATTCAGCAACGTTGTGGAACAACGGTTGCAGCCATGAAAATTGCCAAAGACATGATGATTGCAGACGAAGAACTGAAGACAATTATGATTGTAGGCGGTTACAGAAATGGAGATTTCATCGATTTTGAAGATAGTGCCGTTTCGTTTATGTTTAATCTGGGTGCCGGCGCCGGTGCAATGATTTTGAAACGCAATTATGGCAAAAACTTGATTTTAGGGACGCACATCATTACAGATGGTACAATGGCACGCGATGCAGGTGTTCTCTATGGCGGAACAGAAAATCCCATTACTGCTGAAAATGCTCATTTGGCTTATAAGTCGCTTAAAGTATTCAATGAAAAACACATGAAAGACCGACTTAATGAGGTTTCAATGGAAAATTGGTTTCATTGCATAGACAAAGCATTCGAGAAATCGGGGATCCAGAAAAGCGAACTCGGCTTCCTTTGCTGTCTCCATTTTAAGCGCAGCATGTTTGGCTATATGCTTACAGAACTTGGACTGACATGGATCAGAGCATTTATCCAGAACATTACGGACACATCGGTCAGATAGACCAGATTTTGCTACTTCATTTAGCGCAGGAGCGAAATTTATTGAAGTCCGGAACTATAATTTCCATGATAGCAGCAGAATCGGATATGCTCGGAGCTAATGTAATCCGTTGGGGATAAAGAGTGGTCATAGGTATAATTTTTGCATATAATCCCTTATATATCATTATTATATGTTAAAATAGCATTAAAACAACATAAAAGTCAACCCTATTATTTTTAATATGTTTTTTTTTAAAATTACTAATTATCTAAATTTGCCTCTATAACGACTATTAATTATTAAATTTTTAAAATTATGAGAAAATTATTTTTTATTTTAATCGCAGTATCGACTTTATTTTACGCTTGTGAGAAAAGTGAAGTAGAAGATGTTTACAATCCGGCAGAAGACGGTATTGTAGGAAACTGGGTATCAAAAGGTGCTGACGTAGCTCCATTGTTGGCTACATATTTTAAGGTGGACAGTATCACGGCAAACTTCAAAAACAATAACACTTATGCTGTGGTTTCTTATGCCGGAGGTGTACCAACTAACTATGTAGGTACTTATGTTCAGACAAAGTCAGGAACAGGAATTATCTGGACAATCAAATTGAATCAATCTACTCCAACAGCTGTAACCAGCGAAGGTATTTTTGAAATCAACAAAGTAGGACAAGGTTTCAGTATGAGGTATGAAGTTGTACAAACTGAACCTAATATCGGAGCAACTCCTCCTACTGCAACTGCCGGTTTCGGAAGCAGTAACGGTGGTGCTTTGGGACAGATGAACATTCAGAAATTCGTAAAACGATAATACTGTGTTCTTTATTTAAAAAGGTCAGGCGAACGGTTTTAACCTGACCTTTTTAATTATTAAATAAGAAATAATTTTTCGTTATTCTCTATTTTAAAAATGATAAAATTTAATAAAATGAAGAAAATATCATTGCTTCTATTTTCAGTTCTTATTTCTTTTTATGCTTTGGCGCAACTGCCGACCAATCAATATTTTTCAAAAGAAATACCTGATAAAGCAAATAAAGAATTTCAGTTTCTGGCATATTTCATCAATCAGGCGGTTACATCCAATATCTATCCTGAAAATGACTTTCTGAAAGGCCAGACGGTGGGACGTTTATTTGGAGGAAATACAACTACAACCTCCGACAAACAAATCAGTGCTTATGTGGAGCAACGCATCATTCCGTTTTTCATCTACAAGCCTAATCTTTTCAATGGCAAGGCTATCTTGAGAGCGGCATTTGAAATCGACTGGACATGGGGTGACGTGGCTTACGGTGTAGGCGGTAACTTCGGTGGAGGTTTTTCAGCCGACCAGGTCAACCTGCAAACACAAATCCTGGAAGTGGAGCTTAATCCCGTCAAAGGTGTTTATATTAACCTTGGGTTGCAACGAATTTTTGATACTCCTTACAATCCTTTTACCACATTGTTTGATAAAATGACACAAACGGGCTACCGGTTAGCCTATTTTGGAACAGACGGTGTGGGTATTTCAGTTCGTAAAGATTGGGATTTCGCAAGACTAAAGACAGGATATTATAAACTCTATGAAAACTACATTCACTTGAATGACGATGTGACGTTGATGGAACTTAACGGTGAAAAAGATGTAAGTCGTGCTTGGAAAGTGGGAGGATCAGTTTATTATCTACGTGACCGTGGAAATGGAGCAGGTGGTGTCTCTATCCTCGGACAAGGCTTCAATAGCCTTTTGGCCAGCCATAACGGAACTTTCCGTTTCAATTATGGTGCAACACCATATCATGCCGATGTTTTTTGGCTTGGAACATTTTTCAGCAGGAATGCTGACACCTGGCTGACTCCGGACTGTCAGTGGCTTTGTAAATGTAAACCTTGGTAAAACAGACACATTGCAAGTATCAATCGACAAATTCACAAAAGCGACAAGTATCTTAGGTTTTGCTGCGAACGGACGTCTCTCCTATCGCTACGGACAAACACCTAATGACAATTTCACACTGGATGTACTTTATACATCCGGCGATGCCGACGCATTGAAAGATGGAAAATACAGTGGCGTAATCACAGGAAATCAATGGGGAGCTCCCGGTGCAATTTATGTGAGTTCGGCTCTTATTTACTGATGCCACACGGCAACGTGGTAAACCGCTTTACACCTGCTGTAATGGATATTTCCAATATGGGATATGGATTGACCTATGCTAATTTAAGCGCATCGAAAGGTATTATCCCTAACAAATTAAATGCAAAAGTTGGTGTTTCTGCCGGACTGAGCAATGTCCAACCGGCTGGTGGCGGAGCATTCATAGGTGTAGAAGCTAATGGAAACATTCAGTACAATTTTGGACCATACATGAGCCTGGAACTACATGGCGCCTACCTTTCGTTGGGTGATTTCTACGACAGCAAGCAAGCTGCTTACGGAAGTCCTGTCAATGGTGGGGTTGATGAGCGTCCGGTTAACCCGTGGACGGCATTCTTGGTTTTCAAATGGTTGATGTTCTAAAATAAGAAAAGGAGAAACAATATGAGAAATATAATATTAAGCTTACTAATTATGGCTATTGGTTTGAGTGCGTGCAGCACTCCTTATGCTGCCCTCAAAGAGATCAGTTCTTTTGAGGAGCTGGACCACAAATATCCGGTTAAAAAGGTTTATCTGCCTGAAAATGACTTCACTATCGCATATACTGATGAAGGGAAAGGCGATAATGCCATTATTCTCATCCATGGTTTGGGCAGCTATCTTCGTGCCTGGGAAAAAAATATAGGCGAATTAAGTAAAACTAATCGTGTAATAGCCATAGACCTTCCCGGGTATGGAAAGTCAAGTAAGGAACCTCACAGCGGCATGATGACTTTTTACGCAGGAATTGTGAATGAACTTGTTAAAGAACTGAAGCTGGGTAAAGTAGTTATCGGAGGTCACTCCATGGGAGGACAAATAGGCATGACAACTTATCTTCAGTATCCTCAAATTGTTAAAGGGCTTGTTTTAGTAGCACCTGCAGGCTTTGAGCGTTTCACAAAAGGACAAAAGCAATGGTTCCGTGATGTAATGACCGTTGATGGGGTTCGACTTACCACTCCCGAAGCTATTCAAAATAATTTGGCAAGTAACTTTTATCGCTTACCAAAAGATGCTGACTTTATGATTTCCGAACGAATGCAAATGCGCTCGGCTGAGGATTTTATCCCTTACTGTTATGCAGTAGTGCAGTCTGTGCATGGAATGGTGGATGAACCTGTAATTGACTATCTGCAGGACATAAGAGTCCCGACACTTATATTCTTCGGAGAAAAAGATAACCTTATCCCAAATCGTTATTTGAATCCGGGAGGCACATCAGATATTGCCAACTATGGAGCATCCAAAATTCCAAACAGCAAATTGATAATGATTCCCAAAGCGGGACATTTCTTGATGTTTGAAAAATCTGAGATCTTTAATATGGAAACCATTGATTTCTTGAAAGGATTGAAATAGTTGGGTGTTTAATAATTAATATGTAAGAAGCGTGTCATGGTTTGACACGCTTTTTTTATATCTTTAAGGTCTCGAAAATACCTAAGATGCGTCCGAAACTTTCAATATTTACAGATTTTGCCAATACCCTTTTTCCGCATGAGCTGGAGTATCTGATGGCTGTACAGGAGTTTTCTAAGCCACTGAATTTAAGGATATTGAAACAAATATACTACAATAACACATCCGGTGCGAAACAACGGAAACCCTTTGACGAGACCATTGATAAACGGACATATTCCTACCTGAAAAAATGGATTACAGAGACCTTACTTAAGATTGACGTAGACTATTTTTTCGATTGGCTGATTGAGACTGAGAAAAAAATCTTGACTGACGTGATTGTTCCTTCGGATGAAGCGGTGATTTTGAGCAACATGAATAAAATGCACCCCACGAATTATAACTACATCCGATTCTACGAACTTTTACAGTATTACCGCGATTATCTAATGGTACGAAATCGTTCAAAATACAATAAGGTGGTAACCGATTTTCTTGAAGTTCATCATGATCAATATCTCTACCTCAAAAATCTGAATATTGAACTGGACAATGTTACGGCAAGAATTGTGAAGAGAATAGAGTTCCTCCCGGAAGAGAAAGAGAGTATTGAAAATTTCCTTTGGGAAATATTTTTTGATGAAACATTGGATGGATATACGAGATACCGGGCAGTAGTAAGGCTAACAATACATTACTATAACAATAGGGAGTTTGACAAACAATTTGTGGTTTATCAACATCTGGATGATTTCTTTAAAACACCTGTATTTTACTCGAAACGTATTCTGTCAAACTATTACGCAAATCGTACAATGATGCACTCCAAACTTAATGAACTGGAAGAGGCTGAAAAAATACGGTTATCTCTCCATACAAAATAAGAACAGCGATTACCTATTTTACCTCATAAATTTGTGTGGGGTACTTTTGAAACAGGAAAAAAATCGTGAAGCTTTAGAGTTGATGCGTAATTCTATCCCTGAGTTGAAAAACACCAATAACAATTATTATAAAATAGGTTTTGCTTCATTTTACATACTTACCTTCATAGCCAATAAGCAAATTGAAGAAGCGGTATATTATGCTTCTCAATATTTTACAGCCTACCGTAAAGAGATTTTTGAGCATCGCTGGCACCTTTACTGTACCACATATCTTTTTGCATTGATTAATGCTGAAAAATATGGTAGAGTAATCTCAATCTGCAAACGATATAATCTCCTGCATAAAGAAAAACAGCGAATTGATAGACCTGATTATTTACCTATTATAGAAAACTATTACTACCTCTCCGAGTATATGGAGGGAAAAATAGATCAGGATAAATTGGTATCGTCAATAGTTAAATCCGTAAAGCCACTGATGAACAATAACTATCGTTCAAGGCGAATGCTGAACATGATTGATAAGTTAGGACAATTTTTATACGATGAAATGAAGGAGGTGAAGACGAACTTATTAAAATAAAGTTACCTGTCAAAAGAGCCTCCCATAATATCCAGCAACTCTGCAGTAATTGCCTGTTGACGAAGTTTGTTATACTCCAGGGTTAGTTCATCAACCAATTCATCTGCATTATCTGTAGCTATCTGCATGGCGGTCATTCTAGCAATATGTTCCGAAACCAAGGAATCCATGTGTGCGGCAAAAAATTTCAAATGAATCAACAATGGAGTCAACTCCGTTAAAATAAGCTCGCTTTCTGGCTCAATAATATACTTTTCCAACAATTCCTGCTCAAATTTTCCCTCTTCCGGTACCGTTTTTTGAACCTGCAAAGGCAATAGAATGTCTCGTGTCATCACTTGCGTACCCTTAGTTAGAAAATGATGATGTATGAGCTCCACTTTATCAATCTCTTTTTCTATGAACTTATTTATCAACTCCTCGCAAACGGGCTTTATGTTTTCCAAAGAGGGCTTATCTGCAATAGATTGATATCTGCCTTGACAATGAACTCCTCCCCTCTTTAAGGTCTCTCTTACCCCCCTGTCGCCAAATGAATAGAGGAAGATATTGGATTCTCCCAGAGATTTGTAACTTTCCACCGCTTTCATCAATTCTGCTGAAACGACATGATTGAAACGGCCTGCCAATCCCGTAGTGGAAGAGAAAACCACAAGCGCCACACGCCCAACCGCTCTCTCCTCCATTAAGGGTGATTGGAAATTTTCTGTTCGCGCTAAAGAAGATCATAAATTCTCCTCAACCCCTCTACATAAGGCTCCAGATTGTCCAGCATACGCTGAGTTTTCCTCAACTTTGCCGAAGCCACCAACATCATCGCCGATGTAATCTTTTGAGTAGATTTAACGGTTTGGAGTCTGGTTTTTATGTCTTTTAGTTGCGCCATTAAAAATTATAGTTTAACCATAGTTACTGTCTCTTCAGCTACTTGATCAAGAATAGTCGTGATTTGATCGTTGATCTCTCCCCTCTTTAAGGGTTCCAATACCTCCTCTCTATATCTGGACTCCAAACTATTCAAAAACTCTTTTTCAAAGAGCTGTACTTGATCGGTAGAAATATCTTTCAACAGACCATTTACCCCGCAGTAAAGTACTGCAATTTGATGTTCCACCGGCATTGGACTATTAACTCTTTGAACCAGCAATTGCTCGTTTTTCTGCCCTTTGTCGATGGTCATCATAGTCACCGCATCAAGATCTCCGCCGAATTTTGTAAATGCCGCTAACTCGTGATATTGTGCCTGGTCAATTTTCAATGATCCGGCTACTTTCTTCATAGCTTTAATTTGAGCATTTCCTCCTACACGAGAAACTGAAATACCCACGTTAATGGCGGGACGAATGCCTCTATTAAATAAATCGGTCTCTAAGAATATCTGTCCGTCTGTAATCGAAATTACGTTAGTTGGGATATAGGCCGAAACGTCTCCTGCCTGCGTTTCCACAATAGGGAGAGCTGTAAGAGAGCCACCGCCTTTCACTTTGCCTTTCAACCCTTCCGGCAAATCGTTCATATTGACAGCAACCTCTTTTTGTGAAATAATATTTGCAGCTCTTTCCAACAGACGGGAGTGTAAGTAGAAAATATCGCCCGGATAAGCTTCACGTCCTGAAGGACGACGCAGAATAAGCGAAACTTCACGATAAGCTACTGCCTGTTTAGACAAGTCATCATACACCACAAGAGCATGACGCCCAGTATCACGGAAATACTCCCCTATGGCAGCTCCTGCAAAGGGAGCAATATAGCGCAATGCTGCCGAATCGGAGCCCGATGCCAGAACTATAACGGTGTAATCCATAGCACTATGTTCGGTGAGTGTTTTCAAAATAGAAGCTACTGAAGACCCTTTTTGTCCTACCGCAACATAAACACAATAAACAGGGTTACCCTCTTCATAATGTTTACGTTGATTGAGAATGGTGTCAATAGCAATACTTGTTTTTCCGGTTTGTCTGTCACCTATAATCAACTCCCTTTGTCCGTGTCCGATGGGAATCATAGCATCGATTGCTTTCAAACCCGTTTGCAATGGTTTGCTAACAGGCTGACGAAAAACCACACCAGGTGCTTTGCGCTCGAGAGGCATCTCAACTAAGTCACCTTTAATCGCACCTTTTCCGTCTAGCGGGGTACCAATAGGCGAAATAACACGTCCGAGCATGGACTCCCCTACGAAAAGCGATGCCACTCGTTTTGTGCGCCTGACAACACTACCCTCTTTGATTTCACTTGAAGAGCCTAACAGGATGGCACCAACATTATCTTCCTCCAAGTTCATCACGATGGCCTGCATACCATTTTCAAACTCCAGCAGTTCGCTAGACTCGGCATTGCGTAACCCGAAAATACGGGCAACTCCATCACTTACACTCATCACAACGCCTGTTTCATCGTATTGTACGTCCGTGTCAATTCCTTTTAGTTGCATACGCAACACTTCGGAAATTTCACCTATTTTTATTTTATTGTCGCTCATATTTTTTTATTTCCTCTTTGTAACGATTTAAATCAATTACAAGTTTTTCAATTCACTTCTTATGCGATTCAATTTACCGGAAATGCTGGCATCCAATCGCTGATCGTCCAAATAGAGCAGAAATCCACCGATAATATCGGGATCAACTTCGGTTTCAATCTCTAACTCTTTGTTGATGATACTCTCTATTCGTTTTATAAAACGCTCTTTAGTTTTCTCATCCAAGGGAATGGCAGTTACCAATTTCCCGTGTTGTATATTAAATCGCTCTCGATACAGGTCAATATAGCGCAACGCAATGTTGTTAATAAGCCCATGCCTCTCATTTTTCACAACAAGTTCAATCATTTCGCTTAAAGAAGAGGGTACATTTCCGCCGCATGCTGCGATAAAGATGTTCTTTTTCTCACTTTTGGTTATGGAATTCGTATGTAGTGCTTTCCTCAATTCCAACACATTACCGTATACTTTCAAAAAGAATCTCAGTGCGGAATAGACCTCTTTCTGTTGATTTAACTCAACAGAATATTTTAACAAAGCGGTAGCGTAGCGCGTAGAAATTAATCCTGTATTCATAGATGATTAAGAAGAGATTTCAATTTCGTCCAACAATCTGTCGATCATTTTCATTTGTTCTTTATCCGTACTTAACTCCTCTTTGAGAATCTTTTCAGTTAAGTCGATAGAGAGCTTGGCAACCTCTTCACGAATACTTTGAAGGGCTATTTCTTTTTCCGATTGAATTTGTTTACGTGCAACGCCGATTATTTTTTCAGATTCCAAACCGGCTTTTTCACGGGCATCCTGAAGCATCTGCTCCTGTATTTTTGATGCCTCTTTGATCATCTCGGCTTGTTGTTTTCGAGTTTCAACCAATAAGGATTCGCCTATTTCTTTCACGTGTTCCAATTCTTCCTTCACTTTTTTAGCCTCGAGGATAGATTCGTCCACATAAGTTTTTCGCTTTTCCACCGCTTTCAAAATTGGCGGAAGAGCAAATTTAATCAGTATAAACAGAGTTATACCGAATGCAATAGACATCCAAAAAAGCAAACCCGGTTCGGGCGTCAGTAACGACATATTCTAGCAATCTTAAAGAATGAAACCGCAAACAACTATTGCAAAAAGAGCTACTCCCTCAATAAGGGCTGCCACAATAATCATAGATGTTCTAACATCCGAAGCAGATTGAGGTTGTCTTGCGATAGCTTCCATTGCAGATTTTCCGATCAAACTGATACCAAAAGCCGCACCCAGGACAGTTGCAATAATTCCTGCAGCAGGGGCCCAAGCTGCAGAAACAGCACCTGCTTGTAACAAAACAGAAAATAGTAAGTTCATAATCAATCTTTTTTAGTGTAATTAATTTGTTAATATAGTATTATTTAAATTCTTGCCATTCCTATAAATACAGATGAGAGCAGTGTAAAAATATAGGCTTGAATAAAGGACACCAACAACTCCAAAAACAAAATAAACACGGAAAAAAATACCGATACCGCCGTCATCGATGAACTAATAGCCGTCCCCATACCCGCCGTAATGAAGACAATAGAGACCAATCCCAACACAATCGCATGACCGCCCATTATATTTGCAAAAAGACGAATCATCAATGCAAAAGGCTTGGTAAACAGTCCCACAATTTCAATAATCGGCATAATGGGAAAAGGTACTTTGAGCCAGATAGGTACATCGGGCCAAAAAACATCCTTGTAGTAATGTTTAGTTCCGGTAAGATTAATTGCCAAAAAGGTTCCTATCGCCAAAACCATAGTTACCGCAATATTACCTGTCACATTAGCACCACCCGGGAAAAAAGGTACCAGTCCCAATAGGTTATTGAAAAAGATGAAAAAGAAAACCGTCAACAAATATGGTGCGTACCTTTTGTAGTCAGCACCTACCGAAGGTTTTATTACATTATCGTGTATCAGCATTATAAACATCTCCATCATTCCCACAAAACCTTTATTTCCTTTCATTGGATCACGTTTAATTACGTGCGATACACCTAAAAAAGTAATAATTAGCACAAGCGAAGAGAGGATCAGTGAGGCTGCATTTTTTGTAAGCGACAAATCCAGAGGACGGACTTCGCTTCCTTCACCGCTCAATTCCACGATTTTCCCTTGATATTTCCCATCGGCAGCGATCTGAAAGCCTTTATAGGCCTGTTTCCCTTGTTCAAATTTGGATGAAAGAAAGAGGTGCAACCCTGACGTTTTACTAAACAGGATTACCGGTAGAGGAATAGCAACATGCCAATCTTCCGAACTAATCAAACTCCATTCGTAGGAATCCGCCAAGTGGTGCAAAATCAACCCCTTAACATCGAACTTTTCCTGAGCCACGCTGTCTGTCTGGGCATTCGCTCCCATCGTCAAGAGAAGAAGGATGCAAAGAATAATTGGCTTATATGTTACCTGAAGTTTATTCATCTGCCTTAAAATCAATTAAGCGGCTCATTTTGACTTTTGATATACCTGATATGCTTTTCCATCCGAAGGAAAAGAAATGTTTCCCAAATCAGGTAAATCAGATAAAACACCGCAAAAACAATCGCGAAAGGACGGACCCCCGACTTGTTGAGTAGCCAGTAAACCACTATGATAATAAGGGAGATCAACACTTTTATCACCCTCATCTGCATATACATATTCGTTGTCTTGGAGGGCTTGTCAATCGAAATCCTGCGAAATCTCAAAAATAGAGCAACTCCCATCAGATAAAAGTAGAGCGGAATGACAAAGTACCCTCTTACCTCTACCTCAGGAAAAAGAAATATTAAGGCAACCCATACTCCTACTCCCAAAGCAAGTAGAAGCAGCGTATGAATAATCCAAAATTTTCTTACAAACTTTTTCATAAGAATCACTCCTTTTCAACAATATCCGTATAGAGACTTATTGTGTTATCTTTTACCTCTACAAAACCGCCCTCTATCGCAATTTCCCTGACACTCCCATTAGCCACGAACAAAATCGTACCTTTAGTTAACGAAGAGACGAGCGGGGCGTGATTTTTCAACACCTGGAAAGACCCTAGCTCCCCGGGCAAGGTTACTGAAGTCACTTCACCGGAAAAAACAGTCGATTAAAGAGTGCGGATGAGTAGTTTCATCACTTATTTTACTTGTTTTAACAACTTGTCACCTTTAGCAATTGCCTCTTCAATGGTTCCCACATTCATGAACGATGCTTCCGGATAACCATCCAGCTCACCATCCAGTATCATCTTAAATCCTTTTATAGTATCCTTCACGGAGACCATAACTCCCGGCTGCCCGGTATATTGTTCCGCCATGTGGAAGGGCTGAGAAAGGAAACGCTGAACCTTACGTGCTCTGTTTACAGTAAGCCTGTCCTCGTCGGACAGCTCATCCATTCCCAATATGGAAATGATATCTTGTAGCTCTTTGTAGCGCTGGAGAATCTGTTTTACCCGCATAGCGGTATCATAGTGATCCTCGCCCACAACATTGGGGTTTAGGATGCGGGAAGAGGACTCCAAAGGGTCCACCGCGGGATAAATACCCAATGATGCGATCTTTCTGCTCAAAACAGTAGTTGCATCCAGATAACTGAAAGTGGTAGCAGGCGCAGGGTCGGTCAAGTCGTCAGCCGGCACATAAACCGCCTGTACGGAAGTGATTGAACCATACTTGGTAGAGGTAATTCGCTCTTGCAGATTGCCCATCTCAGAGGCCAATGTCGGCTGATAGCCCACCGCCGAAGGCATACGCCCCAACAGAGCTGAAACCTCGGATCCCGCCTGCACAAACCTGAATATGTTGTCTATGAAGAGCAAAATATCGCTTCCTTCACCGCCACTATCCCTAAAAGCTTCTGCTACAGCAAGGCCGGTGTGTGCTACCGAAGCACGTGCTCCGGGCGGTTCGTTCATCTGTCCGAATACAAGGGTAGTTTGAGATTTTTCCAACTCGTTATAGTCCACCACACTCAAATCCCAATGCCCCTCCGCCATGCTCCTGTTGAACTCCTCGCCATATCTTATCACCCCCGACTCTATCATCTCACGCAGCAAATCGTTTCCTTCACGCGTACGCTCCCCTACTCCGGCAAAGACCGAATAACCTTTGTGTCCTTTTGCTATGTTGTTGATAAGCTCCATGATAATCACGGTTTTGCCCACTCCTGCACCTCCGAAAAGTCCGATTTTTCCACCTTTCAGGTAGGGTTGCAGCAGGTCGATTACCTTGATTCCGGTAGTGAGCATCTCCTCCGATGTAACCAGATCGTCAAATTTGGGTGCTTCCCGATGAATAGGATACTCTGTTTCACGAGTTAAGGGTTTCAGTCCGTCTATGGGACGGCCAACCACGTTGAGCAGACGACCTTTCAGTTGGTCACCCACCGGCACACTCAATGAGGAGCCGAGCGCTTTCACGGAAAGTCCCCTGCGCAACCCGTCGGTGCTGTCCATTGCAACCGTGCGAACGGTATTTTCACCAATGTGCTGATGTACTTCCAGGTAAATATCGTGACCGTTGCGATTGACATAAATTGCATCATTGATAGCAGGTAGCCTCACTTCACCCGATTTGGGCATTTCAAACTGGACGTCCACGACAGGGCCGATAATTTGAGATATTTTGCCGCTTAATTCCGACATAACTTATATAAAACTAAATATTTCAATCAAAGAATTGGGGGTGTTGACAACAAATTGCGAAGTTACTTTAAATTAACGTTTAAATGAAATATTTTGAGGGGAAAATGTGTGCAAATAGACTTATTGTTTAAGTCTTTTAGAATTAGTGGGGAGTTTGTGATTTTTATTCGGAAAAATAAGCTAGTGATCTGGAATTTAGAGAAATGTTTTACTGATTTTTTATAACTGGAGTGGGGGAATTTTGTATATTTGTTACGAGTATCTAAACGACAAAATAATGAGTACTTTTTCGGAAATTTGCATTTATGAGGTAAAACCTAACAAGGTTGATGAATTTGAAAAATTAATTGAGGAAGTTGCAGAACACCATAAATCTTTTGCAGGTGTGATTGATGTAAAATATATCAAAAGGACTCACAGACAAAAGGACTTTAATTCGGTGAAAAACGGAGAACCCGCAATCCGGCTGACAAGAAAACCTGAAAGCGTAACGTATGTCTTATACTGGGAGTTGGAAAACGAACTCGTGCATGCCGAAGCAACAAAAGCCGGATTGGAAAAATTCTACAAACGATTCAACCGATGTTTAACCACAATGCCAAAAATAATACTTGGCAAGAGGGTGAGATAGAGCGTGAGAGCAGAATTTTTTGTATTGAGAATTATCGGATGTGACTAATTGAACATTTTACCATCGGAGCGTGGATGGGTTGATAGACGAGGAAATAACCGTAATTCTCAAAATTATCATTTATACACGCAAATGTTAGCTATTTTAGCCTTAAAGACACAGATAAAATACCTATCTTTGTTAAAATGAAATTAATATGATACTTTGGAACAACGATACTGAAATTCAATTCTTTACAGAAGCACTAAAGAACTTTGCTTCCCCAGAACAGCTATTTTATAATCTTAAGGATGGATATTTTGCCTATGTCCCAAAAGGCATGGATGCAGAAGGTCAAACTTTGCAAAGCAGGAATTCCCTAATAGGGCAATTTACCGAAAAATGGTGTAAAACACTTTTTGAACCAATTGCGCAAACATTAGGATTA
This sequence comes from Bacteroidales bacterium, assembly GCA_040766795.1. Taxonomy (GTDB): domain Bacteria; phylum Bacteroidota; class Bacteroidia; order Bacteroidales; family UBA932; genus Cacconaster. Next base: position 21,117 of record JAXGPW010000008.1, on the reverse strand, counting down.
TATGCAGTAAACAGCGTTGTTTGTGAAGGGATAGGACTTACAAGACAATCCCCTGCCGACCTCGCTTTCTGTACCACAAATAAAACAAACCAAACACCAGATAGTATTAAACTGCTTTTTGAAATTAAAATGAGCATTGTGTCGAATTACAAATTCACACAACCGAATATGGTAATATTCATGGGAGATTATAAGCAACATAAAGGAAATCCTTCATTGTTACGTTCTGATTCAATGTTAAAAGCAATTGGAAAATCAATAAATATTCGTGTTTCCGGGATTGCTTCGACAAAAATACCCATTGTTGTTTTGGGTAATAGCCCAATAACTAATAGCTACATTCATAAGGTAGACTATCTAAAAAGTTCGGGTGTTATTCAAGGATTTTGGTCCTTAAATCCAAAGCCGACAAATGAGGACTATGTAAAAAAAACTCCAAAATTAGGTTTTCAAACTATTTTAAACAAAGAACAACTATTACGTAATTGCAGAACTATTTTATCAAACGATATGCATTATTTTTCTTCAATGATTTCTAAATTAAAACTTGGACAGATAATACAAATTGCGAGCAAGGAGTCGACTGATAAAGCAAAAGCTGAGAAATTTTTAACACTTATTCGATACTAGAATGAAAAGAGAGAAGGGAACAGAAACAAGCGCGTTTGGTACAAGCGGAAGGATAAATCACGATAGTTCGAAGTTTTACAACTCCAAGTTATACACTGAACTTGGGGACAAGAAAGTTATTGATAAAAACGAAAATGTTTTTCCGGAAAATTTAAAGAATAAATTTATTCTTGGGTCCGCAGAGAATATGCAAGAATTGCCAGACAATTGTATTCATTTGATGATAACTTCACCACCCTATAATGTTTCAAAAGAATATGACGAAGATTTATCTTTAAAAGAGTATTTAGAACTTCTTGAAAACTCATTTAAAGAAACATTCAGGGTTCTTGTTAATGGTGGTCGCGCTTGCATAAATGTCGCTAACCTTGGCAGAAAACCATATATACCTCTATCAGATTACATTTCAAAAATAATGATAGATATTGGTTTTAGTATGCGTGGTGAAATAATTTGGAATAAAGCAGCAAGTGCTAGCCCTTCTACAGCTTGGGGCAGTTGGCAAAGTGCTACTAATCCGACTTTAAGAGATGTTCACGAATATATTTTAGTTTTCTCCAAAGGTGATTATAGAAGAGATAAAGGCAAAAAGGATAACACCATTTCAAAAGAGCAATTTATGGAGTGGACAAAATCAATTTGGACAATGAACGCAGAAAGTGCAAGAAGGATTGGGCACTTGCACCTTTTCCGGAAGAATTACCTTATAGATTAATACAACTTTATTCCTTTAAAGGTGACATTATCTTAGACCCATTTATGGGTAGTGAACAACTGCCGTTGCAGCTTTAAAAACTGACAGAAAATTTATTGGCTTCGACATAAGCCAAGAATATATTGACCTTGCCAAGAGAAGAGTCGAACAGTTATTGAAAAACAAACTAAAATACCTTTTCATTTTCAAGTATTGGCAGAAGAGCAGGAAGGCATAGAAAGCAAACACAAGTAAAAATTAAAAGTCCGTTTACAAACAAGGAAATGATTGTTAGAAAGGAGCGTAGAATATTGAGATTCCGGAATTAGGAATTTGAAATTTTGTCCCATACCTATCAATGTGTTGACATCGGCTACCAGTTTGAGGATGATGTATTCGCGCAATTAAATTACGATCAGGTAATTAATAAATATAAAGCAAAGTACCCTAATGCTAAAATATGAAACCCCTTACCTCCTCCCCTGCTCCTTTTATTTTTTTTCTCGTGTGAGATTCAGGATGATCCGAATTATTCGGGGAATCTTGAGGAGATTATTGAGAATAATAAGAGTAAAATCACTATATCCACCGGTATTGCGGGAACTCTGCTGAAGGTGGAGGGAAATTGTATGCCGATAATTGCCGGAGTCGACTTGTCGTACCTATCCGGTGTCGCGTGACTCTGGATATTTATGAGTATACGACTATCAAGGATGTTGAGGGTTGTGACCATTATATGATGGAGTCAATACGAAGCTGATTGCAACTTGCAAGGCGAATAAGAGTGGATTTTTTCCAAACGGAACTAAAGCCTGGAAAGTACTCTATATTTATACGTGAGGGCAAAAAGTTTTATGCAAACGGCGGAGATGGATATGGTGGCATTAATCCTATAACCGTCCAAGCTGATAGCGTATGCTATATGGTACTAAGACTTGACTACGCCTATTATTAATACATATAGATCAATCCGTCTGACCAAAATAATGAATCGAACTATATACTTAAGCCTATTAATAATGGCTTTTCATATAATCTTTTTGTCGCGAGTATGTGTTGGACAAACTGATAATACGCTTCACACCGGACAATCAGATACTATATTACGCACCGGGCAAATTGATACGACATACAACGTTGCGCAAACAGACACGACTCTCCGAATTGGACAACCGGACACAATCTACAATGCTGCGCAAACACACACAACATTGCTTGTAGGAGAGACAGATACGACACTATACGTTGTACAAACAGACACGACATCAATCCAACCGGATCCCTTCCACAGAGAATACACTCTTATTTATGCTCTAAAGTATGACGTTTTAAACAGTTCTGAAAACTTCAGAACGGGATTAAAACTATTCAGCGATGTCTATTACAGGGGATTGGCTCCGCAAATAAAAAATAAAACCCTCAGAATCATTACAGGTATTACATGGTCTTTGGTTGGGAAATGGTCTTCCATGCTATGGCCTCACGAATTTGGGCACATGCTCAGAACGAATCAGGTCGGTGGAAAATTCTCTTTCGTAAAACTTCAATTTCCCGGAGTCCTCGGTAAATTGGAATTGCCAGCAGATGCAACTCCCGATCACCATATCCTGGCGCTAATTGGCGGATTTGAGGCCAACTATTTAATCGCCAGGGATATTCAATATGATTTTTTCAGGTATGACGGCCTTTATAATGATGAATATGGAGTTGCCTTCGGAAATAGAATCATGTACCCTCTTTATACTTACCTCTTTGCTCATCAAAGTCCAAAGGACCCTGAAACTTGGAAATTGGAGGGTGGAGATCCCGTGAATTTTACTAAAATGATTTGGAGGAAAGGAGGAAGGGAAGTTTTTAATGCCGATGGCAGTGTAAATCAGGATTTGGTTAAATTTTATAATAAGGCCGGAATATTGTCCGTTATTTGGAATTTGCTGGATATCAATCTTTACAGGCAGGCCGGAGCCTTTTTTAGCAGTGAGTTAAAGGGTAAAAGACCCTACTATTTTGGTAATGAAAACTTCAGTTGGTCATACGGGACTTTTTTCAATACGTCTATATTGGGTCCTGAAATCTACTTTAATAATTATTTGAGAATAGCAGGCCGATTTTATAATCTCTATTTTAAATATGGTTTCCCCTTTAATAATAACGGGCTTGGTCTTTCTGTACCTGATTTAGTCAAAACCAAAAGGTTTAATCTGCTCGGTCAGGTGGATTTTTGGTCACAGGATTTCTACGGGTTCTTTGGAAAGGGAATTGCCGTGAGTTCTACTATGGAATTTAATGTGGCTAACGGATTCAATATTTTAACTCAAATCGGATATAAGACAAAGGGATATCTTGCAGGGAAAACGACTCGTGACGGTCTTTTCGGTTATATTGGACTTAATTACGATTTTAACAAATAAACCGCTATAATTTACACAACACTAACTGCTTAGTCCGTTTCTTCAAGTTGAAATATCTCCTCGACGGTTTTTTCGAAGTATCTGGCTATTTTGAGGGAAAGTATCGTTGAGGGCACATATTTTCTCAATTCTATGGCATTTATCGTTTGGCGGCTTACCCCAATCTCGTCTGCCAACTGTTGCTGCGAGATCTTCACTATTGCCCGTTCTACCCTTATATTATTCTTCATTTTTCAACCTCCTTTTTGAAATAAACAGCCTCGTTCTGAATATCACGACATAGAGCATAAACATTGTAACAGGATTGATTAGCCCTAAATCCAGATAGAACGAGGAAAAACGAAATGAGTGATTGAATGCATAGAGTATCCATAGAAGCATAAATATTAAGAACGACACATACGCAGTAATAACAATCGAAGTAAATCTGATATTTTGGATAAACTCATCTTCAATCTTTTCTTTTGAGAATGCTACAAAAAGGGCTGAAAAGATAAGAATTAGGTAAAGAATTAGCGTTGCATAACGACTATGATTCTGATCAAATAGCTCTAATTTATTAAAAGCATAGAGGCTTGCGCCCAAAAAATGAATGAGAAAATGAAAAGGCTCCACCCGATTTTCTGAAAATAATGAGGCAGTAAAAAGTTATTTTTCTTCATATGTATTGAATTTTGCTTCAGCAAATGTAAAACAAAGTTCTCATAAAGACAAATAAACTTTACATTTTTCAAACAAAGTCATTAAATTTAGGGTAAGATAACAACTCTCTAAACACCGCTACAAGTAACCCGGACCAATAATCCAGGCATTTACTGAAAAACAAGCTTGATTTTCTCCTCAGTATTTATTAGATTTGTAAATATTTAAATTAATAAATGTGGAGACCGGATACCACTTTAAATAAACGGGGCGGAACTGAAAAGCCAAACGAGTAAGAGTACTAAAATATTTTGATATTATGAAGTGGTTTGTAAAATGTATGAAACAATACACTGATTTCGGTGGAAGAGCAAGAAGAACGGAATTTTGGATGTTCGCATTATTCAATTTTATTTTTGCTATGGTTGCATCAATCATTGATACCGCTATAGGGTCAAAATTGGGTATTCTTCAATTTGGAATTTTTATCTTATCTATTCTCTCGCTGTTTTGATCCAGGATTAGCTGTCAGTGTGAGACGTCTTCACGATATCGGGAAAAGCGGCTGGATGGTTTTGATTAATTTAATTCCTCTAATCGGCTTAATTTGGTTTATAGTTTTAACGGTCAAAGACAGCCAACCGGGAGAGAATCAATACGGTCCAAATCCCAAAGAAGTGACAGCTTAAAACAAAGAAAATCAGCACATAACATAAACTATATAAAGAGCTAGGCGACTAAAAAAAGATAGTCGCCCTTTTTTGTTTCTATTTTAGTGGAAACTCATAAATAGCTACTGGCCGTTTTCCATTGTTTCTTAAACACCAATAGTCCCGAACCATGCAACCCGCAACCCGTACCGCGTACCTCGCACCACTTACATCTCCACCTTAATAACACAATTAGGGGTGTCATCAAGCATCGCCACCGGTATTGTCACAAAAAGGCCTTCGGGGCAGCGGCGGAAAGGAATTGAGGTGCCGTCGGCAATCGAAACAATACTGCGAACCTTCGGGATTCCATCACAAGGACGAAGATGCGAATGCCGCCATCAACTGCCACACCACTCTTACTTGAAGCGAGATCATTCGGAAATACGTGGAGATAAAGAACGGAAGGGTACCCATACTTAGTAACAGATTTACTGTGTGTCACTACTCCCCAGGGCTGTGGCGGAATCAGAGTGGCACGTGTGTCGTAGATTGACTCTCCATTTTTAGAGAGCCACTCACCCATTATTGCCAGCCTCTCCAGAGCTGCAACGGGGATGCGTCCATCGGGCTGAGGGCCGACATTGAGCAGAAGATTGGCATTTCGACCCGCAGTATAGGCCAAATAACGGATCAGTTCGGGAGCACTCGTGTAGTTTTGATCTTTGATACGGTACCCCCAGGAGTTATTCATAGTCTGGCATGTCTCCAGAGGGAGATTTTCACTTACTCCTCCCTGCATTAATCCGATTTTATTTTCACCCGGCACATCCCTTTCGAATATCTGAATATCCTCACCCTCAAAGGGGTCAAGATGGTGATTATTTCCAATGAGACAATCGTTCTGAAGCGATTTAATCAGCGGATATAGGGTGTCATAACGCCAATCAAACTCCACCGGATCCTCCTCATGATCCCAATGACCGTCCAGCCAGATACATCCGATCTTACCATATTGGGTCAGCAACTCCGTCAACTGTGCGTACATAAAGTTGAAATAGTTATCTATGGGCTGCTGCGGGCTCTCCCACATCCGCGTCCTGTACGTCCGCGAGGATAGTCCTCTCTACGCCAATCCAGGGTGGAGTAGTAAAAGTGAAGCTGAATACCCTGTTGTTCGCACTCCTGAGCCAACTCCTTGAGCACATCACGGCCAAAAGGAGTAGCATCCACAATATTGTACTCCGACTGAGCGGTATTCCACATCGAGAAACCATCGTGATGGCGCGAAGTAATGCAGATATAGCGCTCCCGCCTCTTTGATTGCTGAGACCCATTGTTTGGCATCAAAATGTATGGGATAGAAAGCACCGGCTATTTTTTCATATTCCTGCCAGTGGATATCCTGGTTTTGCATCACCCACTCGCCCTGCCCAAGCATACTGTAGATGCCCCAATGGATAAATACACCGAATCTCATGTCCGAGAAATGCTCCTGAGCAGGAGTCAGGGTACCCTTAGTTTGTGTAAAAGGTTGTGCAAAAAGGCTCCCGGCAAAGAGTAGCAGAGCCGATAGGATAGATAATAGTCTCATAGTTCACAAATTTAGAGGTGAATATAACACTTTTTAGGGATTTTGGAAAAATCAAATGAACCCTAAATCAGCTAAAAGGGCATCACAACCTTCGTTAACATCATCCCATGTCGCCTGGAAATCACCGGTATACCAGGGATCCGCTATATTTCGTGAATGTCCCGTATAATCGAGCAACAGCCGGATTTTCCCTTCGGGATCTCCGCCAAAGGCATAATTCATATCACTAATATTTGATGAATCCATCCCGATAATCAGATCATAATAGTGGTAATCTTCGGGAACTATCTGACAGGAATATTTTCCGTCACAACTGATGCCATTGCGATATAGCATCTTCCTGGCAGGCGGATAAACAGGGTTACCGCGTTCTTCATCACTCGTACCGGCAGATGCTATTTCAAACCTCTCTGCCACACCTGATTCAGCAACCTTGTGTTTCATTACAAATTCTGCCATCGGACTGCGGCAAATATTACCGAGACAAACAAACAATATCTTATAATCCTTCTTATCCATGTTTTATTATTTAACGCGCCAAGGGGAATCCCCATAAAGCAGATATTTCTTCACTTTACGAAGCCATTTCTGCTCCTCGGTCTTGATGTGTTCACTGGTCAATTCCCAATCAATTTCGCCGGAAACGTAACTTAATAGCATATTGTCCTGAAGAAGCGGCTCGAGTGAGTCATATTCAAAGTTGTCAGGGAATTGCTCACGTATAAATCTTATCGAACGAAGTGCGTGGTTGAGAGCATGATAGGTGTGTCCGGGGATAAACATCAGATGAAAACCGAAACAAACCTCATCTTTCCATATACCGTAAGCCGGCTCAAATCTGCACCATCTTATGTAGAGACTATTATCGTAGAGTGGATTGGAGGGATCATTCCAATTCTTAAATCCGTTTTTCTGATTAAAGTCATAAAGCGGCTCCATAAAAGGTGCTCCGAATTGTTCAAAGGGACGCGTGGTGCCATGGCCATAGCTGACATTGGTTCCCATCCAGAGACACTGACCGCTATAGAAATGGGATGTAAATAGCCCTGCAAAATCGGAAAAGGAGGGATGCTCCAGGGCATCAGCTCTTTATTGACCTGCTCCGCATCCGCTGAAATGATATGCAGGTGAAATTTTGCGCCCAGCTCATAATAAAGAAGTTGGCTATCTCACCAAAGGTGAGTCCATGCCTGTGCGGTAGACCCATCACTCCCATAGTTCCCTCAACCTGACGACCTGAGGAGTTGATCCTATCCATGACATAAATGGAGATATCGCTTCCGGAGCGGTGAAGGTCGTAGAAAAGCTTGAGTAATGTGCGAGTAGCCGTACAGTATCTGGCCCCCACGTCCTGAAGCTCTATAATCAGCGCATCTATATCCTGAAGTTTTTCCGGAGGAACCGAATCACCTATTTCCACCATCTCGACACCGGGACAACATTCACCGTACAATGAGTGTTCCGGCATGAAAATGCGCACAAGATTCCTTTCTCGGGCGAGAGTCTCGAAGTGGTACTCCCCTTTATCCGGATGCCAGGCCACCTGATTGCAAAGCATGGCTAACCTACCCTGCCTTAGTACCAGGTCGGGTTGCTCGAAAAGGGGTGTAGTGCGGAAAGAAAACATTTTATAGTGGGTAGTGAGTAGTTTGTAGTATGTAGTTAATCGGTACTAGGTGTGGATTACGGGGTACGGGTTACATGGTGCGGGTTATAGGGTGCGGGTTACAGGGTACGGGTTACTAGGTGTGGGTTACAGGGCACTGAGTGCGGAGTACGGGTTAGGAGAGTATGGAGATAACTTCTTGTGCAAGAGCCTCTGCGGCAGCTTCGGTGGGGGCTTCAGCGTAGATTCGAATTATGGGTTCGGTATTGGATTTTCTCAGCACGAACCATTTCCTATCCTCGTCAAAATCCACTCTAAGGCCATCTATTGTGGTTATTCGCTCGGCTGAATAGTGTTTCTCCACCTTTTCCAAAAGAGAGTCAATCACTTTTGGATCCGAAATCTCTATCTTATTTTTGGACAAATAATAGTCGGGATAGGTTGCACGCAGAGCAGATGCAGAAAGATTTTTATGAGCCAGGTGGCTCAAAAACAGTGCTGCCCCAATAAGTGCATCACGACCATAGTGGAAGTCCGGAACTATTACACCGCCGTTACCCTCTCCACCGATGACAGCATTGACCTGCTGCATCATGGTAGAGGCATTAACTTCTCCTACGGCAGAGGAGTAATATTTGCATCCGTGGGCCTCAGTCACATCCTTAAGGGCTCTGGATGAGGAGATGTTGGAGACGGTTGCACCCTTTCTATGCGATAGGATATAGTCGGCAACAGCTACAAGTGTATACTCCTCGCCAAAAGCCTCACCATTCTCAGATATGAAAGCGAGACGATCCACATCGGGATCTACAGCAACCCCTAGATCCGCTCCGGCTGCAATGACCGCGGCGGAGAGATCGGTGAGATTGGAAGGAACCGGTTCGGGATTATGGGCGAACCGGCCATTTGGCTCACCATTGATTGTGACACACTCCACTCCAAGTGCCTCGAAAAGCTTCGGCATCACTATGCCTCCGACAGAGTTGATGGCATCAAGGACCACCTTGAAACCTGCAGCTTTAATAGCTTTTAAATCCACGAGAGGATATGATAAAACAGCATCTATATGTGCCCAGGTGAAATCATTATACTCCATCCGACCGAGTGAATGGACATCCTTATAATCAAAATCATTGGACTCGGCAACCTCCAAAAGGGCAGCACCCTCTTCAGCCGTCAGAAATTCGCCCTTCTCGTTTAGAAGTTTAAGAGCATTCCACTGCTTTGGGTTGTGCGAAGCGGTTAGGATTATACCACCGTCAGCCTTCTCAAATACCACAGCCATTTCAGTTGTTGGAGTGGAAGCCAGACCGGCATTCACAACATCGATGCCGCAAGCCATCAGCGTGCCGCAGACGATGGAGTCAACCATCTCACCGGAGATGCGGGCATCCCGACCCACAACCACCTTGTAGCTCGTTTTAGATGGCAATTTCCTTTGTAACCGGCGTGCATAGGCTGAGGTGAATTTGACAATGTCTATCGGGGTCAAAGCATCTCCCGGGGTACCTCCAATAGTGCCTCTGATACCTGAGATTGATTTAATCAGTGTCATATAATCAAAATAATTGTGTTTTTAGCTTGAAAATATGGGGCAAAGTTACAAAAAGCGGCAAAATATTTGGCCATTCACCAAATTATTTCTACTTTTGCAGCCCGAAAAAGATTTTAACACTTAACAAACCGATAAGATGAAAAAAGGTATACATCCCGAATCCTACCGTCTTGTAGCTTTCAAGGATATGTCAAATGACCATGTGTTCATCACACGCTCTTGCGTCAACACAAAAGAGACCCTTGAGGTTGACGGCATTGAGTACCCCTTAGTAAAGGTCGAGATTTCAAACACTTCACACCCTTTCTATACCGGTAAGATGAAGCTTGTAGACACCGCAGGTCGCGTTGACAAGTTCTACAGCAGATACAAGAATAAGAAGAAATAAGCCTCAAGGCGTTTTGTTTATATTTGAGGGGTGGCTTTTATAGGTCACCTTTCTTTTTTAAAGCGAGAACAGTTATTGTGAAAGAGCTCCTTACCAAATATGCCGATATGTACAACCGCCCCGAATATTTCGAGTCGGACCCTGTGATTTTTCCAAAAAAAATCGCACAGTTGAGACTTTCGGGCAAGGCCTCCTTGAAAGATGTTGAAATAGCTGCCGTAATTGCGGCACATCTTGCCTGGGGGCGGAGGGATATGATTGTAAGAAATGGTAACAGAGCTTTCGATGAGATGAAGTGGCAACCATACAGGTATGTTATGGAGGGAGAATGGCGTAACGAAAGGATATCTCTCCATAGGACAGTCAAATGGAGTGACTTTGCAGGCATTTGTTTTAGGCTTCGTGAATTCTACACGAACTACGACTCCCTCGAATCCCTTACTCCCGACCTTTTCAGGACTGAGATATATGGGCAGAAAAGCGATCTGAAGGCAGCCAACAAAAAGATACATCTGCTCAGACGCTGGATGGTACGTGATGACGGCATAGTTGACCTGGGATTGTGGAAAAACACCTCTCCTGCCGACCTTATCATACCGCTTGATGTCCATGTCCATCGTACTGCATCAATGCTCGGCATTACCTCACGTAAAAGCACCGATTTATCAACAGCGTTGGAAATAACATCCTTCCTCAAGGAAATATTTCCCACAGACCCTTGTAGAGGAGATTTTGCGCTTTTCGGATATGGGATAACACATAAAAAGGGGGAGATTTGCGATAGTTGTTGTTGAAAAATTACAATATAAAATTTGCCCATTACATATATATTTTTATTATTTTTGTTTTCGATTGAGGTGAGGATATGCCTAGACTTTATATTATAGCAGGCTGCAACGGAGCAGGGAAAACCACCGCATCCTACACGATACTACCGACATGCTCAATTGTGATGAGTTTGTCAATTCGGACGAGATTGCAAAGCGTTTGTCCCCCAACAGCCCGGAAGAGTCTGCCATAAAGGGCAGCAGGTTGATGATGGAGAGGATCGATGAGTTGATTGACAAAGGGGAGACATTTGGAGTAGAGACCACCCTGGCCACAAGAACGCTTACAAGGGTCATAGTAAGAGCCCAACAAAGGGCTACGTTGTGATCTTGTATATTTCTGGCTCAAAATGCCGGAACTGGCTGTCGAAAGTAAAACTCAGGGTTGAGGCGGGCGGACACTATGTTCCTGAAGCCACCATTCGCAGACGTTATGATGTGGGCATCGACACCTCTTCACTCTCTATATTCCAGTATGTGATTACTGGATATTGATTAATAACTCAATACCCGAGTAATATCATCGCCGAAGGTAGTAAAAGCATTGTGACTAAAATACATAATAAAACCTTATATAACCTACTGATCAATTATGAGCAGAGCACAGAGACGAGAGAACTTAGAGAAACTATTCATAGGTTTGAACATCACTTTTGAGAGGCTCGTACAGGAAAAAAAACAAGACAATTCTGAGTTGGCATTTGCCCGTCAAGGAGAGATTGTAAGGGTAAAAGCCCATGAGATTTGAATTATTAATCTTGTAAGACTCTGCCAGCAAATGAGAGATTATTAACCCCTAACACTACTGCAACAATGCAGTAGTTTTTTTATTGATGGAAGATTTTTTCGAATTGTTTGATATAACCAAAGAGCAGCTTATCCTTCTAATGGATGAAGCTCTCTCTTCAGGAAGTGACTATGCTGACATTTTTGTGAATACAGCACACTGGAAGTGTTGTCATTCGACGGCGAGGTCAATGCTATCCGCAACGATATGATTTTGGAGCCGGCATCAGAGTAATACGAAATGGCCGAACGGGTTATGCCTATTCGGAAAGCACTGATATGAAACATCTGCTGGCAGCGGCACAAGCAGCCGCCCGTATTGCAGAGAGTCCTGTCAATAAAAGAAAAACAGCTCCATTTACTCCTCTGAAATTAGTAAACTATTACCCCGGTGTTCATACATTAGCAGATGTGGACATCTTCTCAAAAAAAGGGTATCTAAAAGAGATATACACAAGACTTTCCGATGGTGACGACAGGATAGTGCAGATTATCGGACAGAGTTCCTCTTCTCTGAGCAAGGTAATGTTCTTCAACTCACTAGGAGAATTTTACTGCGATGAAAGGCCAATGACTTCAGTCTCTTTCAGTGCGGTATTTAGTCAGAAGGGCATGACTGACAATTACACCGGCTCTAAAAGTTTCAGGATGGGAAATGAAATGTTTACCGCAGCACTTGCAGATGAGATAGTTGATGAAATACTCGAAGCTATTCCTACTGTACTGGAGGCCGTACGTCCCCAAGGAGGTGAAATGATGGTAGTAATGGGCGCAGGGGGATCGGGGATTCTGCTCCACGAGGCGATCGGACATGCATTCGAGGCGGATTTCAACCGCAAAGGAATATCCATCTTTTCCGACAAGATGGGAAAAAAGATATGCAGCGAATCGATAAATATAGTAGATGATGCCACAATCCCTTCCAACAGAGGTTCTCTCAATGTTGATGACGAGGGAGTACCCGGTCAGAAAACTATGCTGATTACGGAAGGAGTTCTCACCTCCTATCTTCATGATCGAATAAGTGCTCAGCACTACAATGTGGCACCCACAGGGAACGGACGCAGGGAATCTTTCCGATTTGAGCCTATCCCAAGAATGCGCGCCACCTATATGGAAAACGGCTCCGTGAGTGCCGAGGATATTATTTCCGGTGTACAAAAAGGTATATATGTGGATAAATTCAGGAACGGTCAGGTACAAATCGGTGCGGGAGACTTTACATTTTTTGTAAAAAGCGGGCGAATGATTGAGAATGGACGCCTCACCTACCCCATCAAGGATATCAATGTGATTGGTAATGGACCCAAAGCCCTTGAAGATATCCTGGAGGTGGCTTCAGACGGGAAAATGGAGGACAGCACATGGACATGCGGTAAGGGACAACAATGCCCTGTCTCGTGCGGTATGCCAACAATACTTGTAAAATCACTTACGGTAGGAGGAAGTAACTGATGAGAGATATTACTATAAAAGCACTCCAAATGGTGCTGGATGCAGGTGCAACGAATGCACGCGTTACTCTCGAAAGAGGCAAAGGGGATATGGTTGCATTGCTAAATGGTGAGATTGACCGTCTTTATCAGGCTGCAAGCTCCGCTCTATATTTATATATTTTCGCCGAAGGCAGGTACGGCTCTTTTTCTACAAACCTGATGGATGAAAAAACTCTAAGGCAGTTTACTGCTGATGCTGTTAGAGCTACTCTTTTGATGACTCCCGATGAATTCCGAACTTTACCTGACAGGGAGATCTGCTATAAGGGTACAGGGCCTGATCTTCAACAGTTTGACCCTTCCATTGATACCCGCCCTCCATCCAGAGGAGTTGTCATTGCGCAAGAAGTCTCTGCCGAGATGTTATCGGATAGAAGGGTAATTTCAGCGGAGAGTGAATACGGCGATTATACTGAGGAGCGCTTCATTGCAGATAGTATGGGATTTGAGGGATATCAACGCAAATCCGGTTTTTCCGTCAGCGCCAACTGTTCGGTTTACGGTAAAGGCTATGAAAAACCCGAAAGAAATTGGTATGAAGATGAAGTTTTCTTTAAGAATCTCCGCTATAAAGGATGTGGAACGAAAGCTTTGGAGAGGGCGATCGAAAGTATCGGACCGGTCAAATTGACCTCCGGCTCATATAATATGATTGTGGATAGTACCATTGTCTCAACCCTGGTCATCCCCATCATCGATGCTCTTAAGGGGAGCTCTCTCCATACACGTAACTCATTCTTGGCTGACAAACTCGGAGTAAAGGTTTTCGGGGAAAATGTTTCACTAAAAGATATGCCACACACTAGAGGCAACTCCTTCTCCCGTCTATTCGATATTGAAGGAATAGCTACTAAAGAGCGTGATATTATTTCGGGAGGCACTATATGCAATTATTTCATAGATAACTATTATAGCCGTAAACTATCGCTGGATGTAACTATCGGAACACCTTCGGTGGTGATGATGCCTGAAAACGCACTTTTATCAAATAATAAATTATCTTTGTCGGATATATTTAAGAGAGCGGACAGAGGTATTTATGTCACGCAGTTTAACGGAGGCAACTGTAATGCCGCCACCGGAGATTTCTCCTACGGTATTGAGGGCTTTCTGTTCCACGATGGGAAAATAGTACACCCTGTAAATGAAATGTAGTTTCCGGTAACCTGATAACCTTGTGGAACAATCTAATGGCTGCCGCAGATGACCAAATGGAAAGTCGCAAATGGCAGTTACCTTCACTCTGCTTCTCAAATGTCAATTTTAACGGACTCTGATGGAGAATAATAAAAAAGAGAAAAAACCGGGTCTTATCCTGTCACTCGTTCCGGTAGTTATACTTGTAGCGATATTAGCTATAGGAGTAGTCATATTTGGTGAAGATGTCACCAGCGGACCTTCTCAAATAGCTCTCGTAACAGCAGCGATTGTAGCATGTCTTATAGGGATGCTCTACCTGAAAGTTCCCTGGGAGCGTTTTGCAGAGGCAATGGGTGACAATATGAGCAAAACCAGCGAGGCCATTTTCATATTGCTTATGATTGGAGCACTTACATCCACCTGGATGCTTTCAGGAGTGGTCCCCACAATGATCTACTACGGGCTGAGACTTATCCATCCCTCTATATTTCTGCTGGTGACATTTGTACTCTGCTCCATCATTTCCATCCTTGCGGGCAGCTCATGGACTACCGTAGGCACTATAGGAGTAGCCATGCTCAATGCGGGTCAAATAGTTGGCATCCCCACCGGTTGGCTTGCGGGAGCTATCATATCCGGAGCCTATTTGGGTGACAAGATCTCCCCTCTCTCCGACACCACCAATCTCTCTGCTTCAGTTGCCGGAGTCGACCTCTACAAACACGTAAGGTACAATTTGATCACCACCATACCGGCAGCAATAATTTGTCTGGTTATTTACACTGTTGCCGGATTCTTTATCCCTACCTCTTCTACCGTCGATGTGGGCACTCAGCTTGCAGCCCTTCAGGAAACCTTCAAGATATCAGGATGGCTCATGCTGATTCCGGTGGTAACCATTTACCTGATTTTCAAAAAGGTGCCCGCAGTTCTCACACTATTTATTTCTGCTTTTGTGGGAGCACTGGTGACATTTTGGGTTCAGCCCCAGATAGTAGAGCAAATTGTTACCGGAATGGGCAGTTTCAAGGAATTTTTCTTTACCATACTCAGAATGATGTCCGGTGAGATTTCAATCGAAACTAATGATCCAATGATCACTTCTTTGGCCTCCACAAACGGTATGGGCGGAATGGTGAACACCGTTTGGATCATTATTTGTGTGATTATGCTTGGAGGCGCTCTTTCGGCAAGTGGAATGATTCAGACCATCACCGAAAGCATGCTTCGTTTTATGCACAACTTGGTGAGTATGATAACCTCAACCATATTGACCTGTATTTTCTGCAATATAATTCTTGCAGACCAATATATGGCCATTTTGCTGCCGGGGAAGATGTTCAGTGACGTTTATAAGAGAAAAGGCTACGCCCCTGAGCTTTTGAGCCGCACCTTACAGGATTCGGCTACTGTGAGTTCGGTAATGGTACCGTGGAATACTTGTGCGGTTGCACAAGCCGGTGTACTTGGAGTGGCCTGTATGACCTGGTTCCCTTACGCATTTTTCTGTTTTATAACACCTCCAATAGCGATTATAATAGCGGCTATGGGGTACAAGATACGTCGTATCCCCGTAGAGAACGGTGAAGTTGCTACCGCCATGGCCGAAGTTTAATATATATTTTAATAACCGAAAAATTCTATAAAATGAAAATTGAAGACAACAAAGTAGTATCTCTAATCTACAATCTGGAAGTCAATGGCGAGACCAAAGACTCCTGCAATAAAGAAAATCCACTTGAATTTATAATGGGTATGGGCTATCTGCTTCCCAAATTTGAAGAAAATCTCCTCGGCAAGCGTGTCGGCGACAAATTTGACTTTGTTCTTTCGGCAGCAGAGGGGTATGGTACCTTCAATCCCGAAGCCGTAGTAGACCTTCCCAAAAACATATTTGAAGTTGACGGCGTGATCCAGGAAGACCTTCTCGTTCCCGGCAATTACATCCCCATGATGAATCAGATGGGTGGGGTAATCCCGGGTAAAGTTGTGGAAGTGAGCGAGGAGAGTGTAAAAATGGACTTCAACCACGAACTGGCCGGACAATCACTGCATTTTACAGGAGAGGTTATTGCAGTAAGGGAGGCTACTGAAGAGGAACTTACCAACGGACTTCACGGAGAGAGAGCCATGCATGGTTGCGAAGGCAACTGCTCTTCTTGTGGGGGCTGCTAAGGTTGGATGTAATCCGCCGCACGTGATATGGGGGCTACATCTATAGGTGAAAAAAGCCCCTTCCTGTAGCGGTAAAGAGCGGCTATACCTATCATTGCCGCATTATCGGTAGTAAATTTGAATTCGGGGAGGAAAACATTCCATCCCCTTTTTTCTCCTTCAAGAGAGATACGCTCCCTTAGTTCCGAGTTGGCGGAAACTCCACCTCCGAGGGCGATCTCCCTGATACCTGTCTGTTTTGAGGCAAGGATTAGTTTCTTGAGTAGAATCTCTATCAGATCCCTCTGGAAGGAGGCACAAATATCCCTTTTATTCTCTTCGATAAATGAAGGGTTCTTCGCTTTTTTATCTCTGAGGAAATAGAGAAGTGAGGTCTTTATACCGCTAAAACTATATTCCAGGCCGGCTATGTTGGGCTTTGCAAAACGGAATGCAGAGGGATCTCCCTCCTTTGCAAGACGGTCTACTATCGGGCCTCCCGGATAACCAAGGCCGAGCAATTTAGCGCACTTGTCAAATGCCTCTCCTACGGCATCGTCTATCGTGTGACCAAGTATTTCAAAGTCAAGATAATCATTGACCCTAACAATTTGTGTGTGTCCTCCGGAGACGAGTAGCGAAAGGAAAGGAAATTTCGGTTCCCGATGTTCCCTACCGCAATCCTGATGAAGTGAGAGAGTATATGGCCTTGAAGGTGGTTTACCTCTATAAGGGCGCAGTAAGCAATAGCCACTCCTTTGGCAAATGAAGTACCAACCAAAAGCAATCCCAGTAGTCCGGGACCTCTGGTAAATGCGACAGCATCTAACTCTCCTACAGTCACACCGCCCTCTTCCAGAGCCTGAGCAACCACCGGAAGAATATTCTGCTGATGCGCCCGGGAAGCAAGTTCAGGCACTACACCACCATACTTTTTATGAACCTCTGAGAAGCCATGACATTGGATAGCAGATATTCCTCCTAAGCACCGCCGCAGAAGTATCGTCACATGAGGGATTCATCGCAAAGTTGTCGCCATATCTTCAATTTGGATTGAAATTTGTACGCAAAATTAGCAAAAATTCGTATTTTTGTTTGATATACTGAAAACTAAAGCATATCAAGACCTGGAAAAAAATAGTTCTCGCGGTGGTAATCCTCTTGGCACTTATCCCTACCACCCTCTATATTGCAATACAAATGCCTGCATTCCAGACATTTGTAAGGCAATAAGGTCTCTTCCGTGCTCTCTGACAAGATCAATGGTAACATATCTGTCGGCAAAATTTCGTATGCTCTTTTCAACCGATTGATTGTCAAGGATGTTCTGGTTACCGGCTCGGTAAACGACACTATTATTCATGCGAAAAAAATTTCCATAAATCTTCATGCACGAACTCTGATTTCCGGAGATATGAAGGCAAGGAAGATAGCTGTCGATGGTGCTCAATTTAACATCTGCAAGGTAACCCCCGAAGAGAGCAATCTTGCAATGCTTTTGAAAAGGGATACGACGCAACAAGTGGCAGTGCTAGCGGAGACAACAAAGAAGGTCTGAAAAAGAACCCGGAGAGTGGCCTAAATCGGTGAGCATTAATAAAATAGAGATAAGGGACTTCACTTTCAGGGCTCTGGATACATTCAACATCACAACTTATAAAGACCACAGAACCATAGACTGGAGCAATATAGTTGTAAATGATATAAATCTCTCCGCACGTAACCTCCATATTGGCGAGTGTGACGGTACAACTGGACGATCTCTCGTTTAAAGGGGTAAAAGCGGACTAAACATAAAAAGCTTTAGCGGAGTGATACGTCTTGGGGACGTGCAGAGATACAATGGCCTGGATACCATTACCCGTAAGGAGATATATATTGATGATATGCTCTATGACGACGGCTATTCAAGACTTGTGACTGACTATTACTCCATGAGATTTGACGATTTCAGTGACTTTTCTGACTATGTGAGGAAGGTCTATATGGGTCTGGATCTCAAGGAAGGATCATTCCTCGATTTTAGATCCCTGAGAAGTTACACCGATGAACTTTCATATTTTACATTGAATTTTTATCTTGTCGGCGAAACAAAAGGGACCGTTAGCAATCTTATGACACGGTCGCTAAAGGTTCAAACAAAAACTCGACAAACATTGTTGGATTTCTCTGCACATCTTTCAGGTCTGCCGAAAGCGAGTGAGACACTGGCCAGTTTTGATATCAAGAAATGCTACACCACTACGGCAGAGATAGCAGATATAGTGGAATCCGTAACCGATACCCCTCTCGATAAAACCGGAATCGGCTCTTTTGCCCGTGGTGAAAGAATCCATTTTGATGGCAGCCTCAACGGTTTCTTCGAGGACTTTGTAGCATTCGGGGAGCTCGGATCCGAAGATATGGGAAAATTCAAGGTGGATATAATATGCCGTAATGAAAGAGGAGCCGGATATGAGCTTATCGGACTTATCAAGAGCCAATCATTTGACCTGGGTCGTCTTCTGGGCAACTCCCTTTTAGGTGATTTCACTGCTGATGCCACTGTTTCAGCCGTGCTAGGTAAGGAGTCAAGTATAGATATTGAAAAGATCAGCATCAGCGAACTCGGATTTAATAATTACAACTACAGCAATATCCTGGCTACGGGAAGACTCGCCAACAGAGAGTTTGACGGACGTGTGATCTGCAGTGACCCTAATCTCAACTTTATGTTTCACGGACTCTTTGCCCTCTCGGGCAAGAGCAGCAATTCTCTCTATAAATTCAACCTTGCACTAGGTCATGCCGATCTTCACGCACTAAACTTTGATAAGAGAGAAATCTCTAAAATCAAACTCCTGGCTGACGCCGACTTTACCAAAACACAATCCGGAGACCTGTTTGGAGATATTTTGGTTAAGAATTTCATCTGCTCCTTAGGGAATGACAACTACGATGTGGGTAACATCCATCTGCGTTCAAATTCATATAAGAACAATTACACACTTCAACTCAAATCCTCCTTTGCAAGAGCAGATTACGCCGGCACGGCACCCATCTCCTCATTTGTGTCAGACCTACTAAAACTTACGGCTGAGCACCACCTAAGCCATCTGTTTGATACAAAGGATAAGGAAGAAGGATTACCCGATATAGATGAGAATTACAGCTTCAGGCTACAGACTTTCGATATGAGACCCGTTTGCAGTTTCTTAATGCCCGGGCTTTATGTGGAAGACCGTACAAGCATAAACGTCAGAATGACGAGTAAGGATGATATCAAGGTCAACATAAATTCTCCTCTTCTGGCATACAAGCATAATTATATAAGAGATCTCGACTTGACTCTGGACAATCGTGATAGCATCATTACTACAAGATTGAGGTCCGGAATGTTACAATCCGGAAATATAAAAGGTTACGATGCACTCATCACAGCTGTGGTAAAAGATAATTCCATAGGACTCAATCTTGGATTTGACAATGGCGAAGAGGCAGCCACGCATGCAAGTCTTAATGCAACAATATCATTTCCTGAACCTAAAGAGAAGGGGTTGAGTATTCTCGCCAACTTCTATCCCTCGGATATAGTCATCAATGGAGAAAACTGGTCGCTAAATCCCTCCTCAATAAAATATAGAGAAAAAGATATATCGGTATCCGGATTCGGTCTCTCCAACCAGGATCAGACGATCCGTATAAATGGCAGGCTCTCGGCCAACCCTGAGGATACACTCACTGTAAGACTAAACCGATTTGATCTCTCCGTTGCCAACCCTCTCCTCGATGTCCCGCTTGACATCAAGGGCTTTCTTACCGGTAAAGCCGAACTCTTTGGCTTATTTGCCGACAACAAGGGTGTATTGCTCAATATAAATGGAGAAAAAATCTCAGTTGCCGGAGACCGGCTTGGAGAGCTTAGTATAGATACTAAATGGGACGAAGCAGATAAATGTTTCGATTTTCTGGTAAACAACCGAAAAGATGAACTTACCCCCCTCCATCTTGCAGGATCATATTATCCAAACAAAAAGAGCATAGAGGGGAAGTTGTCATTGGACAAATTCTCACTTGTCCCCCTCAATCCCGTAGTGGAAGGACTACTATCCGAGGTTAGCGGAAGCCTCTCCGCTGATATCGGCATTTCCGGAACTCCGGATAAATTAGCCCTTAGCAGTTCCAACGGAGTTTTTGAAGATTTTCAATTTATCCTGGACTACACCAGGGTACCTTATATAGTGAATGGACCTTTCAGCATTAGTGAAAAGGGAGTTTTATTTGAGAATACAACCGTTGCAGATAGATATGGACACGAAGGCACCCTAACAGGTGGATTGTTATATGACCATTTCAAGGATATGCGACTTAACGCAAGACTGAATGCCGAGCATCTCCATGGACTCAATACCACATATTCGGACAACGATTCATACTACGGAAGAGCATTCGCTACAGGAACCGTACGTATTAGCGGACCGTTCAGAAAACTTCTGCTGGATATGAACATTACCACCGGGCGTAATTCCGCAATACATATTCCACTGGGTTCTTCGTCAAGCAGT
>JAXGPW010000007.1:0-89958 GCA_040766795.1 Bacteroidales bacterium | reverse complement strand
TCGTCTGAAACCTTTGCCAGGAAATGTTTATCTAGCTTGGCATAGAGCGACAGTTCCACCTTCTTGGGATCTACCATGACAAATTTGAGCTCTGCCGGATGTTTGGTATAGAGAAGCGAAGTGATGATACAGTTGAGACCTACTGATTTTCCCATTCCGGTCGCTCCGGCAATAAGCAGGTGCGGCATCTTGGCAAGGTCGAGGAAAAAGGGTTCGTTGGTTACGGTAATACCCATCGCCAACGGAAGTTCCATATTGGTATTCTTGAATTTAGGGTCGTTGAGAATGGACTTGAGCGGCACAATGGAGGGATTTTCATTAGCCACCTCAATACCTACCGAGTCGATAAGCGTCACTACACGCACACCTTTTGCCCCGAGAGATAGAGCGATATCCTCTTCACGGCTACGCACCTGCGATATCTTCATACCGTCTGCCAGATGAATCTTATAGAGAGTAACCGTAGGGCCCATTTTTGCAGTTATGGCCACTACTTTTATTTTGTAGTGACCCAGCACTGTCACAATCTTGGTTTTGTTTTTCTCAAGCTCCTCCATTGAGACGGTATACCATTTATCCCTATAATCATCCAACAATGAGAGTGAGGGATGGCGATAGTCAGGCAAGTCAAGTCTGGGGTCAAAGAGACGAGATTTCTCCTCCTCCGTCAGATTTTTTATAAAATCATGTTCCGAACCCTCAACCTGTATGATGATATCATCCGGATTATCACTCACGGTTGGAGATAGGGATTCTTCCTCTTTATCGGGGAAAGGATCGGGATCGGGAATAACCTCCGAGGCAGCCTCATTTTGCAACTCCCGGGATTCGGGGTCAGAATCAGTATCTTCATCGAGAGTATCTTCCTCAACAGCCTCTGTCGTCTCAATTTCAGAACCCTCGGAAATGGCCGGCAATTCCTCCTTGCGAGGGCGATTGGCCACACTCCACATAAGGTCATCAAAACGCAACGCCACCTTCTTGCTGAGCAAAACCAGCCATAGAAGCAAGAGTATAATCAACGCGCTGCCGGTTCCTACGTTGCCAAGCATAGATATAAGCCAGGAAACGGCATGTCTGCCATAAGATCCGCCCGGACCATTGCCGAGAAAGAACTCATATTTGGTAAAACCGGAAACAAATGCGAGAATAAGCGAAATTACAATGGCTCCGATAAGAGAGACAATGAAGAAACGCAGCAAATTTACTTTTTTGATTCTGAAAGAGGCTATCGAAATCGCCCCAAAAAAGAAGGGCACTGCAAAAGCTCCCAGACCAAATAACTTTGAAATCAGGAAATCCGCCCAAAGCAGCCCAAGTCTGCCACCCGAATTTGAAGCCTCTTCGGCAGTAATGGAAAGCACTTGTGAATCCCGCACCAGGCTCTGATCGGAGTTCCAGGTAAATATATATGAGACAAGCGCAACAACGGTAAAAACAGTCACCGCCAGAAAAATAAACCCGAGCAATATCCTCAACACACGGGCATCCGCACTAGAAAGCCAGGGCTCACGGGACTCTTTTGCGACTTTATTCCTACCCGTTTTTTTATTTTTGGCTGCTTTTGACTGTTTCATTGCTCCAGAGATCAGTTTTTCTTTTTCTTTTTGTTCCTGGATTTTTTGCTGAATCCGGATTTGGATGTACCCGAGGCCATTACTCCCGGACGATTAAATGTAGCATCGCTGGATAGCGCGCTAAGCTGAAGTCCTTCCGGCACTTTCAGGCGACCTTCCGAGAGTTTCTCCATATCGCTGAAGATAGTTTCGTCAGCGACTGAATCCTTATTCCAGATGAGATATTGTTGCCTCATATAGTGGCCGAGAGTGCAGATCATTTCGGTCTTGGCATCATCATCCTCCCGTGCTGCAATGAGATTGATCATATTCTCGATATTACGTCCATAGCAGGAAGCCTTCATAGGCTTCTCTTCAAGTTGTATCTTCTCAGGACGGCTAAAAAAACTCCTTTTTATCGGGCTTCGGATAGGGAGAATCCACGTCTATGTCAAAATCTGCAATAATGTACATGTGGTCCCAGAGTTTCTGTTTATAGTCCGGGAAATCCTTCATATGGGGATTGAGTATGGCCATCACCTGATGACGGCACGTATCTGTTCATTACGTTTTTCACGGTCGGAATCCTTTTTGACCTGCTCTATCATCTGCTGAACATGCCTTCCATACTCCGGCAGGTGAAGTATATCTCTTTGCGTATTGTAATCCATATAACTTTTTTTTTAAAGTAATAACCTACAAATATAGTGATTTTTAGTAAATAATGGTCTTTTACGACAGTTTACCCATTATTGACAAACCGGTCATTTGCAATTTGTCTAAACTGGTGCTACTTTTGTAATGCAAATTGCATTAAACTATTAAATCAAAAGAATTATGGGAAAAACTCTTGTCACCGGATCGCTGGGACAGCTTGGTAGCGAATTGAGAGAACTGGTCGGAAATGACCGGAACTGGATATTTACGGATGCCCTACCTAACGAAGAGACTCTCCAACTGGATATCTGCGACAGTCGGCGTGTGAAGGAGCTGATGGAGGAACAAGATGTGGAGCTTATAATCAATTGTGCCGCATACACGAATGTGGACAAGGCCGAAAGCGAAAAGGAACTCAGCTTTAAAATTAATGCCGAAGGTCCTAAAGTCCCTCGCAAAGTGTGTTCGTGAGCGGGATGCAGCGCTTGTGCATATCTCCACCGACTATGTATTTGACGGGAAGCGCAAGAGAGGTGCCTACCGGGAGAGTGATCTGCCGCCCACAGAGCGTTTATGGAGCAACCAAACGGCAGGGAGAACTCGCCATGCCGTGCCTGCCGCGGCATAATCATCCGCACCGCCTGCCTACTCCTCATACATGGTAACAATTTCGTCAAGACAATGGTACGTCTCGGCAGCGAAAAGAGTGAAATCGGAGTGGTGGCAGATCAGATAGGCACGCCCACCTATGCTCGTGATCTGCCAAAGCAATTCTGACCATAATACCTCTAATTGGGGAGCACCGAGGTAAAATTTACCATTACACCGATGAAGGCAGTTGCTCATGGTTTGATTTTGCCGCACTTATAATGACCTATTGCGGCCTTGACTGCAAGGTCAATCCGCTGACTACGGAAGAATATCCGACTGCAGCACGGAGACCGGACTACTCGGTGTTGGATAAAAGTAAAATAAGGGATGAATTCGGGGTGGAAACACCCGGTGGAGCGTATCAGTTCTCAGAGAAGCTCTCAGGAAGATTGGAAAGCCGGTGCCTCAGCATCTCTAAGCTGAGAGAATCACTCTTCGGATCAATGCCCCAATCTATGGCCAACGCAGGATCATTCCATCTGTAAGTGCCCCTCCATTTCCGGTGCATAGTAATTATCACATTTATACTGAAATATGGTGTTGTCCTCCAACACCAAATATCCATGTGCAAATCCGCGCGGATAAAGAACATTCGCTTGTTCTCAGCGCTGAGTTCCACCGAAACATATTTGCCGTATGTGGGGGATTCGGGACGAATATCAACTGCTACGTCGAGCACACGTTTGCCCTGCACTACTCTGATAAGCTTTGCCTGTGCCGCCTCTCCCTTCTGGAAATGGAGTGCGCGCATCACCCCACGCTCTGCGGAGAAGGACTCATTGTCCGAACAAAATTGATTTTTGCACATTTGCCTCAAACTCCCTCAGGGAAAATGATTCGAAAAAATAACCCCTGTGGTCATAAAACACTTTCGGCTCAATAATCACAGGACCCTCTATGGCCGTTTTGATATAATTCATGTCGCAATATTTTTTACAAAAATAATAATTATTGTAAAATTGTGCTACCTTTGTTGCACATACAAGAAATGATTGCTATGAACAACTGCATATTAATATCCCTCTCCCTATCACTTCTTCTTGAGAACGATTCTCGGGATGGGATTTAGTTATGTAGGTTTGTCTTTTATACATAGATAATGCCGCCCGATTGCTCGGGCGGCATTTTTTATTTAAGACTTGATTTTTATAAACATTAACACAAACTATAAAACAACAAGATTATGAATTGGGACAAACTTGCTTTGACTATGTCAAATGCAACACCATGGTGTGCTCCCTTTAATAAAGGTGATGGATGGAGTCCGCTCGAGAGCAGGACAAATGACAAGTATGAAATTACGCTGATGTCGGGATCTCTACATTATGCAATAGAGATATTTGAGGGGCTTAAGGCCTACAATGGACGCGATGGAAAACACGCATCTTCCGACCCGGTGAAAATGCCGTCAGGATGATCCTGCTCCGCTGAATTTCTCGGAATGCCTCCGGTACCCGAGGATATGTTTACAGAGGCGGTTACACGAGCGGTGGCCGAAAAAACAGGGAATTCATTCCTCCTTATGAGCGGTGCATCAATGTATATTCGCCCATTTATCTCCACCAACCCACAACTCACCCGGAGTTGGGAAAAGAGTTTATGTTCGTTGTAGCGGTAACACCGACAGGCAATTTCACCGGCACCAGCTTCAACCCCACGAAAGCTCTGCTCGTGAGGGATCACGATCGGGCAGCACCTCCTTCGGTACCGGCTCATATAAGATAGGCGCCAACTACGCTGCTTCCATGCTCGCAGGCGTACAGGCAAAAAAAGAGGGCTATCCCTCCATCCTCTATCTCGATTCAAAAGAGAAAAAATATATAGATGAATTTAGCAGTTCCAATTTTTTTCGCCATAAGGGACAACAGTTACATTACTCCCGATTCTCCATCGATTCTCCCTTCCATCACCAATAAGTCTTTGCGTGAAATTGCATTACAAATGGGCATGACCGTGGAACACCGTCCGGTGCCTGTGGAAGAACTTGCAACCTTCGATGAGGCTGGAGCCTGCGGCACGGCGCTGGTAATCACACCGGTACACGAGATATATGACAGGGAGAGGGATATCCGCTACAACATAGGCAGTCCCGTCCGGGTTGGAGATAAGAGCCGGGCC
This sequence comes from Bacteroidales bacterium, assembly GCA_040766795.1. GTDB lineage: Bacteria > Bacteroidota > Bacteroidia > Bacteroidales > UBA932 > Cacconaster. The sequence continues at coordinate 84,976 of JAXGPW010000007.1, read as the reverse complement.
CTATATAAACACCTCACAGGCATCCAGTTTGGAGAGATTGAGGACTGTTTCGGCTGGTGCCGCATTTTATAGTAACCTCACTCACTTCGCAGTGCTACAATGGGATCCAAAAGAGAGGCGCGGCGGGCCGGCAGATAGCCGGAAAGGATACTGACCACTATACATATCAGCACAGAGAGTCCCAGCCAGCGCCAGGGGAGGGCAAAGGCACAACCCAACAATTTTGCCACTGTGTTGCCGAAAAGCAACCCCATAAACAGACCTAATGCACATCCTATCTGTCCTACCAGCAATTGCTTCAGCCAGAAATTGCATGGCAATGGTGGCGGTTTGGCACCGAGAGAGCTTTGCGTATGCCTATCTCGCAGGTACGCTCCTTGACCGAAACCAGCAGTATATTCATCAACCCCACCGATGCCCCGAGTAAAGTAATCAATCCGATAACCAAAGCCGCTATGGAGAGTTTTCCCTTGAGGGCATCCAGCTCCCTTATTATAGAATCGCTACGACTGATTGCAAAATTTGCATCATCCTGCGGACGGAGTCCCCTGATGAGTTTCCCATAATCACTACAGCTCGCTCCCATGCTCCTGTTCAAAGGCGGACTCCTCTCCTACCAGCATTATATCCAGCGAATATCCTGCATCGGAAGAGAGCAAACGCGTACGTGCCGGACCCAACGGGCTTCATACTGTATTGTCCGTACCGATACCGAAAAGCGCCCCCTCTCTCTCCATCACACCAGTCACTAAATACTCCACCGCACCCACTCTCAAGGTCTGACCAAGGGGATCGCTACCGCTGAAGAGCCGTCTTGCGATATTGTCCCCTACAATGCAAAGGTCGCCCGAGCCCTCGATCTCACGGCTGCTGAAATTGCGTCCTGAGGCCAATGAGGCAAGTCCGAGGCGTAGATGATGTTCATCCGTGGCTGTTACAGTGACTGTGGGATCGCTGATTACACTTCCGGCGGAGACTTGCTGCATAATAATCGAAGAATTGATACTTACCACCGCTTTAGAGTCGTATCTCCTGACGAATTGCCGTACATCACTCCAGGAGATAGCGCGAGCAAAGTGCTCATGCTCCTCTTCGAGGGATGAAATGGTAAAACAGTGTGCTCCCATTCGGCCAAAACTCTTTTCTACGGTCTGCGAGAGCCCTTCAATGGCAGTTTGGATGGAGACCAGCGAAGTGATGCCGGTAGCAATAATAAGTATGGTAAGTGTGGAGCGCAATCTATTGTCCAGAAGAGAGTCGATTGCCATATTGAAAAATCCTTTCATCCTCAAGCTTTTTCTTTTTCAATTATGTTTCAAAAATAGGAAAATAATTTAGATTAAATTAACTTTGCGGCGCAAAATTGCATGTAAAATGGAAAACAGAAAAACAGAAAGAAGTCGTAAGGAGAGCAAAGGCGAGGCATACGGCAATAGGCCGGCACGAAAAAGCGGCGTCACCGAAAAAGTGACACGCAGAACCACACGTTCGGCAGATCGTCCCAAAAGAGATGATGATGAAAAGTTCTATCATAAAGATGGAGGTAAACCCACCGGAAAGGGTAGAGCTACAGTAAATAAAAAAGGTGCCGTAACTTCACGACATGACAGAGAGGAATGGCATGATAAACCTGAAAGGCGAGAGCGCAGCGAGAGGCATAGCGGATATGGTAGGCCCGAAAGCCGTGACAGGCGAGAGCGCAGCGACAGGCATGAAAGATATGACAAGCCTGAAAGCCGTGACAGACGAGAGCGCAGCGACAGGCATGACAGATATGGCAAGCCTGAAAGCCGTGACAGATACGGTAAACATGATAAACCGGAAAGGAAAGAAAGATCTAAAAGATCCGAAAGATTGGAGCTGAGTGAGAGTGTACGCCTCAACAAATTCATAGCCAATTCGGGTATATGCTCCAGACGAGAGGCTGACGAGTACATCAAAACAGGACTTGTTACAGTCAACGGTGAAATTGTCACCGAACTGGGTACAAAAGTAAAGCAGGATGATGACGTCCGTTTCAACGGACAACGCCTCAAAGGAGAGAAGAAGGTATATCTCCTTATGAATAAGCCAAAAGACTATATAACCACAATGAGCGACCCGCATGCAAAAAAGTCTGTTATCGACCTCATTTCACCTGAAAAATGCAAAGAACGCGTAGTACCCGTAGGACGTCTCGACAAGGCTACCACCGGTGTATTGCTATTTACAAATGATGGAGATTTGGCGGCACGCCTGACACATCCTTCATACAATGTAAAGAGATATACCATGTATTCCTCGACAAAGCCTCAAAAAAACCGATTTCGATGCGCTCCTCAAGGGGATCACACTCGAGGATGGCGAAATACATGCAGATTCCCTCTCCTATGTGGATGATGATATGTCGCAAGTAGGTATCGAGATACATTCAGGGCGAAATAGAATTGTTCGAAGAATGTTTGAGCACCTGGGGTATGAGATCAAAAAACTTGACAGAGTCTATTTTGCCGGCCTTACCAAAAATAATCTTCGCCGGGGGGCATGGAGATTTTTGACCGAGGAGGAAATAACATATCTGAAAATGGGCAGCTTTAATTAAATAGCTTTTGGCTTTTGGCCGTTAGCCATTAGCAGCCAAAGAGAAACAGCACAAAACAGACAATTATGCATAGATCCGGATTTGTCAATATAATAGGCAACCCCAATGTGGGCAAGTCCACACTTATGAATGCCCTCGTAGGTGAGAAACTTTCCATCGTGACTGCCAAGGCACAGACCACTCGCCACCGCATAATGGGAATTGTAAACGGAGATAATTGGCAGATAGTCTATTCCGACACTCCGGGTATTCTCAAGCCACACTATAAGCTCCAGGAGAGCATGATGGACTTTGTGGATGTTGCCATCGGTGATGCCGACATTATCCTATATGTCACTGACGTTGTAGAAAAGAAAGACAAGAATATTTCGTATATAGAAAAGCTAAACCAACTCGAATGTCCTGTAATTGTAGTTCTAAATAAAATAGACCTAAGCACTCAGGAAAAGGTGGTGGAGATGATGTCCCAGTGGAAAGAGCTTCAAAGGCTGAGATTATACCCGTTTCATACCGAAAAATTTAATCTCGAAAAATTATTCGATACAATTCTATCCCATCTTCCGGTAAGTCCGCCATGGTATGACAAAGAGACCTTCACAGATAAGAGCATGAGGGTTTTTGCATCTGAAATCATAAGAGAGAAAATTTTATTAAATTACTCGCAAGAAATCCCCTACTGCACGGAAGTGGTTATTGAGGAATTCAAGGAGGGCAAAGAGAGATACGACATCAGTGCCGTAATCAATGTTATGCGAAATTCGCAGAAAGGCATCATCATAGGGAATAAGGGGCTGCTCTCAAAGGACAGGCACTCAAGCCCGTATCGACATGGAAGATTTTTTGAGAAAAAAGTTTTCCTTCAGCTTTTCGTCAAGGTTGAACCCGACTGGAGGGAAGATAGAAGAAAATTGAGAAATTTTGGATATATTAACGACTGAAAAATAATTGAGACACCCTATATATGGCAAATAAAACAGACGATTTTGTAGAAGAGGATGATCTCCTGATGACCGAAGAGAACTATTCCGACGAGGAATCCGACCAGGACATTATTGTCGAAGAGGATGATGTTGAGGAAGACCACAGATTTGATAAGGTTATGGCGGGCGGAGAGAGCAAATATAAACTCTCCGGAATGTACCGTGAGTGGTTCCTGGATTATGCTTCGTATGTAATCCTCGACAGAGCCGTTCCCCATATTGATGACGGACTCAAGCCCGTGCAACGCCGCATTCTCCACGCTATGAAGAAGAGCGATGATGGCCGTTTCCATAAGGTAGCGGGCATCGTAGGCGACACGATGAAACTCCATCCTCACGGAGACACATCCATCAAGGATGCGCTGGTACAACTTGGGCAAAAGAATTATTTAATCTCCACTCAGGGCAACTGGGGTAATATTTTTGCAGGAGACCCTGCTGCCGCAATGAGGTATATCGAGGCAAGATTGAGCAAGTTTGCACTCGAGGTGGCATTTAACCTAAAATCACAGAATACGTCCCCTCTTATGACGGTACAAATGAGGAGCCGATAGCCCTACCGATGAAATTTCCGCTGCTGCTGGCTCAAGGTACTGAGGGTATTGCCGTGGGACTCGCAGTCAAGATATTGCCACACAATTTCAATGAATTGATAGATGCCTGCATAAGTGCACTGAAGGATGAGGATTTTGAAATACTCCCGATTTCCAGACCGGAGGTCTGGCTGATTGCTCAAATATAACCGGGGCATGAGAGGCGGTAGGATCAAAGTCCGCGCAAAGATAGTCAAGGTGGACAGGAGGACTCTCTCCATCACCGAACTGCCATTCGGGCAAACCACCGATTCCCCTGATAGACTCCATAATCAAAGCCAACGAAAGGGGTAAAATCAAGATCCGCAAGGTGGACGATATGTCCGCAGACAATGTGGATATCAATATTCAACTACAGAATGACATTTCGCCCGACAAGACTATAGATGCCCTATATGCCTTCACCAACTGCGAAGTCTCCGTCTCCCCCAATGCCTGCGTAATCCACGACCGCAAACCCCACTTTATGGGCGTGGACGAGATACTTAGGTACAACGCAATGCACACCCGCGACCTCTTCCGGCTAGAGTTGCAGATCCAGCTTGAAGAGCTCGAAAACGATTGCCACTTCTCTTCTCTGGAAAAGATATTTTTCGAAAAGAAGGTATTTAGAATTCTGGAGAACGATGCTGCCACCTGGGAGCAGCAACTCGCCGATGTCGAGGCCGGAATGAAAGTGTATCAGCACCTCCTTCGGAGGGAAATAACGGGCGCTGACATTGATAAGCTTGTGGAGAAACCCGTAAGGAAAATCTCCCGTTTCGACATCAAGGCTGCCGAGGAGAGGATTCTAGGAATCGAAAATAATATCGAGGAGGTCAAGAACCACCTGGAACATTTGACCGAAAGTACACTATAATGTACTTCCAGACCGCTCAAAAATACGGAAAGGATTATCCGCCGCACCGAACTCATCACCTTTGAGACAATCAGGCTGAAAAGTGGTTGTCTCAACGCGCAAACTTTCTACGCCAATAAAGCTGAAGGCTTTATCGGAATTGACCAGAAAAAGATGGAGGATGCCGAATATATCTGTGACTGCTCTGACATTGCGGAGATCATAGTCTTCCTCAAAAACGGCACCTATTTGGTAACCAAAGTTAGCGATAAGGCATTTGTAGGCAAGGATATTATACATGCTGCGGTATTTAACCGCAAGGACGAAAGAACCATATACAATGCCATCTACCGTGATGGCAAGCGAGGCACCTATTATGCGAAGAGATTTTCCGTCACAAGCATTACCCGCGACAAGGAGTACGACCTGACTCAGGGCAAAGAGGGATCTAGCGTGGTGTGGTTTACCGCAAATCCCAATGGTGAAGCAGAGACTGTCAGAATCTATTATCGTCCGAGGCCCAAACTCAAAAAACTCTCCGAAGATTATGACTTCTCGCAGCTTGCCATCAAAGGTAGAAGTTCCAGAGGCAATATTGTAACCAAAAATAACACTATACACCGCATTAACATCAAATCCAAGGGCGTTTCTACCCTCGGAGGCAAAGAAATCTGGTTTGACACCGACGTACAGCGCCTCAACGATGCAGGTCGCGGTCTATTCCTCGGAGAATTTTTCCAGGATGAAAGTATTCTGGTAATCTGTAAGGACGGCACATTCTATACCACATCCTACGACCTTAGCAATAGGTACCAGGGAGATATATTGACAATAGGAAAGTTTGATGAAGAGAAAACCTACTCGGTACTATACTACGACCACGCTGCAGGATCTCCCTATATCAAACGATTCAGTTTCGAGCTAAACGCCAATATCCCCGCCTCTTTTATTGCAGAATCCAAAGGCTCCCATCTGCTGGAAATCAGCGAAGATCCCTGGCCGCAGATGGAAATCACCTTTAAGGGGAAGAATGCCAATCGTAAAGCGGAACTGGTGGATGTCGAAGAATTTATAGGAAAGAAAAGTTACAAGGCAAAAGGTAGAAAAGTCTCCCCTTACGACGTACTTCAGGTCCGTTTTGTCGAACCATTGGATAAATCGGATGCCGAAGCGATAGAAGAGCAGGAAAATGGAGAGGACGACGAAAACTATAACGACAGAAACGACAATTTAGAGAGGAACGACAAAGATATGCCGACCACACCGGAAAAGGCAATATCGGTACCTGAACCGGTTATTATGGATGAGGGTCCGCGTGAACTCACTCTTTTTTAAGAGACTTTAAATAATGTCCAAAAAGAAGATTCTGATACTCGTTTTATGCCTTTGCGGTGCGATATTGTTTTTTGTACTTGATCCTGAGAGCGCTATTTTTATAAAATGCCCCTTTTACTCCCTGACCGGCTATTCCTGTCCGGGGTGTGGAGCGCAGAGAGCCATCCACGATCTTCTCCATTTAGACATAGCCGGAGCATTTCGTCACAATGCATTGCTCGTATCATCCATACCGCTGATTGCTGTAGTGATGATTCTTGAACGCCGCAAAAGCTCATACCCCAGGCTCTACACTCTTTTCAACTCTCCTCTATTCCTGTTTATCTTAATAGCACTGCTCTTCGCCTGGTGGATTCTACGCAATGTTTTCCAAATCTAGGATAGATATTTATGAATGTTGTGCAACGAAATCGCCATTTTTTGCATCTATATTGTGATGACTTTAGAACAATTGTTATGAGACTTATATCCCGCCTTATCGTTGCATTATCCTTCTCACTTGCCACTTTAAGCATTACCTCCTGCGAATGGTTTAATGAAACCCATACGGTAGTAGAGATCATAGGGGGAGAAAACTGGATGGGATCCAAGACCGTTAATCTTATCAATGGCGAGACCACCGGATTGACCAAACTGGTGACATTTACCGAAGCAGGCACACAGTGCAGGGTTATGACGGGACTTTATAGTCTGAGTGTCATTGATACCGAGTTGCTCAAAGTCAAAAAGGAGAATGATGATACCATTCTTCTGACAAATATGGATAGTGGCAAAACGCTATATACCTGTATCTGCAATCGTGACGAAGAGGGCAAGGTGATAAGTATGACAATGACATGGACGATTCATACGGACTATGAAAACGTCATTAGAGAGAACCCTCTGACAGTGATTCTCAAAAAAGCCAATTAGTACCATTCTTTGTACGTGATATAGCCTTTGGCATTTTCGTGTGCAGTGGCTTTTATGGCTTCAGAACCTTCCTTAATGAGCTTTGCAGGAATACCGGCATAAATGCCGGATTCCAGTACTTGATTGGTCAATACTACTGCTCCGGCGGCAATGATGGTGTTATCAGGAATGACGGCATTATCCATAAGGATTGCTCCCATACCCACGAGGACATCATTACCTACCTTTGCCCCGTGGACGATGGCATTGTGTCCTACCGAGACATCATTACCTATTTCGACTATTGACTCTTTATATGTTGTATGGAGTACCGCCCCATCCTGAATGTTCACTCTATCTCCTATTATTATGGGGTTGACATCTCCTCGTAGCACCGCTCCATACCAAATGCTACAGTCATCTCCAATGACTACATCCCCAACTATGACCGCATTCTCGGCGATAAAACATCTCTTGCCTATTTTTGGGGTTATGCCGTTTAATTCTCTTATGATTGCCATATTAGATTCTATTTTAAAAATTCAAAAGATAAGCCCCATACCCTACTATCAGTCCTATGATCATATTTACCAGTTTTGCCTTCAAGAAGCCTTTCTTTGTCTCGGCAAGGAGAGGCAACGAAGAGTGACCGTCCTGGGAAATTGAACTTGCCAGCAATACGGAAAAAGGCACCAGACGACTTGCATAAAGGGCTACAAAGACCAAATGAGGGCCGGATTCCGGAATTAGTCCGACCAGTACCGCAATTAGTATCATCAATGGGATATTATCGCTTGTCCAGGACTCTATGTTCAAATAATGAAGACCTAGCTGTACTAAAAGCAGTGCTACGGTTGTCCATAGAAATATGGATAAAAAATGTTTACGTATGACATGATCCCACAAATGCTCCTTGATAAAATGGTCACCCGAAACCGCAATTACCACAAGCACGCCTAAACCAAGTATTGCGAAAAGCAAATTGATCCAGTATTCATCGGCGAGATACCGTGTGCATGGTGGTGGAAATGGTCTTCTGCATGGTCGTGGAAATGATCGTACTCCAGGGAACCATTTACCAGTGACGCCGTTGACTTGCCTCATGGTGGTCGTGGCCGAGAACACCAAATCCGAAAGCCACGGTGAAGGCAGTAAGGGTCTGCCGCTGTTTTCCGCCCAGGAGAAATACTTAATATTATGGCTATACTGAAAATGAGGGTTTCAAACGGGTGGTGGTGATCGTCGGTATGCCACCTCCGAACTCATCTTCTGAGCGGTCATGCGACGCTGCGCTCTCCTCAGGCGAGCAAACAGTTGATCAGAAGTCCCGAGACGATAGCAATGACGAAAAAGAACTCCAAAAAGTATCCAGGCATCTTTGGGGATAAGGCCAGCATCACAGTATAATGCCAGGCGTGCTATCATCATTACAACAAAGCGCCGAATCCTATCAGGCGGTGCGTATGAAACTTGATACCGCCGCAAATCCACCTACACATCCGGGGATAAGTCTAAGGGTCCCACTAAAAAGACCTGTTTGTTTGAGCGCTCCCTTTGATCACTCTCAAACCATTTTTCCATGCGAAGGCGCGGTGATGGGCACCTATCATCAACATCATTACGGATTACCAGTCCGGTAATGAGTGCCTCAAGATTTTCCTTTGTTGCAAAGGAACTCAGTTACTAACTTTCTCACCTCATTTAGTATGCTTATACTTCTCGATCAGTTCCGTTGCGGCTGTAAGACCTGACTCAATCTCACCCTCCAGCACCGAACTTTCGTATTCGGGCAAGTTTCCTCTGTCAGGGAGTTTTCATAAAACATAGTCTTGAAGTGATTCGTCAATGCTTTCTCATCAAAATCTGGCCCACCATTCCCTGCGCTTCTTGAAGTAATATCCGTTTGCCTTTATTAAAAACCAAATACTCCTCTATCTTCTGCAAAATAGCCGGGAGTCCCTCGCGCACAACGGAGGAAGAGGTTAGTGCCGTTGGCACCCAGCCCGATTCCGTTGGAGGGAACAGGTGCAGTGCATTGGAATAGAGAGCACGCGCCATATTGGATTTGGATATGTTGGTGCCATCAATACCAGTAATGGCTATGAGGTCGGCCATTTCCATGATTCCCCGCTTGATGCTAGCAAGTCCGGCTCCAGAAGCATCAACCCGGTAAAAGTCACTCATGGAGTGAACGGCAGTTTTCGCTCTGCCCTACTACCGTCTCTATGAATGCGGCATCGAAGCCGGCAGCCTCACAAAGTAAAATTGTCCTCTCGGGTCTTTCGTGCCCACCTCCGAGCGAGCCACTGGGGCTGGGCCAGGCATCAAAGAGCGTTGGGATCATTACCAGAAAGTTTCCATTCTGGTCTTATCCCCAAGAATACTTCCCTTGCTGCGTTCGGAACTCGGATCTGTCACCCAGCACTGCGAGCTTATATCCCTTGAGAGGTTAGAAAGAGCCAAAAGCCTCTATAAAGTGCTTTCCGCTCCCGGCACTCCGGTAATGCCTATTACTCGCTGGAGTGCTGCCGTGCGAATATTATCTGACAACGCTCAGTGTTCCCTTTCGTGCAATCTCACAGTGTTCCACCAATGAGCTCTCTATTAGTGTAATTGCCTGACTGAGGATGTAGTATCTCCGGCTGTGCCCTTTATATACTTATCCACGGAAAGCAAGGAGGGTTTCTTTTTGTAAAATATTTACCTGGAATTGATGATGGGCGGCTGCTCCGCTTGTTTATTACAAGTGCGGTATCTTCATTATTGTAATCTACGAAAAAATCTCCTTGAGGTTTTGTTCTTCCTTGTGTTTCAGTTAAAGAGCTGTTTAGTTCTATTTGACGGTACCTGTGATGAAAATATTTACCATCGGATCGGATGGAGAATTTGTTATCAAAGTAAGGATATTAATCATTTCTCGGAATGTTCTCTTGTATCAAACTTGAGTTTAGGGTAGCGCTTTCTCCTGCTTTAATACGGGCGGTGTTGGGCCATCTGACCAAACCGCTCTTTATCACCGTATGTATCAGCAGTTCACTTTTGCCTTTATTTTTAATTTTATAACGGAAATGTCAGTACAGTACCTTTGACTGCAGTACAAAACTATAATAAGGCTTCTCTACAATTGAAAATAATAGACATTTTTTATCTGCTTTGCGTTCATGTCGCGAAAATTGTCCACTATCACGGCACTCACAGGCGAACTCTTCCGGCTGTTTTTTTCCATTGAGACGAAGCGTCCTGTAAGTCTGTTGCCCCAACTACGCTTCGGCATAAAGGGTTGGATCCACGGTATAGGTGAGTTTGGCCATACTTTTTGGGGAATTGGATTGGGATAAACCGTGAGCAGAAGTCCGCGGCTAACCTCTCTGGTTTCCACCTTCAGAGGAGATGAGGAGAGATTGGCAATATCTATTTCGTCCTGCTTGAGTACACCCTGCTCTATGTTTCGCAGGGAGACTGCACTTTTATTTATGCCCATCTGTCCGATTCTACCGGTGAAGAGCTCATCTACATTTTTACTTTTTTCATAAGCTATACCCCTGATTCTTAGGACAACCGGACGACCGACACCCGAAACATAGAGTGTAAGGGTCTTATCAAAGGGAAAAGGTCCCTGATCATTGTTGAACACCACATCCACTTTGCCTTTTCCGCCCGGTTTTACCGGAGAATGGGTCCATTGGGGTGTGGTACATCCGCAGGATGAAATGATATTATGCACCACAATCGGTGAATCACTGATATTTGTGAATGTAAATGTGCATTTTACCGGCCCATCCGAAATCATAACCTCTCCGAAATCGTGGATTTTTTTATCGAAACTAATAACCTTGCTCTCATCGAGCATTACCTGCGGCTCCTGGGCAACCATTTGATAGACACAGAATTGGCTCAGAATCAAACTTATTATGATCAGCAGTTTCTTCATTTTATTTAATTTTTGGCAAAGATAATAAATATAGTTTGCTATTTTTGTTTATTATTTGCATAAATCGAACCAAATAAACATAATCCAACACTACAATGAAGAGAATTATCTATCTGCTTCTCGCAACCCTATTTGTATTTGCATCTTGCAACAACTATTCTTACGAGTCAGTTCCCGGTGACCCACTGGGGGCACGAATCTACACTCTTGACAACGGACTAAAAGTCTATATGGTTGTCAATAAAGATGAACCCCGCGTCAATGCCCACGTAGCCATACGCGTAGGCAGCAAGAATGACCCCGTAGAAACCACCGGTTTGGCCCATTACTTCGAGCACCTTATGTTCAAGGGTACGGAGAAGTTCGGTACTCAGAATTACGAAGAGGAAAAGGTACTCCTCGACCGTATCGAAGAACTCTTCGAGATTTATCGTGTTACCACTGATGAAGAGGAGCGTACAGCTATCTATAAAGAGATCGATTCCATCTCCTATGAAGCTTCCAAACTTGCCATTCCCAATGAGTATGACAAACTGATGGCAAGCATCGGAGCCCGCGGCACAAACGCATACACCGGCAACGATGTTACATGCTATGTGGAGAATATCCCCTCCAACCAGATTGACAACTGGGCCAGAATCCAGGCAGACAGGTTTGCCAACTGTGTGATACGCGGATTCCACACCGAGTTGGAGACCATCTACGAAGAGTACAACATGTACGCTGCGATGGATAGCAGCAGTTTGAAAAACTCTTTGCCGAACTATTCAAGAAACATACTTATGGTACTCCGGTTATCAGCTGGGCTAATCATCTCTAAGGAATCCTTCCATTACCAATGTGAAAAATTACAAAGCAGAGTGGTATGTCCCCAATAATATGGCAGTCTGCCTTGCCGGTGATTTCGACCCCGATAAGGCTATAAAAATCATAGACAAACATTTCTCAGCTCTCAAACCTAACCCCAATCTTCCCAAACTCGAATTCGAGCCCGAAGATCCCATCACCGAACCTCGCAAGTTGAGGTTCTCGGGTTGAGTCTCCCAGTACAATAATTGCCTGGAGATTCCCCGGCGCTGCATCTCCCGAAGCCCTTATGCTCGAACTTCTGCGTTCAGTCCTCTATAACGGATCGGCAGGTCTTTTTGATCTCAACGTCAACCAACAGCAAAAGACTCTCGGTATTGGTGCAGGCAACTACTCTCTCGCAGACTTCTCTGTATTTATAATCAAGGGAGCCCAAAAAGGGACAGACTCTTGACGAAGTGGCTGCAATCGCATTCGAAGAGCTTGAAAAATCAAATCGAACGCTTTTGATGATGACCTCCTGCCCTCCATCATCAACAACATGAAACGCCAGAAGATGCAACAGAACCAGAATGCATCATACATTGTGCGCTCTCTGGTTAACTGCTTTATCGATGGGATCGCCGCGGGCCAGTTACATCCAACGAGGTTGACAGACTCTCCAAGATTACCAAAGAGGAAGTGGTAGCATTCGCCAATGAGCATTTCGCAGACAACTACGTCCGCGTGGACAAAATTGAGAAAAAGACCCTGCGGACACCAAGATAGCTAAGCCTGCCATCACTATTTTTACCAATAGGGATACTTTGGCGCATTCTTGCGTGAGATTCAGGCTTCACAGGTGGCTCCCATTGAACCCGTATTTGTAGACTTTGAAAAGGATATGGATATATTGACCACAAGAGCAATATACAAGTACTCTACAAGCAGAACACCATCAATGACCTATTTACCCTCATATCTCTTCGATACGGGCAGCTATGCCGACAAAGTGCTTCCCATTGCAGCTGACTATATCAGTTATCTGGGTACAAGTACAATGAGTAAGGAAGAGTTTCAGAAGGCATTGTACAAGATCGCTTGTTCGGTTAGTGTAAGTTGCACAGGCGAACGCACATACGTAACCATTTCCGGCCTCGGCGAGAATATGGAAGAGGCAGTTAAAATGATGGAAGAACTGGTGGCTGATGCACAACCCGATGAGGAGGTCCTCACTCTGCTCAAGGGCAATATGCTTCAGGAGCGTGCCAATGCGAAGCTCGGACAGAGGGACATCTTCTCGCGTCTCCAGCAATATGGTATCTATGGCCCTGAGAATCCCTCCACAAATGTTCTCTCGGATCAAGAGATAAAAAATCTAAAAAGCAGCGATCTCACTGACAAAATCCACAACATCTTCACGATGGAGCACAAAATACTCTATTACGGACCCGCTGCAGGAGAAAAGATAGTGAATCTGATTGCCGAGACCCACAATGTGCCTGAATCCCTTACCCCTGTCGTATCGGGGAACCCCTATAAAATAGCTAAGACCGAAGGCACCAAAGTCTTCCTTGCTCCTTTCGATGCCAACCAGCTCTATTATTTAGCGGTATCGAACATCGGACAGGAGTACGATCCGGCCATTGTCCCCATAACAAACCTGTACAACTCCTATTTCGGCTCCGGAATGAACTCCATAGTATTCCAGGAGATGCGTGAAGCACGCGGTTTGGCTTATTCTGCAAACGCCAGAGTATATCTGCCTACGGATTTGGAACACGAAACATTTTTCGCCAGTTTCATCGCTACACAAAATGACAAGCTGATTGACGCTATGACAGCCTTCGATGAAATCATCAACAATATGCCGGTGTCACAAAATGCATTTGACATAGCCCAGGAATCACTAATCAGTAATCTCCGTACAGCCCGCACAGTTAGGGATAATGTTCTATGGCAATATATCAGTGCGCAAAAACTTGGTCTGGATTATGACATCAATCGCGAAGTATTTGCAAAGGCACAGACTCTAACTCTCGATGATGTGGTGAAGTACCAGCAGGAGAACATCAAAGACCGTTACTACACCATCTGCATTCTCGGCCGCTATGAAGATTTTGATATGAAGAGACTCTTGGAGTACGGTCCCATCCAAAAACTCGAGCTCAAAGAGATTTTCGGATATTGATATAAATAATTTGATTAATCCGATAAAAAGATGTTATCTTTGCGGACACAACTGATGATTGAAACTATCAAATAACTAAAAAAATTAAACATGGCTTACAAAATCACTGAAAACTGTGCAGCTTGCGGTTCTTGTATTGACGAATGTCCTGTAGGAGCTATCTCTGAAGGTGATATCTACAAGATTGACCCCAACTTGTGCATTGATTGCGGTGCTTGTGCAGATGCTTGTCCTCTAGGGGCTATCGTGCAGGCATAATTAATTGCAACGACCATACAACAAAGGGCACCTGCGGGTGCCCTTTGTTGATTTTGAGTTGGGTGCAGGAGTTCTGCGCGGGTGTTTTGTAGTTGTTGGAGATATTGTGACTCTTTACTTCATTTCGAAGTGTTCGTAATATTTCTCCACGATAAATGAGCTCCATTTGTCATGGAGGTTTTTCATCTGACGACGATTAATGGCTCCTTCGTTACGCCAAGTTTCAATAGCGCGATTATACTCTCTGAAAAGCTCCTTTTCAATCTGCTGAACGAGCTGCATATAGCCATTGCCGTGAAAATTCCACAAAAGCTCCCAATTGAAGTATATCTTCTTGCGGGACTTTTCGATTTCGTGAGCATAGGCTTTTCCTTCATCATATAGCCCATATTCCCAAGCGTTGAACGTCCCTCTTCATTTTGAGATAGGATTGGGAGTATGCCATCTTCACCACCACATACCCAGACCGGCATAGCCACTGTCGTAGGAGGGTAACTTATAACAGTCCACATTGTAGTCATTTCCCTACCGGCTCGCCTTTTTTAACTCCTGATACACAACAACACTACTTGTAGTAGTGTATCTGGCAATGAAATCCTGCTCCACAAACCATCCTGTAGTTTTCGGTCGGTTGAAATCTCCATTCTTAAGGTTAACGCCAATAAGGGGATTTTCAAAAGATCTGGAAAGTTCATTAAAAATGTACTCCGGAGTCATCGCATTGTGCATTACACACCCGCCTTTACGATCTCGTCAACCTGCATATACCTCACATAACCGACACCTCTCTCAGTGTCGCCTGCAAATGAAAAAGTTACTCCTAACCACATAACCTAAAGGTGCAGTGGCGGGGTCATTGACATCAAATCTTATATATCCATCATTGTTAACCTCATAGTAATAAGCATTGCTATGTGCATCTATCACACCAAAGTTTGCTGAGATGTGCCATGGTTTTTCCAGTGAGTTGAGGAGAGTCTCGAACTCTATAGCATCAGCACACTCTCCAAGCGCTAGCTTTCATAATATAGCCGTTATTGCTTGCATTTCCTCGTTGTCGATGGGTTCGATGTTATACGACCTCGTATTCATTATGGCAAATCCGGCCTCATTTACTCCCATCCAAACCGATCTGGGATTGGGATTATTGGTCTCTGCGACTGCTGAGAAAGCATACTTATCTCCATGGAAATACCTAACCAGATTTTGGGCTGCACCGGTGTCACGATGTTTCCAGAGAAGTGGTCTGCCGTCAGGGTAACCCTACCGAGATTATGGCAGCGAGTACAAGCAAAAACATCCGACGAGACTGCCATAATAAGAGAGCAAACAGTAATTAAAATTAATTTTTTCATATTTTGACCTAAATTGTTGGATTGATTATTCTACTTTATCCATAGGGAGGAATGTGTTCAAAATGAAGGAGCACTCTGCAAGGCAGATAGGCCTAAATATCATTTAGACTTTAAAGTTGCGAAAATAAAGTGAATTATTACTATTTTATTAGTAAATTTGTGGGTTAAATCTTATACATAATATGGGACTTTCGGATATAATTAAAAAGTTGTTCGGATCTAAATCTGAAAGAGATCTGAAGCAGCTAAAACCTATACTTAACAATATACATAATGCATATAGCCGTATTGACTCTCTTTCCGATGATGAGCTAAGGAATGAATCCGCTGCCATCAGGGCAAAAGTTTTAGATTATGTTGCGGTTGAAGAGGCAAAAGTGGTCTCCATCAGAGAGCAACTGGAAGATGTGGAAATCGCCGTTTCGGAAAAAGAGAAACTTGCTACTGAGCTTGACTTGCTTATCAAAGAGATAGATACCAAACTTGAGGATATACTCAATCAAGTACTCCCTGAAACCTTTGCTATTGTAAAATCAACCGCCAGAAGATTTAAAGACAATCCCATAATAAGAGTCAAAGCCACTCAGTTTGACCGCGACCTTAGCACAACCCATGATTTTGTCACCATCAAAGGCGATATTGCCGAGTGGAAAAATTCCTGGATGGCAGGTGGCAATATGATTACCTGGGATATGGTACACTACGACGTACAGTTGTACGGCGGTGCTGTCCTTCACGCAGGTAAGATTGCCGAGATGGCTACGGGTGAGGGAAAAACCCTTGTGGCAACACTCCCCGTCTTCCTCAACGCTCTTGCAGGCAAAGGTGTTCATGTTGTGACAGTCAACGATTATCTCTCCAAACGTGACTCCGAATGGATGGGCCCCCTCTATATGTTCCACGGGCTAAGCGTAGATTGTATTGACAAGCACCAGCCCAATTCCGATGCAAGAAAACGTGCCTACAATGCCGATATTACCTTCGGCACCAATAACGAATTTGGTTTCGACTACCTTAGGGACAATATGGCTCTCAATCCTGAAGACCTTGTTCAGCGCAAACACCATTTTGCCATAGTCGATGAGGTGGACTCGGTCCTGATAGATGATGCACGAACCCCGTTGATTATTTCGGGACCGGTACAGCGTAGCGGAGACCAGACCTTCATTGAGTACAAACCTTATGTGCAGCGTCTCTACAATGAACAACGCACATTTGTAAACCAGACCCTGAACGAGGCAAAGAAACTCATTGCCGCAGGCGAAATCAAAGATAAAGGGGAAATATTGCTACTCAGAGCACATAAGGGACTCCCCAAATATGCACCTCTAATTAAATATCTCAGTGAGCCAGGTATCAAACAGATTTTGCAGGATGTGCAGAGTAAGATAATAAAGGCCGCCTTTACTGAAAAGGACATAGAACAGAGAATTGTCACCAACGATCTGTTTTTCGTCATAGACGAACATCAGCGCAGTGTTGAGCTCACCGACAAGGGCAACGAAGTACTTGCCAAGGCAGTAGGTGATGCTGACTTCTTCCTGATGCCCAGGCTTGGCGACGAACTCTCAAAGATTGACCAGATGGATATCCCCGCCGAGGAGAAGAGACAGAAAAAAGATGAGCTTTACTCCAATTACTCCCTCAAAGCCGAGAGGATGCACACGGTTGACCAGCTCTTGAAGGCATATTCAATGTTTGAGAAGGATGTGGATTATGTGGTAATTGACAATAAGGTAAAGATTGTAGATGAGAGTACCGGCCGTATAATGGAAGGACGTCGCTGGAGCGACGGCCTCCATCAGGCTGTGGAGGCCAAGGAAAATGTAAAAGTCGAGGCAGCCACACAGACTTTCGCCACCATTACCCTACAGAATTACTTCAGGATGTACCATAAACTTTCGGGAATGACAGGTACGGCGGAGACTGAGGCCGGCGAGTTCTGGAGCATCTATAAGCTCGATGTAGTGGTCATACCTACTAACCGTCCCATAATAAGAGACGACCAGGACGACTTGATCTACAAGACTAAGAAAGCAAAATATAATGCAGTCATAGAGCACATTGGTAAACTGGTTAAGGAAAAACGCCCTGTACTCGTAGGAACCACCTCTGTGGAAATATCAGAATATCTGAGCCGTCTGTTGAAGTTACATGGTATTGATCACCAGGTGCTCAATGCCAAGCAACATGCACGTGAGGCTGAGGTTGTACTCCACGCAGGTAAGCCCGGTACCGTGACAATCGCCACCAATATGGCGGGACGTGGTACCGACATTAAGATATCGGATGAAGTCAAGGAAGCCGGAGGCCTTGCAATCATAGGTACCGAGCGTCACGATAGCCGCCGCGTTGACCGTCAGCTCAGAGGACGTGCAGGACGTCAGGGGGACCCGGGTAGCTCCATTTTCTATGTATCTCTCGAGGATGACCTGATGCGTATCTTCGGCTCCGACAGGATTTCCAAGGTAGTCGATTCGATGGGTATGCAGGAGGATGAAGCTCTTCAGGCCTCCATGCTATCAAATGCCATAGAGAGGGCTCAAAAGAAGGTTGAGGAAAATAACTTCGGTACGCGAAAGAGACTCGTAGATTATGATGACGTTATGAACTCACAGAGGGAGGTTGTATATACCAAGAGACGCAGCGCTCTGACCGGTGAACGAATTGATGTGGATGTACTAAACATGATTTCAGACTATTGCGAAATGTTTGTAGACTCCAACCGTCATCTGACTTATGATCTCTTCTCTGAAGAGTTGATGAAGGTGCTTTCCATCTTTCCGGATTTTGACGAAGCCTCCTATGAGCGTTTCAATAAGGCTCAACTCACGGAACAACTCCAACAAAGTGTTCAAAATGTGATGCAGCGCAGATTTGACACCCTGATTGAGCAAACATGGCCTGTAATCAGCCACGTATATGACACAAAGAGGATGTTTTACCAGAATATACAAATCCCCGTATCCGATGGCAAGATGGTGTATGGCATACTCGTCGATCTGAGAAAGGCTTATGAGAGCAAAGGCAAGGAGTTGATTCGTGCCGTACAGAAGACAATTACCCTAAGAGTTATTGATGAGTACTGGAAAAACCATCTCCGGGATATGGATGACCTTAAGCAAGCAGTACAGCATGCCGCTTATGAGCAAAAAGACCCCATCCTCGTCTACAAAGGGGAGAGTTTCGAACTCTTCATCAAGGTGCTTGAGGGCATCAGCAGGGATGTTCTTGCATTCCTCCTGCGTTCATTCCTCTTCCTTAGGAATGATCAACAACCGCAAGAGGTTGCCACGGAGGGGCAACATACTAAGAAAACCGATCTGAGTGGAATGAGGGAGAGCCGCCCCGATCTGCTTACCAATAGTTCTGAGCCCC
The DNA here is from genome assembly GCA_040766795.1 of Bacteroidales bacterium. GTDB lineage: Bacteria > Bacteroidota > Bacteroidia > Bacteroidales > UBA932 > Cacconaster. The sequence continues at coordinate 65,859 of JAXGPW010000007.1, read as the reverse complement.
AATCAAATGCCCCGGCCAGAGCAGAGAAAAAAGTTGGCCGCAATGACCCATGCCCATGTGGAAGCGGTAAAAAATATAAGAATTGTCACGGAAAAAATCAATGAGAAAAATATAATCCAAATAACATGGAAAAATTTGACGTCATAGTAATAGGTTCGGGACCGGGAGGATATGTTGCAGCAATCCGTGCTTCCCAGTTAGGTTTTAACACGGCAGTAGTTGAAATGAGTGAGCTTGGCGGAATCTGCCTTAACTGGGGCTGTATCCCCACAAAAGCCCTTTTGAAGAGTGCCCAAGCGTATAATTATGCTAAGAATTGTGCCGAATTCGGCTTTTCTGCCTCTGAAGTCACTGCTGACATAGAAGCAATTGTTTCCAGAAGCAGGAATATTTCGGAGTCAATGAATAAGGGTATAGAGTATCTTTTCAAGAAAAACAAGATAACTCTCATTAAAGGTATTGGTAAACTTCTCCCCGGTAAACAACTCCAGGTTACTTCAGATGATGGTAGTGTTGCTATTTACGGGGCAGACCATATCATAATTGCTACCGGTGCAAGAGCTGCTTCCCTGCCATTTGCTCCCATTGACGGTAATAAGATTATTTCCTACCGACAGGCTCTTGTACCATCCAAGCTTCCCAAGAGTTTGGTGGTAATAGGGTCGGGCGCAATTGGTAGTGAGTTTGCATTCTTTTATAGAGCCCTTGGAGTGGAAGTTACCCTTATTGAATACCTTGACAGAGTTCTCCCCATAGAGGATGATGAGGTAAGCGCTCAGGTCAGCCGTTCTTTCCGAAAAATGGGGATGAAGGTGATGGTCTCCTCTCAGGTCAAGAGCGTTGACACTATCGGAGAGCTGTCTCGTATTACAGTCCTTACGAAGAAAGGAGAAGAGATTGTAGAGGCCGAATTGGTACTCTCTGCCGTTGGTGTGGTTCCAAATACCGAAAATTTGGGGCTCGAAGCTGCGGGCGTAGAGACCGTAAAAGGTAAAATCACCGTGGATCAATATTATAGGAGCTCAATTGAAGGAGTTTATGCTATCGGGGATGTAATTTCCACACCGGCACTGGCTCACGTTGCCTCAGCTGAAGCTGTCTGCTGCGTAGAAGCCATAGCGGGACTCAACCCCCAGCCTATCGACTATTCGATAATTCCTGCCTGCACCTATATTTCACCTGAGGTTGCCTCCGTAGGTATGACCGAAAGAGCTGCCAAAGAGAAGGGCATAGCATATAAAGTAGGTAAATTTCCCTTCACTGCTTCAGGTAAGGCTACCGCAGCCGGAGAAAGAGATGGATTCGCCAAAATGGTTGTGGACGAGCAAAACGACCGCGTACTTGGAGTCCATATTGTAGGAGCCAATGCATCTGAGATGATTGGAGGAATGGTGCTGGCCTGCAGGCTTGGTGCAACTGCATCCTCCGTAATGAAGACCATTTTTCCTCACCCCACTATGAGTGAAGCCATTATGGAGGCAGCTGCGGCAACGCACTCCGAGGCAATACATATATAAACCTAATTATTTTAACTTTCGGATTATGGCAGAAAAAAATGCGTCCCCTCAATCACATGCCCACGAAATAACCCGAATACCCGTGGGCACAGAAGTCCGTGCTGCATACCTCTTTTCCGAGAAGGATGTAAGGATTGACGGCACATTTACCGGTGATATAATCACTTCGGGAAAATTGATTATTGGTGAGACAGGATATATTTACGGCAATATCTGTTGTAAAAATGCAGATATCTATGGTCGTATTGACGGTGATGTGATAATAGGTGACACCCTGATGTTACAGAGCACCTGCATATTCAAAGGACTCCTTCAGACTCACAAATTGAGCGTTGAGAGAGGTGCACGCTTCAACGGTACCTGTAAAATTATTACTCAAGAGGAGTACCAAAAAATGGAGGAAGAGTTTAAAGGCTCTTCTCCGGAGACCGAGAATAGTAAAAATAATACAAAATAGATTTTAAATCTCCTTACGGATATTGTATTTGTTCCTCTCCTGGCTGTTTCTTGTAATAAGCTCACCGAGAAATCCTGTTAGGAAAAGTATTACTCCTATCAAGGCCATCAGCAGTGCCAGATAAAATAAAGGCTGCTCCGTAACAGGGCGGAATATAATACCGCGCGACTGAGCAATGAGCTTAGCCACAATCAGCCAGATAGCGATAACAATACCTATTACGAAGGTAAGTACACCGATGCTCCCAAAAAAGTGCATAGGTTTTTTCCCGAATACCTGAAGAAACCACACGGAAAGCAGGTCCAGAAAACCATTAATGAAGCGGTTTAAACCAAACTTGCTTTTGCCATATTTACGAGCCTGGTGTTGTACCACCTTCTCACCGATTTTGGCAAAACCTGCCTGCTTAGCCAGATAGGGAATAAAACGGTGCATCTCTCCATAGACCTCGATATTCTTCACAACCTCATTGCGATAGGCCTTGAGGCCACAGTTCATGTCGTGAAGTTTAGTATCCGTTACCTTTCGGGCGGTAGCATTATAGAGTTTTGAAGGGAGATTTTTTGTAAAAGTACCGTCGTAACGTTTTTTCTTCCAGCCTGAGACAAGATCATATCCCTCTTCCTTTATCATCCTCATCATTTCCGGAATTTCTTCCGGGCTATCCTGGAGGTCTGCATCCATAGTAACTACTATCTCCCCTGTTGCTGCTTCAAATCCCGTATAAAGAGCTGCAGACTTGCCGTAGTTGCGGCGAAATGAGATACCTCTGATTGCAGGGTAGCTCTTTTTAAGCTCCTCAATGACCTGCCATGAGTTATCGGTACTCCCATCATCTACCATTATGATTTCATATTTCAATTGCTCGGAAGCGAGTGCTCTGCTTATCCAGGCTACCAGCTCCGGAAGGGATTCTTCTTCATTGAAAAGTGATATTACTATAGAAAGATCCATATCTCAAATTGTATTGTCGTCCTCAGTAAAAATGGTTTTAGGAACAATGGAACGCGCAATTATTGCTGAAATGATTATACCTAAGATGAAATTCCAGAAAAAAGTAGCGATGCAGGAATACCTCGCAAAGTTGTCCTCCAGCTTGAGCATCATATCTGTCATATTGTCCGGAAGCGAAGCAAATTCCGGTGCAGAGTAAAACGCCTCGAATATCTCCGTAATCATCTCGGGAAAAAGTACGCTATACATGAAGAAGGTGTATGCAGCACAGACAATTGAAGAAAAGAGAGTAATTCTTACTCCCTGCCTGAAAACGTAATTCCTCGGCTCACCCTTCATGAATTTTTTCATAAAAAATGAAGTAACCATACTGAACCCACAAATTTTACCAGCCAAATGAGCATCTTAAGCGCTGCATTCTCGACAAGTGCGTTGAACGAAATCAAAACCACCGTAACCAGAGCAAGTAATAGGCCGTCGCGGGCCGCTTCTCTCCAATTTGAAATAGTTGTTGTTTTAAGTGCCATGTATCTGTTATTCAATATAAATAATTGCTATTAAGATTACAAAGATAAGAAATAAAGTCTTACCTTTGTAGGTTGAAATAAAAAATTGAACAATAATATAGACCATGATTAAGATAAAATTTCCTGACGGCACTGTAAAGGAGTTTCCAAAGGGTACCACGCCTTATCAGATAGCAGAGAGTATCAGCCCAAGGCTTGCAGCCGACATACTTGTTGCTACTGTCAACGATTCAATACACGACCTTGACAGGCCCATTCATGAAGATGCCACCATTAAATTACACAAATGGGAGGACCAGGAGGCAAAAAGTACATTCTGGCACTCCTCCAGCCACCTTATGGCGGAGGCTCTCGAAATACTCTATCCCGGAGTCAAGTTCGGTATTGGCCCTGCTATTGAAAATGGCTTCTACTACGACGTGGACCTTGGGGAGAGACAAATAGTGGAGGCAGACCTTGCCAAAATAGAGAAAAAGATGATTGAGCTTGCTCAGCAGAAAGAACACTTCACCAGAATAGATGTCTCTAAAGCTGAAGCGATGGAAAAATATAGTGCTAAAGGAGATGAGTACAAATGCGAACTCATTAATGACCTGGAAGATGGCACCATCACTTTCTATACCAACGGTGTTTTTACAGATCTTTGCAGAGGTCCCCACCTTAGAGATACCTCAGTAATAAAGGCAGTTAAACTCACCACAATTGCAGGTGCCTATTGGAGAGGCAATGAGAAGAACAAGATGCTCACCCGTATCTACGGTATAACTTTTCCCAAGAAATCTCTCCTCGATGACTACCTCAAAATGCTCGAAGAGGCCAAAAAGAGAGATCACCGCAAACTTGGTAGAGAGCTTGAACTCTTTGCATTTTCGTCGAAAGTTGGGCAGGGTCTGCCGTTGTGGCTTCCCCGGGGTGCAGCTTTAAGGGAGCAACTCGAGATGTTTCTCAAAAAGGTACAGAAGGCACACGGCTATTTGCCGGTGATTACCCCTCATATAGGCCAGAAGGAGCTATATGTTACATCAGGGCACTACGCAAAATATGGCCAAGACTCTTTCCGTCCCATCAGCACACCCCAGGAGGGAGAAGAGTTTCTGCTCAAACCTATGAACTGTCCCCACCATTGCGAGATATATAAGACCAAACCCTGCTCTTACAAGCGACCTTCCCCTGCGCCTTGCCGAGTTCGGAACTGTATACCGCTATGAACAGAGCGGCGAACTCCACGGTTTGACAAGAGTACGCAGCTTCACCCAAGATGATGCCCATATTTTCTGCCGTGAGGACCAAATAAAAGAGGAGTTCTGTAAGGTTATCGATATTGTACTCTACATTTTCAAAACTCTCGACTTCAATGACTTCACTGTCCAGGTTTCTCTTCGTGATCCCAACAATCACGAGAAATACATTGGAACGGACGAGAATTGGGAGAGAGCGGAGAAGTCCATCATCGAGGCTACGAAGGAGAGAGGACTCGAAACTACGGTAGAGCTCGGAGAGGCAGCTTTTATGGTCCCAAACTTGACTTTATGGTCAAGGATGCAATCGGACGAAAGTGGCAGCTGGGCACCATCCAGGTGGACTACAATCTCCCTGAACGCTTCGAACTTGAATATGTGGGCAGCGATGACAAGAAATATCGCCCTATCATGATACACCGGGCTCCCTTCGGTTCTATGGAGAGATTTGTCGCCGTGCTAATAGAGCACACTAGCGGAAAGTTTCCCCTTTGGCTTGCCCCGGATCAGGTTATTGTGCTGCCTATCAGCGAAAAATACAACGATTTTGCAAAAAAAGTTTGTGAATTGCTTAATAATTCCGATATTCGCAGCTCCATTGACGAGCGTAACGAAACAATTGGTAAGAGGATACGCGAAAACGAGATCAAGCGTATCCCCTATCTATTGGTTGTCGGAGAGAAGGAAGAGTCAACTAATTCCGTCTCTGTTAGGAAGCAGGGAGAAGGAGATAAGGGAATAATGACAATTGAGGAATTCGTCACTTACTTAAGATGAAATCGAGCAACAGCTCAGCTAATTATAATATTAACTAATTTATAGGAGGATAAAACTATAGCGACAAGTTACAAACCGCCGAAACCCAAACCATTTAAAGGTCCGAGACAGCCTGATCGCAGATTGCCTCTAAATCGAAAGGAAGAGGGTTTAAGGATCAACGAAGCCATCACTGCACAACGCGTAAGGGTTGTCGGAGAGAATATTCCTGAACAAGGTATCTATTCACTTTCAGAGGCGTTGAATATGGCTCAATCTGTGAGCTTGATCTGGTTGAGATTTCTCCAATGCTGATCCTCCGGTATGTAAGATCATAGATTACCAAAAGTATCTATACCAGCAGAAGAAAAGGGCGAAGGAACAGAAGGCAAACGCCGCCAAAATCGTGATAAAAGAGATAAGGTTCGGTCCCAACACAGATGAGCACGATTTCCAGTTTAAGCTGAATCACGCAAAGAATTTCCTTTCCGAAGGATCAAAGGTCAAGGCCTATGTCTTTTTTAGAGGACGTTCAATACTCTTCTCAGACCAGGGTGAGAAACTCCTCCTAAGGTTTGCACTGGAGCTTGAGGAGTATGGAAAGGCGGAACAAATGCCAAAGCTGGAGGGAAAGAGGATGATAATGATGATTGCCACCATCAAAAAGAAATAATTTTAAACCAATCATATTAAAACAAGTTAACACATTTAACTATGCCAAAAATCAAGACCAACTCCGGTACAAAGAAGCGTTTTACGCTCACCGGTTCGGGAAAAGTAAAAAGAAAACATGCTTACAAGAGTCACATTCTGACTAAGAAGACAAAGAAGCAGAAAAGAAGACTCACTCAGTTCGGTTTGGTTGACAAAGCTGATGAGAAGAGAGTAAAACTCCTGTTAGTGAAGTAATTTTTAGATGTTTAATCCGGATGTCCAGCTTTAACAAGTCTCTTAAAGAGCGCTGGCACCCAAAACCAAAATTTCATTATGCCAAGATCGGTTAACTCGGTAGCATCAAAAGCCCGCCGTAAGAAAATTTTAAAACAGACTCGCGGTAACTTTCTGTCAAGAAAGAATGTATGGACAGTAGCCAAAAATACCTATGAGAAAGGTTTGACCTACGCCTATCGCGACCGCAAAAACAAGAAACGTAACTTCCGTTCACTTTGGATAATACGTATCAATGCCGCTGCACGCCAGCACGGGATGAGTTATTCCCAGTTTATGGGGAAACTCTCAAAGCAGAATGTTGGCCTCAACCGCAAGGTTCTCGCTGACCTAGCTATGAACAATCCTCAGGCGTTTGAAGCTATTGTAAATTCTGTAAAATAGTCCTTCCTTGACAATTAGGGAATTATACAGGAATAAGTGGGTACGGTTCGGTTTCTGGGCCGTACTCTACACTTTGTGGGTTATATGGATCCGCAACTGGTGGTGGCTGTTTGGACTTATTGTCATTTTCGACCTCTATATCACCAAAAAAGTGAAATGGGCTTTTTGGAAAAAGAAATATAAAGAGGGAGAGAAACGCAATGCACTGCTCGATTGGCTTGACGCCCTCATTTTTGCAGTGATAGTTGTAAGTTTCATCAATATATTCTTTTTCCAGGCCTTCAAAATTCCCTCCTCTTCAATGGAAAGTTCTCTTATGACAGGGGACTACCTCTTTGTAAGCAAGGTAGCTTATGGACCCAAGATGCCGCAGACACCTGTATCCATGCCCTTTATTCATAATGTGTTCCCAGGGACGGTAAAGAAGAGTTTTTCTACCATACTGCAATTTGATCACAAACGCATTGCAGGCTTTGGCAATGTAAAGCGTGACGATTATGTAGTCTTTTGCTTCCCACATGGCGACACGGTGCTGACAAAGGCTCCGGTCGAGGATTATTACACGCATGTGCGGATGAATGGCCGTGAGTATACGGTAAAGACCGACCTTTAATTGCGCGCCGGACTGACAAGAAGGATCACTATGTAAAAAGATGCGTTGCCATTGCAGGTGATACTCTTTGAAATAAGAGATGGACAACTATTCGTAAACGGTACGCCCCAGAAGGATTATCCGGGTATACAAAATACATGGAAGGTAGTCACTAACGGTAATGTCATAAATCCGGTTCACCTCAGAGACATTGGCATCAACTCATCTGAAGTGTGGTATGACCCTACCCTGCCGGGCTATCCCCAGTTACCTCTTACTAATGAGATGCTCTTAAAAGTGGAGTCATTGGTAATGCGTTTCTGTCCCAATATGGATGTTTATCCTCCCGATTATCCCGATTCCTATAGAATGCTCTCCCCTTTTGTGGAAAAGGGCTGGACGAAGGATAACTATGGGCCTATTTGGATTCCTGCCAAGGAGTAACGGCAAATCTGGATGCAGACAATATTGACCTCTACAGGAGAATCATTGATATCTATGAAGGCAATGATTTCAATGAGAAGGAGGGTATATACTATATCAACGGTGAGAAGGCAACCACCTACACATTCAAACAAGATTATTACTTCATGATGGGCGACAACCGCCACAATTCGCTCGATTCTCGTTACTGGGGATTTGTTCCCGAGGACCATATTGTGGGTCGACCGGCAGTAATCTGGTTTTCTAAGGATGGCAACAGGTCCTTCCCTAAGAACATCAGGTGGAAAAGGATCTTGAAGTTTATCTAATAAAGGTGGTTAAATTTGATTTTAGCAGAAAAATCAATACATTTGCAGCCCTCAAAAAGATAATAATATTAAAAATAGATAACAATGGCACGAGTTTGTCAAGTAACAGGAAAGAAAAGGATGATTGGAAACAACGTTTCCCACTCCAAGAGACGCACGAAACCGAATTCGCTCCAAATCTAAAGACCAAAAAATTCTGGTCTGAGGAAGAGCAGAGATTAATTACACTCCGTATCTTGAAGGGATGAAGACCATTTATAAGAACGGTCTTGCCGCTACTATCAAGAAATCACAGGAAAAAGGTTTGATTAATGTAGTTTAACATTCACGACTATGGCAAAGAAAGGTAAAGGCAACAGAGTACAGGTTATCATGGAGTGTACTGAGCAAAGAGAGAGCGGTGTACCGGGCATTTCCAGGTATATCACAACAAAAAATAAAAAGAACACTACTCAGAGATTGGAGCGCAAAAAATACAACCCCTATCTCAAAAAGGACTCTTCATCGCGAAATCAAATAACACACTTATCTTTATATAAAATGGCAAAGAAAGCAGTGGCTACATTTGGTGGTAGCCGTCAACAAAACAAAAACTATGTAAAGTGTATCCGTATGGTCAAGTCTGAGCGTACGGGAGCATACGCTTTCCAGGAAGAGCTGTTACCTACTGACCAAGCGAAAGATTTCTTTGAAAAGAAATAAAGGAAAAGATATAAAGGAAAGTAGAGTAGACAGATAAAAAATGCGACCTTTTAGGTCGCATTTTTTATTCTATTACAATCTGCTAGAATGGCAGATCGTCGTGACCGTCAGACATGATATCGTCTGAAGTAACAAATTGCTCGGACTGTGAAGCCGGTTGTGATGGTAGACTTTTGATGCAGGTTTTCGTAACGTGTGCAGGCGAATCGCTCGGTCTGGAAGTACCCGCAGAATCATCCCACGCACCATCTCTTGGCAATGTGTCATCCCTACGCCCAAGAAGCTGGATCGTATCAGCCAAAATCTCTGTTATGTAGCGTTTCTGCCCGTTGGCATCATCCCAGGAACGACTTCTGATCCTACCTTCCACATAGATCTGACTTCCTTTTTTGATAAATCTGCCGGCCAAATCAGCCAGCTGTCTCCAGGCAACTATGTTGTGCCATTCAGTAATTTCTTTGGTCTCTCCATTACGGTCTCTAAATCTCTCCGTTGTTGCAAGGAGAATGGGCACCGGATGCTCCACCTTCGAGATGCCTGATTTCAGGATCTCTCCCACGTTGCCGATAAGTAAAACTTTGTTCAGTGCCATATTTCAAAAATTTTTCTAAATATAGTCTTTTTTGCAGAGATTTGAAAAAATATTTGCATATAAAAAAGCTTTTTGATTTCGGAGCATCTCCGCCTTCTCCTCCAGGAAATCCTTCAGATTAGCCCCTTCTGCCATTTCCAGACGTGTTCTAAGGCGTTCTCGCTTGTTGTAGATACTCATCTCATTGGTAAGTCGGAAGATTGTGGCTATGGCATGTGTGGGGAAAGCCCATAGAAATCAGGCTGCATAACGTCACGTCGTCCTTTGTAAGTGAGGGATATTCCTCTTTTAATCGTGAGATAAGACCATATTGACATTTGTCAGCCAAATAGTCCATTTCGTAAAAAATATTATTCTATCTCTAAGGGTAGTCAAAAAATAAGATCGAATCTTCGAATGGAGTAAATTAGCATTTTCCGGACCTCCAGAGAGATGCAATCCATAATACCAATGACCATCTGAATAACATTATTTAGGGCTTGGGCCAGATATTCTTCGTCTGCCTCCTTTTTTCTGAGTTGCTCTGAGATCTTCTCCTTTATTCGCATCTCCCTGCGTTTTATGCGGAAACTAGTGCCGAACGATTGTTACTTAATAAAAATAATCGTAAGGCATAGACCCCATTGCCACGCCACCGAGAGAGTGGCGGTAAGAATTGAAGTTTTTAACATGCTTGTTAGTTTTAATTAGTTAGGTGATCTTCTTTCGTTGTCTCAGGGCTTCAAAACAGATAACGGCTGCAGAGACCGAGACATTGAGCGAATCACAGATTCCGGCCATTGGAATGCGAATTTTCTCATCTGAATGCTCTTTCCAAAAATCTGAAAGACCCCTGTCTTCCCTACCGAAAACTATTGCGACAGCTCCTCTCATATCACTATCATGGTAGGGTGAGGAGTCTTGTAGCTGGGTTGTTAAAATGGAGATATTAGACATTTTGAGCCACCTGAGGGCCTCTTCCGAAGTGCAGCATACAGAGTTGACGCTAAAGAAGGCACCGGTACTCGCTCTTATTACATTAGGATTGAAAATATCTGCCAAAGGATCACATACCAATACACAATCGGCGCCGCACGCATCGGCAGTCCTAAGTATGGCTCCAAGGTTTCCGGGTTTTTCAAGGGATTCCAGAACTATTATCAATGGGTTGTCACTCAAAGAAATTGCATCCAATTTCAGCTGTTTCACCTGCATCACGGCAATTATTCCCTCGGTTCCACCACGATAAGCAATCTTGTCATAAATATTCGCAGGAACTTCGAACAACTCTACGTTACCGGCAACTTGCGGTATTTTTGGACTGTCAATATACGCAGGAGAGTAAAAAATAGAGAGAGGCATATAGCCCGATTCGATGGCCCTTATTACTTCGCGCTCCCCTTCTACTACGAAAAGAGCCCTTTTCCGACGCTCCCTGGACTTGCTCCGGAGCAGAATGAGCTCTTTTATGCGAGGATTACGGGCGGAGGTTATCTTCTCTGCCGTCATCATCAGTCGATTTTCTTGTGACCGCCCTCCGGCCTCATTTGAGGGAAGAAAATAACATCCTGTATGGAAGTGGAGTTGGTCATAAGCATAATAAGACGGTCAATGCCCATACCCAGACCCGAGGTAGGTGGCATACCATACTCTAAAGCACGAACAAAGTCCAGATCTATGAACATAGCTTCATCATCACCCTTCTCCTGTAGTTTGACTTGATCGTGAAACCTATCGAGCTGGTCAATCGGGTCATTCAGTTCGCTATAGGCATTTGCTACCTCTTTGCCGTTGACAAAGAGTTCGAATCGCTCAGTTATTGCCGGATTGTTTCTGTGACGTTTGGTAAGAGGAGACATCTCTACGGGGTAATCTGTGATGAAGGTAGGCTGGATCAAATGCTTTTCGCAATATTCGCTGAAGATGGCATCAATCAATTTGCCTACTCCCATAGAGGGAGAAACGGGAATATTAAGATCGTCACATGCCTTTCGCAACTGCGCCTCATTCATGCCGGTAATATCTACACCGGCATACTCCTTTATGGCATCAATCATAGGAAGACGCCTGTAGGGCTTCTTGAACTCTATTTCATGGCCCCAAACATCGAATTTGGTCTTACCGTTGAGTGCAATGGCTATCCTCTCGACAAGTTGCTCAACAAACTCCATCATCCATATATAATCCTTGTATGCCACATAAATCTCCATACAGGTAAACTCGGGATTGTGGGTTCTGTCCATACCTTCATTGCGGAAATTTTTTGCAAACTCATAGACGCCTGTAAAACCCCCCACAATCAAACGCTTTAGGTATAGTTCGTTGGCAATTCTGAGATAAAGTGGAATATCAAGAGCGTTGTGGTGAGTGATGAAGGGTCTGGCAGCTGCTCCACCGGGAATTGGTTGAAGGATGGGTGTCTCAACCTCAAGATATCCATGCTCGTTGAAAAAGTCCCTCATTGTAGAGACAATTTTGGTCCTCTTGACAAAGGTTTCCCTCACCTGAGGATTGACGATCAGGTCAACATATCTCATCCTGTAACGAAGTTCAGGATCGGAGAAAGCATCATATAACTCTCCCTCTTTCTCTTTTACGATAGGAAGTACACGAAGAGACTTGCTAAGCAATGTCAGTGACTTTGCATGAATAGATAGTTGACCCGTCTGGGTAATGAATGCATAACCTTTGATACCAATAATATCACCTATATCCAAAAGTTTCCTGAAAACCGTATTGTAAAGAGTCTTATCCTCACCCTCACAGATTTCGTCTCGTTTGATATAGACCTGAATCTTGCCACACTCATCCTGAAGCTCTACAAATGAAGCAGCACCCATAATGCGGCGACTCATTATCCTACCGGCAATGGAGATATCATTGAAATTGGCTTTTTCTGCATCATATCCCTCTTTTATCTCTCTCGAAGTGGCATTTATGTGGAATTCCTCAGCAGGGTACGGGTCAATACCTAAATCCTTCAATTGTTGCAGAGCAGCGCGACGATTCAATTCCTGTTCATTGAGATCTGTTATTTCCATATTGTAAATCTGACAGTTAAGTATTCCTTTTATTATATCTGGCAAAAATAAGAATATTTATGGATAAAGGTACAAAAATTGTTTATCTTTGTAGAATTGCAGAAGTCAATATGAGCATTGAAAAAAAATGGATAGTGATGGAGCCGGGTAATCCGGCTCTTGTACGCCAACTGACACAGGAGCTGGGTATTGATTCTGTATTAACCAACCTTCTGGTCCAAAGAGGTATCGATACCTTTTGCGAAAGCCACAGGGAGTTTTTCCGCCCCGGACCTTTCAATGCTCCACGATCCCTTCTTAATGAAGGATATGGATAAAGCTGTAGAGCGTCTCCGCAAGGCAGTAGTCAAGAGAGAAACTATCTTGATATACGGTGACTATGATGTAGACGGTACGACTGCGGTTGCTTTGGTCTATTCATTTATGAAAAACCTCACAAACCGGGTAGAATACTATATTCCTGACAGGTATGACGAGGGATGGTGCATTTCTTACAAGGGCATCGATACTATAGAGATCACAACTGTACCCTGATCATTGCACTGGACTGCGGCATTAAAGCTATTGAAAAGGTTAACTATGCTAAGTCTGGGGATAGATATGATTATCTGCGACCATCACTTACCGGATGAGAAACTCCCCGATGCCGTCGCCGTACTTGACCCAAAAAGACAGGACTGCAACTACCCCTTCGATGACCTTTCCGGCTGTGGAGTGGGCTTTAAACTTGTTCAGGGCTACGCCCAACAATATGATATCCCCTTTGACAATATAGTTTCGTTGCTGGATCTTCTGGTGGTCAGTATCGCATCAGACCTCGGTCTCCGTCACGGGAGAAAACCGTGTGTTGGCATACTATGGACTCAAGCAACTCAGCAATGAAAAACCCTCGTGAGGGGCTACAGACGATAATTAAACTCTCCGGACTGGAAAAACACCGCATTACCATAGACGAAATAGTCTTTAAAATAGGCCCAGAATCAATGCTGCGGGCAGGATGGAGTCGGGTAAAACTGCGGTCGATATGCTTACTTCCAGAGATGAAGATGAATCAAAGGAGATTGGGGCAGCCATTAATGCACATAATAACGACCGCAAGAAAGTCGACCGGGAGATTACCGAAGAGGCGCTAAAGATGGTGAAAAGCATCCCCGGTTTTTGAGAATAAGAAGTCAACTGTGGTGTACAACCCATCCTGGCACAAGGGGGTGGTAGGTATTGTGGCATCCCGTCTGGTGGAGGCCTACTATAGACCTACCAAGTACTTACCCAGTCAAATGGATTAATCACAGGCTCTGCCCGCTCCATTCAGGGTTTTAGATCTCTATGAGGCCATTGAGTCCTGTTCCGACCTGCTGGAGAACTTTGGAGGACACATGTATGCTGCTGGGTTAACCCTCAAGGAGGAAGAAAATCTTCAGAAATTTACCGAGCGTTTTGAAACCTATGTAGCCTCGAAAATCGACGATGTAATCCTAACACCGATTATAAATATCGACCTCATATCTGGATTTTAAGCAGATTACACCCAAATTTTTCAGACTGCTCAAGCAATTTCAACCTTTCGGACCGGGCAACCTATCTCCTGTTTTTATTACAGAGAATGTCTACGACAACGGTAATGGCCGCAGAGTGGGATCTGCCGAGGCGGGTATGAAACACCTCAAATTGGAACTCATTCAGGAGGATGAACCCTACAGATACATCTCTGCTATCGCATTCAACCTTTCTGAAAACTTTGAGCATATCCAGTAATCCGTCGATATCTGTTATTCCATTGCAGAGAATTACTATCGTGGCATCGCCAACATCCAGCTTCGCAAAAGATATAAAAAGAAAAAGAGCTGTTCTAAACTCTCACTAATTAGACAGATGAGATAATCTCTGTCACACAAGCAAAGTTGACTATAATAATTGCACCTACTCCCTACACGATAAACATTTTATAATATAAGAGCTATGAAAAAGTTATTATCCCTCATTTTATTGTCACTTATGGTAGCATCATGCGCACCTTTGGAAGAAATAAAAATTGACTTTGATCTTAATGGCAAATGGCTTGGTGGAATAAGATATGAAATAAAAACTGAGATGGACGTTCTTGCAAAAAGTCTCCATTTTACCGAGAACTCTAAAAGCTGTACTGTTGTTACGGGCTTATCTTTCTTAACTACTGTTGATGTAGAAGACCTTGTAGTAAGACCCAACGGTGATAACCAACTTATTATTAATGCGAAGGAGAACAACAATGCGATATATTCTCTTTATTTTACAGAGGGCAATAAAGATTCATTCGAAATGAAATGGGGAAACCACACTAATATAGAAAAAAAGTATATTCCCGATAAATCCCTCTCTGTCAAGATGAAGCTGCTTAATATCGACTGGAATTAGTTCGAGAGATTTCTATTTTTGAAGTAAGAGGCGCTTTCTGATGAAAGTTAATGAAATACAAAAGCCCCGGCAGCTGTTGCTGTCGGGGCTTTCTTAAAGTTGGCGGCTACCTACTCTCCCACTTGGTATAGCAGTACCATCGGCGTTGGTGAGCTTAACTTCTCTGTTCGGGATGGGAAGAGGTGGAACCTCACCGCTGTAACCACCTTGATAACTGGTTGGCTCTTATATTGGGGTTCGTTCCGTGGAACGAATGCCCGAGCCAATATATCTTTTGAGAAAGATAACGAAATAACAACTGTCTATCTTGCTGAAATTTGTGACCATAGTATGTAAACATACCATTGATGATCATAAATTCCTGTCCAAGCGAAGTGTTCGGGATATTAGTACCGTTCGACTGTGACATTACTGCCTATACATCTACGGCCTATCAACGTAGTAGTCTCCTACGTCCCTCAATGGAAATCTAGTCTTGGAGATGGCTTCGCGCTTAGATGCTTTCAGCGCTTATCCTAACCGAACTTGGATACCCGGCGGTGCAGCTGGCGCCACAACCGGTAAACCAGAGGTTCGTCCATCCCGGTCCTCTCGTACTAAGGACAGATCTCCGCAAATTTCCTACGCCCACAACAGATAGGGACCGAACTGTCTCACGACGTTCTGAACCCAGCTCGCGTGCCACTTTAATCGGCGAACAGCCGAACCCTTGGGACCTTCTCCAGCCCCAGGATGTGACGAGCCGACATCGAGGTGCCAAACCGCTCCGTCGATATGAGCTCTTGGGAGCGATCAGCCTGTTATCCCCGGAGTACCTTTTATCCTTTGAGCGATGGCCCTTCCACTCGGTACCACCGGATCACTATGCCCTGCTTTCGCACCTGCTCGGCATGTCCGCCTCGCAGTCAAGCGCCCTTGTGCCATTGCACTCCCCGCGCGGTTACCATGCGCGCTGAGGGCACCTTTAGAAGCCTCCGTTACTCTTTTGGAGGCGACCACCCCAGTCAAACTACCCACCAAACAATGTCTCCCGACTGTAGTCGGGATTAGATTCCAGGTAAATGAAGGGTCGTATTTCAACGTTGACTCCCCGATTCCTGGCGAAACCGGTTCACAGTCTCCGACCTATCCTACACATCACTTACCCAAAATCAATGTGAAGCTATAGTAAAGGTTCACGGGGTCTTTCCGTCCCGTTGCGGGTAAACGGCATCTTCACCGTTACTACAATTTCACCGAGATCATGGCCGAGACAGCGCTCAGATCGTTACACCATTCGTGCAGGTCGGAACTTACCCGACAAGGAATTTCGCTACCTTAGGACCGTTATAGTTACGGCCGCCGTTTACTGGGGCTTCGATTCAATGCTTCGCTTCCTTACGTCAGCTGACATCCCCTCTTAACCTTCCAGCACCGGGCAGGTGTCAGGCCTTATACCTATTCTTGCGAATTTGCAAAGCCATGTGTTTTTGTTAAACAGTCGCCTGAGCCATTTCTCTGCGCCCAATCTTACGATTGGGGCCCCTTTTCCCGAAGTTACG
Organism: Bacteroidales bacterium; assembly: GCA_040766795.1. Taxonomy (GTDB): domain Bacteria; phylum Bacteroidota; class Bacteroidia; order Bacteroidales; family UBA932; genus Cacconaster. The sequence goes on along the minus strand of JAXGPW010000007.1, from coordinate 49,485 downwards.
GGGTCAAGTTGCCTAGTTCCTTAGCCATGATTCACTCGAGCACCTGAGGATTCTCTCCTCACCCACCTGTGTCGGTTTACGGTACGGGCTGTCATATGATTAACGATACGGAGGTTTTCTTGGAAGTCTGATTACCGCGACTATCACCGCATCCGAAGACTTGGCGTACTGTCGGATTTCAACACATCAAAGCTGTTAACTTCAACGTATATCTACGTCCTTCAACCAACTATTCCGTCAGTTGGCGCGCGTGTCACTACTCCGTCACTCCTTCTCTCATATAACAGGTAATGGAATATTAACCATTTGCCCATCGTCTTCACCCTTCGGTTACGACTTAGGACCCGACTAACCCTGGAACGATTGGCGTTGTCCAGGAATCCTTGGGTTTTCGGTGTGCGGGGTTCTCGCCCGCATTATCGTTACTTATGCCTACATCTTCTCTTCTAATCGCTCCAGCATACCTCACGGTATGCCTTCTGCGCCGGTTAGAATGCTCCCCTACCACTCCCGTAAGAGTCCATAGTTTCGGCTGTGGTCTTGATGCCCGTTTATTATCCATGCAAAATCGCTCGACTAGTGAGCTGTTACGCACTCTTTAAATGAATAGCTGCTTCCAAGCTAACATCCTAGCTGTCTCTGCAATTTCACCGCGTTTGTTCAACTTAAACCACATTGGGGGCCTTAACTGTTGGTCTGGGCTCTTTCCCTTTTGCCACCGGACATTAGCACCCGGCGACTCACTCCCATAAATCATTTACCGGCATTCGGAGTTTGGCAGGAATTGATAGGCGGTGAAACCCTCGCATCCTATCAGTAGCTCTACCTCCGGTAAACTTATAATTATGAGGCTGTCCCTAAAGACATTTCGGGGAGTACGAGCTATCTCCCAGTTTGATTAGCCTTTCACCCCTACCCTCAGCTCATCCGAAAAATTTTCAACTTTTACCGGTTCGGTCCTCCATCACCTGTTACGGTAACTTCAACCTGGCAAAGGGTAGATCACTAGGTTTCGCGTCTGTTCACATCAACTATGCGCCCTATTAAGACTCGCTCTCGCTCCGGCTTACGTGCCTGAAGCACTTAACCTCGCTAATGTGATACAACTCGTAGGCTCATTATCCAAAAGGCACGCCGTCATCCCGAGAATCGGGACTCCGACAGCTTGTAGACGAACGGTTTCAGGGTCTGTTGCACTCCCCTGTTAGGGGTTCTTTTCACCTTTCCTTCACAGTACTGGTTCTCTATCGGTCTTCTATGAGTATTTAGCCTTGCGGGATGGGCCCCGCGATTTCAGACAGGATTCTTCGTGTCCCGCCCTACTCAGGAGTACTCTGCCGTCTATCAAACTTGCCCGTACGGGATTGTCACCCTCTGTGATGTAACTTTCCAGAGACTTCCGGTTCGTTCGATAGTTGGTTGGTGAGGTCCTATAACCCCGACATTGCCGTAACAATGACGGTTTGGGCTGTTTCCTGTTCGCTCGCCACTACTAGGGAAATCGATTTTTCTTTCTTTTCCTTCAGGTACTTAGATGTTTCAGTTCCCTGAGTTTGCCCGTATGAATACGTGACAGGTCTTCAACCTGCCGGGTTGCCCCATTCAGAAACGGCCGGATCAAATCGTGTTTGCCGATCCCCGGCCATTTTCGCAGCTTACCGCGTCTTTCATCGCCTATAGAAGCCAAGGCATCCGCCGTTCGCCCTTTGTTTCTTCGTCTTGAATCATCGCAATAGAACAAGAGAACATTTCTCGTTGTCTATCACTTGCAGTGTCTAAGCACTGCCTATTGAAATTGTAGTCCCGTAATTATTTAGAAAGAAAAACTCCTTAACTTAAATTACAGACTATCTTATTTTTTTACAGTTTTTTTACCTCGTTATCTATCTCAAAATGTCAATGAACATGCGTTTCTCGCCGAAACGGGCAGCAAAGGTAAACACTTTTTTCCAATCTCCAAATTATTTCGTAGTTTTGTTGAGTTTTTGTAAAAATAACTAAAAATAACTCTATACTACTTATGGAAAACAAGGAAAACAAGCCACAAGGGCTACCTGAGAATGCATATCGCAAACTTAAAAAAGGGGAAGAATATAAGCCATTGCTATCACCGGACAAGAATTATCCCGAAATTACGGTTTGGTCCGTGACTATAGGATTGGTAATGACCATCATCTTTTCAGCCGCAGCCGCATACCTTGGCCTTAAGGTGGGACAGGTCTTTGAGGCAGCTATTCCGATTGCCATTTTGGCCGTAGGCCTGTCAAGCGTACTTAAGAAAAATCAGGCCCTGGGGCAGAATGTGATCATCCAATCTATCGGATCCTGTTCCGGAGTAATCGAGCTGCAGACTCCGATCCGAGAGATGGCTTTTCGAGATTGGCATCCTGTCGCCAGGGAGCAGCCCTCTGTAGCCACCATTGTAACACGTGTGTCGCCCCGGACGTAAGCGGCCGTGCTGATTTGACGTCATCCCCCCTTCCCTCACACCTTACGGAGGCAGTCTCGATAGAGTCCCCGGCACGACCCGATGGCAACTATCGACAAGGGTTGCGCTCGTTATGGCACTTAAGCCGACACCTCACGGCACGAGCTGACGACAACCATGCAGCACCTCGACAGACGCTCCGAAGAGCCTGATCATCTCTGATCAGCACATCTGCCGTTCGAGCCCGGGTAAGGTTCCTCGCGTATCATCGAATTAAACCACATGTTCCTCCGCTTGTGCGGCCCCCGTCAATTCCTTTGAGTTTCAACCTTGCGGTCGTACTCCCCAGGTGGATAACTTATCGCTTTCGCTTGACCACCGAACATCTATCGCCGGCAGCGAGTTATCATCGTTTACAGTAGTGGACTACCAGGTATCTAATCCTGTTTGATCCCCACACTTTCGTGCCTCAGCGTCAATAACGACTTTGTGAGATGCCTTCGCAATCGGTGTTCTGTGTAATATCTATGCATTTCACCGCTACACTACACATTCCTCCCACAGCATCCGCATTCAAGAACGACAGTTTCAACGGCACGGCACAGGTTGAGCCTGTGAGTTTCACCGCTGACTTATCATTCCGCCTACGCACCCTTTAAACCCAATAAATCCGGATAACGCTTGCATCCTCCTCCGTATTACCGCGGCTGCTGGCACGGAGTTAGCCGATGCTTATTCGTATGATACTCTCATCGGTGCGCGTGCACCTTATTGCTCTCATACAAAGAAGTTTAATATCCATAGGACAGTAACCTTCACGGCATGGCTGGATCAGTCTTCCGACCATTGTCCAATATTCCTCACTGCTGCCTCCCGTAGAATCCTGACCGTGTCTCAGTTCCAGTGTGGGGGACCTTCCTCTCAGAACCCACAGACATCGTAGCCTTGGTGAGCCGTTACCTCACCAACAAGCTAATGTCCGCGAGCCAACCGTTTCCGATAAATCTTTAATCATCAAACGATGCCGTTTGATGATGTCATGGAGTATTAGGCAGAGTTTCCTCCGGTTATCCTCCTGAAACGGGTATGTTGCTCACGTGTTACGCACCCTTGCGCCGGTCGCCGACAAGTATTGCTCTCTCGATGCCCCTCGACTTGCATGTGTTAAGCCTGCCGCTGGTTCATCCTGAGCCAGATCAAACTCTTCATTGTATAAAAAAAGTTTATATCTACAGTCTGAACCTGATACTCATTATTGAAGTGATTATTCAAAAAAAAATTAACGTTTCGCTCGAATTTTGTTACAAAATTCGGTACTTGTATTTTTGTCTTCCAATTTTATCAAGGAACGGACGTCTCTTTTAAGAAACGGGTTGCAAAAAGATAAGAACATTTTTAAAAAATTAGCAAAATAAATTTGGAAGTTTTCCCCCAAAAAAGAGTATAATTCTGAGAACCAATCAGATAATTTTTTAAACTTTTTCGCAACTGCGAAAGAACTACTCCGGAAAGAGCAATTACAAGTGCAATAATCTGCAAAGTTGTAAAACTTTCCTGCCCCAGAAATAGGCAGCTACCGCTGAAACCGCGGGAATCATAGTTGTAAAAATAGCCGCTTTTGTCATTCCCAGACCTTCTATTGCCTTTGTATAGAGTACAAAAGAGAAAGAGGAACAGAGTACTGCAAGTGTAATCAAGGGCTTGAGCACATCAAGCGAGAGATATTCCGGTCGCCATTGGGGTAAACCCCAAATCATAAAGGGGATAAAAAACAAAGCTGCCCCGAAAAGAAATTGCCATGTAGTGATGGTAATGGCATTGTAGGTACTTGTAAGTCTTTTACATATAGATGAGTAACCTACCGCACCTGCAACTGCAAGCAAAAGGAAGAGTATGCCGTAATAATTCTCCGAAGAAATGGTGCCGTTCCATACAAATAGCACTATTCCCAAAACAGCAGTTATTATACCGGCTATGTTGAGACGAGAAAGAGCTTCATTGAACAACAATCTGCCCATAATCATTGTAAAAATGGGAATTGTTGCAATTATCACAGCCGAAAGAGTAGCAGAACCGGTGATTTTCAAACCATAGGACTCCCCTATAAAATAGATGAAGGGCTCGAAAAAGGCCAACAGAAACATCCACTTGATATCCTTTCGCGCCACCTTCTGCAAAGTACGGGTAAGCGTGGAAAAGGCAAGCATTATGCTCCCTGAGAGCAGCATCCTTATAAAAATGAATATAAAGATCGGCACCCCCATTGCTATCAGGTCGTTGGTCCAGATAAAGGAGAAACCCCACAGTATGGTGGCAATGATAATGGATATATAGAGAGGAAGTTTACTTTGAGGCTTAGTCATCGAAAGAGAGTGGTAATGAAGATTTCAGACCTGTAAGCTGTGAATCGCGAACCACCGGAATGCCATTTACCAGAGTATGCATGACCGTCGAACTGAAGCGAGTAAAAGGTGTCCAGCCGCATCTGTAAACGTTAGTAGCATCTGAAGGTTTATTGGGATCTACGATGGTTATATCTGCAAAATATCCCTCGCGGAGATATCCTCTGCGGGAGATAGTGAAACAATCTGCCGGAGAATGGCACATCAGTCGCACAACATCGGTGAGTGAAAAATGACCCTGATGCGCAAGTTCGAGCATTGCACGAAGCGAATGCTGTACCAGAGGGATACCGGAAGGCGACTGAAGATATTTAGCCTCTTTTTCCGACAATAGGTGTGGCGCATGGTCAGTTGCCACTACGGAGATCACCCCTTCACGCACTGCTTGACGAAGCGCCTCGCGGTCGGAAGCGCTCTTTATGGCGGGATTACACTTGATCAGAGTGCCATATTGCTCATAGTCTTTATCAGAGAACCATAGGTGGTGTACACATACTTCACCGGTAATTCGACCGCTCCGTTCTCTTGCCTCACGAAGTAACTCCACCTCTTCGGCCGTGCTTATATGAAGTATGTGCAGACGCGAAGAGTACTTAAGTGCCAAATCTATAGCCTTGCGGGTAGAGGCAATGCAAGCCTCTCTGCTGCGAATTTCCGGATGCATCGCAATCGGTATGGCATCACCAAAGCGCTCACGGGCCGCAGCAGTATTTGCTACTATGATGGCCTCCTCTTCGCAATGAGTTGCAATCAAGAGATGGGCTCTCGAGAATATGGAGTCCAAGGAAGCGGGATTGTCCACCAACATATTTCCTGTGGAAGAACCCATAAAAACTTTATACCGCATACATTATGCGGATCGGTGCGCGAAGCTCGGCAAGATTGTCGTTCGAAGCACCTATATAAAATGAATAATTGGCAAGCGAGTCCTGCGCTGCCTTCGCGAACTTGCTCGCAAGTAGTTCCTGAGCAAGTGGGCGGATTATTGTTGGGCATATCCATATAGGATGTAACGCCTCCGAGTACAGCAGCAGCTTACTTTCAGTAGCGATACTCCCCTTATGTTCCGCTCCCGGTTCGCGAAAATGCACCCTGGTCATCTATAACTTCCGGAAGGATAAGCATTCCCGTAGCATCAATCACATCATCGGCTTTTCCCCGCAAGTGCGAAAATGCTGTCGGATCATCCGTTATCGCACTGATGATGCCATTTTCAACAAAGAGGCTACCCTTAAAAGAGAGCCCCTCGTTGATGATTGTGCCATTTTCAATAAAAATACTCATTGATATAGAGTCTATCTTATGCCTTTGGTGCCGGCTTGATCTTGCGGAATCTCAGTTTGAGTACCCCCAGAAGGCTTCGCCAAAAATACCGCTACTCATTTTCGAGGTACCCTCAGTACGGTCTACGAAAATAATTGGAACTTCAACGATCTTAAATCCGAGTTTGTAGGTATTGTATTTCATTTCAATCTGGAATCCGTAACCTCTCCCTTATATTTGAAAAATCTATCGTCTCAAGTACCTTGCGGCGGTAACACTTAAAGCCTGCCGTGGTGTCATAGACCTTCATTCCAAGCACTGTGCGAACATAAGTGGATGCATAATAAGACATAATCACCCTACCGATAGGCCAGTTTACTACGCTGATGCCATTACAGTAACGTGAACCTATAGCCAGATCGGCTCCATCCTCGTGACAGGCCTTATAAAGACGTGGCAGGTCTTTGGGTGGATGTGAAAAATCTGCATCCATTTCGAAAACATAATCATATTTATGTTCAATAGCCCATTTGAAGCCGGTGATATAAGCTGTACCGAGTCCCTGTTTGCCTGCCCTCTCGATAATAAAAAGGGAATCGGGAAACTCACTTTGTAGAGATTTAACAATAGCCGCAGTACCGTCGGGCGAACCATCATCGATGACCAGTATATGGAAATCCACTTCCTGCTCCCTGATAGCACGGATAATCTTTTCTATATTCTCCTTTTCATTATAGGTAGGAATAATGATAATCTGTCGTGTCATAATCTCTAAAATATTAAGTTTATCTTGTAAAGATAGTAAAAAATCACATTCCTCTCAAAGAAAGGCCAATTCTCTGACGTTCTAAATCCACATCCACCACTTTTGCGTGAAGCTGCTGATGCAGTTTCAGTACTTGCGAGGGATCTTCCACACGCTTTTCGCTTATCTGTGATACATGTATAAGACCGTTTTGCTTGATACCTATATCCACGAAAGCACCGAAATTTGTGATATTTGTTACGATACAGGGCAGGATCATACCTACCTTTACATCCTCTATGGAGCGAATTTCAGGGGAGAACTCAAACACCTTGATAATCGAACGGGGGTCACGGCCGGGCTTGGCCAATTCCTTTTTAATATCATTAAGCGTATGCTCACCCACATCATCGGAGAGATATTTTGAAATATCAATAGAAGAGGATAACTGCTCATTGGAAATAAGATCGGTGAGCGATACGCCCAAATCTGAAGCCATCTGCTCCACGAGAGCATACCGTTCGGGATGAACAGCCGAATTATCGAGCGGATTATTACCATTGGGTATTCTCATAAAACCGGCACATTGCTCAAATGCCTTTTCGCCGAGCCTTCGTACCTTGAGCAGCTCTTGGCGACTGCCGAATGCGCCATTTTCATCGCGATACTCTATAATATTGGCCGCTAAAACCGGGCCTATGCCTGAAACATAACGCAGCAGGTGATTGCTCGCTGTATTAAGGTTTACTCCTACATTATTGACACAGCTCTCCACCACCGTATCCAAGCGCTCCTTCAGTAAAGTCTGGTTGACATCATGCTGGTACTGACCCACCCCGATGGACTTGGGGTCAATTTTTACCAATTCGGCCAGAGGGTCCATGAGGCGACGGCCTATGGAAACAGCTCCTCTCACCGTACCATCATAATCCGGAAACTCCTCTCTCGCGATCTGGGATGCCGAATAAACAGAGGCTCCATCTTCACTTACAGAATAGACTCTCACTCCCTGGGGAAGAGGAATTTTCTTGATAAAAGCCTCTGTCTCACGACCGGCAGTACCATTTCCAATGGCAATAACCTCTATCTTGTAGGCCTCTACCAGATGGGAAATCTTCTTCATCGAAGCTATCTTTTCATTTTGGGGAGGAGAAATATGGTATCATTATGCAACAATGCCCCTTGTGCATCAAGGCAAACCACCTTACAGCCGGTTCTAAAGCCCGGATCAATAGCAAGGGTGCGCTTCTCACCTACAGGCTGAGCCAGCAGCAGCTGGCGGAGGTTCTCTCCGAAAATACGGATGGAGTCGATATCAGCCTTCTCCTTAGCTGCAGAGAGGGATTCATTTTCAATCGAAGGATGAAGTAAACGCTTGTAGGAATCCTCAACAGCGGCATCCAGTAATTGGCGAACTGCGACTGAAGGTTTACGTTTACCCTGATAAATACGTCTGGAGATTCTTTCAATGGCATAATCACTCTGCACCTCCACCCTGACTCCCACTATCTCCTCGGAAGAAGCTCTCAGAATTGCGAGCAAGCGGTGTGAGGGGATCCTGTCTAGACGCTCCGAAGAATCGAAGTAATTGCGATATTTGGAGGCCTCCTCACTCCCCTCCTTCCCTTTGGAGACTTTAGTGACCACCCTGCCCCATTTAGAGTAGAGATCACGAAGGTCTGAGCGTACCAGTTGAGATTCACTTATCCACTCGGCTATGATATCATTTGCCCCTGCGATAGCCTCATCCTGAGTAGTAACCTGCTCGCTAATATACTTTTTAGAGAGATTCTGCGGATCGTCACATTTAATATTAAATATAGCCTCTGCAAGGGGTTCAAGCCCTTTTTCCTTAGCAATTGAGGCCCTGGTGCGCCTTTTCGGACGATATGGTAGATAGATATCCTCCAAAATTTGAGGGTCGGTGAGAGACTCTATCTCCATACGGAGCGAGTCAGTCAGTTTTCCCTGTTCTTCGATACTATTGAGGATTGCTTGTTTGCGTTTTTCGAGCTCCTCGAAACGGAGATACCAGTATCGTACCTCGGAAACCTGAGTCTCATCCAGAGCGCCCGTGCGTTCTTTACGGTATCGGCTTATAAACGGAATTGTTGCACCCTCCTCAAAGAGCGAGATGCAGTTCTCGATCTGCCATACCTTGACATTCATTACCTCTGCAATATGGTCGAGATAGAGTTTAGTCATGGGAAACCTGTTGTAATTGTTCTCTGTAGGAAGAGAATATTTTGGACTTGGAGACAAATCCCAAGTACATATTGTTTTTGTCAACCACCGGGAGATTCCAGGCTTGGGTAACTTCAAATTTATTCATTACACTCTCCATCTTCTCATCGTCACAGACATGGGCGGGGGCATTTTTCATAATATCCTTTATCTTAATGCTCTCATATAGACTGCGGTCGAACATAGTAGTCCTCACGTCATCAAGAAAGACTATCCCCTGAAACTGGTTGGAATCATCCACGACAGGGAAAATATTACGGCAGGAAGTGGCAATCACTTTGACCAGATCTCCCAGGTTGCCATCAATGCTGATGGTTGAAAAATCCGTCTCGATAAGATCCGAGGTTTTAAGCAATATTAGAACCGCCTTGTCACTATCATGGGTAATCAAATCGCCCTGTTGGGCAATACGCTTTGTATAGATGGAATATTGCTCTACCAAACGAATTGTGGCAAACGAGATGGCGGAGGTAAGGATAAGAGGTATCAGAAGATCATATCCACCGGTAATCTCTGCAATGAGAAATATAGCAGTCATCGGTGCCTGCATCACACCTGCCATCAGTCCGCCCATCCCCACCAGCACAAAATTGGCTTCAGGAATAGCATGTATTCCGGTAATATTGATGAAACGCGCAACAACAAAGCCTGCAAGAGCTCCGGTAAAGAGAGTTGGACCGAAAGTACCGCCAACTCCGCCTCCCGCATTTGTAAAAGCTGTAGCGTATACTTTAACCAGTAGGATTGCCGTAAAAAAGAGAAGTACAGACCATTTATTGGCCAAAACACGCTCGCCAATTATCCCTCCCGCCATCTCGATAGGGTTATTGTTGAGCATAAGCGTAAGGGAATTGTAACCTTCTCCATAAAGCGGCGGGAAAAGGAAGACTAAAACACCCATTGCTGTTGCTCCGATAATCCAGCGATTTATAGGCTTACGTACCCGTCTCATTTTGTCCTCAACCCTCAGGGTGGTCCTGATGAAGTAAAGTGAAATTATACCGCAAAAAATACCCAGAACGAAATAATAGGGCAAATTACCCATTGAAAAGGTCTCGATGGTATTGGAAATAGCTACTGCGTCACCCAGAAAAAGGTATGAAACCACCGTAGCCGTAACTGAAGAAATCAGCAGAGGTAAGATGGAAGACATGGAAATATTGAAAAGCAATATCTCCAAAGTAAAGAGTACACCGGCCAGCGGAGCCTTAAAAATTCCCGCTACAGCGCCTGCAGCCCCACATCCTATCAAAATAGTCATATTCTTGTATGACATCCCCATACTCCTTCCGACATTGGAGCCTATCGCCGCACCTGTATAAACTATAGGTGCCTCGGCACCTACCGAACCACCAAAACCGATTGTTACGGAACTGGCCACTATCGAAGTCCAGGTGTTATGAGGTTTTATTCGCGATTCGTTTCGTGAAATGGAGAGCAAAACCTTGGTAACTCCATGGCTTATATCACTCTTGACAAAATATCTGACAAACAGGAATGAAAGCAACATTCCTACACCCGGATAGATGAGATATAAATATCCGTCTGAGGGTTTATCGAACCAGAATGTCAGGCCATGATGAATCCATTTTATCAGGGTCTTGAGCAAAACTGCCGCAAAACCACAACCAAGACCCACAACAAAGGAGAGCAACACCAATTGCGTACGCTCGGAGATGGAGGAAAAGCCTTTTTTTATTCCGGAAAATATTTTCACTCGTTTTTTAATCAAAAAGAGCAACCTTTCGGGCCACTCTCTGTATGTTAGCTATTAGCCGTTGGCTTTTTGCTTTTGCTTATTCAAAAAATCTTAATTGATAACTCCAATATTGCCAACCACACCTAAATCCTAACTCACTACACCCTACACCCAAAACTCAACTCTCACCACTACACACTACACACTACACACTACACACTAAAACTCAAAACTCAGAACTCAACTCTCAATACTACACACTACACACTAAAACTCAAAACTCAGAACTCAGAACTCAACTCTCTCTTACAACCCGCAACTACTCTTCATTTTCATCCGAGCCCTGAGCGTCTGCGAAGTCTTCGTCACTCGCAGGGAATCCGTCATCTCCGGAATCGTCGTCGTCATCATCATTTTCGTCCTTGAAAATGCCATTCTGCACATCATCGTAATCATCAACCTTCACCTTTATCTTCACAAGATAGATGGCATCGGGAATTTCCACAGAAACTGCATGGAAAAAGTACCGTCAGGTTTAACAACCTTGAATATGTCACCCATATAATCCGCATATCCGTGAGGATATTTCTCCTTAAATGCTTCCATAAGCTCGGTAGACATATTTTCATAGCTGATAACAGCTCTTCTTTTGTTTGTGCCTATCATAAAGTGATTAGAATAATATACATGGTGCAATAATAGGAGATTTTTTTTAAATACAAATCTAAATTAGACTATTTCTTGAAAAAAAATGATTTTTGTTGCTGTTTTTTCTTGGATTGCGTTCTACAAAGAGCGGTTTGCCGTTTTTTGGGTCGATTCCGGTATAAAACATTACCGAAGAACGGGTCATCGGAGTTGGTGTAAAATCCTGAACCTGCTCCATAAAAAGATTCTTCAGGTGTGGGTTTCGCGAAAGAGTCTCCATGTCTTCCATTCTACACCCGGGATGACCGGATATGAAATATGGGACTAACTGATATCTGAGTCCTTTGCGGTGGCAGATCTCTTCAAACTCCACTCTAAGTCTTTCGAAAAGTTTGAAAGAGGGCTTACCCATTACCTTTAGCACATGGTCACAAGTGTGCTCCGGGGCTACCTTTAAGCGACCTGAGGTATGTTTTGCAATCAATTGCTCAAGATAGGGTTTTGAGGTGGAGTCCAGATAGCCATCTTTATCAAGGAATAGATCATACCGGATACCACTGCCGATATAGGCGTTTTTGATGCCGGGTATTTTTAGAACCTTGTTGTAAAGCGATAGCAACTCTGCGTGCGAAGTATCCATATTTTTGCAACGCGAAGGGACGAGACAGGAGTGCCTTCGACATCCAGCACATAGTGAACGATCTCTACCTTTCATTCTAAACATATTGGCTGTAGGAGCACCCAAGTCACTGATATTCCCTTTGAAATCGGGCATTGTGGTGAGTTCCTTTACCTCGGCAAGGATGGATTCCGGAGTTCTGGACTGTATGAATTTCCCTTGGTGAGCTGCTAAAGTACAGAAATTGCATCCTCCAAAACAGCCGCGGTGGGTGGTCACCGAATGTTTGATCATCTCATAGGCAGAAATATGCTTATCGCGGTACCTCGGATGTGGCTTTCTTGTAAAGGGAAGTGCATAGATTGAGTCCATTTCCTGCTCTGTTGCAGGCGGATAAGGAGGATTTATACATACATAACGCTCTCCGCACCTCTCCACCATCATCTCAGCTTCCATAAGGTTGGCCTGATCCTCAATAATATTGAAGTTGGCAGCGAACTCTCGTTTGTCTGCCTTGCATTGCTCGAATGAAGCGAGAGATATATGTTCTACCAAAGGCTCACTATCACACAGATATCCCACCTGCGGAATGGATTGCAGTGCTTTGAGAGGTACACCGCCGGCAAGAGCGTCCGCTATGGCACGAATGGGCCTCTCCCCCATTCCATAAACCAGCAGGTCTGCTCCACTTTCAACCAGAATGGAGGGTTTGAGGGCATCCTGCCAATAATCATAGTGTGTTAAGCGACGCAGAGAGGCCTCAATGCCACCAATCACCACCGGCACCTGCGGAAAGAGTTCCTTGATGATTTTGGTATATACTGTTACGGCATAATCTGGCCTGAAAGAGGCTTTTCCTCCGGGAGTATAGGCGTCATTGCTGCGCAGGCGCTTTGCAGCCGTATAGTGATTGATCATAGAATCCATTGCTCCGGAGGTGACTCCGAAAAAGAGTTTCGGCTCCCCCAGCTTTCTAAAATCCCTAAGATCATCCCTCCAATTTGGCTGTGGCACCACCGCCACACGGTAGCCCGCATCCTCCAGCACTCTCGCAATGACGGCAGTACCGAAGGCCGGGTGATCTATAAATGCATCTCCGGAAAAAAGAATGATATCTGGAGCATCCCAGCCAAGGGTTTCTATCTCTTTCTTTGTAGTGGGAATCATCACATCCTTTCAGGCAGCGAGATACCGAGAATCGCCATCGACTTGACTAAAACCTGCGCAATTATAGAGATCAGATAGAGGCGTTGAGCACGCATCTCCTTATCTTCTTCCCTTAATATCGAGGTATCGTGATAGTACTGATTGAACTCCTTTGCCAGATCATAGGCATAGTTTGCTATGATTGCAGGAGAATGAGCATCTCCCCCCTCTCTGATCTTGTCGGGATAGGTGCTTAGCAGCTGAATTATCGCCTCTTCCTTGGGAAGCAGCAATGCCCCCGTCATGGAAGGAGTTATATCCTGTTCCGAAGCTTTCCTGAGTATGGACTTGATACGGGCATGAGTATACTGAATAAAGGGGCCGGTATTGCCATTGAAATCAATAGACTCTTTCGGATCAAAGAGCATCGTCTTTTTAGGATCCACCTTTATTATGAAGTATTTCAGCGCTCCAAGACTGATCATCTTGAAAAGAGCATCCTGCTCTTCATCGCTCATATTATCGATTTTACCCAGTTCGAGAGAGGTCTCTTTAGCCGTATTGTACATATTTTCGAGCAGGTCGTCAGCATCTACCACCGTGCCCTCACGGGATTTCATTTTACCTTCAGGGAGTTCCACCATGCCGTAAGAGAGATGGTAGATGGAGTCAGCCCAATCAAACCCTAACTTTTTTAGAATCAGTTTGAGTACCTGAAAATGATAATTCTGCTCGTTTCCAACCACATAGATGTGTTCATCAAAGCCATATTCGTCATATCTCTGATGAGCGGTACCAAGATCCTGTGTCATATAGACCGAGGTACCGTCACTTCTAAGAAGCAGTTTCCTGTCAAGTCCATCTTCAGTAAGATCGCACCAGACCGAACCATCGGCATCTCTTTCAAAAATGCCCCTTTCCACTACCTCCAGCAATAGGTATTTACCGAGCAGATAGTTCTGAGACTCATAATAGGTCTTATTGAATTCTATTCCGAGATTACGATAGGTAACATCGAAGCCATCATAGACCCATCCATTCATTCTCTCCCAAAGCTCCACCACCTCTTTTTCTCCGCTTTCCCATTTCAGGAGCATATCCTGGGCCTCTTTAAGCAGGGTAGCCTTTTTTTCAGCCTCCTCTTTTTCTATGCCCTCATACTCCATTATCTCCTTCACTTCAGCGGTAAGCATTTCGTTGAATTTCACATAATAGTCACCCACAAGATGGTCACCTTTACGTCCTGTAGAGGCAGGAGTGGCTCCATTGCCCTCTTTAAGCCATGCGAGCATCGATTTACAAATATGGATTCCTCTGTCATTGACGAGATTGACTTTTACAACATCGTGTCCGTTTGCTGCCAGGAGTTGTGAAACGGACCATCCGAGGAGATTATTGCGAATATGTCCCAGATGGAGCGGTTTATTGGTGTTGGGTGAAGAAAATTCCACCATAACTCTCTTTCCGTGGGAGGCAACAGGCCGAAATATTCATTTTCACCGATAGATTCGAGCACTCTCACCCAGAAAGCGGGAGCAAGTTTAATGTTGAGAAAACCCTTTATGACATTGAAAGAGTCCACATCGGGGCAGTTTTTCTCAAGATATGCTCCTATCTCCTGTGCAGTAGCCTCAGGCGACTTTTTACTGATCTTGAGGAGAGGAAATACGACTAGGGTATAATCCCCTTCAAACTCTTTTCTAGTTGCCTGTACCTGTATCTCAGTTTGGGGGAGCTCAACAACATATAGACTCTTGAGTCCCCCCTTTATCGATTCTTGTAAAAAATCTGTCGGATTCATTTCATTTTTTAGTTACTTAACTTTCTTTTCCTTTTTATTTGCAGCAAAATAGATATTCATCTGCTTCTTTGCCTTTGGAGCCAGCATAAATAGGGTAAACATTGTCGGGAATGCCATCAAAGCATAAGCCGTATCAATCAGGCTGACAGCCGCCTTGAGCGGAATCATTGCCGAAACAATCAGCATCAGGAGGAAGAAAATATTGTAATATTTTGCATTTTTTGCACCGAAAAGAAATCCGGTACATTTTTGTCCATAATAAGAATAAGAGAACATCGTGCTGAATGCAAACATCAAGACCATAATAAATAGCAGATAACCGCCTACAACGGGAATCGAGGCATTGAATGCATTTATGGCAAACTTGAGACCCTCCATGGAACTCATTCCCGATCCGGCAGGCATTATAGAGGGATCAATCCTTACACCTATAAGGACGGCTATTGCTGTGAGTGTGCATACCAAACCGGAATCAATCGAGGGGCCTATCATTGCAACTAAACCTTCACGCACGGGTTCATTGTTTTTTGAGGCCCCATGCATCATTGAGGCAGTACCGACTCCGGCCTCATTGACAAGTGCAGCACGACGCACACCTGTCAGGGCTATCATTATAATAGATCCTATACCCCCTCCAAGGGCTCCCCTGGGAGTGAATGCTCCCGCGATAATATCTTTGAAAACTCCCGGCACATGGCCTATATGTTTTATCATAATAAAGAGTACAAGAATAAAATAGAGCCCTACCATCAGGGGAACCAGTTTGGTTGAAACCTTTGAAATTCTCTTAATGCCACCTATGATGACTCCGGCAACAATTGCTGTTATAATTACGCCGATAATGAATCTAAGCAAAAGTGTGTTCTGTTCAGGAGCAAAAAACAGCGAGGTAACAGACTCTGTCAGCTGATTGGATTGCATTATACAAAGCGTACCTATCAGACCGAATATCGAGAAAAAGACTGCAAGTGGTTTCCATTTACGACCCAAGCCCGTCATAATCATATACATGGTGCCACCCTGAGTTTCACCTTCCGAATCCTTACCTTTGTACATCACAGCTATGGTACCCTCAAAAAATTTAGTTGCCATGCCGGCGATAGCACTGATCCACATCCAGAATATGGCTCCCGGACCTCCTACGGAGATGGCTATGGCTACACCGGCAATATTGCCCATACCTACTGTTGCAGCTATGGCGCTGGAGAGTGCCTCGAAGGAACTGATCTGCCCTTCAGCCTTGTCATCCTTGACCCTAAGAGCCTGAATGGCCCTTCCATACCTACGTAGCGGTGTAAATCCTGAATAGAATAGAAAGAATAATCCGCCTCCTATGAGGAGAAAAAAGAGAGGATATCCACAAATAAAATCGCTAACGACAGTTATGCCGTTACCAAGCGCATTCCAGAAATTGCTCATACCTTCGACAAAATGCTATTTGAGTCCTCTATTTTTCAACAACGGTTCAATCCTGGGCTCTCTGCCACGGAAATTAACATACAACTTCATTGCCTCGTCAACACCCGGACCTTCCAGAATCTCCTTACGGTATTTGAGCGCAACTTCAGGATTAAATATATCTCCGGTCTCTACAAATGCTTGGTATGCATCACAATCCAGAACCTCAGCCCAAATATAGCTGTAATAACCGGCAGTATAACCACCACCAAATGTATGGTTGAAATAGGGAGAACGGTATCTTGAAGGGATTTGAGACAGAAGTCCTCTATCTCCGAGAACCTTATTTTCGAAAGTTATCGGC
The DNA here is from genome assembly GCA_040766795.1 of Bacteroidales bacterium. Lineage (GTDB taxonomy): Bacteria > Bacteroidota > Bacteroidia > Bacteroidales > UBA932 > Cacconaster. Next base: position 32,728 of record JAXGPW010000007.1, on the reverse strand, counting down.
TCGATATCCTCAGGGATGCTCTTTAGCACGTGAAAATCCATATCGAGAAATGAAGCTGCCAGATATTCCACAGTAGCGAAACCCTGGCCATACTTACCCGCCTTATCAAGCTTTTCGATAAGTTCCGCGGGAATAATCTCGCCTGTCTCATAGTGCTTTGCGTACTCTTTAAGTAGCTCAGGCTCGAACACCCAATGCTCCATGATCTGTGAAGGAAGTTCCACAAAGTCTCGTGTCATACGACCCAGAGGCTTATATCTCACATCAGATAAGAGTGATGCCAGAGCGTGGCCGAACTCATGGAAAAAGGTATTGGTCTCATCGGTACTCAGAAGGGCCGGTTTGTCACCTGAAGGACGTGTAAAATTGCCCACTATAGTCACAAGGGGAAGCACTCTCTTACCATCCTCGTAGTATTGCGAGCGGAAGCCGCCACACCAGGCACCACCACGTTTCTCGCCCGGACGGGAGAACATATCCATGAATAAAATACCCAAAGTGGTGCCGTCAGCCTCTTTGCACTCATATGCTACCGCCTCGGCATGAGGTAAAGGTACATTATCAAGCTGCTCGAAAGTGATGCCGAAAAGTTTATTTGCTAAAAGGAAAATACCGTCACGTACATTTTCGAGTTTGAAATAGGGGCGTAACTCCTCATCGGAAATATTGTATTTGCTCTGCATGGATTTTTCAAAATAGTATCTCCAGTCGGCCGCTACTACCTCTTTAATTCCATCTTTTGCTGCAAGAGCCTCAATATCGGCAAGCTCCGCTTTAGCCACAGCGATTGCCGGAGTCCAGAGTTGGTTTAAAAGAGTCTATACGGCATCAGCATTCTTGGCCATCCTATCTTCCAGAACATAAGCGGCAAAATCCTCATATCCAAGAAGATTTGCCTTTTGCAGACGCAGTCTGATAAGGTTTTTAATAACCTCATTGTTATCATACTCGTTGCCGTTGTTGCAGCGATTGAGGTATGCATCCAGCATCTTGATTCTGAGTTCACGATTGTCGGCAGATTGCAGGAAGGGCATGACACTGGGGTTATCAAGTCCGAAGATCCAACCCTCTTTGCCTGCTTGTTGTGCACGGGCAGCAGCAGTGGCAATTTGAGCCTCGGAAAGGCCTGCAAGGTCTTTTTCATCTTCGACAAGAAGTGTCCATTCCGTCTCTTTAAGAAGATTTTGACCGAAAGCGAGCTGATTGGCTGCTATTTCGGTATTAATCTTTTTGAGTTCTTCCTTTTTATCCGGGGGCAAATTGGCTCCGCTGCGGGCAAAGCCCTTATATGTCTCAGTCAGAAGACGCATCTGATCAGGCTCCAGACCGAGGCTGTCTCTCTTGTCATATACCTCTTTTATCCGTGCAAATAGCGCCTCGTTGAGAAGGATATTATCGTAATGCGCACTCGTCAGAGGGGAAAGTTCTCTTGCAATCGCCTTAATCTCATCATTGGATTTGACGCCTGATGCACTACCAAATACTGCTGAGACTCTGCTGAGCAGTTCACCGGAATAACTATATGCAGCTATGGTATTTTCAAAGGTTGCAGGCTCGGGATTGGATGTGATTGCATCGATCTCTGCGGAGTGTACCTCCATTGCCTTGATATATGCCGGCAAATAGTGTTCGGGTAGTACCTGCTCAAAAGGAGGTATCTCAAAAGGAGCCTTCCAATCTCCAAGTAGCGGATTGGTTTCTGTACAGGCAGTCATCATAACTACTGCTAAAAGGGGTAATATAAGTTTTTTCATTGTATTGATATTATTTTACTTTTTTGAATCTGTTATCCGAGGTAGCTCTTCAGGAGTTTGCTTCTTGCACTATGGCGGAGCCTCCTTATAGCTTTTTCTTTTATCTGGCGCACTCTCTCACGTGTAAGTCCGAAGTGCTCACCTATTTCCTCCAAAGTCATCTCCTGGCATCCTATGCCGAAGAAATATTTGACAATATCACGCTCCCTCTCAGTAAGTGTAGAGAGGGCCCTTTCAATCTCTTTGTTGAGAGATTCATTAACAAGGCCGCGATCGGCATTGGGGGAGTCGTTATTAACAAGTACGTCCAGCAGACTGTTGTCCTCACCATCGACAAAAGGGGCATCCACAGAGACGTGGCGACCCGATACCCTAAGTGTATCGGCAATCTTCTCCCTGGGAATATCGAGAATTTCGGAAAGTTCGTCAGGCGAGGGCATACGCTCATGTTCCTGTTCAAATTTGGAGAGAGCTTTATTGATCTTGTTGAGCGAACCCACCTGGTTGAGTGGCAAGCGCACAATCCTGGACTGCTCTGCCAACGCTTGCAGGATGGATTGTCTTATCCACCAAACTGCGTATGAAATGAATTTAAAGCCGCGAGTCTCATCAAACTTTTCTGCAGCCTTTATCAAACCAAGGTTCCCCTCATTTATGAGGTCGGGAAGACTGATTCCTTGATTTTGATACTGTTTGGCTACCGAAACGACAAACCTTAAATTGGCTTTGGTAAGCTTTTCAAGTGCTTCAGGGTCGCCTTTTCTGATTCTTTGGGCTAGTTCCACCTCTTCCTCGACGGTAATGAGCTCTTCCCTGCCTATCTCCTCAGGTATTTATCGAGCGAAGCACTTTCGCGGTTGGTTATTGATTTGGTAATCTTGAGTTGTCTCATTCAGAAATTATAATAAAGGTTTTAGTAATAATAGTTTGGAACAAAAAGATAAGGCACATGCGGCAATTCAATTCCCGCACGTGTATATTGTACGAATATATTCGGAAAAAGTTACAAAATAAATGCAACTTTTACAAAGAAACGATCAATTCAATCTGTTTTCCACCTCTTTGGATGGTAATCGCTGCCTGTTCACACGGACGCAGACGATTCATCTGTTCCTGTACCGCAGCTCCATTTTTAACTTTATTAAGATTTATCTCAGTTATGATGTCACCTACTTTGATGCCTCCCTTGTCGGCAGCACTGTTTGGCTGCACCTCTGCTACATAGACCCCCTCCATACTCTCGAGACTAAACTGGCGTGCCATACCTTCCGTGATATCTGTCATGGAGATACCGAGCATTGCACGACGTACCTCTCCGTACCTTATCAAGTCATCGGTAATCTTTTTCACAATATTGACAGGTACTGCAAACGAGTATCCGGCATAAGAACCGGTAAGAGAAATTATGGAAGTATTTATACCTACAAGTTCCCCCATGGTATTGATAAGTGCTCCGCCGCTATTACCGGGATTTACCGCAGCATCTGTCTGAATAAATGACTCTACACGATACTGGCCGTCATAATTGGGAAGAGAACGACCTTTGGCACTGACAATACCGGCTGTAATGGTAGAGCGTAAATCGTATGGGCTGCCAATTGCAAGCACCCACTCTCCAAGCCTCAAATTATCCGAGTCTCCAAGGACAATGGAGGGAAGAGAGTCCTCATCAATCTTTAGCAGGGCCAGATCGGTGGCAGGGTCAGTTCCGACCAGCCGCGCGGGATAGGACTTGTTGTTTTCAAGAGTCACCTCTATCTGATCCGCACCGGCTATTACATGGTTGTTGGTCACTATATAACCATCCTCACGGATAATGACTCCCGAACCCATGCCCACCTGATCTTTTGGGTGCGCAAAGCCGAATATTAAATCCATTATGGAAGAGGGCATCTTCGCTGCCCTTTTGACAACTTTGACATAAACAACAGTATGGACTGCCGTTTCGGCAGCATCCGAAAAGAATCTCCCATATTGGTAGTAATAACTGTCCGATTTGCAGATCCGGAGGCCGATGTAAAAATGGATGATCGCTTGCCATCAGCATCTGCAACCGTTGCTGCAACAGCTTTGTTTCCACGACCTTGTCCGCCACAAGCCATGGAAATAGTTAGTGAAAGAAGTAGGGTAATCAGTAAAAAAAGGGTATTTCGTTTCATAAGTTCTAATTTATTCGCAGGATATATAAAATAAACCAAAATATATGCCAAAAATTATTACATTTGTGGGTCACAACCAGATTTGGCAGTTAGAGATAAAAATATATAAAATTACGAAATATGAGATTTTCAGTATCAAGTTCAGAACTTTTGCACGGCCTGGTATCTGTATCAAGGGTAATCGCAAACAAACCTTCTTCCAGCATTCTGGAGAATTTTCTTTTTGACTTAAAAGACAATGCTCTTACCGTGACCGCTTCAGATGGTGAAACCACCCTTAAGACGGTCATAAGCATAGAGAATGCTACAACAGGAGGGAGCATTTGCGGTCCCCGCAAGAAGATTGACCGACTATCTGAAGGAGTTTCCTGACCAGCCGCTTACATTCTATGGACACGACAATACAATGGAGATTACCTGGATTAACGGTGAGTCCAAGATACCCTGTTTTAATGCAGATGACTATCCTCAACTCCCCGCCCTAGGTGAGACACACGACACTCTGGAAATCCCTGCGGAAACTCTCCTGAATGGTATCAATAACACAATATACGCTACAGCAGAGGAAGAACTGCGTCCTGTTATGAACGGTATCTTCTTTGACCTTACCCCGGAAAGCTCGGCCATGGTGGCATCGGATGCACATAAGCTCATCTGCTTTGAATTCAAGGATGCAAATGTTGCACAGCAGTGCTCTTTCATTCTGCACAAAAAACCGGCAGCAATCCTAAGAAGCATCCTGCCGAAAGTAGAAGAGAAGATTTCCATCGTTTTTGACTCAAAAAATGCCTATTTCAACTTTGGCACCAACATGCTGGTATGCCGTCTGATCGAAGGCAAATACCCTCAATATCGCAGTGTAATTCCCAAGAATGACAATAAGCTCACCATTGGCAGGACAGATTTTCTAAACTCCGTAAGACGCATTGCGGTATGCTCCGCACAAGCTTCTAACCAGATTAAGCTCAAACTATCGCTCAATGAATTAGTTGTGTCGGCACAAGACCTGAGTTTTTCCACATCAGCTTATGAGCGCCTTTCCTGCAATTACGAAGGTGACGAGATGGAAATAGGATTTAAGGCACAGTTCCTGATTGAAATCCTTACCAATCTCCCCTACACCAACGTATGTATGGAGCTTGCAGATCCATTTAAGGCCGTACTGATAGTTTCGGCTGATGAGACAGACCCCGATGAGGAGCTCCGTGCACTGCTGATGCCTGTGATGATCAACGTTTAGAACTATGGTACTGGATCTTAAGAGGCCCATCCTAGTATTTGACATTGAGACCACCGGACTTAGCGTTGCTGAAGACAGGATTGTAGAAATCAGCGTCATAAAACTCTTTCCAGACGGTTCCCGCGAACATAAGACCCGCAGAATCAACCCTGAGATACCCATACCGGAAGAGTCTCGCATGATTCATGGTATCAGTGACGAAGATGTCAAGGATTGCCCCACATTCAAGCAAATAGCAAAATCGTTGGCCGACTGGATGAGCGGCTCCGACATAGCCGGCTTTAATTCCCTCAAATTTGATATTCCAATACTGGCTGAGGAATTTCTAAGAGCAGGTGTCGAGTTTGACTTCAGGCAGATCGAGATGATAGATGTGCAAAACATTTTCCACAAGATGGAGCCACGAACCTTGGTTGCCGCTTATCGCTTCTACTGTAACAAAGAACTTGATAATGCGCACTCCGCCGAGGGAGATGCCATTGCTACCCTCGAAGTACTTGAGGCTCAGGTCGAAAGATATCATGAACTACAAAATAACGTAAAGTTTCTCGCCTCGTTCTCCGAAAGGGGTAAAATGGTAGATTTTGCAGGGAGAATTGCACGGGACTCTTCCGATGAGCCGATATTCAATTTCGGTAAACACAAAGGTAAAAGAGTAGTCGATGTATTCAAAAGTGAACCCAGTTATTATGACTGGATGATGAAAGGCGAATTTACCCGCGATACAAAGCAGGTGATTACCGACATCTGGATGAAACACAAGGAGAGTGAGCTCAAGGATCTCTTCAATTCAAGATGAATCTCATAGTTTTTCCTTACGATTGCGACAATTATTACTTTCGCCCTGATACCACAATGGTGCATGAGGCGAGGGATTTTTATTGTCCCGATATCATCACTGTTCTGGAAGCGGCTCCATGCATCTGCATAAGGATTTGCAAATCAGGCAAAGCTATTTCCGAGAGATTTGCCAGGCGTTATTATGATGCAGTCGGCTTCGGAGTCACTCTTTATGCCGGCAATATTCTGGCCGAGGGAGGGCTTTTTGCCTTAACCCGAAGCACGTCATTTGATGCTACTACCGTCATCCCAATACCTCTAAAACCTGCGGAACGACTGCAAGAACTCTGTCCGGAGATCACTCAGGAGTATATCGGCCGAAAGATGGCAGTTATATCTCGCAACACCTTGCTAAGAATGGAGATCTGCTGATCTTCGGAATCCTGTACCAGGAGTATTGTTGATAAGAGCCTCCCTTTCACTCTGGAGTGGAGACGTCAGAGGCTTTCAGCTTCAATATCTGCTGAGCGGCGGATTGACCGGCAAGGGCTCCGGTAGAAAAGGCCACCTGCAGATTGTAACCTCCCGTATCTCCGTCAATATCGAGTACTTCTCCCGCGAAGTAGAGATTCGGTTGTTTTTGGAAGCCATAGTCTTGGCGATTATTTCTTTCTGAGGAATACCTCCGGCGGTGACCACTGCACGCTCATATCCGGTATAAGATTTAATCTCGAATCTCCACTCTTTTAGCTTATCCGGAAGGTTGGAGAGGCTTAGATCCGGGTGATGATGCTGAAAAGGGTCTAAGAGTGTTGCCGGCATAAGTCCGCGTAGAAGAGTACGAAATCTGTTGCGTCCCACATTGGTAGCCGTCACTCCCATCCGCTCCAAGTCTCTGGAGATGCGCGCCCGCAGTTTTTCTAACGATAGAGCCGGCTTGAGGTCCAGCACAAGTTCAACTCTCTGCCCATTCATAAGGGCCAGTACCGCTCGCCTGCTCAATCTGAAGCCAAGGGCTCCCTCTATGCCGTTGGAGGTAAAGGAAAGATCGCCATCCTCAATTTTTATCAAATCCATATCGATAAAGAGAGAAAGTCCAACATTTTTCAGCTCTATCCCAACCAAATCAGTGTCGTATTCCGTGGCATTAAAGCCGTAAGTGAGGGAAAAGTCTCCGTTACCGAGTGATCCAGGCTCTTTGCAAATTCATATCCGTCACCGGTGAGAGACCGGTACCGGGATAAGAAAGACCTCCGGTCGCAATTATCAGTACCGGAGCAGAGTATTTCACCATATCCATACGCTCTCCACGCAAAGAATCACTTCTGCTGCAGAGACAATGGAAAAGAGCATCACTATAAGAGACATTTAGAACATGCGAGGAACATATAATTTCAACTCCCAATTTCTCCATCCGCTCTACAAGCACTGCCGGCACATCTGCCGCACCGCATGGATGAGAGGAAAACCCGCTCACCCTGCTCTACGGTGGTGGGCAAACCTATTGAGTTAAAATAATCTATAGTCGCAGCATTGCTGAAATTGAAAAATGCCGGTTTTAGAAAATTTGCCGAGGGTGGATATGAGTAGAGAACTCCGACCAAGACTTTGTGTTGGTCAGATTGCACCTTCCCTTTCCGGTAATGAGAATCTTTTTACCGCAAATATTATTTTTCTCGAGAAGGGTGACTTTAGTACCTCTTTCGGCCGCCTTGATGGCAGCCATCATACCGGCCAGCCTCCTCCTATCACTATAATGTCACTCATATCACCTCCTTCCCCACCATATTTCATTTATTAATATTACTGAAATACCTCCATGAGGTCGCGGATCATGGTCTGCATATCACCATCAATACTTTTGTCGTAACTCCGGGAGTTGCAAAGAATGGCCGCACTCATTCCGGCATTTGTATTGCCAACCCATATAGTAGCAGTACCGGCAATATTGCCGCCGTGCCAGTGAGCACCGGGATAGTATCCGGCAAGACGTCTCCATCCAAGACCATATCTCCTAAAGATTGGTACTCGGATCTGCATTGGATCTATTTCGGAATTATACATCAGATCGAGAGTTTCCGGCTTCAGAATATCTGGAACACCATCTCTATCAATGTGTGCCAAAACCGTCATCATCTGATTGGTAGATGCTATGATACCGCCACAGGCAGCGATCACCTGCATGGGATTGCCATAACCATTGGTGCCGTCCTGTGAATAATAGACACGCTGCATTAGGTCTGCGCTCATCCTGGCCACCTCCCACATGAATATCAGTAACACCCATCGGCTTTAGAACATCTTCCTTAAGGAAGGTTTCAAAAGGCTTGCCGCTCACAACCTCTACAATGCGGCCCAGGAATGAGAATCCTACGTTGGAATACTCATAGTTGGATCCGGGAGTAAATTTAAGATTCTGATTGTCAAGCACCCACTGAAGGAGTTCGTCGAGAGTTTTGCCGTTTCTGACACTGCTGAACATTGGATCAAGTACCTCTCTTGTCCATCCGGCTGAATGTTGAAGAAGATGTCGTACGGTAATCATATCCTCCATACCTTTGGTTTTGAATTCTTTTTTGAGAATACCATTTTCACCAAAAACCTTATCATCTATTCCAAGCATTCCCCTCTCGTAAAGCACCATTATGCAGAGTGTCGTAAACTGTTTGGAGATACTCGCCAAGCGGAAAAGATGGTCGGGAGTGGTTTTTATCCTCGACTCCGTTACCGCATAGCCGTATCCTGTAGTATAGACCACCTTCTCGCCTCTCATGACTGAAAAGGAGACCCCAGGTACGGAATGTTTGTTCATAAACTGATAAAATTGTGCATCAACCGATGCATTGCCGGTCTTTACATAGAGAACATAATCTTTCTTTACTTTTCCGGACTCGGATACCACCTGCAAATCTACAATATTTGAGAAGTCATTGATGGTTTGACCACTCACCTGCTTTTGCCCTTTTATCAGCACTTCCGCACCATCAGAGACATAATAAGTTGCCTTTAGTGCACTAATATTGGAACCTTCGGGGACTGTCACTGCCAGATAACCCAGACAGGGAGTAGAATGCGCTGAAACGGACATTGAAGGGTTGTCTACCGTAGAGAAGGAGACGGAATTTAGGTTTGCAGCATCCGAAAGGACCGGTGTCGGATTGACCGGATCACCACAGGAAACCAGTGTAAATGCTGTTACCAGCGAAAGCAGAAATAGTTTTCTAAAAGAAGTCATTATGATTGTGATTTGAGGTTAAACTTGTATGAAGAATCAGTCATGGATAACTCCACTTCCGAGCATTTCCCCGTCCGGTAAATACCAGACCGCAAATTGGCCCGGTGTTATACCTCTCTGGGGCTCATTAAATAGTATATAGAGGGCCTCATCACGACATATAAGGCGACCTTTCTGCAGGGGCTGTCGGTATCGGATACGGATATCGCACTCTAACTCCTCTCCTATTTTTAAAGCGAGATCGGGCCTGATCCAGTGAAGCTCTGAAGGAAGAATTTTCAGTGCACGGCGGTAGAGTCCGGGGTGCGACTCCCCCTCTCCCACATATATCGTGTTGGTATCTATATCAATTGAGAGTATGAATAAGGGCTCCTTGTGACCGCCGATATCGAGTCCTTTACGCTGGCCGATTGTGTAGAAATATGCCCCCCGGTGGACTCCGATGACCTTTCCCTGCGAAGGGGTATAGAAATGCGGACGAGAGAGCTCTTCAAGAGACTCCGGCTCGGTTAGCGATTCATAATGCTCTCGGAATATCTCCACTACTTCACCCTCTTTGGGTTGAATTTTTTGCTGAAGAAATAGCGGCAAATCTACCTTTCCGACAAAACAGATACCTTGCGAATCTTTCTTCTCAGCACTCGGGAGCTGCGCCTCACGCGCCAACTTCCTGACTTCGCTTTTAAGCAGATCCCCTATCGGGAAAAGTGCCCGACTCAGCTGCTGCTGGTTTAATTGGCAAAGAAAGTAACTCTGATCCTTTGCAGAGTCTTTGCCGGATAAAATGCGGTATATGGTATTGCCGTGGCCATCCTGAAATTGATCTTTGCGGCAATAGTGGCCGGTGGCCACAAAATCTGCCCCGAGGTCAAGTGCCGCCTTTAGAAAGGCATCGAATTTAATCTCACGGTTGCAAAGTACGTCGGGATTGGGTGTACGTCCCTTTTCATATTCACTGAACATATAGTCCACAACACGTTCACGGTATATCTCGCTCAAATCAACAAAATGAAAGGGAATATTGATTTTTTTGGCCACCATTTCCGCTACATAGCGATCTTCTTCCCATTCGCAGTCACCGTGAAGAGTCCCGGTCGTATCGTGCCAATTTTGCATGAATAGGGCGAAAACATCAAGGCCGGCACGCTTTAAAAGCAGCGCCGCGACACTGGAATCCACGCCTCCGGAAAGGCCTACCGCTATCTTATGGGATTTTTCCGGTATCAATGAGAGTCAAAAAAGATTGTTAATTCAAAAAAAATGGCTAATTTTGTAGTTGGGTAAGTCATATACGACCAGCTCCCATTGAACTCCCCCAGGGTCGGAAGGCAGCAAGGGTAAATGGTTGTAGCGGTGCGATATATCAAGCTTACCCTTTTTTTATGCCAAATTATCAAAAATAAATGGCATTAAAGATCTAACTCCGGTGAATACCTGCACCACGCCTGCGCTGCCCACAATTATCCTCATTTCGCGACCTGCACGCATCTCATACTCCGCCATTACCTGACGACAGGCACCGCAGGGATAAGTCAGTTCGGTCAATACACCCTTATCATCCAGAGCCACTACGGCAATAGCCTCAACACTCTCTCCGGGATAACGAGCTGAAGCATAAAATAGAGCCGTACGCTCAGCGCAAAGCCCCGAAGGGTATGCTGCATTTTCCTGATTTGAACCTATGACGACTACTCCGTTGCTCATCCGCACAGCCGCTCCCACCCTAAATGACGAATACTTTGCATAGGCACCCTCCGCTGCGCTGATAGCACTTTCGAGGAGTTCTCCATCTTCAGAGGGCATCTTTGAAGCGGATGAATATTCGAGATACTTTATACACAGTGTCGTTCTGTCATACCCGATTTTCTACTTTATTCTGCGAATTTATGACATTTTTTAGTTTTGGCCAAATGTACTACCTTTGTTGGGTTGAACCGAGATGAAACGCGTAATATGCATATTGGTCATCGCTGTTTCGCAGCTGCTCGCGGGGCAATCCCCCGAATGAGCCGTAGCGAATATATAGCACGTTACAGTGAGCTTGCAATTAAAGAAATGGCCATTTCCGGCATTCCGGCCAGTATCACTCTGGCCAAAGCCTGTTGGAGTCGGGCAATGGCAATTCCTATCTTGCAAGAGAAGCGAACAACCATTTTGGTGATAAATGCTGCACGGCTGGAAGGGAAGACTATCAAACATAGTGACGACGCCCCAAATGAGTGTTTCAGAAAATACAACCATGCGAGGAATCTTTTCGTGATCCACTCCGACTTTCTAAGATATTGGGACCATTATGCATTTCTATTCGATCCTGGAACCTTACGATTACAAAGGGTGGAGCTACGGGCTGAAAAAGGCGGGCTATGCTACTGCACCCAATTATGCAGAATTATTGATATCCATCATAGAAAGGCATCAGCTCTACCGATACGATACTGTATCGCTAATTCCTCCCTCCCCAAGTGAAGCCGAAGTCTCAGTCAGAATACACCCTACAAAGGCTCTCCTCTCTATCGCGTCTCCCTTTACCGGGAAGTTTACAGTCGCAATAAAGTTGCTTACATTATAGCTACTGAGTATGACACATTCGTCACAGCAGGAATATGACCTCTTCAGATTTGAACTTTATCATTTTAACGACCTGGACAGAAAGGATAAAATCACTCGGGAATGGTCATTTACCTTGAAAAGAAAAGGAAGGAGAGCGCAAGACATTTGGATCGTCACGTAGTAGAAGAGGATGAAACACTTTGGAGTATCTCTCAACGATACGGAGTACGTATGAAATATCTGCGTAAATACAATAACCTTGCTCCCGGGACAGAACCTCTCCCCGGTAGTATCATCAATTTAAGAAAAAGAACCCGATGAAACTTTATAAGAAAATAATCCTGATCGTATTGATCTCAATGGCTGCTGCCGGAGCCCTCCTGGTTTTTGGTTACTACTTTATTTTCCATAAAAACAATATCGCTGAAGAGGGTTTTATAAAGGTTTATCGCAATATGGACTACGAGCAATTAAGCAGAGCCATCGATACATCGGAAATGCTCGCCAACAAAGCAACATTTCATTTTGTTGCGAAGGCAATGGGACTTGAGGACTCTTTTAAGCCCGGACTATACAAATTCAAAAAGGGGATGAACAACAAGGCTATCGTAAGGAGTATTGCACACGGCTGGCAGACACCGACTGATGTGACCATTAGCGGGTATATCCGTTCGAAAGAGAAATTGGCTCAGATGCTCTCCTCAAAGCTTGAGGCAGATTCTGCACTCTTCATGCAAGTATTATGCGATACCATGCTGATGCACTCATTTGGCTTCACGGAAGCCTCTTATCCGGGAATGATCATCCCCAATACTTACGAAATGTGGTGGACAGTGACACCGGTGGAGTTTCTGGAGAAGATGAAAAAGGAGTATGACAAATTCTGGAATGAGGAACGTTGTGCAAAAGCCGATTCCATTGGTCTGACAAAGGAACAGGTTAGCACACTCGCCTCCATCGTCATAGAAGAGACAAAATATGAACCTGAGATGGCTACCATTGCCGGAGTCTATATGAACAGACTAAAAAAGGGAATGAGGCTGCAAGCCGACCCCACGGTACTTTTCGCAATAGGCGACCGTTCCATCAGAAGAGTCCTCAGAACCCATCTGACCGTGGATTCACCCTACAATACCTATAAATATATAGGACTTCCCCCCGGCCCCATCACCATACCGCCCATTAGTGCGCTCGATGCCGTACTCAACTATGAGGATCACGATTATATATACTTTTGCGCCAAAGATACCTTTGACGGCCAACATTCATTTGCAAAGGATTACAAACAGCATCTGAGGAATGCGAGAGCATACCAAAAAGCATTTACCGCCAGGGAGATGTCAAAAGCAACGGAGAACTGATCCTATCTATACTCCCAATGCTTAATAACCTCCATCGCCGATGCAAACTCCCAGTCATGCTCCTTGTTGATGACACGGTAATAAGCCGTATTGCCATAAAGAGATCTGGCAAGCAACGCCTTGAGCTGAGTATGGATTAATTCGAGCGATGAAGAAATCTGCTCATAATCGGGGGAAAGTCCCAATGTACGGGCATGTTCTATCAATCCTGCCAGCAACTCTTCTTCCAATTCATGCTTGCATAAAACTCTTCAAAGGAGAGTGCAGGATCAAAAGCGGCCTGTGGGCATCAACATAGCGATTGACGAAATCATTGATAATTCCTCTCAACACAAGAGAGGTGTAGTAAGAGTAATCCCGGTAGTATCTCTTGGGACAAAAAGATCGGGAATTATACCGCCCCCTCCATAGATTTTCCTTTCAAGTTTTAGAGTGGTAAACTCGAGCGAATCATTCACTCTTATGCTATCCCTGCTGAATATCTCTCCGCTGGCGTATCGATCATAATATTGGTGGCGGTAGTATTCTTCGCGCTTCCCGGCTTCATAAGGGCGAATTACTCTACCGGAAGGAGTGTGGTAGCGAGCTATTGTAAGATTGATCTGAGAGCCATCGGAAAGGGTAAAAGTACGCTGAACAAGTCCCTTCCCAAAGGTCCTGCGACCAATTACTACTCCTCTATCCCAATCTTGGATTGCTCCTGCAACAATTTCGCTGGAGGAGGCGGAATTCTCATCTACCAGCACCACAAGTGGACCGTACGGATAGAGTCCCTGCTTTCTGGCAGTAAAGTCGATTCTGGGGCTGTTGAGTCCTTCCGTATAAAATATCAACTGCCCATCCGATAGAAATATGTTTGCCACCAATCCGGCAGAATGGAGGTAGCCTCCGAAGTTTCCCCTCAGGTCGAGTATTACGCCGTCAGGATATTCGCTGGAGAGATCATATATGGATTTGATTACTTCCAGAGGAGACTCCATTGCAAAACGTCCCAACTTTACATAGACAATACCGGGTTCGGGCATATAGGCGGCATCCACACTTTTGACGGGAATTTTGTCTCGGGTAATGACATACGAAAGTGTGTCATTGATCCCTTTTCTAAGTAAATCTATTATTACCTTCGTCCCTTTTTTACCTCTGAGGAGCTTTTGAATGGCAGTTGTCGGTAGTGAGACTCCGGCTATTGTACGACCGTCTGCCCTTATAAACTTATCTCCGGGTAATATGCCTGCTGAAAAAGAGGGGCCTTCGGTTATCACAGTCTGCACCGTAAGAGTATCGTCCATCATCAGGTATTCTATGCCAATTCCCTCAAATGAGCTACTGAGTGATTCATTGGCGGCCTCCACCTGATCTGCCGGTATGAAAGTGGAGTGAGGGTCAAGTTCCATTACTGTTTTTGCGATGGCATTGTCCACTAAATTAGGGATATTGACAGTATCAATGTATCTGGAGCTGATAATCTCTATTACCTCTTTAAGCCTGGCACTATTGGACTGAGCTGAGAGGTGTCCTGCTGAGATGATAACCGGCAGGAGTAAAAATATTATGATAAGGGTTCTTTTCATTCTCTATTCAGGGGAATATCTGACCAATGGTATATCAAATTTCATACCCTCCTTTGCAAGTTCCGTCTCGGGGAAAATAGCCTGTGCCTCTTTGAGGATAACATTCAGATCTCTGTATCTGGATGAAAAATGACCTATGACCAACTTCCCGACTTCCGCCTCTCGTGCCACGGAAGCGGCCTGAGTTCCTGTGGAATGAAATGTCCAACGGGCCATTTCATGAAGATCCTCAGCAAACGTGGCCTCGTGATAGAGCAGATCCACGCCACGTATGTAAGAAGCCAACTCCGGAAAGGGGGCGGTGTCACTACAGTATGCCATAGATCGACCCTTGTAAGGGATATAGGTATAATCCTCAACTTTCAGTAGTTGCCCATCCGATCTTACAACATCTTCACCTCTTTTCAGAGTCCCTATCTCAGCCAATGTGAGGTTGTCGACCTCTATTTTCCATTTATGAATATTTCTTGCAGGTTCTTTTTCCTTGAAAAGAAATCCGAATGCAT
Organism: Bacteroidales bacterium; assembly: GCA_040766795.1. Lineage (GTDB taxonomy): Bacteria > Bacteroidota > Bacteroidia > Bacteroidales > UBA932 > Cacconaster. The sequence continues at coordinate 17,572 of JAXGPW010000007.1, read as the reverse complement.
CAATCCTGTGATTCAGGCCGAATGCACTTACCTCAACGGATCTGCTCTCGAAAATGAGTTGAGGTGCAGCGGAAATTAGCGGAACATGTATTACATCGAATATGACACCCTCTCCGAAATGCTCCATAAAAAAGACAAGTACCTTCTCAAAACCTTCAGGTGCATAAATGTATAAAGGTGCGGTTCTACCCATAAGAGCCATAGTGGAGAGAAGTCCGAAAATACCGAACAGATGGTCTCCATGGAGATGGGAGATAAAAATCCTGTCGATTTTCACATGGGAGAAACCGTAGCGGGAGAGCTGGAGCTGTGTACCCTCACCGCAATCTATCAAAAACAAACGCCCGTGTATTTTTACTACATGGGCGCTTGGATATTTATTGGCAACGGGTCGGGCTGATGCCGTCCCCATTGTGGTTAGAGAGAAATCCATTCAGGATTATTCGTTCTCTCTGTTTTCCATCTCACTCTTGAGGGCAGCAAGCTCCGAAATGTCACCCAAAGTGGTCTTCTCGAGATTTGCTTTGAGCTTCTTTACTGCTTTCTGAGTTGAGGTGGCCTCTGAGTCGCTCTCTTTTCTTTTCTCGCGGCTCTCTTCTTTCTTTGCCTCTTCAAATAGTTTGGAGTGTGACAGACCGATCTTCCTGCTGTTCTTGTTGAACTCCACTACTTTGAACTGAAGAACTTCATCAACTTTGGCGGTAGTACCGTCCTCTTTTACGAGATTTCTGGCTGAAGCATAACCTTCGATTCCATGTTCGAGAATGATGGTAGCGCCCCTGTCAACAAATGCCTTGACAGTACCCTCATGAACTGAACCTACTGTAAAGAGTGACTCGTACTCATCCAAGGGATTCTCCTCGATCTGCTTGTGGCCAAGGCTGAGACGACGATTGTCCTGATCCATTTCGAGAACCACGACCTCTAAGGAATCACCAATGGAAGTGAACTCTGAAGGGTGTTTGATCTTTTTGGTCCAGGAGAGATCACTAATGTGAACCAGACCGTCAACACCTTCCTCAAGCTCTACAAATATACCGAAGTTGGTAAAATTGCGAACTGTAGCCGTATGTTTGGAGTTAATGGGATATTTCTCTGAGATAGTGGCCCATGGATCGGGTTTAAGCTGCTTGATACCGAGTGACATCTTGCGCTCTTCGCGATCAAGTGTCAAAATGCAAGCCTCTACCTCTTCGCCAACCTTCAGGAAGTCCTGTGCGCTGCGGAGGTGGAGTGACCACGACATCTCCGATACGTGAATAAGACCTTCTACACCGGGCTGAATCTCTACGAATGCGCCGTAGTCGGCAATAACCACCACGCGACCTACCACTTTGTCGCCCACCTGAAGATTCTCATCAAGAGCATCCCATGGATGTGGATGAAGTTGCTTTAGACCAAGTGCAATCCTCTTTCTCTGCTCATCGAAGTCGAGAATGAAGACATTGATCTTCTGGTCAAGCTCCACTACCTCTTCAGGATGGTTGATTCTGCCCCATGAAAGGTCAGTGATATGGATGAGACCGTCTATACCTCCAAGGTCAACGAATACGCCGTATGAAGTGATGTTCTTAACCGTACCTTCAACGATGTTGCCCTTTTCAGTTTCTTCATCATTTCTGCCCTCTGAGCCTCGAGTTCTGCCTCTACAAAGAGCCTTATGCGATACAACGACATTACGGAACTCATGATTGATCTTGACGATCTTCAGGGTCATGGTTTTGTTGACGTATGCATCGTAATCCCTGATGGGCTTGATGTCGATCTGTGAACCGGGGGAGGAAGGCCTCTATACCAGATACATCCGATCATACCACCCTTGGTGCGACATTTAACAAAGCCTTCAATTACTTCTTCCTTGTCGTATGCTTCGTTGATCCTGCTCCATGAACGGAAGGCGTGCCCTCTTGTGGAAAGGATGAGCTGTCCTTTCTTGTCTTCCGCGTTCTCCACATATACCTCCAACCTTGTCGCCTACTTTAAGGTTGGGATTGTAACGAAACTCAGCAATGTTGATTACACCTTCGCTCTTGTAGCCGATGTTCACAACAACTTCTCGTTTGTCTTTGGCAACCACTATTCCTTCCACAACTTCGTTTTCATTTACGCGTGAAAGGGTCTGGCTGTAACTTTCCTCTATGTCTGCCCTATCGACATCATAGACATTTTCACTTTCGAATGCATCCCAGTCAAATGTACTGTTGTCAACCGATGCATTGCTTTTCTTTGCCCCGGCCTTTGGAGCCTCTTCTGCAACCTCAATGGGAGTTTCTTCCAGTTTCCAGAGCATTTCCTATCGAGTCTGCTCCTCTACTGCAACATTGTTCAATTCTTCGTTCATTAGTTAATAATTAGTTTTGTAACAAGTAGTTAGACTTTATTTATAGAACCCTTTTTCCAAGGGCTTGCAAAAGTAGTCACTATTTCAATCAAATGCAAAAAATGTTTCTATTTTTTATTATTTTTGCCTTTTAAGACAATATAATCCCCAGAAGTTACGATGAACCACTTCAAACATCTCATTCTCACGACAGTCGCGGTAATTATCGCACTGACGGCAAGCGCCCAGGACATAACATATCAAATGCCTCCCAGGGAGATCGCAGAAATCATCATGTCCAAACCCTTTCCCAATGTTACACTCAGCCCGGACTATAAGCGCGGTGTGATAGCGGAGAAAGTCTGCGCTGGTACCGCCGCAGCTCTCGCTGCAAACTGCATATCAAGGTATGCGTATCAATCCCGTAATTTCACACAAACTCGTGGAGTCATTCTTCGTAGTGTCACTATATTGGATGTTGCCACAGGAGGCTTGACTCAAATAGAGGAAATGCCTGCGGATGCGAAGATCCGCGAGATCAAATGGTCCCCCTCCGGAAAATACTTTTGTTTCCTTAACGAAACTCCCGAGGAGATGGCACTTTGGCGTGTAAATGTTTCCGACCCCACTCCGAAAGCAGTTAAAATCAATAAATACAAAGTCAATTCCACCCTTTCCAACGGAAATACATACGAATTTCTGGATGATGAGAGAATAATATACAAAAGCGTACCTGAAAACATCGGTCCCGTACCGACGCCAACCCTTCCCAATGGTCCCGTAGTACAGGAAAATATTGGGGATAGAAAGTCTGTAAGGACATTTCAGGACCTACTCTCCTCACCTTTCGACAAGGTGCTCTACGACTATTACTGCACGGTGGTATTTGCCATATATGATAACGGCAATACCTCTACCGCGGGGCCCGCAGGAGTAGTTAGAGAGTACGATATCTCTCCTGACTCCCGCTATATGATGGTCACCACCGAACAACACCCCTACTCTTATATGGAGGGACACAATTCATTCCCGAGCATTCGAGAAATCCGTACAATCTCCGGGGAGACTGTGGTGATACTCAGTGACACAAATAAGGAAAAAGCTGAAAAAGAACTACGCGATAAGGCCCCGAAAGACACTTCAGCGACCGGCATACCCGAACCCCCGCGCAAACTCAACTTCGAATGGAGAGCAGATATGCCGGCTACTCTGGTATGGACGGAAGGTAGCTCAGGCCCTTCACCCTTCATGGCACCCAATCCGGATGCAGACAATAAGGAAGATGAGCCCGAAAAGAAGTTTACCGACAAAGTATACCAATGTCCGGAACCCTTCAACTTCGATGATAAGCAACTTGTAGTGGCTCCGGAATATAAAATAGGACGCATTACCTGGGGAAATCCCCAACTTGCAGTCTATACCGAGAGTTCACAGAAACAAAAATTTCGCAGGACGGTAGCATTCACTCCTTGCGACACTATAGCGCCGAAACAGATACTCTTTACGGAAAGCACGGATGTTGACACCCTTGGCAATTTCCCCGTTTACGGGCGCTTTTGGACTGTCAACAACCAATATGGCAAAAAAGTGCTCTATACCGATAGCAAGAACTCATCTCTTCCTCAACGATACCAGACGTCCTGATGCGGAAGGTGACAACTTCTCTTTCATAGATAGGATAACCATCAAAAATGGTAAAATTGAGAATCTTTGGAACGGAGCTGCTCCATATCAGGAGCGCGTAATCGCCATAACGGATTTCGACCGTCTTAAATTCATCTCCGAACGGCAGTCCATCAGCGAAGTTCCAAACTACTATGCCGTGGATACAAGAAATAAAAAGAATAGTCACAGACAGTTTACCTTCTTTGAAAATCCTGTGCCTATGCTAAGTGGGGTAACGAGAAACTTCGTGACCTATAAACGTGCTGACGGCGTGACACTAAGTGCCAACCTCTGGCTACCGGCTGGTTATGACCAGGAGAGAGATGGGAAACTGCCCGTACTGATGTGGGGCTACCCCTACGAATATAAATGCGCTGCCGAAGCGCAAAAGAGCCGCCCTGCAAGATACAATTTCCTCAGGCCCGGCTATGGCTCTGCAGTACTGTGGGTTACGCAAGGGTATGCTGTGATGGATGGCATTTCGATGTATATAATCTCCGAAAATAAGGAGAAAGAACCCAATGATGTTTTCCTTAGCCAGCTTATAATGAATGCAGAGGCGGCCATCAATTTCGTTGACTCCATCGGAGTTGGTGACAGGGATAGGGTTGCGATCGGTGGTCACTCCTATGGTGGATTTATGACTGCCAACCTCTTGGCTCACACCGACCTGTTCAAAGCCGGCATTGCGCGTAGCGGTGCCTACAACAGGTCTCTTACCCCGTTTGGCTTCCAGAGTGAAAGAAGAAACTACTGGAAAGCAAAGGAGGTTTATGATAAAATGTCTCCCTTCAATTATGCCGATAAACTTAAAACTCCCATCCTTATCATACATGGTCAGATGGATGACAATTCGGGTACATTCCCCATACAATCCGAGCGCCTTTATCATGCAGTTGCAGGCCATGGCGGAACAGCCAGATACCTCCAGCTACCATACGAGAGCCATGGATATTCCGCTTATGAAAATGTGATGCACATGCTCTACGAAACAGATGCATGGATGGCAAAATGGCTCTCACCCGAAGAGGTAGCTAAGGTAAAGGAGAGACAGCAGAAGGAGAAAGAGAAAAAGGATAAGGCAAAAGATAAGGACAAGGACAAAAAGGACGAATAATCGGTTTTTTTATATCTTTGCGGCGAAATTTTGACAATCAATTATGGCAGACAACAATCTTTTATCCAAAATAGAGGGGCTTGCAGAGAAGTTCCATTCCATTTCAGCGCAGATAGCCGACCCCGAAGTCATTTCTGATATGAAGCGCTATGTACAGCTCAATAAGGAGTACAAAGAACTTGAACCCATTATTGCTGTCGGCGATAAGTACCGGAAGATGTTGTCGGACTACAACGGGGCGAAAGAGATCCTCCAAAATGAGAAAGATGAGGATTTGCGTGAGATGGCCAAGGAAGAGATTGTCATGATTGAAGAGAAATTACCCGAAATGGAGGAGCAGATCAGGATTCTTCTAATCCCCGCTGATCCTCAGGATAGTAAGAATGCCATAATGGAGATACGCGGAGGTACGGGAGGAGACGAAGCTGCAATTTTTGCCGGAGACCTATTTCGAATGTATGCCAAATATTGCGAACGCAAAAATTGGAAACTTGAAGTTACCAGCCAATCGGAAGGTACTTCAGGAGGCTTTAAGGAGTTGATATGTAAAGTTTCAGGTGAGAATGTATACGGCACTCTCAAGTATGAGAGCGGTGTGCATCGCGTACAGCGTGTACCACAAACTGAAACACAGGGCCGTGTGCACACATCCGCAGCTTCAGTTGCCGTACTTCCTGAGGCTGACGAGTTTGACATAGAACTCAACATGAATGACATACGTAAAGATACGTTCTGTTCTTCGGGCCCCGGCGGACAATCGGTAAATACCACCTATTCTGCCATCAGACTGACACATATTCCTTCCGGTATAGTGGTGCAATGCCAGGACGAAAAGTCTCAGCTTAAAAACTTTGACAAAGCTCTGGCCGAACTCCGCACACGCCTTTACAATATGGAATATGAGAAATATCTCAACGAGATCTCTGCTAAGCGCAAGACCATGGTCTCTACCGGAGACCGTTCGGCCAAAATACGCACCTACAACTATCCCCAGTCACGTGTGACTGACCACCGCATCAACTATACGATGCACAATCTTCCCGTATTCATGGATGGATCCATCCAGGAGGTAATTGATCAGTTGCAGATTGCTGAAAATGCAGAACGCCTCAAGTATAGTTCTGAGTTCTGAGTGTGTAGTGTGTAGTTGGTGTTACGAGTTGCGGGGTGCGAGTTGCGGGATGTGAATTACGGGGTGGTGCGAGATGGAAGTTCTGAGTTGGAGATTTAGGTGTGAGCCCTCTTCATTTTGGATTCAAAAATTGAGTAAATTCTTCTAAAGAGCGTTGCAATACCTCCTTAGGTATAAGTTGTCGTTCATATTCAGCAACCATTGTTGGACTTAAACTTCGGCTCATCGCGTATTCGACAACACTGCGGTCTGCCTCTTGACAAAGCAACATACCGATACTTGGGTTTTCATTACTGCGACGCACATCACGATCTAAGGCTTCAAGATAAAATTCGAGTTGCCCCATATATTCGGGTCTAAATTTACCTGTTTTTAATTCAATAGCAACTAAACATTGTAAGCCCCTATGAAAAAACAATAAATCAATTTTAAAGGTAGAATTACCCACTTGTAATGGATACTCCTTGTCGTAAAACAGAAAATCTTTGCCAAGTTCAAGAACAAAATCCCTCATATTTTCCAAGATTCTGTTTTGTAAACGTTTTTCCGAGTGTTTTTGTGGTAATCCTAAAAAATCCACGAAAATCGTGTCTTTAAGCATTGGCGTAATTTTCGGATAAATACTCTTTAACCCTTTGGACAAATTGTGTTTATCTCCCATTAGAGAAGCAAAAGTGTTGTTTTTAAGGCATCGCTGCAATTCCCTTGTACTTAAACTCTCCTTATAAGAATAAAGCACATAGAAAATGCGTTCCTCTAATGTTTTGCAAGCATTTAAAATTTGAAAATGATTAGACAAAGTGGTCAACTCCAGGAAGTTAGGAAATTGTGCAGACACTGTCTGCACGATTACGTCTTTATAGGGTCGTGCCGTTATCTTTTTCACACTCTGTGAGATTTCTGGTTGCACAAGTTCATTCAGTTTTAAATTCTTTTGATACTCAATAAATTTAGCGGATGAATAAGTTTCATAAAAAGCAACCATATTATAGATGTTTCTACTACTATATCCACGCAAGGTTGGGTCTTGCTTTCTTAAATATTCCGATAACTGTTTGACCGTTTTACTACCCCATGCAGATTTATTTAATCGAGATGAAACAAAAGCTCCCACTTCCCAAGCAGTTAGCAAGTTTTCTTTATTCACAGCTTGTAATGCTTTCGAGCGATGTAAAGAGATTATGCCTTGGACTTGCTGGAATTCCATTATTTCTATATTATCCAATTTACTCATTCTGTTATATTTTTTAATTGTAAAGTTAGCAATTTAATAACCTTTTACAATAATAAATATAAACAGTATCCATTATTTTTATTTATCATAATATACATATTACTAAAATCCTACGGGAACACAAAAAAACGGGTTTTAGTCCCGTTTTTTTGTAACCGTCTGATATTTTGAATAAGGTGGATAGATCTAAAAGACAAAAAAAGAGAGTGAACTTAGCTCAACCCTCTTGTAATTTTCTGATATTCAAGTAGTAGCCCTTACTCTTTACTATACACTACACACTACAAACTACTCCTAGTACCCCCGAGCAGAATCGAACTGCTATCTAAAGTTTAGGAAACTTTCGTTCTATCCGTTGAACTACAGGGGCAGACCGACTCTATGGCTCTTACGCCTCAATTAATCGACGCTTTTTTCAATAAGTTGGCGACCACGGTAATAACCGCACTCAGGACATACGTGGTGATACATTACGGTTGCACCACAATTGGAGCATGTGGCCAGAGTGGGAACAATGGCCTTGTCATGCGTTCTTCTCTTATCTCTACGCTGTTTAGAGACCTTATGTTTGGGATGTGCCATTTTAAATTATTTTAATTGTTTTTATTATCCAATAAATCTTTCAAACCGCTAAAAGGCATATTATATTCTACCGTAGCCTCTCCTCCTGCTTCTATTGCCAGGTAAGCCGTCATCAGAGGGTTACATTCCCCTTCGGGATGAACCATTTGTAACGGTAGTGCAAGGCAAACATAATCGTACACAAATTGACTTAGGTCTAACGCTGCCGCTGTCTCCTCAACCATCATCACATCGTCGTCCCCACTTTCAAGGTCCGCATCCTCTTCGGAGCCATACTTTACCAAAAGTCCCCTTACCACTTCAATCGGAATTTGCAGATCATCAAGGCATCTGTCACACTCGACAGTTACGGTACCGGTAATGGTACATTCGAGTTTTATAAAGTCGCGACTCTTGGTCACAACTATCGAAATTGCACAGACCGCATCCTTGATAATCTCACTTCCAAAGGTCTGAAAGGACTCTCCATCCGCTTGATACTCAAAGGTGTGACTACCATTGGACAACCCCCTTAAAGGGACCTTGATACTGTCAATTACCTTCTCCATGTCGCAAAATTGGGCTGCAAATATAACAATTTTTTTAATAACCCCTACTGCTTCGCTCTTTTTCTTGCTGTTTCATCCAGGAGAATCTTTCTGATACGCATCGATTTTGGGGTAACCTCGACCATCTCATCCTCCTGTATATATTCCAGGGCCTCTTCCAGGCTAAACTGAATCGGAGGCGGCAGTATTATCTTCTCATCGGCCCCCGCTGCACGGATGTTAGTGAGCTTTTTGGTTTTACATATATTGATTACGAGATCATTTTCGCGCGAATGTACTCCCACAACCTGTCCGCCATAGATTTCTTCTCCGGGAAATATGAAAAAACTTCCCCTGTCTTTGAGTTTGTCCATAGCGTATGCCACCGAAAGTCCGGTTTCGAGAGCAACCAAAGAACCGTTGGTTCGTTTTTCAATGTCACCCTTGTAGAGTTCGTATCCTTTAAATCTGTGGGATACCACAGCCTCTCCCTGAGTAGCGGTCAGCAGATTGCTTCTAAGCCCCATAAGACCTCTGGAGGGGATTTCAAACTCCAGATGGGTCCTGTCACAGCGCCCTTCCATGCGTATCAGAGCCGCTTTTCTTCTGGTGGAAAACTCTATCGCTCTGCCCACATACTCTTCCGGCACCTCAATGGTTAGGTATTCTATCGGCTCGCAACGCTGTCCGTTGATAGTCTTATCCAGCACTCTGGGCTGGCCGACTTGCAGTTCAAACCCTTCGCGGCGCATAGTCTCAATTAGAATGGAGAGATGCAGTACTCCTCTTCCATACACTACGAAGGAGTCTGCGGCAATGCCAGGCTTAACTCTAAGAGCGAGATTTTTTTCCAGTTCGTGTTCAAGACGCTCCTTGAGGTGACGTGAGGTAACGAATTTCCCCTCTCTGCCGAAAAAAGGTGAGTCATTGATGGTAAAGAGCATACTCATTGTGGGCTCATCGATAGTAATTGGGGGTAAAGCCTCAGGATTATCGTAGTCGGCAATGGTATCCCCAATCTCAAATCCCTCTATGCCCACCACGGCGCAAATATCTCCGCAACTCACTCTTTCCACTTTTTTCTTCTCCAGTCCCTCAAATACCATCAGCTCCTTGATCTTTTGCTTCTCTTTTATACCATATCTCTTGCAGAGAGTTACATGCATACCGGAGTGTAACTCACCCCGGGCTATACGGCCCACAGCAATTCGGCCCACGTAGGGCGAATATTCGAGCGATGAGATCAGCATTTGCGGAGTACCTTCTTTCACCTGTGGTGCAGGAATCTCAGCTATTATGGTATCGAGTAATAATGAAATGTCATTTGTAGGCTTACGCCAGTCCAATGACATCCAGCCCTGTTTGGCACTTCCATAAACTGTCTTGAAATCGAGTTGATCTTCGCTGGCACTGAGTGAAAACATCAGGTCAAATACCTCTTCGTTGACCTCCTCGGGACTACAGTTCTGCTTATCAACCTTGTTGATGACCACAATCGGTTTCTTTCCCATCTCTATGGCTTTCTGGAGGACAAAACGGGTCTGGGGCATGGTTCCTTCGAAGGCATCCACGAGTAACAGCACGCCGTCTGCCATGTTGAGAACCCTCTCTACCTCACCTCCGAAGTCAGCGTGACCGGGCGTATCTATGATATTGATTTTTATACCTTTGTAGGGGACGGAGACATTCTTGGCAAGGATAGTTATACCTCGCTCCCTCTCCAGATCGTTGCTGTCGAGTATCAATTCGCCCATCTTTTCCATATCCCTTGAGAGACGTGCCTGATATATCATCCTGTCGACCAAAGTAGTCTTACCGTGGTCTACATGCGCTATAATCGCAATGTTTCTTATACTGTCCATATTTTGAGCCCAAGATTTAAAAGGGCGCGCAAAAGTAAAAAATTATCTGATAGTTTGAAGAAAATAATAACAATATTACAACATCGGGCTTACCAGACGGGAAAGTCCTTCAAAGAGTTTTTCCTTATATCCGCGCTTCTCCCATTTAGGCAACGAAATTTTTTCACATTTTGAAATATCCTTATCAAACTGCTCTTCCAGGATAGCTGCGCACTGAGGATTGTAGATTACGGACATCACCTCAAAGTCGTAGAGCATGCTGCGGTTATCCATGTTCGCCGAACCTACCATCAAATTTGCCCATCCACAGCTATGCCTTTTGGAGTGGCTAAAGCCACTTTTGAAGAGATAGACATTGACTCGCCCAATAACTCTTTGATGTAAGACATGGAACAATAGTGAATCAGTGTGGAATCTGCTCTTGCAGGCATCATCAAATTGACCTCCACGCCACCCAGAGATGCGGTACGGATGGCTTTAATAAGCGATTCCGAAGGGGTAAAGTAGGGAGTATTGATGCAGATACGACGGTTTGCACCTGTTATCATGGAGAAGTAACACTCCTTTATGCTCGACCAGTCACTATCGGGCCGGAAGCAAGAAACTGCGAGTAAATATCGGTTTCTTCTTTGTGACGATGGATGTTTTGAAGGTCTATATCGGCATAATACTTTCTTCGACGTTAGGTGGCGGTTTATGATAAAATATCTGTCGAGCAGAAAACTGGACTGCATTGGGAAGACTGCCTCCCCTTCCACCCTGATCTGGGTATCCCTCCACTCCTCAAATACCCTACCGTCATAATAGCGGTCTGCTATATTTATGCCTCCGATATATCCTACCTGACCATCAACTACAAGTATTTTACGATGGTTACGGTAATTAATCTTATGGGTGGGTTTGAATATACGCACCGGCGAAAATTCCAATACTTCTACGCCCGCATTACGCATCTCTTTAAAAAAACGTCGTTTAGCCTTGAAAGAACCAAAACTATCGTAAATCAAGCGTACTTCCACCCCATTTGCAGCCTTTTCGACCAAAATATCACGAATACGGGTACCTATGATATCATCCATATATATGAAGGACTGTAGATGTATATGTTGGGTAGCAGACTCCATATCGGCAATCATGGCATCAAGTGCCTCCTTACCGGAAAAATAGAAATCAATCTTGTCGATGACTGTGAGTATACTGTAATTACCCAGCAGGTTTTGACGGATGAGTTTTTTGTAAGGAGAAACCGAAGCGGCCAGATTGTCCAAATCTTTGTAGTGATGAAGCTGATTAAGCGCAAGTTTTTTACGTACCTCTATATCTAGCTATCCTCTTAATTTCGAACAAAATCCTTACGATAGTTTTGACCAACCAAGATAGAGTATCAACCTGATATAGGGTAGCAGTATCAGCACCACAATCCATGTGAGCGTTTTCGCGGATCTGATTTCTTCATAACGAGTCTCCAAACCACAGAGATCACCAATATGATATTGGCGAAATAGAGGGCGAAGGAGCATATTTTCCAGAAGAAAGTCCAGGTCATAACTATGATCTAAGATTTGTGAGCTTTATACAAAATGGCCACCCCACGCATATGACTTATATGAGACATCGGTATAACCGGTTGCAATAATTTGGCAAGAACTCCTCACACACAAATTTATTCATTTATCCGGGTAGAGAAGGTCAAGGGCGCACTGTTCCCGAAATCAATCCTCCGAGCAAAGCGTACGATGCGCTTGAAATAAAACATATAAAGAGCTCTCCAAATGCTCCAGCGCGGCACACCGAACTCGAGTATCATCAAACAACCCGATGGAGTGGTGACTCTAAACATCTCTTTAAGCGACTCCGGCCTATGGTCAAAATTACGGATACCGAAAGATACGGTCACGGCGACGAATGTACTGTCAGCAAAAGGGAGCGAATCTGCCGAAGCAATCTTAAAAGAGGCTTTAACACCCTTTTCAGCACACTTCTGACGGGCTATATCCACCATACCCCGTGAAATATCCACCCCGGTAACAGACCAACCTTTTCGGGCAAGTGCTATTGTCAAATCCCCTGTACCGCAGCCCACATCCAAAATCGCTGCCGATTTATCACCGCCTCTCCTGGAACGCTGCCTAAGCGCTCTGTTCAAAATCCTAACCAAACGGCGGCGCCAGATGCGATCAAAACCTAACGAGAGTGTGTGATTGAGAAGGTCATATTTAGATGAGATGTTGTCAAACATCTCAGACATAGATTCCGTATCCTTACTAACCATAATTACTTAATATAGTCACCAATAAAACCGCAATCACGGTCATCTATTCTAAGGCTGCCCTTCGTCACATGCCCCAGCAGCATAAGTGAAACTCCGGAATCATACATCATCTCCACGAAAGAATTTTCCTGCCGGGAATTGAGAGTAATCAGGGCTGCATAGCCGCAATTTCCATCAAGAAACTCCTTCTCATCCATTTCCGAATCGGTTGTAATGTCAAATCCGAGGGTTCTCGGCGTAGAACATTCTACAAGGGCATTGACCAGAGAAGATTCTCCAAGGAAAAAGACACTCTCCACTAGATCATCCTTTATTGCCTCCACAAGAGGCAGCAAAAGATTGGCATTAATTCTACCTTCTTCGTCATCTGTAAGTTTGCCAAGCAGGTATATTGTATGGCCCTTGGCTTTAAATGCAGAGGGAACCATTTTGGCAATTTCCTCCGTATAGCGTCCAATCATGATTTTATAATGTTGTTTGAAATTATCATACTAAGTTAAACATTTTTTTGCGTATTTGAAAAAATTGATTGATATTTGCAATCCCAAATCCCGCCCAGGTGGTGAAATTGGTAGACACGCTTGAGCTTGAGGGGCTATGCGCTGGATAACGGCGTGCAAGTTCGAGTCTTGTCATAGGCACAAAAAAGGAGAGCGATTTTGCTCTCCTTTTTTTAGTGTCGGTCGCTTCGTTCCGATTTGTATAAAGAGACCCTCCCTCTTTTTATGCCGGCTATTGTCCGTGGGCTCACGGGTTGGCGAAGAGGCGAACCGTAAACTTGAAGGTCTTAAAGCTGCTGCTGCCCGAGTAAGCGAAAAGGTTGCAGCATAGCATATGACACGCATTGTAGTTATCATGCGCCGTAGATGACCAGAAGTAACCTTGCGTACCCATTTCTTTGGAACTTCCCCAAGGGTCTATATTTCCACTATACGGAAAATAACGAACAACATCGTTTCCGGTACCGCTACTCCAGAAGGTTGCCTTGGAGATATCATTAATAGTTATGGATGGTGCAACAGAGCGAGAAGTAACCTTCATATGAGAGTTGTTGCCATTGCTGAAATGCTCGTATTTCCAAGCAGAAACCATATCGGTACCCTTGAAACGCAATGCGTAGCATGTATTACTGGCAGATTGATTGCGGTAATCACTCGTCATGGTGTAACTATTACCCGCAATAATTACAGTTTCAGACTGATTATCAAAAGAATCATTGGTGACGTAATGAACCAAATTAGAATTTTGTGGCACAACAGAACACCATTCTTCCCTGCTCGGCAGATGGTAACCGGAAATGCCGTTATTTGTATTGAAACTAGTAACCGCATTACTCCAAGTGAAATAACCGCTCACATTACAATCAACTGAATCCGTCACAAAGCCGTTACCGGCAGGATTTACGTTATACTCGGCAACATAGCTGAGCGGGTTGATTATCTCTTCCCATCCACTATTTACTGTGGCTTTATAGCGGTTTCCACGATCGTAGGTCTTCTCGTTAGCAACCGGGCTACTCCACCAATAGTAGGACTTGTTGCCGAGTAGCGTTATTTTTACCTTTCCGCCTGCAGCGATATTCATCACGGCGGGGTCAAAAGCGAGGAAAGCGGTAATACTATCTGAAGCAGAAGAGTGGGTTACTCCGGTCAGGTTAAGCGTCATTGAGTTGAAGACTCCCGTTTCTGTTTCGACCGTCCAACTCAGATTATTGAGCGTCCCTATATCGGTCGATACACCTTTGAGGTTAAATCTGATGAGGCTACTCTTCAGGACCAAGTTAAAGGTCTGACCTATGGGGTTGGCCACTTCGTCAAACAGGAGCAGTTTGTTTCTGAGATGTCCTGTTGTACCGTTTCCGTTCTGTGTCTGTTGCCAAAAGATAGCGTCACAGGGTTGCACGTTACCGTTAGCATCTAGTGTAACAGTTGCGGGATAGTATGCCTTGTAAGTTTCAGCGCACGCAACGGCTGTTCCGGTAAAGTTATTGCCTCCGCTCCAGTTAAAGGTAGCGCAATCAATATAGTTTCCGTCTGCATCATATCCGGCCAACAGTATCTGGTCGCCGCTTTCCCATGAGAGTTCGAGAGTGGTATCATTGTATGCAACGCGGGTCCCTTGTGGTATCGTAGCTCTAATGATAATAATCATTTCATCTTCCTTGACAAGTTCGGAAGGTGTTCAGGTACAATTCACATCGTTAGAGCAAGCAGTGCAAAAATATATAGTTTGAATTTCATATCTTTCTACTAATTGTTTCTCTATTCTTCCTTTGTGGTTTCAGCACGAAAAAACCAAAAAGAGTCCTCATTAAACGATTAAATTCCAGACGAACAAAGGTAAACTAAAAAAATAAACAAAAAAACCACCAAAAATTTAGTAAAAACTCCTTACCCCGAACCAATCTCAACTTCAACCGCTACACTATACCACTTCATACTACATACTCAAAACTCCTTACATATCTCCACAGCTTCCGCGATTGTGGCTTCCAGATGCAAAGCAAGCTCTTCGGGAGAGCGATAGTCAACATTAGTGGCAGCGACAGTTATTATCTCGCCGAGTCCCCATAGATATGAGAGTGCGGCTATATAACCTGAGCCCTGTTCGAGTGGATCTCCCGTAGGAATATTCATGCCCCGCGAAGTGATATAAAGCACCTTTTCGCATTTGCAAAGTCCACGACAGGCACTCCCGTCGTCAGTAAAGGTGATATCAAAAAGTGATATATTTTCAAAAAATGACTTGAGAATTGCGGGAAAACTCATATCCCAAAAGGGGGCTGCAACAACCAATCGGTCGCAAGCGGCCACCTTGCGCGCAATTTCTATAGCCAGCGGCGGAATGTTGCCGTTTTCTCGTTGATCCACATAAGTGGTTTTGTCCAACGGAGGCAGGCCAATCGCATTTACATCAATGATTTCCACCTCATATCTCTTTGAAAGTTCAGCTACAGCTGCATTGAGGATCAGTTTTGTCCTCGATTCGGCCCTCATACAGGAGTCTATCACAATCAGTTTTTTCATATTTATCAGGTTTTTAATCTATCACTTCTATAAGAAAACTGACGGGACGGAAGCCGTCATTGCACGATATCATCGCTGAGGCAGGGTTTTTCATCCATCCATCGTAAAAGCCGGTAGCACCGTGTGAAAGCGCCATTACAAAGGGAGAAACGGAGTCCCAGGCGCTCTCACAAAACCCCTCAGGCCTTTTCCAACCCTCTGCAATCCAGACATCACCCTCCTCAATATCACAGGCGTGCTCAATGGGATTTTCGTACTTCTCTATAAGGTCCTTATGTTCAACTTTGCGAACGGCGGTGATGCGTATTCTTTTCATAAAGCAGGTTTTTCCAATAAAACAAAAACGCCCCACATTGCTGCGGGGCGAAATGGTGTGGAGTATAGGAGAATCGAACTCCTGACCTTTTGAATGCCATTCAAACGCTCTACCAACTGAGCTAATACCCCATTGGAGTTGCAAAAGTAAGCAAAACTATTGGAACTACAACTATTTTGTGTCAGCCTCCACGAAAAAAATGGTAACTTCGCTTTTTCAAAATAATGATTTCCTTTGACCAATGTCAGAAAATAGCAGGAAAAAATACAGATACCTTTGTGAAGATTCCCAGGAGGTAATCAATGGGAAAGGTTGCAATATCATTCCCGAGCCGGAGAGCGAACCATTATGGAAGGCCTATCTGGCCAAATTCAGGGATCCCATTATCATAATACTGCTGGTGGCCCTCGGACTCTCGCTCCTGATCTCCCTTTATGAGATGTTTGTGATGGGAAGGTCTGCCTCCTCTCTGATTGAGCCCCTCGGCGTACTTATTGCAATATTGCTCGCCACCGGCATCGCATTTATATTTGAGCACAATGCCGAAAAGGAGTTCAAAATCCTCAACAAAGCGAAAGATGAGCGCAAAGTCAAGGTACTAAGGTGGCGCAATGCACATGAGGCTGAAGAGGGTGCATGGCCGCAGGTGTACGAGATACCAAGAGGTGATGTTTGTCTCGGAGATATCGTCAAGTTGGAGAGTGGTGATGAGATCCCCGCTGATGGCATCCTACTGGAAGCAATCTCCCTAAGTGTTGACGAGTCAAACTTCACAGGAGAACCCTTCACCAGAAAATTTGTGGAAATTGACCCTACGCGACCGGAGAGTACCTATCCTCAGAATTTTCTCCTCAGAGGAACTACCCTTATCGAGGGTACGGCACTCTACAAAGTTACGGCAGTGGGATCGGAGACCGAAGAGGGAAAAGGGGCCAGGATTTTACAAGAGGAGAGTAGCGTCGAGACACCTCTCAACAATCAACTCAATCGTCTTGCGAAATCGATTACCAAAGCAAGTTATGTCATAGCCATACTGGTGGTCATCGGGCGACTGCTGATCTTTTTCCTCACCGGAGACCCGGAGAAGCGTGAATTACTGGATATTGCACATGTGATCATCAACTCTGTGATGCTGGCGGTGACTCTACTGGTTGTGTCGATTCCGGAGGGACTGCCGATGAGCGTTACCATATCCCTTGCCCTCAGCATGCGCAAAATGCTAAAGGAGAAAAATCTGGTGCGTAAGCTCCACGCCTGCGAGACCATGGGTGCTACAACCGTCATCTGCACCGACAAGACCGGTACACTCACCTACAACAAGATGAGTGTAGTGGAGCAGGAATTTTCAGGCGTGGATATGGACTTTGTGGCCCTCAGCATCTCAATTAACTCCACTGCGGAGCTCTCCGATAGCGAATCCGGCAGGCTCCGCGCGATAGGCAATCCTACCGAGGGTGCGCTGCTACTTTGGTTGGAAGAGTTGGGATACGACTACCGAAAGCTGCGTGACACTCTTGTT
>JAXGPW010000006.1:0-97469 GCA_040766795.1 Bacteroidales bacterium | reverse complement strand
GGACACTTCATATTTGCAAAACTTTTCAAGACCAGGGTTAACAAATTTTACCTCTTTTTTAACCCCTCTTTTTCCATTATGCGCGCCAAGAAAATCGGCGGCAAATGGCGGTTCAAGTTTTTCTCGAAAAATCTTTCCAATTTTGAGGGAGACAAAAAAATAGATATCAACACCCTCCCCGAAGATGACTGGAGACGTTATCCCGAGAATACGGAATATGGCATAGGGTGGCTCCCTCTCGGAGGTTATTGCTCAATAGCGGGCATGATTGACGAGTCGATGGACAAAGAGGCGATGAAACTCCCTCCGCAGCCCTATGAATTCCGCACCAAACCTGCCTGGCAGAG
Organism: Bacteroidales bacterium; assembly: GCA_040766795.1. Lineage (GTDB taxonomy): Bacteria > Bacteroidota > Bacteroidia > Bacteroidales > UBA932 > Cacconaster. The sequence continues at coordinate 97,122 of JAXGPW010000006.1, read as the reverse complement.
ATTTTTCATAATGTTTGGCGGTGTGCTGTTCAATTTCATCCTTGCCGTATTGCTCTACGGAGCTATTATGAATGTATGGGGAGACGAATACCTGCGCAATGAGGATGCTATTTACGGAATTGCGGTCAACGATCTTTCTTATGAGATAGGATTTCGGGACGGTGACAGGATCCTAGACTTTGACGGAGTACCTACCGAAAACTTTTCCATGCTCCAGGTCGATATGGTCCGTTCTCAGGCTGAGCAGGCGAGGGTCCTTCGCGGTCACGACACACTGACCATCAATATTGATCCCCAATATATTTCAGCGATACTCAACACTCCGGGAATGTTTGATCTCGCCTTCCCTTTTGTGGTTGGCGGATTTACTGAGGGCTCAATAAATGCTGATTCCGGACTTGAAATAGGTGACGAAATCAAGGGCATTGACTCTGTGTCGATGTTTCTGGTGCAAGAGGTTCGGAAAGAATTGCTTCGTCATAAAGAGAGTTCGGTTGTCGCTACGGTCAGCAGGAGCGGTGATCTGATGGATATACCCCTTCAGGTAGATTCGGCGGGTATGATCCAGGTTATGTTGGATAGCGACCTGACAAAATTCTTTACTATTACAAGTAAAGAATACAACTTTTTTACCGCCATTCCTGCCGGTTGTAAAAAGGCCTGGAACAACATTACCAATTATGTTCAGGAACTGGGGCTGATATTTTCACCCAAAACCAAGGCCTACAAATCTGTGGGCAGTTTCATAGCCATTGGTAAGATATTCCCCGGCGACTGGGATTGGTACAGGGTGTGGACGCTGACAGCGATGCTCTCAATTATGCTCGGAGTACTCAATCTGCTGCCCATACCGGCATTGGACGGAGGCCATATTCTATTCCTTCTCATTGAGATCATTACTCGCCGCAAACCGAGTGACAAGGTGTTGGAGGTGGCTCAGACAATAGGTATGATCCTGCTGATTGCCCTAATGATACTCGCCTTCGGCAATGACATACGAGGATTATTCACATAACACATCATACAACAATGAAAAGAAAAAACCTGACAACTCTGACGCTCTACGTGATGACGGCATTTGCCCTAACGGCACTTCACTCATGTAAAGGAGAGCCCGGAAAGATACTCCCTCCGGCGAGCGGAAAGGCCGGGGAAATTGCCGTCATATCCCCCAGAGTCCATTGGGAAGCCGAACCGGGTACTACCATCAGAAGCATACTGGCTGCCGAGTTTGCCTATCTTCCCCAGAGGGAACCTACCTACACCCTCTTCAATGTGCCTCCCAAGTCATTCAACAAGGTATTCCAGGTACACCGTAACCTCCTCAACATTGTAATTTCGGACACCGTTTCCTCCAATCGCATGGGTATAAGTCGTGATATCTGGGCCAAATCACAGATTATGGTCTCGGTCTATGCCAAGGATGTAGAAAGCGCTGCAAAAATGATCAGTGAAAACGCTGAGAAGCTTCTCTCCAATTATGAGACCGCAGAGCGCAACCGCGTTATCAATAATGCGAGAAACCACGCAAACCCCACTCTGAAGAAATATGTCACTGCCGTAGTAGGCGGTTCTCCCGATTTCCCGAGAGATTTCACAGAAAAGATGCATACCAATAATTTTTTCTGGATCTCCTACGAGACCTCCTATACCAATCAGGGCATATTTGTCTATACATTCCCATATCAGGGCGAATGGCAGCTCACTGCTGAATATCTCGTGGCAAAAAGAAATGAATTTCTCAAGGAAAATGTCCCTGCCACGGCAGAAAACAGCTATATGATTACCCATCCTACGGCGACACCGGGCTTTGCCATAAAAGAGTACAACGGTCTTAACTTTATCGAGATGAGAGGTCTCTGGGATACTCAGAACGACTTTATGGGAGGTCCATTCGATTTCCCCACACTTATGTCTCTCCAGACAACAAAAATATTGTGGTGTTGGAAGGATTCGTATATGCACCAAAATATGAAAAGCGCAATTATTTGCGTCAGGTTGAGTATATTATCTCCTCATTTGAGTGGAGCAAAGGAGAGTAATTATTAGATAAAATTTGCAATAGCAAAAATTCTTTATATCTTTGCACTCCCAAAAACAAAAATCGGGAGCTATGGTGGGTTCGTCTAACGGCTAGGACTCAAGATTTTCATTCTTGCAATAGGGGTTCGATTCCCCTACCCACTACCACAAAAAATAAAAAAGTATAATAATGGCAAACCACGCATCAGCAGAAAAGCGTTACCGTCAAAGCGAGAAACGCAGATTGCATAACAGGTATTATGCAAGAACCACAAGAAACGCCATCAAGGCAATCCGCAACACAACTGACAAAGCAGCAGCAGAGGCTTCATTGCCCAAGGTATTTGCGATGATTGACAAACTGGCAAAGATCAATGTCATTCACAAGAACAAAGCAGCCAATCTAAAGAGCGGCATCTCCATTCACGTGAATAAGCTTTCATAAAGGTCTTTTTGAGATAAAAAATAAAGAACCTTTCCGGCCGGAAAGGTTTTTTTATGCCCAAAAACTTCTTTTTCGCCCTGCCGAAAGCCGTTTATCCTACCGCCTCAGGAAACTAAAACGCATTGCAACTATGTGGATCTGAGATGTTTGATGGCATTTTTTTTGCTTATTATTATTATTATTATTATTATTATTGCAAAGTACTAACAACCTTTATCTCACAAACATCAAAATAATTTACTTTTAAACAATTAATGCCATGAAAACTCTATTGATATTTGCAATGGCTCTTATTATGATGGGAACCATTTCTTGTGAGAAAATAGGTGTCGGAAGTTGGGATGTGCCGAAGAATACCTACCAAGATTTAGTATTTCCAAAGGAAGCCACTCTTACTTTTATTTCTGAAAAAGAGGGTAAGTTGAATCTGTTATTGACTTTCGGGGTCGAAATCGATTTTGATAAAATGGGAGATCATTGCTATTCCAATGTAAGCTTTAATCTAAGAGGCGTACCTTATGAGGTCAATGGGAAAAGACTGCGCATTTGTGCCGATAAACTACACGGCAGTATGAGTTACACCGAATCTTATTACGGAGGTTGTAAGTCCAATCATGAGGCATTTTCCGGCACCTATTCAGGTGACATTAAGCTCACCAGGACTTCTTACACCAACAGTTCAGCTTTCTCTCCCACCGACCGGCTGAGCGGAAAATGGACTATCCGCTTTGTAAGCGATAGCGGAGAAAAACTCCTGTTTGAAGTGGTGGACCCCAACCTGAGATTTGTAAAAACCGGTATATAAATTGTCTTTTTGACATATGACATAGAGAAAACTTTCCAATCTTTGGAAAGTTTTTTTTATATCGTTAAGGAACAATTTATGACAAAGAACATCAAATTATTGCATGCAGAAGAGAGACCTCGTGAGAAATTGATGTCCAAAGGGGTTTCTGCCCTCACCTGTGCGGAGCTGATCGCAATCCTGTTGAGATCCGGTCACGCAAACCTCAACGCAATCGATCTCTCGAGAGAGATTCTCCAAAAGGCAGGAAACAGCCTCAACATACTCTCGACTTTTACGGCACATCAACTGATGAGAATCAACGGGGTAGGTCAGGCCAAGGCTCTCTCCATCCTTGCAGCATTCGAACTCGGAAGAAGAATGGCCGTGGAAATTCCCGAACCGATGCCGCAGATTCATAGCCCACTTCAGGTAAACGGCATCATGTCGCCAATCATCAGCAATCTTCCCCACGAAGAATGTTGGGTACTCTACCTCAACCGTTCCAACCGCCTCATAGGAAAGGAACGAGTCAGTCAGGGCGGTATCAGTTCCACCATATTTGACATCAGAATCATAGTCAAAAAGGCCGTGGAACACCTTGCTACCGGCATAATACTGGTACACAACCACCCTTCCGGCAACCCCAGACCGAGCGGTGAAGATATGCGTCAGACCGAGGCCCTGCGCGATGCTGCTGCATTGTTCGATATTTCTCTTACCGACCACATTATCATTTCAAAAAACAAATTTTATAGTTTTTCCGACGAAAATTTGTAACTTAGTAGTCGAGTATAAACAAAACGACCACTGCATATGAAAATCATTAACCTGGGCGAAAAAAACTCTCTCCTAAACCGCTACATTGCGGAAATAAGGGACGTAGTTATTCAGAAAGACAGTATGCGTTTCCGCAGAAATCTTGAAAGGATCGGCGAAATCTTTGCTTACGAAATCAGCAAAACCCTCACTTATTCCCCCAAAGAGGTGGAAACTCCTCTGGGCATTGCCAATTGCAATCTCTCTAATGACAAGATTATACTCAGCACCATTCTCAGGAGCCGGTCTTCCGCTTCACCAAGACTCTCAACTATTTTGACAAAGCTGAAAACTCCTTTATCGCTGCATACCGCAAGTACGGCAAGGACAACAAATTCTCCATCCAACTCGAATATGCCAGCACTCCGTCTGTAGAGAATAAGATAGTGATTATTTCCGACCCTATGCTTGCCACCGGCGCATCTGCGGTACTGGCTTATGATAGATTGTTGGAGAGCGGTACTCCGATACACACCCATTTCGTATGTCCTGTCGCTTAAAAGTATGGCATCGACTACCTCTCCAAAAATCTTCCCCACAAAAAGGTTACCTTTTGGACGGCAGCCATAGACGAAGAACTTACCAACAAATCTTACATCGTCCCTGGATTGGGAGATGCGGGAGACCTCGCTTACGGCGACAAAATCTGATTATTTGAAGACCAATTCTCCTCCCACATAGGTACGGATAATTTTTGTGGAGAGGATTTCGCGTTCACTGACGGTCATTATGTCTCTGTCGGTGATGATGAAGTCTGCATATTTTCCGGGCTCGATACTCCCCTTTACATCCTCTTCAAAAGAGACTTTTGCTGCCCAAGAGGTCATGGAGCGCAAAGTTTCCTCTCTTGTTAAGCCTTCATCCATACGGAATCCCTCCTCGGGAAGATAATCGAGATTTTTGCGAAATACCGCCGCAAAGAATGTCTTGATGGGACTGATGTCTTCCACCGGAAAATCGGTACCTGTGGGAATCCATCCGAGCTGATCCATGAGTTGTTTGAAGTTGTATGCGTGTTCAATCCTCTCTCCCAGACGTTCTTCCGCCCAAAACATATCGGAAGTGCAATGTGTCGGCTGTACGGAGGGTATGATAGAGAATTTGCCGAATTTATCCATATCGGCCGGATTTACCACCTGAGCATGTTCGATACGCCACCTGCGGTCATTTTCTCCTTTTAGGATTTCTCCGTACATGTCGAGTGCATAGCGGTTAGCCGCATCGCCGATAGCATGGGTGGCCACCTGGAATCCATGCTCGTCAGCCCATTGTAGATATGCACGGAAGGTATCGTCGTCAGTAACGTGAATGCCGCGTGTATTGGGAGCATCGGAATAGGGTTTGAGCAACAATGCACCTCTGGAGCCGAGAGCTCCGTCCTGGAAGAGCTTAAGGCCTGCAATGCGCAAGCGGTCATTGCGATAGGGAGAGGTGAAGTACTCCATATTGGCTTTTGAGGCCGAGAGATATGCATCTATACGCAATTTGAGTTGACCGCTATTGGAGAGCGAATCGTATACGAGGAGACTTTCTAGAGACTCCCCCACGGAAGAGATAGAGGTCAGACCTGCGGCAAAGCACTTTTCCTGAGCGGTAAGTATGATATTAGCCAATTCCTGAGGAGTATATTCGGGTGTAATATTCCCAAGCGGAGCTGCGGCATCCTCCATGAATAAGCCGGTACCGTCGTCCTTCATACCCGCCAGGTTTATAGCAGCCTTGTTGGCTACGGTAGCGTGATAATCCACTCTCTTGATAATTACGGGAATATCAGGGAAGGCCTCGTTAAGAGGGTGGTAGGTGGGCATGGAGTTGTCATCGGTCCAATCGTTCTGATCCCATCCTTCTCCAATCACAAAGGTCATCCCACCCTCCTGCTGTGCTTGCTTCAAGCGATCCACCACTTCTGCATAGGATGTAGCCCCTCTCAGGTTCACTCTGAGCAGTCCCCTACCGTACGAGGTCAGATGGGCGTGACAATCATTAAATCCGGGATATATTGTGGCCAGGCTATTCCTGAGGTTGACTACATTGTTCGATTTATAATCAGCTTTGATATATCTTGTGGAGCCTACGGCAACAAATTTGCCGTTATGGACGGCAAATGCCTGCGCTTTGGAGAAATCTTCATCTACAGTATAGATTCTGGCATTTATGACAATCAGATCTACCTGCTTCTTGTGACCGCAACCCGCGAGCAAAAGAGAAATGAAAAGAGGAAGAATGATGCGTTTCATATAGTTGATTTTTAAGAAATTGCTTCACAAATCAGAGTTGCAGAGGTACAGGAGAGCACTTTTACTCTGACAAAGTCACCCGCTTTATGACCGGCTGCCGGAAAGACGCAGGTCTTGTTCTGGGAGGTACGACCCATCAATTCCTCTTCAGAGCGTTTGGAAGTGCCCTCTGCCAACACCTCGTATTCACATCCTACAAGATATTGGTTATTACGTAGAGAAATTTCATTCTGCAGGGCAATAATCTGATTTAAACGCCGGGTTTTGACCTCCGGTGGAACATCGTCCTTGAATTGTCTCGCTGCCCTTGTGCCGGGTCTTTCGGAGTATTGAAACATAAATGCACCGTCAAACTGAACCTCTTCCAATAGAGAGATGGTGTCCAGATGGTCCTGCTCTGTCTCGGAACAAAATCCTGCGATGATATCGGTAGTGACGGCACACTTCGGAAGGATTTCGCGAATCTTATCTATACGCTCCAGATAGCTCTCACGGGTATATTTTCGGTTCATCTTCTCCAAAATAGCGTTGCTGCCCGACTGCACGGGGAGATGAATATGTTTACAGATATTGTCATACATCGCCATGGTGTATAACACGCTGTTGCTCATATCCTTGGGGTGCGAAGTAGAGAAGCGTACCCTGACATTGCGATCTATAAGGGCTATCTGTTCCAGCAAGCGTGCAAAATTTACTTGACGAGAGGGGTTGTCGGGATCCAACCAAAGGTAAGAATCCACATTTTGTCCGAGGAGGTTTATCTCCTTGTATCCGTTGGCTATGAGATTTTCCGCCTCTTTGACGATGCTTTGCGGGTCGCGACTCCGTTCTGCGCCACGCACAAAGGGAACTATGCAGTAGGAGCAAACAGTGTTGCAACCTCTCATAATTGAGATAAATGCACTTACACCGTTTCGGTCCATCCGCACCGGTGAAATATCCGCATAGGTCTCCTCATGAGATAGATATACATTGATTTGAGCTGCACCAGCTTTTGCTGCCTCCACGAGACAGGGAAGATCACGATATGAATCAGGGCCTGCAACCAAATCCACTACTGCACATTCGAACAGTTGCTCCTTGAGACGTTCCGCCATACAGCCGATAACTCCTACCACAATATGAGGACGGCGTTTCTTTTCCAGACGAAACAGGTCAAGGCGTCCGAAAACCCGCTGCTCGGCATTTTCCCTGATGGAACAGGTATTTACAAGTACCACATCGGCATCCTCCATCTTTTCACATAGTGAATAACCGGCATCCTGCATTACTGAGAGTACCACCTCGCTATCGTTGACATTCATCTGGCAACCATAGGTCTCGATGTACAACTGTGGCCTGGTGGGGTCTGTTATCGGTTTAACGGAATGAAATTTGTTGTCTCTCATATCGCAAAGATAAGTTTTTTATATCTTTGCAGAAACTAAAGAGCTTATATGAGATACAAATTATTGCGAAACATCCTGCTGTTGCTCTCAATCTGGCTGCTGATCGCCGGCTGCCAGAACTATAAAAAGCTCCAATTCAAATCCTACAATATAGAGAAAATAGATAACCTGTCATTTGGAAAAGGTAGTGTCAGTGCTACTCTTACACTCAGAATAGGCGTGGCCAATCCCACTCCTTCCACCTTTACTGCCAAGGAGCTTGAAGCCACAATTTATAGTGGCAATGGCCAACCTTTTGCAATCCTTACTTCCGGGAAGAGTTTTGTCATACCGGCCGATAGTGATGATTCCATTCCATGGGAGATAGAGACGGAGTTGCTCAATCCCCTATCGGTTCTTGCATCCGGTGGTTTTTCTCTCGAAAATCTGGATGTGGATAATATGACGGTGGACTATAGTATAGTTTTTTACGGCGGTATGAGAAAAAAAATTACCGGTAAAGGGGTCGTACTCGGCGATATCATCCGAGCCTTCCAAGCTACCTCACCCGACACCCCATCTCAATGAAAATCCTTATGAAAAAAGCAATTTCCACACTAACGATACTGTTCTGCATCTCATTTAGCACTCTCTTGGCGCAGAATCAATATATCCCTCAAGATACCACCATCAATCTGAGTCGTGAAATTGAAGTTGACACTCTTCTTGTAGGCCGGCAAATATTTTCGCTCCTCGGAGAATCCTTTCCCGGAGGCGGTACGGCTATCATCAGACAATCCGGCACTCTGCGCATGGCACTCCTAAACCATATAAGCACCAACTCCGGGCGCAAAATCACCGGTTATCGCATCAGGATATATTTTGACAACAGTCAAAATGCGAGAGTACGCTCTGAGGCAATAGCAAATCAGTTCGTGAGGGAATTTCCCCATATAAAGGCATATCTCAGCCACGTCAATCCCTACTTCAAGGTGACTGTGGGTGATTTTCGCACCAAATATGAAGCGCAGCAATTTGCAAGTCAGATAAGTGGCAGATACCCCTCCGTGTTTATAGTACGAGAGCAGATCGGTTATCCTAACCTCTCCACCAGCGATATTTCTCTTTGATTTTATCTCTAAGAGACCTGAGTGATGCAATGTGTCGCTCAATCTTCTCAGGATAGATATCTTCGATATTCATCAAAATACCGGTTTCCTCAACCCCTCCGAACTCCTTGTTGACCGAGGTCCCAAATACTCGCATACTGGGTGAAAGACTCATGTAGGAGTTGATGAGCGGAGGGATCATCTCACCCATCTCCCTGAGACGGGCTACGAGCTGTTTGTATGCCTCCTTATACTCCATCCCCTCAAAAAGGGATGCATAGTAAGGGTTGGATGCATCGGTATCCAGCGGTTCTATGGGAGTCACAAGCGAATCTTTGTCGGGGAAAAAATGATTGAGGAAATAGAGCAAAATGTTACGTGCCTTGACGTTGTAAGTAGAGTACATCGTCACTTTGCCGAAGAAATAACGGTGCGTATCATACTTTATCGTGAGGGCCCCAAGACCATCCCAAAGATTATCTAGGGCAAAGATACCTTTGCGCTTGAGATTCAGACGTTGGTAGAGCGGCTGTACGAATGAGCGTCCAAGCTCAATTGTATAGGGCAGCATATCATTGACAAAGTGTTTGGAAAAATTAAAAAGCTCACTTGTGGCCATCTTTGACGGAGGCAGGCCACCGGAACAATCTATATAGCGGTACCCGCCAACAACCTCCATCTGGTCGGGATCCCAAACTATCAGCTGCTTATAGGGATTTTCCGGATCGGTATCGTACTCATCAATATCCACATCCTTGCCGGTGCCGCCACCTGAGCTACGGAAGGAAATTTCACGCAAACGACCGATTTCGCGCATTATATTTGGAGAATCGGCTGCTGATACCTCATAGAGCATATTACCGCCTCTATTAGTATCCCTGATGTATTTTTCCGGAGTGAGTTCGTTGATAATCAGTTTACGATCCACCGGTTGGATTATTGGCTTCATAGGCTTTTGTTCTTATGATGTCAGTCCATTCTCGCAGCGATTTATCCGGAGTGATGCTCTCAATGGGGATCGGATCACCGAACCAGATCGTAAAGCTGCTGTTTTTCTGTTTGAATAGTTCGCGGGGAAGGAACATCATCTCGATATTAAATTTTATACCGATAAATTTCCTGATCTTCGCCAGAGTGTAAAAGAAATTGGAATTGCGTCCGGAAAAATAGATAGGCACAATATCCCTCTTGTGTTCAATGGCCTTTTTAAGAAAATTGGTTTGCCACTGGGTATCCGTGATTTTGCCCTTTATCTTCCTGGAGCAGAGTCCTGCCGGGAAATAGAGTATCTGAGACTGTGATGAGTAGGTATCGTTGATTTGCTGCGCATATTCCCTACTCATCTTTCCTACTTTGTTCACCGGAATAAAAAGCGACTCAAAGGGCTTTACATGCATTAAGAAATCATTCACAACAAATTTTATATCAGGAAACAGAGTGCCTACGAGGGCTATCAAAACTGAACCGTCCAGTCCTCCCAGAGGGTGATTTGAGACAAATATATATCTGCCTGAAGGATCAATCTTTTCCATCCCGTAAGAAGTGTAGCCGATACCGAGATGTGAGAGTGCACGCGTAGCAAACTCAACCCCTTCATAATCTGCATATAGGTCAAGAATCTCGTTGATCTCATCCTGATGAACAAGTTTCTTGATCCAGTTGATTACAAACCCGGGAAGTTTCTTTGCCAGTGAGGGACTTTTAGCCGCAATCACTTGACGCACATCAATCTTTATGGGTGTATCCTGACTCATTGTCTCATTTAATTGCAACTACATCCGTTAAATACCTTTGTACGCTTTGACTCCCTCTTCAAGCCAGAGGATGAAGGACTCTACATCAAGATTATAACCGCGAGGCTCCACCAACTGTCTCCCATCATTGTCCTCCAGGACATAATAGGGCTGAGCATTTACTCCATATCTTGTCAGCGCAAAGTAAGAGTTGATCTTACCGAGGGTTTTAAGCACTTTACCATTGGCATTTGTAACCCAATTCTCCTCCGGAACCTGTTTTTTGTCATCAGCATATAGGGCACAAATCACATAATCCCTTTTAAGAATCTCAAGTACCCTGGGGTCACTCCATACCCTTGCCTCCATTTCGCGGCAGTTGACACATCCGTGGCCGGTAAAATCTACGAAGACCGGTTTGCCTACCTTTTTGGCGTGAGCCTGAGCCTCCTCGAGGTCAAAAAATCCGTTCAATCCGTGAGGGAGCTTAAGAAAATCTCCATACTTCACTGTGTAGGTACTCTCCTCAACACTCCGGGGAGTGCTACTTCCATCCGTAGATATCACAAAATCCTGTGTGCCGATAGGCGGCAGATAACCCGATAAGCCCTTGAGAGGCGCACCCCACATACCGGGAATCATATAGACTACAAAGCTGAAAGATGCTATGGCGAGCACCAGGCGAACAACGCTGATATGCTTCAAGTCGCTATCGTGTTTGAACTTGAGCTTGCCGAGCAGGTAAAATCCCAACAATGTAAAGCAGACAATCCAGATTGCAAGATAAATCTCCCTATCCAGGAGTCCCCAGTGGTAGACCTGATCGGCAACGCTGAGAAATTTAAATCCAAGCGCCACCTCAATAAATCCGAGTACCACTTTAACTGAGTTGAGCCAACCACCACTCTTGGGGATGTTACCCAACAGGGAGGGGAAGAGGGCAAAAATCATGAATGGAAGCGCAAAGGCTGTAGAAAAGGCCATCATGGTGATGATCGGGGCCCAAAACTCACCGGCGGTAGACTTTATAAGTACTGTGCCTACAATTGGGCCGGTACAGGAGAAAGAGACCAACACAAGAGTCAGGGCGAGAAAGAATACCCCTCCCAAACCTTGGCGCATACTAGCCTGCTGATCGCTCTTATTGACCAACTTGCTAGGCATTACGATCTCGAAAGCACCGAAAAATGAAGCCGCAAATACCATAAATACCAGGAAAAAGAGGATATTGGGCAGCCAGTGGGTTGCCAGCCAATTGAATATATCGGCAGTTACTGCATCTCCTCCCACCAACCTCGTTACGATGATAATACCCGCTATGGGGACTGTATAGAGCAACACAATGAAAAGGCCATACATAATAGCACGGAACCTTCCTTTTACCTTATCCTCAGAACCTTTAATAAAAAAAGAGACGGTCATGGGCACCATAGGGAAAACACAAGGAGTCAATAGTGCGGCAAAACCCCATAGTATTGCCTCTATTATCATAGCCCAAAGAGAACCGCCCCTTCTGGCTTTCTCAGGTGTAGAGATCTGCACCTCCGTATCGGCTGAGGAGAGTTCACTCGTGGCTTCCTCGGTATCTTCTTGTATCAGTGTTGATTCCTCACCTCCCGCAGCAGCATCTTGCGACAGGGAGGATGCATTAGATGAGAGCAGCTCCACTTTCATGCTATGATCATCCGGGGGAGTGCAACTGGTATCATCGCAGGTCATCCACTCCACTAGCACTTCTACAGTCGCTTTTGGTACTGAGAGTTTCACCTTTTGGACAAAAGTGACACTCTTCTCGTAGTAGCCGATGATCATGCCAAACATCGGATCATTGACCTTGATGGGCTTCTCAATAGAGCTGATTTCTCCAACTTTTGTCACGCCCTTAGGGAGCGTGAAGATGAAAGTTGTGGCATAGAGACCGTTTTCATAGGGTCCCATATCGTACATGTGCCATCCGGGAGCTATTGAGGCCGTTATTTTTATGTCGAATGTGTTGTCTCCGACAGCCTCCGAGCCAATTTTCCAGGAGACCAGATCCGACTGTGAATATGCTGCTATTGACATTCCCGACAAAAAGTGTCAGGATAAAAATCAGTTTTTTAAAAAATTGCATTGTTTTTGTTTATTATTATTCCAAATAGAGACACATTTTTTATAAGTGCTCATTACTCCATTATATTATGGCCCAAAGATAACGAAATTGTCAGAACGATGAATAAATTGCAAGGATTTTTCGGGGCGAGATAGGCACAGTCACATAAAATTGCTACCTTTGTTATGAAATGTTAAAGCAGACATTACAACAGACACAGAACGACGAAGCTCTCTCCGCTTCAGATTCAGACTATAAAGCTTCTGGAGCTGCCAATGTTGGAATTGGAACAGAAGATTCAGAGGGAGATTGAGGAAAATCCCGTCCTGGATGAGGTTATACCGGAATCCGAGGAGGAGGAATCAGCTAATGTTGCCCTTGACTCGTATGACCGTGATGATCACACTCCTTCATATAAACTCCACGTCAATAATCAGGGTAAAGACCTTAAACCACAGTACAACACATTTTCCGTTCAGGAAAGCTTCCATCAGAATCTCATAAAACAACTCGGATTCTGCTCTCTCGACGATAGAAAAAGACAGATTGCCACCTTTATGATAGGTATGCTGGAGGATGATGGTTACCTTAGGCGCAGTCTGGACTCTCTTACGGATGATATCGCTTTTCGTCTCGGTATAGAAACCACCGAAGATGAACTCGAAGAGATCCTCTTCATAATACAGGAGTTCGAACCGGTAGGAGTAGGTGCAAGAGACCTCAGAGAGTGCCTTTTGCTACAGATAGCTGCTAAAAGCCCCTCCCCATCTCAACAATTGGCTGAAACCATATTAAGGGACTATTTCAATGAATTCTCCAGAAAGCATTACCCTAAAATCATGTCCCGGCTGGGTATCACCAGCGATGAACTCAAGGAGGCTATCGAAGAGATCCAGCGCCTTAATCCACGCCCCGGCGGGCAAATTGATGACTCCTATTCGGAGCAAACCCAGCAGGTGATCCCTGATTTCATCCTGGAACTCAGAGAGGGCGAATTGGTGATGTCTATGCCCCGCTACTCCTTGCCGGAACTCAGAGTCAATAAACGCTATGCAGATATGCTGATTAAGGGCTCAAATGAGAATACAAAGGCGGGTAAGGATGCTGTAATATTTGTCAAAAAGAAACTTGATGATGCCAAATGGTTTATCGAAGCCATCAAGCAACGCCAGAATACTCTGCAGAATACAATGAATGCCATAATTGACTTCCAGAGAGAATTCTTTATGGATGGTGACGAGACCAAACTCAAGCCGATGGTACTCAGAAACATTGCAGAAAAAGCCAATCTCGACATTTCTACCATTTCCAGAGTAGTCAACTGCAAATATATTCAGACTCATTTCGGCATCTATCCGCTAAAATATTTCTTCTCCGAAGGCCTCCTCAACGAAGATGGTGAGGAGGTTTCCACCTCGAGATAAAGAATGTCCTTACCCGAATTATAGACAATGAGGACAAAAGCTCTCCACTAACTGACGAGAGCATCGTAGAAGCCCTTTCAGAAAAGGGTTATAAGGTAGCCAGACGTACGGTTGCCAAATACCGGGACCAACTGGGTATACCGGTAGCTAAACAAAGAGTACAATTATTATAATTATTAAGCAGACTATGACTTTAATTAAGACAACCTATATAGGTAACTTGCGCACAGAGTCGGAGCATCTGGACTCCGGTAGTAAAATCGTAACAAGCGCACCACTGGATAATCAGGGAGATGGCCTCCTCTTTTCACCTACTGACCTTTTTGCCTCCTCGCTGGGAAGTTGCATGCTGACAATCATAGGAATGGTAGCAGGCACCTACGGCTTTTCGATTGACGGAGCCACCGTCACCACCGAAAAGGTAATGGGGACAAATCCCCGCCGTGTCGTGGAGATACGTCTTGAAGTGAATTTCCCCAAGGGTGTGGAATATTCCAAAAAAGAGAGGACTATCATCGTAAATGCCGCCAAATCTTGTCCGGTGGCAAACAGTCTTGATCCGGCTATCAATAAAGTGGTGAACTTTAATTGGTAAGCTCCCACTCAGTACCCTCTTTGGTATCCTTGATCTGAATCCCGATGGCTTTAAGTTCGTCGCGGATCCGGTCGCTTTCTGCCCAATTCTTTGCAGCTTTAGCTGCATTGCGATTTTGTAGTACCATCTCCACCAGCCCACCTATTACAGACTCGACAGATGAATCCTGACGATCATCGACTAAGCCGAGTACATCCGAGACAATCTCAGTAAATAGTTTGGTTAGGGTGTTGTAATCGCCATTATTGAGTACCTCCCCTCTGTCTTTGACTCCGTTGACGATCTTTACTGCATCGAAGATAGAAGAGAGGGCCACATGGGTGTATTCATATCATCCAGGAGAGCTGTATATATATCTTCCTTTATGGAAGTCACCTGCGGCAAAAGAGGAGCATCAGCCGAATGTCTGAGTGAAGCGACATCCTTAACCGCCTGCATAAGGCGCTTAAGTCCCTTTTCAGCAGCCTGTAAGGCTTCATTGCTGAAGTCCAGATGCTTCTGTAATGCGCCTGAAGGATGAAAAACCTTATAGTCATAGGCGAATAGGGCTGCTCGAGGGCATCGTGTCTTCCGGCAAACAACTCTTCTAAGCGTTATGAAGTTACCTTTGGATTTGCCCATTTTCTGGCCGTTTATTGTGATGAGGTTGTTGTGTACCCAATAGTTAACGCCACCTTTACCACGGGAAGCGGTGTTCTGGGCCGAATTCACACTCGTGGTGGGGAAATATCAGGTCCATTCCGCCACCGTGAATGTCAAACTCCTCTCCGAGATACTTCTCACTCATGGCGGAACACTCCAGATGCCAGCCCGGAAATCCGACACTCCAGGGAGAGGGCCAACGCATTATGTGCTCAGGAGCGGCCTTTTTCCAGAGGGCGAAGTCATTTGGGGAACGTTTGTCCTCCTGACCATCCAACTCCCGTGACCCTACCATCATATCGTCAATAACACGACCGGAAAGCACTCCGTATGAATGTTCCCCGTCATATTTTTCAACGTCAAAATAGACGGAGCCATTGCTGACGTAGGCATATCCGGCATCGAGAATGGTTTTGATAAGCTCTATTTGCTCTATTATGTGACCGGAGGCCCTCGGTTCAATTGAAGGGCGCAGCACATTGAGCTCCTTCATTGCCTCATGATATCTTAAGGTATAGGTCTGTACCACCTCCATAGGCTCCAAAGACTCAAGGCGGGCTTTCTTGGCAATCTTGTCCTCGCCTGTATCGGCATCATTTTCAAGATGTCCTACATCGGTGATGTTGCTAACATATCTCACTTTGTACCCCAAATGTATGAATAACCTGAATAGCAGATCAAATGTTATTGCAGGGCGGGCATGGCCCAGATGTGGGTCACCATATACTGTAGGGCCACATACATACATTCCGACATAGCCGGGATTTACAGGTTTGAAAATGCGTTTTTCCCTTTTTAGGGTATCATAAAGAAATAAGTCACGAGCCATAATCATCTTTTTTGCACTAAACTACAAAATTAGCAACTTTCGGCAATATTTGGCTCGCTATTGCCGAAAGTTGAACTAAAATGCTACACTACTACTCTGTTGGGGGTACTATGGTAACTTTGCCTGCAAGAATTTCCATAAATTGGCGTTCGTCACCACTGCTGGACGTATACCTGACATTTCTTATGCGTCCGATGACTGAAACCAGCATACCTTTGCGGATGAGCGAGAAGTCTGCAATATTACGTCCGCTCCAGGCTGTGATGTTGTGCCAGGTGGTCTCCTCCTTAATTTCTCCCTTCTTGTCCTTGAATGTCTCGTTGGTCGCAAGAGAGAATCTGGCTACCTGCGAATTGCCCACCTCCGTGATTTTCGGGTCGTGGCCTACATGTCCTTTCAACTCCACCCGATTGATAAATGTACTTTTCATAATATTTGGTTTTTGTTCAAAGGCAAAGTAAAAGAGGTTAATATCAAGTATCAATACTCTAAATAATTATACCCGTTTCTATATGTTTCGACTCGTTAAAATTGCTTTTTCAACACCTGTTTGTAAATATTTTCAATTATTTTTGTTGTCGAAACAAAATTTTACGTCAAGTTTAATAGAGGATCTATATGGATACAAATAGAAACTGTAAAAGATGTGGAGAGAGATTCGTGGGTAGAAGTGACAAGATCTTCTGCTGTGACAGTTGCAGGAACGATTATCACAATTCTCTTCGGAGGGAGCGAAACAAAGGTATGAACAGGGTGAATGGAATTCTTTCGCGCAACCGCGAAATTATCCGTTCTCTGCTCTCCAAAGGTATTGAGAGCATCGATGCGAGAGAGTTGAGTATGCTTGCCTTTGATTTCGACCATTTTACCTCTGTGGACAAACGAATTCTCGGACGTACCTGCTATCACATCTACGAATACTATTATTATTCAGCTAATGGTGAGGTACATTTCTCTCTCAAAGAATGAGTTTTTTGACTTAAAATCGTTAACTTTGAAGTTTCGAAACAAATTATTAAGCACAATATGAAACTCACCAGAACAATCGCTGCGGCATCACTCGCCGCACTGATGCTTACTTCCTGCACAATGAAAGAAAATCCTTTACTACAGAGATCTACACACCCCTATCAGGCCCCGGCCTTCGACAAAATAGAAATAAAGCACTACAAGCCAGCCTTTATTGCGGCTATCGAAGAGGCCAAAGCTGAAATCCGGCTTATTGCCGACAACACGGAAGAACCCACTTTCGCCAATACCATAGAGGCACTCAACACCTCCGGACGCACACTAAATACCGTTGCAGGCATCTTCTTCAACCTCAACCAAGCCAATACTAACGAAGAGATGCAGCAAATGGCTGAAGAGGTAGCCCCCATGATGACCGAATATAGCATGTCGATCATTCTCAACCCCGTGCTATTCCAAAAGGTGAAGAGAGTCTATGAAAAGAAAGATAGTCTCGGACTCAATCAGGAGCAGGCTAAACTGCTGGAAGAGAGTTACAAATCTTTCACCCGCAACGGAGCCAATCTGCCGGATGACAAGAAAGAGGAATATGCGCGATTGCAGGAGGAACTCTCGGTTGCCACCCTTACATTCGGACGCAATGTACTCAACGCCACAAACGCTTATTTACTTGAAATTACTGATGAAGCCGACCTGGAAGGACTTCCCGACTATGTCAGGGAAATGGCTGCGGCAGATGCGCAGGCAAAAGGTAAGGAGGGATGGCTCTTTACCCTCGATCACCCGAGCTATGGCCCCTTCCTTAAGTACAGTACTCGTCGCGAACTTCGCGAACAGCTCTGGAGAGCGATAAACAGCAAATGCATAGGCGGTGAGTTTGACAATACTGCCAATATCCGAAAGATAGTGGATCTTCGCATTCGCGTGGCACAGCTGCTGGGCTATGAGACCTATGCAGATTATGCACTGGAGGAGAGGATGGCAAAGAATCCGGCTACAGTCAACAGTTTCCTTGCAGACCTGATGCAGAAATCTCTCCCCTTTGCCAAACGCGATGTCGCCGAGATCCATGCCTACGCCACAGCAAACGGCTTCGAGGGAGAATTGATGCCCTGGGACTTCTCATACTGGTCGGAAAAATTCCAGGAGGAGAGATACTCGCTTAACGAAGAGCTGCTCAAGCCCTATTTCGAACTATCCAGTGTTCAGGCGGCCATTTTTGATCTGGCAGGACGCCTCTATGGACTGAAATTCGAAGAGAATCCGCAGTTGCCCGTATATCATCCCGACGTCAAAGTATTTGAGGTAAGAGATGAGAATGGAAGATTCATGTCCCTGCTCTATATCGACTACTTCCCTCGTGAGAGCAAGAGAGGTGGTGCATGGATGACCTCTTTCAGGGAGCAAGGTTTCTACGACGGAGTCGAGGAGAGACCCCACGTTTCATTGGTGACAAATTTTACCAAACCCACCTCAACTACTCCTTCGCTTATAACTTTCTACGAATTTACTACCATACTCCATGAATTCGGACACGCACTCCACGGCATGCTGGCAGAGGGTACTTACAGTACTTTGACAGGCACCAACGTGGCCCGCGACTTTGTAGAGCTTCCCTCACAGATCATGGAGAACTGGGCATACGAGCCCGAGTATCTGAACTCTTTTGCGAAGCATTACCAGACAGGTGAGGTTATTCCCCAGGATCTGATTGACAAGATTATCGCTGCCAGGAACTTCCTTGCCGGATATGCCGGCGTAAGACAGCTCAATTACGGAATCACTGATATGGCCTGGCACAATGTTACATCGGTACCGGAGGCTTCCGTTGTGGAGTACGAGCAGGAGATTCTCAGCAATTCGGCCATAATGCCCGTAATAGAAGGCATGGTCTTTTCACCCTCATTCAGCCATATTTTCTCTGGTGGATATGCCGCCGGTTACTACTCCTATAAATGGGCTGAAGTGCTGGAGGCAGATGCTTATTCCCTCTTTAAGGAGAGAGGTATTTTTAATAGAGAGGTGGCTGCTGAATTCCGCGATAAAATCCTCTCCAGAGGAGGCATTGAGGATGCTGACGTATTGTTCCGAAACTTCCGCGGAAGGGATCCCCAGCCGGAAGCTCTTCTTGAGAAGCTCGGTATGAAATAGTAAGGTCAACATTTAATCTATACTAGTTATGAAGAAAATAATTTTGTATATTATGGCTGCAACGTTACTTTTGAGTGTCAGTTGCGGCAATCAGAATCAAGAAACTGCAAACCCAATGGAAAATCCTGTAATCGAAACAATTATGGCGCGTCGAAGCATCAGGGCATATAAGCCGGAGGCCGTAGAACGCGAAATTATGAACCAAATAGTTAAATGCGGCATTAATGCCCCTAATGCCATGAATGCACAACCATGGGAAATCCGCATCGTGGACAATCCGGAATTTATCGAGGGTTGTACCAAACTTTTTGTAGAACGCATGAAACAGGATCCGCGCAGGGCAAAAATGGTGGAAGACCCTTCTTTCAGAAATATGTTCAGAAATGCACCTACGGTGGTCTTTATAGCAATCAATGACGGCAGGTTTTCCTCAATTGACTGCGGTCTCATGGCTCAGAACATGATGCTTGCAGCCAAATCGCTCGGGATCGGTTCAATAGCTCTCGGTAGTCCGGTCGACTTTTTCCAAAGCGAAGTGGCTGCAGAATATTATAAAAAGTTGGACATCCCCGACACCCATACCCTTGCGCTCGTCTTGGGGTTCGGTTACCCTGATGAAAGTCCCGATGCCAAGCCCAGGGATGAGAGCAAAGTCCGCTGGATAGAGTAAGTATGATACCTTATGAAATAGATGAGAATCTGACTACGGAAAGTTGGATAGTGGGTGATGTAAAGGCCGGTTTTCCCTCGCCTGCGGAGGATATTCACGAAAAGCTCGATCTGATCAAACTCCTGGTACGCAACCCCGCCTCCACTTTCTTTTTCAGGATAGACGGAGTCTCGATGGTGGATGCTGCAATGGATGAGGGAGACATCATCATAGTTGATAGGAGCATTGACCCCTTCAACGGCTGTATGGCAGTCTGCTACATTGATGGCGGATATACGGTAAAAAGGTGGAAGTCCACGGAAAAGAGCTGCACCTGCTACCGGCAAATAAGCACAATCTATCCTATAAACCAATTATCGTTAGCGCCAGACAACCAATTTATGGTCTGGGGGTTGGTGACCTACGTCATAAAAAAGGTCTGACCGCCATGTATGCGCTGGCCGACTACAACAACTTTTTTTGTCTCGTGTGAACGGGTGTTCCGGCCGATCTAAACGGGAAACCTGTAATTGTGCTCTCCAATAATGATGGTTGTGCCATATCACGCAGCAATGAAGCTAAGGTTTCGGTATAAAGATGGGGAGTCCCATTCTTCAAAATACGTAATTTGGTGGATGAGCATGGAGTTATGGTTTCTCCGGAAATATGGCGCTCTACGGCGATATGTCGCGGTAGAGTGGGGCAAACTCTGGAGAGGTTTGCCCCTTCATGGAGGTCTATTCCATAGATAGAGTCTTTCTCGACCTGCACGGAATGCAGATTGAAGATTTTGGAAGTTATGCAAGGGAGATATCCCGTATCTGCCTTCGTGACACGGCCATTCCTGTTTCAATCGGCATCTCTACCAAAACTCTGGCGAAAATCGCCTCCAAACCTGCAAACAATATCCAAAGTTGCGAGGAGGTTGTTATAGCACCGCCCAGAGGATATTGAGAAGGTGCTGCGTGGATTTCCGGTAGAGGATGTATGGGGGAATCGGGCGAAGAACCACTCCCAAACTCTATCAGAGGGGGCATCCGAACTGCTTTTGACTTTATTAAAATGGATGAAGAGAGAGTCCGTGCGCTGATGGGTATTACCGGAGTACGTACGCACAGGGAACTACGTGGAATCCCCAGTATCAAATTTGAGGACAGCGTCGTCACCAAACAGTCGATATGTGTCTCAAGCAGCTTTTCCAAGGAAATCACCGATTGCAGGGATTTATGTAGTCAGGTGGCCAATTTCGCCGCCAAAGCGGCGGAAAGTTTCGTGGACAAGGGTCCGTGGCATTTGAAATGATAGTCTTTGCAATGACAAATCGCTTCCGCGAGAATGCTCCTCAAGCATATAAAAGCATACTTGTACCCTTTGTCGAACCTACCTGCGAGCAACGCACCATAGTGGGTTCAGCCGTTGCCGCCACAAGAGAACTATTTAATGCCCGAATGTCCTACAAAAAAGCAGGTGTGGTTATCACTCGTCTTGAGCAGCGCAACCAAATCACAGGCTTGCTCTTCGAAGATAGTGAAGTAGCCGAACGGAATCCCGTATTTCCTATCTTATAGACTCTATAAATCAACAATACGGCTACGGATCCATCCGTATCGGTATTCAGGGGGACGGCAGCATACATAAGTTAAGCGAACACCGTTCTCCACACTACACTACCCTATGGAGTGATATTCCAACAGCGAGTGTATAAGCCTCCATGACTTTTGGGATTGTTATTCAGATAATTGTCGTATTTTCGCAACTGCAATTTAAAACAATAAAGGATAAAGATAATGAGCTCAAAAACTTAAAGTTGGAATGAAGTATGTCCTGAGCATACCGTAAGGGAAGATGAAACTGCTTTCAATTATGATTCGGGAGCAATGGCACGTCTATTCTACTCCGGCACTAATCGCAAGAATAGAATGCTGCACATACAATGCTGGATGGAATTGGGTCTGGATAGCGTGGGTACCATTGTAAATATCGAACATAAAAAAGCCTGTAAGCCCGGTACTGTGGTTATTGCTGAGGCACTCTGACGGGAAATTGACGGAAAACGCCTTATGTTTGATGTAAAAGTGACCGACCGGGAGGGCAACATTCTTGGTGAAGGCACTTCACGGTCGGTACATTATAGATCCGGAACGTTTTATGCAGAAAATCGGTTGATAATCAGAGCGAGACAAGATTACCTTACTCCTTCAACATTTCCGGGATTTTCAATCGGAAAGCATATTCATATTTGGCTTGTGCCTGTTCGCTCAAGACCTGTGTAAGGTTGCTTTTTAGCTTGAAAAGTTCGTAGGCATTCGCACGGCCGTTGTCAAACTTCTCCTGTGCAAATCTAAAGGCTTCTTCTACTCGCTTTTTCTGACTTTTGTGTTGCCCGCCACTTGCTTTGTGCACCGACTGCATTGTGAAATGCCTGCTCGATGCGTTTTCTAAGCTCAATCTTAACCTTATCTATTTCAATACGGCTGTTTTTCCACAGCAAGTTCGGCGGTACGGATATTATTGCGTGTCTGTAACCTGTTGAAAATTGGGATACGCAAACTAAAACCGAGGGCGTTGCTCATATTATTGCGAAATTGAGAGCTGAAAGGATCATTCGGTCGCTCACTCATTTTATAATATCCGGTACCCAGATTGGCCCCAAAATGACAAAGTAGGGTGAGCTGCGATTTTGCAATCAGTACCCCTTTCACTACTTTTCAAGCGGTATTCGAGGCGCGAACTTCCGGACGGATAAGCAATGCCTGTTGGTAAACCTCAGTTGGTGACACCAACATTTTATTCTTGATTATTTCTTCAACCGGTGGAGTTAAAACATCAAATTTTGAGAAATCATCAAGCTCCATTATTTGTGCCAGATCGAGCAATGCCAATTTCAAGTTACTTTCTGCCTGTACCTTATTTTTGCTCTTCACGTGCACGCTGTGCTTCCAGCTCGTAGATTTCGCCTTCCGCCATTTTACCGCTTTGAATAAGCTCATTGCGGCGAGAGATATTTTGGTCGGTTAAAGCGAGTTGTTCATTGGCAATTTCCAACAGTTCTTTTTGAAGCAACACTTGCAGGAAAGCGGTGGCTACGCTCATTTCTATGTCATCCTTAAACTTCTCCACGTCTGCTTCCGCTGCACTCGGGTCAGCGCGTTTAGCATCTATATTGTACTTCATGCGCAAGCCGTCAAAAAGCGTAATATCTGCTCCAACTCCGAATGAAGTTTGCGCCGAGTTGGTGTTTTGATAGGTGTTATCCAGTCCGATGGAGCGTCCGAATATGAAATTTTGTCCCGCTTGCGCATTCAGACTTGGTAACAAATCGTTTCGTGCTTGCGTATAAGCAATTTTCCGTTGCTCTTTGTTCAGCTCCTGTTGTTTTATGGTGCGATTATTTTGCAACGCAATCCCGATACACTCTTGAAGGGTGTATTGCTGCGCCATTCCTGTCATGGAAATGGTTAAAAATAATGCTATTAATATTTTTCTCATGTTACTTCTTTTTCTCAATTATCTCATTTCCACGAACTTTGTCGTCCAATTTCAATCCCTCGATTATCTCAATGTTTATACCGTCAGAAAGCCCCACGGAGACATGCTTACGGTCAAACTCCTGCGGGTTTTCGTTTTTTACTATGTAAACAAATGAAGAATCGTTGCTGAATTCGATACATGTTTCGGGGATAACCAGAACATCTGCTCTCCTATCCAAAACAATATCCGCATTTGCACTATAACCGGCACGGATGAAGACATCTCTCGGCATCTCCATATTGGCTTTCATCTCAAATAGGATGGCTCCGCTCTCTTCGGTGGCTTTGGGCGATACATATTCCAGCTTTGCCGGTATTTTTTTGTCCTGAATAGCGCCTATCGTTATCTCCATAGGCATTCCCACTGAGAGCTTGCCCACTTCCGTTTCATCAATTTTTCCCACAAAAAGCATATCGCTCAGGTTCGCAATGGAGGCAATCGTAGTCCCATCGTTGAAATTGTTGGTTTGTATTACCGAATTTCCAACTTTTTTTACGGGGATATCCAGGATAGTTCCGCTGACAGTGGCACGCACCAGCGTGTTGCTGGATTTTTGGGTATTTTTTGTCATTCCCGTTTTAACCAGACTCAGGTTATCCATAGCGGCTTGAAGTTCTTCCGGTCGTTTTTGTATTGAAGTTGCACTCTTTTCGAACTCTTCCTTCGATATTACCAAGTTTTCGTACAGTTTACGGTCGCGTTCATAATTGGTTCTACTCTGCTCCGCAGCAAGTTGTGCCCTTGTAACACGCGATTCAGCTCCGCTCAAATTGACCATATCCGGTACTACTTGAATCTTTGCAATAATATCGCCTGCCACAACTCTATCCCCCGCTTCTTTGTATACTTCGGATACGATACCGGACATTTGAGGCTTGATAAGGATCTCGTTACGTGGCTCTACCTTGCCTGTTGCCACCGTTTTTTTCTCTATCGTTCCTTGTATGACGGTTTCAATTTGATATGTTTTCCGGACAGGACGCGACTTCTTATAGAGAAACACAAATGTCCCGATTACCAAAACTCCTAAAAGGGCTAAACCTACGATTTTAAATACTTTTCTCATTGTTGATTATTGTTATTTATTATTTGTTTCTATTCTTCCGCAATTGCCTCGACAGGCTTGATCATCATAGCGCGTTGGGCGGGAACAAGTCCTGCCAACAATCCTATAACGATCAGGATAATAAGGGAGACTATCGCCATTGAGAAGCTGATTTGAGGGTCTTTGAAAAATTGATCACCCTGGCTCAACGCTACACCTATGGCAGAAAGCAAACCGACACCCAGCACAATTCCTCCGATCCCTGCCAAAAGAGTCAGAACTACGGTCTCGCTCATTATTTGTCCTATAATATTATTCGGCGTAGCTCCAAGGGCACGGCGGATACCAATCTCTTTGGTGCGTTCGCGCACTGTAACGAGCATAATATTGCTAACTCCGATAGCTCCGGCTAAGAGCGTCCCGAGACCGACAATCCAGATGAGTGCGGCAATACCGATACCGAGGTTGTTGAACATTTTGAATTGCTCCTCGATGTTCATGCTAAAAACTGCCGATTTATCTTCAGGCGCAATCTGGTGCTGTTGTTTTAAAATATTCGTTATTTTATCCTCTATTATTTTCACATCCATACCCGGTTTGGCGGTAGCTGCCAAAAAGTGAATGATATTGCCTTGATTAAATGCTTGTTGCATTGTTGTGAATGGCAAAACAACTGTTTCTGCAGTTTGTCCGCCAATGCTTACTTGCGATGTACTGCGGGCTACGCCTATGACCTGAAAATATATTCCATTTACTCGAATCTGTTTTCCTGTCGGATCTTCACCATGGAAAAGCACCTCATATATTCGTTCACCTATAACACACACTTTGCGTTTTTCAGCAATATCTATATCATTTACATATCGCCCGTAGAGCATCTTACTTTTTTCTATCAAATCATATTCGGGATAGCACCCTTTTACCAGATAGGAACCGCTTTTATCACCTCTCACCACATTTTTATCACCGCCTCCGGCAAAAAGAACGGGAGACATATATTGCATTTCATCAACTCTTTCACGAATAATTGGCAAATCGCTATTTGTCATATTCCAAACGCGCCCCTTTCTGAAACCTTTGTAGGGCTCAGTCGTACGCTCTGCCGTAAAAAAGACCGAATTTGTAGCAAAACCTTCCATTTGTGACATAATTCCCGTTTGTAAAGCATTACCTGATCCCACCATCAGTACAAGCATAAATATCCCCCAGAAAACTCCGAATGCCGTGAGAAAACTGCGCGACTTATTACTTGTAATTGTAATCCAGATCTCCTGCCAGCGATCAATGTCGACAAGCAATCCGAACCTTCTCCAAAGGGAGGTTTTCTCAAATTGTAGCTGACTATTTATCTCTTTTTTCATTCTATTTTATTCAAAACTCAATACTAGATACTCAGAACTCAATACTAAAACCTACTCCTGTCTCATTGCCTCTATCGGCTTGATTTTAACAGCCTTTCTTGCGGGCAGATAGCCTGCAATAACTCCCGATATAATAAGTATAATAGTTGCAAATATTGCGTACCCGACATTTACGGTAGGATTTTTAAACACCGACATTTGCGGACCTGCATCTACGCTTTTAGCTGCACTTGCTGACATCTCCATAAAAAAGTTGATTAACTCTGTGAGACCTATTCCTAAAAACATACCGATGTAGCCGAAGATGGCGGTTATAATGATAGATTCCAAAATGATGGAGGTCAATATGGAGGTAGGCGGTGCGCCAATGGCTTTACGGATTCCTATTTCTCGCGTCGCTCTTTACAGAAACCAGCATGATATTGCTGACACCCACAATTCCGGCAAGTAACGTGAAAATTCCTATAATGGTTACAAATACATTGATTCCGCCAAAAATCTTCATCGTTTCAAGATAGTCGGCTTGTGTGTTGTTTACCCAAAGTGCTTGTTCGTCTGAAGGATCAAATTTGAGTCTGCGACCCATAAGATTTCTTACAGAACTATTAAAGAGTTCATTTTCATCTTTGGATTCGAGCCCTTCTACAGTAAAGGTGAGTTGATTGAATTTTTTATCTGGATTAAAAATCGCTTGAGATATGGAAAAGGGTATATAGGCAACGGGGCCTCCCCACTGCGCTTTTTTAGAATTAACACCAATAACTTTAAACATCAGTTGACCAACCTTTACATATTCCCACAATGGTGATTTCCCTTTGAAGAGGACCTCCGCTATTTTTTTGTCGAGGACAATCACTTTACTCTTCTGCTTATAATCAAGTTGATTGAAAAATCTTCCGTTACCGGGCTCAAAAATCAATTTTTCCATTTCGGCATAACCCGGCATAACACCACGCACCTCATAGGAACCATATTCAACTCCATAAGAGATGTTTTGTGTTGTACTTGAACGGGCAGTAACCATACGGCTCTCCTCTAATTCTTGCTCTACAGCCGATAGTTCATTTTCGGTAAACTCAATGCTTCGTCCTGATTTCAACCCTTTGTACGGCATTGAGGTATAACCTGCATAAAGGTTGACACGATTTACGGCACGTTGTTCGAAATTCGATGTCACCCCGTTTTTCAACCCGTTGCCCGCACCAAGCAAGATAATAAGGATAAAAATTCCCCACGAAACCGATAGACCGGTAAGTATGGTGCGCAACTTGTTTTTGCGGAGAGTAGCGAATATTTCTTGTAAATAATCCATTTTCGGGTTACGAGTTACGGGGTACGGGGTGCGGGTGCCGGGTGTCGCTTTCGATCATGCCGTCTTTTAGACGGATAATACGGTTAGTGGAATCGGCTACGGATTGCTCGTGGGTAACGATGATAGTGGTAATACCCTGTTTATTCAAGTCTGTGAGGACTCCTATTACCTCGATGGTGGTTTGACTGTCCAATGCTCCTGTCGGCTCATCTGCAAGAATAATTTTTGGATTTGAAATCATTGCGCGGGCAATGGCTACACGTTGCTTTTGTCCACCCGAAAGTTCGTTGGGTAAATGATGTGCCCAATCTTTCAGTCCCATTTTATCCAGATGCTCCATCGCGATGATGTTGCGTTGTTTGCGGCCTATATTTTTATAATAGAGCGGAAGCGCAACATTTTCCAACGCATTCTTGAAATTGATAAGATTGAAGGATTGAAATACAAACCCTATCATTTCGTTGCGATACTTGGCCGCCTGTTTTTCACTCAAATCCCTGATAAGCGTACCATTTAACCTATATTCGCCTTTATCGTAGGTATCGAGAATTCCTATTATATTCAGCAGCGTGGATTTCCCTGAACCGGATGCTCCCATAATGGAGACATATTCGCCTGCCTCAATTTTGAGGTCAAGACCTTTAAGCACGTGGAGTGAAATGGCGTCGGTATAGTAGGATTTGTGAAGTTGTTTAATATCAATCATAATTTAAAACTCAGAATGTTTGTCATCTGTGCCATGCATTTTTAATACCAATTCATCGGTATCTATATCCAAAAGTTTCATTTTTTTCATAATGGCCGGCAATTCCATTTCAAAAAATTCCTTTTTATACATCTTTTTCACGCTCCTTTTGGCATCTGGCGATGCGAAAAAACCCATGCCGCGCTTATCGTAAATAATATCGAGCGATTTCAAATGGTCGTAGCTCCGCATAACGGTATTGGGATTCACACCCAATTGCGCCCCCATCTCCCTTATGGAAGGTATTCGTTCATCTTCTGCGTACTCATCGTTGAGAATTTTTTCGCAAATCGAGTCCGATATTTGAAGATAAATGGGCTTATGTTCATCAAAATTTATCATAATCAATACCTGTTAGTTTTCATTAAGCGATATGAGCCAAGCATTAAGAGTATCGGCAAAACCATTTCCATGAACAGTCTGAGTATCATCATAAATATCATCAAAGGATGGTCGCCTCTGTAAAAGTCAAACAAGCCTCGGTCGCCATAGGAAATATTTATATCTCCTTTATACCCTACGCTTCCTTCATATCCCTCTAAAAAGCCCAAAACATCAAGTCCTTTTATCAGTGCTATGATTAGAATGGAAAGCACCATGTTGATAACAATAAAACTTGCGATACTTTTGAGTATTTTTCTTCTTACAAAAAAGAGATTTGCGAAGAATACTGCTTGCAAGGAAAGAAATGCTAACAGCACACCTTCGGTAGTCAACCTATTATTGAAAAAATGAACGATAGCATAACCATCCTGGTACTTGGGAAAGAGAAGTGTCATAAGTGCATCACTTCCGCCCAGAAAAACCAAAACCATAAGTGGTGCGGAAATCATGCAAACCATTTGCATCACCGCAAATTTCTCCAACATAGATGCGGGAAGCATCACTTCTGACAACCCTTTTTTAGGATGATTGTAGAAATAAAAATAGAAGAAAGGAGAAAAGATAAATATAACTCCCACGGTAAAAGTCAAAAAGTTGCTCCTGAAAAGAAGCACAGGTCCTTCATTGGATGTCAATCTGGCTATAAGTAAAAACAAGATGGGAAGTCCGGCTAAAACCAAAGTATTATTTAGCAACGTTTTGGAGTTTTGTCGAAATGTTCTCCCGATAAGTTTCCCTACTCTCTCAAATTGAAATATATTGTTGTTCATTGTTGTTCTGTTTTAAGGTGATTATTCCGGATCAATTTTTTGTCGTACTTATGCCAAAAGTTCTTTAATTCGGCTTTTGTGATGCATGGTGGCATTGAATAGCGCTTCTATGTTTACCTTGCTTTCGCCCAGATCCTCATTCTCCATTACACAAAGGTAACCACCCGGTGTGGGTTCGGAATAGAGAGCGTTAGCGGGAACTGAAGAGTAGAGTCCGAAATAGAGTTTTTCGGAAATTTTCTCCAATGATGCGTTCACCAGTACCGCCTTGTTGTCAAGAATGATAATCGGATCAATGAGGTTTTCCAGATCGCGTACCTGATGAGTGGAGATCAAGGTACAGGTATTATCCGACACATACTGTACAATTATTCTGCGGAAGAGTGTTTTAGAGGGGATATCCAAACCGTTGCTCGGTTCGTCCAGCATCAACAACTCGGCATTTGTGGCAATAGCGAATGATAGGACTGCCTTTTTCATCTGTCCGTAGGAAAGTTTGTTTAATTTTTTATCGCCTTCCACCTCAAATTCTTTTAAAATTGACTCGAATTTTTCCTTATCGAACTTGGGATAAAAAGGTGCATTTATTTTCGCGAAATAGCGAATTGAGTAGTCATGTTGGATAAACTCCAACTCTTCGGGCAGATAAAAAATACGACTTAAAAAGGAAGGTGTTCTTTTGAATGGGTCTTCGCCGAAAACCGAACAGGATCCTTTCCATGGCTTTTGCAGTCCGGAAATAATTTTCAGGAGAGTGGTCTTTCCCACTCCGTTTTCTCCTAACAGTCCGTAAATTTTTCCGGCCTCAAGCTTCATTGAAATATCGTTCAATACTTCTTTTTTACCGTACTTGAACGAGAGATCGTTAATTGTAATCATATCTGTTTGTTTTTGTAATTCATTCGAATTTTAAATAATATTCCCGCTTAATTGTTTAGTGTATTAGTGAAGTAGGACACTGCAAAGGTAATACTTATTTTCATATCTCCAAATATTTTTTGAAAATTTAATGCTTTTGTAACATGGACTGACAAAACTGCACAATTATAATTATCTTAATATTTGACAAAAAAACTATAAGTCTAATAGAAGAAATTATATTATGAGTATATTTGCAGAGGACACCAATTGAATAAAAACCAAATTGAAAACGACACATAAAATAATAACAGGAGATAGCCGACAGATGAATCTTATTCCTGACAAGTCGGTTCATTTAGTAATAACGTCGCCACCTTATTGGCAGCTAAAGGACTATGGAACAGAGGATCAGATAGGTTATCACGAAGATTATGAAACCTACATTAATAACCTTAATCTTGTTTGGAAGGAATGCTATCGCGTGCTTGATAATGGTTGTAGGCTATGTGTAAATATTGGAGATCAATTTGCAAGAGCTGTTTATTATGGACGATATAAAGTAATCCCTATTAGGACTGAAATAATCAAATTTTGTGAAAGTATCGGGTTTGATTATATGGGAGCTATTATCTGGCAAAAGCAGACTACTACTAATACAACAGGTGGGGCATCTTTAATGGGAAGTTTTCCAACACCACGAAACGGTATTCTCTCTATTGACTACGAGTTTATTTTAATTTTCAAGAAACTTGGAACTTCAAAATCAAAGGTAAGTAAAGAAATAAAAGAGCAATCCAAAATGACCACTGAAGAATGGAAGGAATACTTCTCAGGTCATTGGAATTTTGCAGGTGCCAGACAAGATGGACATATAGCTATGTTTCCCGAGGAACTACCGAAAAGGCTAATCAAAATGTTCGCCTTTAAGGGTGAAACAGTGCTTGACCCTTTTCTGGGAAGTGGGACAACTTCGTTGGCTGCACGTAATTTAGGGCGCAACTCAATCGGATATGAAATAAATCCTGACTTTATCGATATTATAAAAGAAAAACTTAATGTCAATCAACTTGATATTTCAGGGACAAGCTATCAATTTCTAAAAGATGAAATTAATATAGACCCTGAAATGGAGTTTGAGAATTTGCCTTATCGTTTTGTTGACTTCCAAAATCTCGACAAGAAAATTGACCCTAAGAAAATGCAATTTGGCTCTAAAATCGATAGCAACAGCGGACAACGAGAGGAATATTATACGGTTAAAGAGGTCATAAGTCCCGAATTGGTCAAACTCAACAATGACCTTATTGTCAGACTTATAGGTGTTAAAGAAAAGAAAAGCACCAATGGTTCAGCTAAACAGTACTTGATAGACAAGACAAAGGGGCAAAAAGTATTCCTGAAATATGACGAACAGAAATTTGATGAAAACAACTATTTAATGTGTTATCTTTATTTGAAAAACAAAACCTTTTTAAATGCACATTTGATAAAAGAAGGCCTAGCTGACATAGACGCATCAATTAATTTCAAATACAAAGATAAGTTCTCGAAATTAACATAATATGGCAAAAGAATGGATTTTAAATAGTGCTATGAATCGCTTCCAGCTGAACTTCAAAAGAAATGTTGGAGCCACATCTGAAAGCATTAGGCAGTGTTCACCCAAAACAGTGGAGGAATGGGAGAACTATTATTTCGCAAATGTGCGTTCAAAAGAGCACATTATAGAACTTGGTAAAAAACTTTACATTAAAATAACGGAAGTTATTTCATCTGAAGTAGAAGCAATCACAGAGCAAGACTGCATCGATTATATGCTTCAACTTGTCATTAATAGAACTTTTGACGGATATTGGACAGAGATTAAAACAATCTATGGGCAACTTGAGCATGAGCTTGGCTACAAAATCGAGCCTGCACCTGACAAGTGGGACAGACTTTTTAATGTTGACTTTTTTATCAGAATTAAAGAAAGCTATATAGGATTACAGATAAAACCGGTTAATCAGGGCATTCAACTCTCTCAAATATTCAAAGAGAAAAATTTACAGCAAAAATCTCATGAAAAATTTGAAAGCGAGTTTGGGGGCAAAGTGTTTTACATTTACTCATCCAAATCGAACGGAAAAAAGGTAATTATGAATCCTGAAGTAATCGAAGAAATCCGTAGCGAATTAAGTAGATTGGAAAATTTTTATTCAAACCGATAACTCACTCCACCTGTCAACCAGAATCCGGGTTGTGGAATATTGCCGAAATCCACGTGAGTAGTATTGAGAAGATTGTTGAAATTCTTGAAAATATTTAGGTTGCGCAACGCATAATTTGCTTTCAAATCCAACAACACAAAGGGATTATAAAACGATTATAAACTTCGTGCGCCTTTTCAGTAGCCGTGGCGGGAATAAACTTCAGATAATTTCCTGCGCGCTCCTGATAGCGCATATTCCAAGAAAAAGTGAGATTTTTAATTATACGGTGTTCTACGCTGAGGGTGAATTTATGCCTCAGATAGTTGGAAACGTAGGCTGATATCAGGTTACCGCAAGCTCTCATTATCGCGCTTTTTGCGAGATATGTTGATAGCCAAACCTCAACTGTTCAAATGGCTGCCTCTCTCCCATCCAACGTGAAAGATTGATGCTTGCATCAACACTGACGCCGAAAGTACTCAAGGCTGAACGGTTCTCAGCGTGATAAAGAGAATCGGTGGTATTAAAAATCCAATCAATCATATTGTCTGCCGGTATAAAGGCATTCAAAAGATTAGCGGCGACCCTGGTCGGCGGAAACGCATTCCCAATTCTACCGATTGAGTATATTCGAGAGAACCAAGTCCGAAGCGAAAACCGCGATGCTTTCCCGCCTTATAATATAAATCGGTAAAGGTGGAGCACATTCTCGTAAAGCTTTACTCCATGAAGTGTGAAGTAATGGAATTAGTAGGCCGGTACGAAAATTTATTGCGGGGATAAAAACCGCCCGCTTTTAAGGTGTCGGCAAGGCAGTATTGGTTATAAAGCGCACCGAGCGAAAGAGTCAGCTTATCAATAACAAAGTTGTATTTCGGCTTAAAGCTGATATCAGAGCGGTTGTCCTAATTGTAATTTATCCCTCGATTTGGCGCATCGGTTTACCCAAATTTGCTGCTCAACACACCTTCGTGCGGAACTCTCCCCCAAAACAGGTAATTCAAGTTTAGAGATATACTGAATATTAGAGTTGACTCCACAAACATCGGTTTGGTGATAGTTTTGGAGCCTTGTACCAGGAAGGGATCTCAGGGGTTCCGGGTCATTCTGAAGAGATGAAACTCGTCATAGTGCCTGCTCGGCTGAGCTGGGGATAAATTTGATTTTCCGTTGTTTCTCTTTATAGAAAAAAACAATCCCTGAGTATCGTCATACTGATTGGGAAAAGCAGCAGCAGCATAGAAGGTATTGGCATATATTTCTTATCATTTACACCGGCCTGAATGTCGATATGGGATCCTTCAATACTGTTGAAACTGCTTTGCGCAGAAATTCATAATCTTATAATCGCTGTTGGCAATGTAGCCGTCAGGCGTATCCGGCTGGTGAACCGAGGATTTTGCTCCGTAACGCTCCGCCGCACTTCTGCATTGAAAAGAGCATGCATTCCTCCACTCAGCTTTACGCTTGTTAGTCTGATATCCTTTTTGGTAATAATGTTGATACCTCCGGAAAAGGCACTCGCTCAAAAATAAGGGAAGAAGAGCCCCTGGACTATTTCGATACGTTCAATATCGGAGAGGTTAAGAGGGATATCAAGGCTGCCAGTGTCCGGTTTGAGGATTTGTAAGATTGACTCCATTCAGGAGAATTGCGGTCTGATCAAATGAACCATATGCAGCATTATATCTGCCTGTACGCCGTGCGGCCGCGTTGAAGCACATCAACCCCTGAAAAATAACAAGGTAAATCCTGGAGACTTTTGACAGGAGCCAGTTCGGTTTGCTTCGATGAGCTGATATTCACCATTTGTGAAAGCTTCAATGGCAATGAATCCTTGAAAGCAATAATTATAATTTCATCCAGCTTTTCGGGAATTGTGTCAGTTTGTGGATTGATTTCGACTTTCTCCGTTTGTTGTTTGATGTCAACTATTTCTGCTTGCGTATCGATAACAACTTTTTCCGTGGAATTTACCGGCGCCGCACTAAGACCTATCAGGGCACAACACGAGATTACACCCAACGCAATGGCTTTGTAAAGGCAATTGACAAGATTATACGATTTAACACGCAATCGCTTGCATCGAAACAATCTTAGGTTAAAATAATGTCTTTTCGCGTCCACTTGACTTAGTTGGTTAAGAAAATAAAACGCAAAAATAGCACTTTGAACGAAAAGGGAAAGAAAGTGATTTGATTAACCGAGAATGAAAAGAGGGAGTTTAAACAGGAATTTGTAAACTATGTCTTTTTGTAGCCTTCCTAAAAAACCAAGCAGTTCTGAATTAAACAAAATATTAACTTTGTCAAAAGCAACGTAGAGCATCGCGGAGATTAACATGGATATTTTTACAAGGTGCATTATAAGAAGGACGATTAAGAAAACGAAATATGGAAGAGAAAAACGAAATGCTGATTTACAAGGTCGGAGAAGATGGTGCTATTAAATTAGATGTGCTATTTACAGATGAAACCGTTTGGCTTACGCAAAAGCGAATGGCCGAATTATTTCAAACAACACCACAAAACATTACTCTGCACTTGAAAAATATTTTTGATGAAGGTGAGTTACAAGAAGATGCAACTTGTAAGGATTTCTTACAAGTTCAACAAGAAGGTAACCGAATGGTTGAACGAAAACAAAAATTTTATAATCTTGATGCTATTATTTCTGTTGGATATAGAATTAAATCACATGTTGCAACAAATTTTAGAATTTGGGCAACGCAACGGCTTCGCGACTATATAATCAAGGGCTTTGCTCTTAATGACGAGCGTTTCAAGTCAGGCTCCTCTATGAACTACTTCAAAGAGCTTCTTGATAGAATCCGCGAAATAAGAATATCAGAACGTGTTTTTTATCAGCAAATTAAAGATATTTACGCTACAAGTATCGATTACAATCCGTCAGATGAGATAACAGTTGCCTTTTACAAGGAGGTCCAAAACAAACTTCTTTGGGCTGTAAGTGGAAAAACAGCAGCCGAGTTGATTTACTACCGAGCCAATGCAGAGCTGCCGCAAATGGGATTGACTTCAACCTCTGTGCCTAATAAGGTTCGTAAAAGAGACATTGAAATAGGGAAAAATTACTTAAAAGAAGATGAAATTCGCCTATTGAAGCTAATTGTGGAACAGTTTTTAGCATTTGCCGAAAGTCAGGCAATGCAGCAAATTCCTATGTATATGAAAGATTGGGTAGAACGTCTTAAACAAGTTCTTTCCATGAACCGCCAAAATATATTGGAACATGCAGGAACTATTTCCCACGACTTGGCACTGCAAAAGGCAAGCGAAGAATATGATAAGTATAAAAAAGCCCAAAAAGAAATAGAACATATTGAAAGTATAAAGGAACTAGAGCAGGATATAAAAAAATTAAAAAAGAAATAGTAAAACTGTCAAGGACAACAGACTTTACTTTGTAATTTCCGCTACATATTCAACACAAACACCGTTTTGCCCGGTGTGGAGTGGGCGTCGAGGGTGCCGCCGTGGTTTTTCATTATTTGGCGGGAGAGGCTGAGTCCGATGCCGGAGCCATTTTCCTTGGTGGTAAAGAAGGGGATAAAAATCTGCTCGATTATTTCGGCAGGAATGCCTTCGCCATTATCCTGAACGGAGATTTGTGTATGTCCGTCCTCTTTTTTCAGAGCAGAAATCTCTATCTGAGGGGCATCGGCTTTTTCCACCGCCTGTATTGCATTTTTTATCAAATTGATGAAGACTTGCGACAATTGAGCTTCATCTGCCTCAACGCTCAGATCTTCGGGATTGATTTTCACCGAGAACCTGATTCTGCTGAAGTTTTCTTCATGTGAGAGCAGCATCAGGAGATGGTCTATGAAGGTTTTCAGCGATATTGTCTGCAATACCGGTTTGGAAAGTCTGGTCAGTTTGCGGTAGGATTCTACGAATCTTATCAATCCGTTGCCCCTTTCGTTGATCAATTCCAGCCCTTTAATGGTGTTGGAGATGGTCTTTTCACTCACGTTTGCCGGGGAGTCATCAGAAAAGGCATAATAGCGCAATAATGTCTCGCTTAGCGATGTAATTGGGGTAATGGAGTTCATTATTTCGTGCGTCAGCACTCGAATCAGTTTCATCCAGGAATCGAGTTCCTTTGCGTCCAACTCGTTGCTGATATCGTGAACAGAGATTATGCGTAAATTCTCCCCATGACTGGGAAATGAGGTGGCCCTCAATGAGAGTTGAGTGATATTGTTTTTATAGGTCAGCTTCAGGAATTGATGAGTTTCGCCGTTGATCAAACGCTCAAATGTATTGAAGAGGTTGGCGTCAATGCGTTTCAGCTGCTCGATATGGTAAAATGTCGGGTAATTTAGAAGATTTTTTGCTGCGGAATTGGCTTGTAACACATTTCCGTTTTCATTCATAACCACTATTCCGGTCGCCTGTTCCAGCATCAGGCTATAATATTGTTCCTGTTCCCTATTTCTGAATTTTGCATCCTTGGATTAATTTATTGATACGGTTCAGGCTCTTATTCATCTCATCGTTAGCCTTATGAAGTGTTTTTTCAGGAAAATGGAGCGTTGAATCTTCGTTTTCTACTGCGTTGAAAAAATAGGCGATTTTTTCAGGGGCAGCATTATATAATTTTATGATCCTGTAAACAACTACAGCTATAGCAAACAGTGATAATATGAGATACATGTTGGATGCAGAGCTCAACAATATCCACATTGAGAGTGCCGAAAAAGACAATAAGCAATAGGATATTTGCTATAAAACGAATGAATGTATTCCTAAACATCTTACAAGTTGTATTTTTTCAGTTTATTGTAGAGTGTCTGACGGGTGATGCCCAGTTGAGCAGCAACAGCACTCAGATTACCTTCCTGAAGTTTCAGGCTCTTTTCAATCATTGCCTTTTCCATCTCCTCCAAAGTGCCGAACATTTTTTCGGACTCCTCATATTTTTTGTCAAAGAAGAAATTATCGGCATCAAGTATATTGTTATCACTTAAAATAACAGCTTTTTCTATAGTGTGCTGCAATTCGCGCACATTGCCCGGCCAGGTGTACCTGCTCATTTTTTCTTTAGCGTCTGCACTGATTATCAAATTCTCTTTTTTGTATTTATTACGATAAAGATTCAGGAAAAAATCGGCGAGTAATGGAATATCCAAAATGCGCTCGCGCAAAGGCGGAATCTCTATCTGAATGGTATTTATTCTATAGAGTAAATCTTCACGGAACTGTCCGGTTTTCACCAATTCGTGCAAATTGGCATTTGTAGCACAAATGAGACGGATATCTATAGGGATTTTTTTATTGGAACCCACCCTGACTATCTCTCTGTTTTGTAATGCTGCCAGCAATTTTGCCTGTAATGGGAGCGACAGGTTGGCTATTTCATCCATGAAAAGAGTACTCCCCTTTGCCTACCTCAGAGATTTTCCGGCACAGTCCTCTTTTGCGTCTGTGAAAGAGCCTTTCACATGTCCGAAAAGCTCACTTTCAAAGAGAGTTTCGGAGAGCGAACCCATATCCACGCTGATCATCAGCTCATTTCTGCGAAGTGATTGCTGGTGTAGCTCCTTGGCGATTACCTCCTTCCCCGTACCATTTTCTCCGGTAATCAGCACGTTGGCATCGGTTTTAGCCACCTTCCTTACGATTTCCAGCACTTCCCTTTAAATTTGGGCGATTCGCCTATGATAGAAGATTGCTTGTTACTGCTGATTTGATGTTTTGCTCTTTTTCTTTCAGGAATTTAATCTCTTTTTTCGAGTTTCGCAGTTGAATAGCTGCGTTTATGGTTGCAAGTAGCTTACTGTTTTCCCAGGTTTCAATACAAAATCGACTGCTCCCTCTTTTACTGCCCTTACTGCCAATTCCACATCGCCGTAAGCCGTGATCATTATTACTGAAATGTTGGGATCATGCTCCAAAATGCGTTTAAGCCAATAAAGTCCTTCATTTCCGGTATTTATTCCGGCAGAAAAGTTCATATCCAGCAACACAACGTCAAAATGGGATCTTAGCAGGGTGGGAATCCTATTGGGGGTATTTGAGGTAATTAACTCTTTACAAAGAGGTTGTAATAGTAATTCTAGTGCGCTTAGTACACTTTCATTATCGTCAACAACGAGAATGCGGCTATTTTTCATTTTTGGAAGAATTTACAAAATAGAGTTATTGCGAAAGTAGCATATCCTTTTAAATTGTCAAAAAATAAGACACTCTACTGTCTAATATTTTTACACTCCGAAAGTGTTCTTGAAATTCAAACTATTGATTTTCAACTAATTACAAACACGGCATTGTAGTTGCTTTTTTTGGCATGAGGTTTATTGCCTCGTACCGATTTTTAACTTTTGATACGAATAAAAAAAAATAAACATTTATAAACAGAATTGACAAAGGTATTTCGCACCGAAGAGGTGGAAACCACAGCACTCCTCGATGTGAATTATTCAAAGTTGAATGATGGAGAGTTTGTTGCCATAATGGGCCCTCAGGATGCGGAAAATCAACACTATTAAATATTCTCGGTTGCTTGACGACCCTATTTCGGCGGAAATTATTACTTCAACGACGAAGAGGTAGGACACCATAAAGAGAGCCAGCGCACACATTTGCGAAGAGAAAATATCGGATTCGTCTTCCAAAGCTTCAACCTGATTGACGAGCTGAATGTCTTTGAAAATGTGGAACTCCCCCTCACCTCTAACTTAAAATTCCCTCTGCAAAACGCAAAGAGATGGTGAAAGAGGTGCTCAGACGCATGAATGTATCGGACATCGCGAAAAACATTTTCCTCAACAGCTTTCAGGCGGACAGCAGCAGCGTGGCCATCGCCAGGGCAAGTAGTAGCAAACCCCAAACTTATTCTTGCCGACGAGCCTACAGGTAACCTCGACTCCAAAAACGGACGCGAAGTGATGGATCTGCTCAGCGAACTCAACCGCGAAGGCACCACCATAATCATGGTAACACACTCCCAGCACGACGCAGGCTTCGCACATCGCACGATTCACTTGTTCGACGGAAAAGTAGTGGAGGAAAGTCCGGAGTTCTGAGTATTGAGTATTGAGTAAAAAAAATAATAATTAGTGATGATTCATTTAAAACAAGCTTTTAGGAGTTTGCAGAAGAATAAACTCTTTTCGGCTTTCAATATATTCGGTTTTGCAATCATACCGTTGTATAATTATCGCACTCTATGTCTATCGTGAGAGCAGCGTAAACTCGTTTTTCCAAGTGCGGATAGAACCTACAGATTGAGCTACTAAGAATGAAGTGCTTTCGATCATGCCATCCTGCCCGCCCTCAAAGACCAATTCCCTGAGATAGAGAGATAGCGCCACTGGTTTATTTCTCGAGGATATGAATATGGGCATCAACATTAAAGTAGGAAACAAATATGGAGTCGCACACGAGATGATGAGCACTAACAACGATTTCTTCGCTTTTGCAGGTATCGATATTCTTTTCTCCTCGACTGACGGGCCGTTTGCACAGAAAAACTCGGTTATACTCTCCAGATCAGCTGCCGAGAAGGTTTTCGGGCATTACAACATAGTTGGCGAACCTGTAAACTTTTTCGGGATTGACTTCATTGTGAGTGCAATTGCTGAAGATATTCCCTCCTTCGCCACTTTCGGAGCCGACATCACTACCTGAATGACATGACTATACGGAGATAGGTTTGCTAAAATTGCATTAAGAATGATTGTTATCTGATAAGGGAAATCTATTTGAGAGTAAAGGAGGGAACTGATATAGAGGCATTAACTCGGAAGTTGAACGACCATTTTCGGAAAACCGGACCAGATTAAGAGTGTGATGCTGCAACCTGTGAAGGAGATCTATTATTCAGAACAAGTGAAATGGCTTTTCATAAAGCAGGAAACAAAAAAATGGTATGGATTTTCATTACCATAGCCTTGCTGACACTCTTTATGTCGCTCTTCAACTATATAAACTATACCATTTCCAAGCAATTACAAACGCTTAAACAGATGGGGATCCGTATGGCTACAGGCGCAGGAAAGGGGCAGATATTCCGCTACTATTTGGTGGAGGTGGGTTTATCGATATTTTTCTCCTTAATACTCGCAATTGTTTTTACAACTATAGCACTACCCTTGGCAGAAAAGCTGTTTCAGGTTGAGCTTAATATCATGTGGTTGCTAAAGCCCTCAATGCTCGCAATTGCAGTTGTCGGTTTGGCGCTCATAATTTTGTTGTCCTTCTGGTTCCCGGTAAGTCTTATTTGGAAATCAAATATCACCTCGCTGCTGGGCAAATCACAAAAACGCTTTAAAGCCAGTTCGTTGTCCAGAGTAATGACGGTAGCACAGCTAGCTATCTCTATAATTTTACTATCAAGTCTATTATTGATAAGCAAGCAGTTGGATTATGTAAAAACTGCAAATTACGGCTTCAAAACCGAACAATTATTGCGTATTACGCTGCCTAATGATTATAGCAACCTTAATGCTTCTGTAATTAAAGAGGCATTTTCCAAACTGCCTTTTATTACCGATTTAACACTCACTTCACACGGTCGGAACGGGGTGGTCGAGGAGCGGCTTTAAAGGTAATGATGATAATGAAGTGCTGATCAATACAATGCATATTGATGCCGTTTTCTCGGAACTTTTCAAATAGAGCTTTTGCAAAGGCAGAAACGGCACGGAAGGGGATATAGGCAGTGCTGTGCTTATTACAGAAACGACTCTTAGGGGCTTTGGGATGGGATAATTTCGAGGGACGTAAACTCTGGGATAGAGATGTAATCGGAGTGGTAAATGAGTTTCAGTATAATTCTATGCGCCTTTTGTGGTAGGTCCACTTGTCGCTTTCTTCTATTCCGACTCTTATTATAACGCTGAATGTGCGTTTATTACCTGGAAAATTTGGCGAACAGCTTGCTCAAATGGAGAAAACATGGAAAGAGATAGGGATTGAAGAGCCACTTGACTTTCAATTCTACAACGAATATTACAACCAACTTTACAAAAAAGAGGAGCTTGCCATAAAGCGCTCAGTCTCTTCTCCATTGTAGCCTTTTATAATTACTTGTTTAGGGATGTTGGCACAAATGTCACAAATAACTGAGCGACGGGTGAAGGAGATCGGTATCCGCAAGATACACGGTGCAAGCATCGTAGAGGTGGTAACAATGCTAAATAAAAAGTTTTTTCATTAAAGTTTTGGTTTCGATGGTTTTAGCAACA
Organism: Bacteroidales bacterium; assembly: GCA_040766795.1. Taxonomy (GTDB): domain Bacteria; phylum Bacteroidota; class Bacteroidia; order Bacteroidales; family UBA932; genus Cacconaster. The sequence continues at coordinate 55,840 of JAXGPW010000006.1, read as the reverse complement.
CCCGTCGCTTATTATGCCATGTCGCGCTGGCTTCAAGGATTTGCATACAGAACAGAATTAAGCTGGTGGATCTTCGCCATGGCCGGCCTAATCGCCCTTTTAGTGACACTCCTGACCGTCAACTGGCAAAGCTGGAGAGCCGCAAGCAGTAATCCGGTGGAGGCTTTGCGCTACGAGTAGCGCAATTAGCAATTAGCAGGTAGGATGGTGAAGTAATATAATGGAGTATAGAACTAAGATAATTATTTACAAAAACAATAATTAACAAAACAAAAAGCCAACAGCTAACGGCTAAAAGCTAAAAACAAACAAAAAGCTAACGACTAAAAGCAAAGAACAAAATGAATACGCTAAAATTAATATACAAAAATCTGAAGGGGTCGAAGATCTCTACGATATTCAATTTCATAGGGTTGATTACGGCATTTAGTGCTTTTATACTTATTATGCTGTATGTATGGACGGAGTATAACTTCGACAGCTATCATGAAGATGCAGAGAATATCTATAGACTCGAAATAAAGTCACCGGATAAAGAGAAAACTTCTGTTTATATGGTTGGGCAGACCAAAGATGTTATTGCCGAACAGCTTCCGGAAGTTGTAGCCACAACCACATACATGCCATGGGGAAAATGGGGTGAAATTCTTTTCGAGTGGGAAGTTAACGGCACAAAACAAAGAAGCTACGAAGACTACGCCATTGCCGATAAATATTTGACAGAGAGGTATTTGTTGATTTCATTAACTCAAATGGTGCAGATCCACTTGCTGAACCGAATACAGCTATGGTTTCAGAAGCATTTGCGGAGAAGCTTTGGGGAACGCATAATGTATTAGGAAAAACGTTCAAAACCAATGGCGAAGAGTATTCGGTAACTGCCGTTTTCCGCACTCCGCAGAAAAACTCGGTTTTCAATGAACACGTTATTCTCTCATTCCCCACAACCGGCTGGGTTGCAGATTCATACAAAACATGGGAGTAGTCAATTTCCCCGAATTCGTCAAAGTGAAGTCCGGCACATCAGCATCGGAGTTTCAAAGCGCGCATCAACGAAATAGATATTGTCAAAGAAAAGTATAATTTCTATAATAAAGACAACGAAAAACCACAATTATATAGCTCGTACGCTGACGGATCTTGTCGTTTCGCTAAGATGTTGCCGAGAATCCCTTATTTAATACAAACAACAAATCTTCAGTAAACACACTCTTTGCAGTAGGCATATTTATTCTGATCATAGCTCTCCTGAACTATGTGAATTTTGCCACTGCAACGCTGCCAAAGCGCATGAAAAATATTGCAGTGACGCGTATTCTGGGAAATAGCCGCCGTATGGTTGTCATAACAACTGTTTTGGAAAGCGTATTGGTCTCAGCTCTATCCTTTATTGTTGCGTTATTTATTGCCAGCGCTATAAACAATCAATTTGGAATTAAGCTATTTGAGTATTTATTGGATTTTGAAGCAGCAATACCTGTGTTGTTTATACTGTTGGCGTTTAATGGCCGTCGGTATTATAGGAGCATTATTCCCCGCTTTCAGCAGCATTAAAGTTGCACCTATGGATGCCGTTAAAAAACGCCACTCAATAGCCCGTCAGACTTCCCGCGGATGGCTTACGGTAGTGCAATTTACGGCAACTATGCTGCTAATCGCGATGTCGGTGCTGACTGTCAAGCAGGTGGAGTATATGAAAAAAACATCGTTGGGATTTGATAAGGAGGATGTGGTCATCCCCTACCGCTGATTTGTTGAGCAATTTAGAAGCGTTTAAATCCGATTTGATGCAAAATCCGATGGTGGAAAGCGTCTCTTTGTCGAGCAGTGTTCCAGGAATCCCGTCAAATATGGAGGGTTTTGGTTTTAATGATGAAACCATCCAAACTTGGCTCTGGTATGTGGATAAAGAATATATGGACATGATGGGTACAACTGTTGGAAGGACGTGGTTTCTGAAAGATAGTGAAGCTGAGATTGCCAGCATAATCATAAACGAAGCCGCCAAAAAGAAATTCGGATTGGAACTCGGTTCCACTCTAATGAAATACGACAACGCAGGCAACCCGATGCCTTTTCAAGTAGTAGGAGTAGTTGAAGACTTCAACTTCACGTCGCTACGTGAAAATGTTGACCCTTTCGTATTCAGATATCATCCCGGCACACCCTGGCTCATGTCTTGGGTAAACGTGAAACTAACAGGAGAGGACACAAGAGCTGCTGTCGATTACATCAAGAATGTATATGACAAACTAAGTCCTGATAAACCAATAAGACACTACTTTCTCGATGATAAACTCAATCTGCTATATGCTAAAGAAGATCGTCAGGTAGGTATGATTTCGCTCTTCAGCATGTTGTCGCTGATCATATCCGTTTTAGGAATATTGGGGCTTTCCATTTTCACATCCCAATATAGAACTAAGGAAATCGGCATCCGCAAAATAAATGGCGCCACCGTTGGCGAGATATTGGCATTGCTTAACAAGAGTTTCGTAAAATGGATTATAATCGCTTTCGTAGTCGCAACTCCGTTGGCCTACCTCGCCATGAATAAATGGCTCGAAAACTTCGCCTACAAAACCGCCCTAAGCTGGTGGATCTTCGCCCTGGCCGGCATAATCGCCCTTATAGTCGCACTTCTGACCGTCAGCTGGCAAAGCTGGAGGGCCGCAAGCAGGAATCCCGTGGAGGCTTTGCGCTACGAGTAGCTTGAATGGCTATTGGCTATTGGCCATTGGCCTTTAGCAATTAGCAAACAAAAAACCAACGGCTAACAGCCAACAGCTAAAAGCCCACAAACAATGATCACACTAAAACATATCAACAAGTATTACGATTCGAAGTTTCAGCGCACTTTTGTGCTGAGGGATATCAATCTTGAGGTAAAAGAGGGGGAATTTCTCACCATTATGGGCCCGAGCGGTTCCGGCAAGTCCACTCTACTTAACATAATCGGGATGCTGGACTACCCTTCCGAAGGCGAATATTGGCTATATGACACCGATGTTGCGCAACTAAACGAAAAAAGCAGGGGAAAATATCACCGCGATTTTGTCGGATTCATCTTCCAGGCCTATCATCTTATCGAAGAGATGACAGTCTATGAAAACATTGAAACTCCACTCATTTACAAAGGTGTAAAACAGAAAGAACGTCAGGCAATGGTTGCCGACTTGCTAGACCGATTCGGGATTGTAGCCAAACAGGACCTATTCCCTCAACAGCTCTCAGGCGGACAACAGCAACTGGTCGGGATTGCCCGCGCCATCGTTGGCAAACCCCAACTGCTTCTCGCAGACGAACCCACAGGAAACCTTCATAGCAAACAGGGCATAATGATTATGGAAACCCTAAAAGAACTGCACAAAGAAGGCATGACTATCATACAGGTAACCCATAACGACAAATTCGCCACCTACGGCGACCGCATAATCCAACTGGAAGACGGAATGATACAGTAAAACTGTCGGATAATTAAAGCATATCGTCAAGTAAATTGAGCGAAATACTTGACAATTTTAAGGCTCCTACTGACAAAATGGTCGCACTATGCAACCAAACTGTCAGTAAAAATAGGTCTTTATTCACTTTTCGGTAATTTGGCGCAAATTTGTTCGGCAATTTGGCATTTAACACCCCGCACCTCGAACCCCGCAACACACACCAAAAAAGCCGACCAAAACAGTCGGCTTTTTAGTAGCGAGACCGAGAATTGAACTCGGGACCTCATGATTATGAATCATGCGCTCTAACCATCTGAGCTATCTCGCCATTGGGAGTGCAAAAGTACGCAAAAAAACGAAATAGCCAAAAAAAAGTATATTCCCCGTTACTTAAGCTCCAATGTAAATACCGGATGTGTGTTCTCGTAATGGTACATATTGAGCACGGTGACCTCAACGGAAGTGATGTCGGAGGTGCGTATCAAAGTACAGGAGGTGAAGGGAAGCAGAATATAGTCCGTGCCACCTATTCTGAAACGGAATATCAAAGAAGAGTTGTTGCGCAGCTGCCAGTTGGTGTTTTTTCCAACAACGGAAAGTTTTTCAGTGGAAATACATGCATCAAAAAGCCCTTCGAGCAGATCAAACATGCCTATAAGATAGCCATGGTAAGAACCGATTGTGCGTCTCGCATCAAGTGCTTCGCGCACCGCCTCGAGACTCTTATCCTTTGCAAGCACCAGCGTCATGGGCCTGTAGCGCACGTCCTCCGCTCCCCTGCGATCATACTTGAAATAAACGGGAACCGGATCATGAGCATCGGAAGTGGCAAAAAGTGTCAAGTTCAGATCCTTACACCGAGATATTGCGCGGATAGAACTCAAATCCGTTAACCACCTCTACTCCATCTATCAGCCCCTCTTCCAACAATTCTTTCTGGAAGGGTGAAAACACAAGAGTGTCCATTTTCCAGCCGGGGTGGTTGAAGAAAATGAATGCTCCCTGTCTGCGCGCCTCACGCAATGCATCCTTGGGATCCTCAAGATTCATCAGCTCGGCATCTTTAATGAAAATCGCGTTGAAATGGCCTATAACACCCTGTTCCCGTGTCACCTCAGTTGCAGGAACGAGTAATATACCCAGTTTTTCTGCCTCCAGGAGCGGCAATTTTCATGGAAGCGTTGCGATCGGCATTCATATATTTGCTATGGGGCCTGTATTCTATGTGATCGGAAATGGCGAGGATGTCAAGTCCGTCACGCCAGGCTTCCTGAATCCTGTAAGTAGGCCACACTAAACCGTCCGAAAAGACGGTGTGTATGTGAAAGTCACCTTTAAGTACCTTGTAGCCCCCAAAATCGGGGATTACAACCTCGTTGCGCACATGATTTGACTTGTCGGGAATAAACTGTTTGTTGGTATTGGTGTTCTCCATGCGTTGAGCGTCTGCGACAATAGAGAAGAGGCTGCATAGGCAAAGCATAGCAGCATTACTGCAAATAAACGTTTCATATTATAATTGTAAGAAAAAAGGGTGAAAGAAGTTGACCTACTAGGATTCGAACTCTAAGACAGGACCAGAATCTGCTGTGCTACCATTACAATAGGTCAGTGTTTGGGAGTGCAAATATAGAGATATTTCTCAATTGAGCAATAAAATTGTAGCAAAAGTGGCTATTCCCTCTTCGACCCACAAATCCGAGCTTCTCGGCAGTAGTCGCCTTAACTGAAATGCGTTCCACATCCAAATCCATCTCAGAGGCCAACATTTCCCTCATTTCGAGGATATAAGGAGCCAATTTGGGTTTCTGCAGCATGATAGTTATATCAATATTGCCTATACTCCAACCAGGCGCCCGACATTGTGCCGCTTAAGCAGTATGCGGCTATCGATACCTTTGTATTCATCCGAAGTATCGGGGAAATACTTTCCAATATCGCCGAGAGCAAGGGCACCTAACAGTGCATCACAAAGAGCATGGATTGCCACATCTCCGTCAGAGTGGGCAACACATCCCTGCTCCGCAGGAATAGTCACCCCACAGAGCCTCAAGGGCAGCCCGGGAGCAAGCTCATGTATATCAAAACCGTTACCGACACGAATCTCCATAGAAACCTCCTATTTTTCTACAAAAATAAAAAATATGTTAACTTTGTCCTAAATATTCAATTGACATTTTTGTTACAATTATGGGATTTTTCAACCTTAGCTTTTTCAGGACACCTTCTCACCGGGTTTTCCACTACACTCCACGCTATTATGATGAGCGCAAGGAGCGTATAGCGGAGATTTATAAAAAGTATGGAAAGAACCCAGACGGCACTCCCTTCGATCCATCGCAAGAGACAACGGATAGTAAAGGTGCCAAATCAACCAGAGAGTATGTGCCCGGAGCGAGTATTCGGGGCTCATTCAGCAAAGGCATTGAGCAACACCGCCGCCAGGCTGAAAATAAAAAAGTAAAAAAGTTAATTACTCTGGTAACTTTCGTAGCCCTGCTGGTGGCTTTGTACTATATAGCCATCGGTGTTGGTCAACTTTTTAAATAATATGCTAAAGCTATTACCCGCCAACATATCCAATCTGATAGCAGCAGGAGAAGTTGTTGGTCGCCCCGCTTCTGTGGTCAAGGAGCTAATGGAAAACTCCATTGATGCGGGAGCAGACACGATTCAACTTATAGTGACCGATGCGGGCAGGACCCTCATACAGGTTATCGACAATGGCTCCGGCATGACCCCCGCAGATGCTGAACTCTGCTTTGAGCGCCACGCCACCTCCAAAATAGACCGTGCCGAAGATCTTGAGTCCATCTCCACATACGGTTTCAGGGGCGAAGCTCTCGCCTCCATTGCGGCAGTGGCACATGTAACCCTCAAAACACGGCATTCCGGAAGCGATATAGGATGGCAGGTAGAGGTGAGCGAATCCCATATCACCGCAAGCCACGAAACCTCCTCTCCCATAGGCTCCGGCTTCGAGGTACGAAACCTCTTTTACAATGTACCCGCCAGACGAAAATTTCTTAAGTCAGACAATTCCGAACTACGGCACATTATTCAGGAGTTCATAAGAGTGGCCGTCATTAGGCCGGAACTCAAATTCAAGATGTTCTCAAATGGCAAGGTACTTTATGATCTCCGTGCTACCGACAACACAAAACAACGTATACACGACATCTTCGGTCGTGACATGATCAACTCTTTGGTAGAGATTGGCACCGAAACATCGGTAGTCAAGATAAGCGGCCACGTAGGCAAGCCCGAATCAGCCCGCAAAACCCCCGGCAACCAATATTTTTTCATTAACGGACGCTATTTCCGCTCACCCTACCTGCATAAGGCGGTGATGAAGGCTTATGAGCAACTCCTTCCCGAAGGGATGTTGCCCACCTATTTTGTCTTCCTTGAGACCCCTCCGGATAGAGTGGATGTCAATATTCATCCCACTAAGAGCGAAGTAAAGTTCGAGGATGAACAGATGATATTTGAGATAGTGATGGCTTCTGTCAGAGAGGCGCTCGGCAAGAACTCTTTTGTACCGAGCATAGATTTTGACACGGAAGGGGTTCCGGAAATCCCCAGTATGCCTACTCAGGGCTCGATGGAGTACGGTAGGGAACATATTAGAATGCCCAGGATAGACTATGACCCCTTATTCAATCCCTTCGACATAGAAAAGGGCAGGGATTTTTCGACCGTACCTTCTCGAATTCGTCCCATTGGAGAAGAACAGGAGGAGCGGATGCTCTTTGAGGAGAGGGAGATCTCGCATGGAGCGATAATAAGAGCCGGAAGCAATTACATTCTTTCGCAATACGGCGAGGCAATCTTGCTGGTACATATCGCCAGGGCAAGGGAGCGCATCTGGTATGAGCGTTATCTGGATTTGATCTCGGATGAGAAGCCGCTGACCCAGCAAACGCTCTTTCCAAGGAGCATCGATCTGCAGAGCGAGGATTATCTCACCCTCACCGAGCATCTGGACGAACTCTCTAAGTTGGGATTTGATATCCGCGATTTTGGAAGCAATTCAGTTGCGGTATATGGAGTACCTCCGGGATATTCAGTAGCAGAGGGAGATACTGCTGCTCTAGTCGATTCGCTGATCGCTTCGCTAAAAGAGCAAACATTTTCTGCCGATTTTGCAGAATATGGTGAGGCTTTAGCCCGGAAATTGGCCATTTCGGCAGCAAGAAGCCATGCCGGTCCCATATCCAACGCTCAGGCACAGATATTGGTGGATGAGTTATTCGACTGCAAGGAGCCCGGACTGACACCGGACGGGCGTAAGTGCATGTCTGTTATTACAGTTAAAGATCTGGAGAAATATTTATGAATCAAGGATACAGCCGTCCCGGCTTTTGGGGGATGCTCTCCCCGGTTATCAAAAATCTGATCATCATCAACACCGTAATGCTTGTTGCGACTTTCATTATCGGTGAAACAATGTATGAAAAGCTTGCGCTTTTCCCCTTTAAATCCCCATTTTTCAAGCCCTACCAGTTAATCACACATATGTTTATGCATGGAGATTTCTGGCATCTCTTCTTCAATATGTACACCCTGATGATTTTCGGAACAGTGCTGGAGAGAATCTGGGGCAGCAAAAAATTTCTGCTTTTCTATTTTGTGACCGGAATCGGCGCTGCATTGTGCCACAGTCTCGTACTTCACCTGCAATATGACTCCCTGATGACGGCCGGTAAGATTGCAGCAGCCACTGCGGTACTCGGGACCCCCACCGTAGGTGCTTCAGGAGCCATTTACGGAGTGTTATTAGGTTATGGAATGCTATTCCCCGACAATCGCTTGCAGTTGATATTTCCGCCTAGAGCGATGAAGGCAAAATGGTTTGTGATTATTTTCGGAGCAATAGAACTAATCACCGGCCTTACAGGGATGGGTGGTAATATCGCCCACTTCGCCCATCTGGGCGGAATGCTTTTCGGACTGATAATGATTCTCATTTGGAAGAAACAGAACAGACTCTACCATTAGACCTCTCCTACTAAGCAACTATGAAAAGGAAGAAACAACGCAGATTCGGCCTGGGAAGTTTTATCTCAGTCACCGTGCTGCTTATCTCAGCAGCCGTTGTTGATTTCCTATATTTCCATCTTTATTAGTCCATCGAAATTTTGGCCTCCCCTCTTTTTCGGTCTTTACTATATACCAATCGCATTGTGGAACCTTCTGATGATAATAGCCATTATCTTCAGGAAAAAACGCCTGCTGATACCTTTGGTTGCCCTACTGCCCTCTCTTCTTTTTCGATATGTTTGTCAAGGTGGGCAATGAAGTCCCTGATGAAGAGAAGGAGGGTATCTGTATAATGACCTACAATGTTGGCCGTTATGCTTTGAGTAAAGAGGGCAAGTCAAAAAATGAAACCATAACGGATATACGCCATTACCTCAAACTTTGTGATGCCGATATTGTTTGCCTTCAAGAGGTGAGCGTAACATAAAGACTTTTTAATAGAACTTCCGGACTATCCCTATATCTACTCCCATTTCTTCAACGATATCAGCTCAGTTTCGGCAATGTCATCCTCAGTAAATTTCCTGCAAGAGGAGGTGGCAAACTTACCTTCAAAAGGAGTACAAACCTGGCCATCTGGGCGGATCTGCGGATAGATGGTAGCATAGTACGCATCTACAACTGCCATTTGGAGTCCTATAGTATCTCATTTACCTCCATAGTCAAGCGTCTCTTCAACAGAGATACATTCAGTGACGAGTTCATTTCTCTCCACGGACATCTAAAAGAGTCCAATATAAAACGTGCCGAACAAGTAGATCGTGTTGTTGGCAGCATTAGGAATGTAGAATGAAACCATTGTCTGCGGTGACTTTAACGATACCCCGATGTCATATACCTACAACCGGTTGCAAAAATCATAAGGATGGCTTTGTAGAGGCAGGAAAGGGCTTTGGGGCTACCTACTCCCGACTTTGGCCTGCCCTGCGCCTGGACTATATACTCATACCTGAGGAATATGGTACCACTTGCCACAAAATAGAGAGACTACCCTTTTCGGACCATTATCCGGTAATTACACAAATAAAAAACTGAGTAAAAAGGTGAATAAACATATTGATAATAATAAATATAGCGAAGCTATAAATGCGGCCATAGAAGTACTAAAGGCAGGTGGAGTGATACTCTATCCCACTGATACCATCTGGGGCATCGGATGTGATGCTACCAACAGCCAGGCAGTAGCCAGAGTCTTATCCATCAAGCATCGCGCTGATAGTAAAAGTCTGATTACACTGGTCTCAGATACCGATATGCTGGCGAAATATGTGAAAGAAATTCCTGACATTGCGCTCGATCTGATAGAGGTAAATGATCGTCCGATGACCATTATTTATCCGAGGGCCATAGTTGCTACGGACTCCTCCCTGCAGGAAGTGCACTTGCACCAAATGTTGTTTCCGCAGATGGTAGCGTTGGAATACGTATCCCCGACAATCCTTTTTGCAAAGCCCTCATATCCCATTTCGGAAGAGCGATCGTCTCCACTTCTGCAAATCTATCCGGTAACGAAGCTCCCGCGAACTATAGCGCAATCTCCGAAGAGATCATCAATAGTGTAGACTGGATAGCGGATCCCTCCCTCGAATCTGATTCTACCGGAGAGGCATCGCAAATCATAAAAGTGGGATTGAGAGGCGAAATAGCTATAATCCGCGGCTGAAAAGCCAAATCCGGAGATAAAAACTGATACGTTAATCAAGAGTTGGCCAAATAAACAGCTGCAACAGCAGTCAGTGCCGCCGTCTCTATACGCAACCGTGAATCCCCCAGCGAAACAGGCTGCCATCCCAACCGGATCGCCAAAGCCATTTCCTCACGTGAAAAATCTCCCTCAGGTCCAATCATTACAACCACATCCGAACCTCCTTTTTTCAACGCTTCAGTGATTGAGATCTTTACTGCACCCAAAGAGTCTACCTCATCACAGTAACATATCAGCCGCAGTGGAGCCTTTTCGGAGAGGTGCTTTCCCGATTTTACGGATGAATTGGCCTCCAGAAATTCCCGCACCGTCAAAGGTTCATGAAGCACGGGGATAGCACCCTTATGAGATTGCTTGGCAGCGGCAATCATAATGCGTTCCGTACGGTTGCGCTTGAAAACACGCCTCTCCGAATAGTCGCCAAAAATGGGAGAAATCTCGTCCATACCCATCTCCGTAGCCTTTTCCACAAACCAGTCGAAGCGTTCCGTATTTTTGGGCGGAGCTATTGCAATGTGAAGTCTGTAGGGATGGCTGCCATAGCCCTCCTGACGCTCCAGAACTGCAAAAACGACACAGCGTGGATTGTCATCTGTGATTTCACATTTGAAAAGAGTCCCTGCTCCATCAACGATATTGATTATGTCACCTTGACGATGCCTGAGTACCCTGATACAGTGACCCGACTCGATTGGATCAAGTCGGTTTCCACCCCTCGCTACATCCGGTGAATAAAAAATTTCCATTTCAATCCCTTTTGACTAAGCAAAGATAGGGATTTTATCTATATTTGTAAGTTGAACAGCGGTACTAATCCAAATCCCTCTCTTATGACTAAAGCTCCAACCCAGCGCTACGTAGCTCTTGATGTACTCAGGGGAATGACGGTAGCAGGAATGATCCTTGTCAACAACCCCGGTTCCTGGGGTCATATTTTCCCCCCTTTGAGACATGCCGCATGGTCGGGATGTACCCCGACCGACCTGGTTTTTCCCTTCTTCCTCTTCTGCGTCGGAGTGGCGATGGCCTTTTCCTTTGCAAAGTATGGCGACGCCATTAATAAAGAGAGTTCACGCAAACTAGTAGTCAGAGGTCTGCTTATATTTGCGGTAGGTCTGGCTCTAAATATGTTCCCCTTCTACCCCACCTCCCGCAACCCTGAACTCTCTTTCGGAGCAAATTATCTGATTTGGCTCCAAAATATACGCATATTCGGGGTATTGCAGCGCATCGGACTCTGCTATATCCTGGGAGGATTTCTTGCGTTGTGGCTCAAGCGACCCAAGCGCATTCTATTGGGTATCGCTGCGGTTACCGTACTCCACTGGCTGATTCTTTGGATTTTCGGCGGTGAGCCGGGCTGGAGTACTCTGGAGGGAAATGTTGCAAGTAAGATTGATATTGCTCTGGTAGGAGAAAGTCACGTATATCGCGGTTTCGGCATCCCCTTTGATCCGGAAGGGCTGCTCGAGTGCTATCAGGTGCCGGTATGGTACTGCTCGGATACTTCATCGGTCAATTGATCCGCTCAAAGTGAGAATAAATCGATGCAGTTGCAAAACTCTACACTATTGCTCTGGTGTGTCTCGGCCTGGACGCATCTGGAACGTCTGGCTACCGATAAACAAGCCTTTATATTGACCGGTTCGTATGTTATATACACCGGCGGATGGGCTATCGTTGTTTGCTTTTTTCATCTATTTCATAGATATCAAGGGAAAGGAGAGGTATTTCACTCCATTCAAGGCAATGGGGATGAACCCGCTATTTGCCTTCGTGATGGCCGGAGTACTTGTCAAGCTACTCGGCAGGGTGATTACCTGGACCAATGCGGAGGTGTCAAGATGAGTGCTCTCTCGTGGTTTTATAAAAACTGCTGCGTCTCATTCTTCGGAAACAACGAATATGCCTCGCTGATGCATGCACTGGTGATGGTTGCCATCTTCCTTGTGATGTGTATGGCATTGTACAGAAAGAAAATTTTTATCAAACTTTTGACGGCCGATGGCATATATCGGACTGATATCTGACACACGGTTGTTTTGATGACTGCCTTAGAGGTTTTCTCGAGCCGGTAGGATACTATCTGGCATGCTGGAGACTTCGCCACATTGAGTCCGCATTGAGATAGCGCTTTCAAACCCTTAGTGGGTACATGCAATTGCGATGGATATGATATACGCACTTACCATCCCTACATCCAACTGATGGATGTAGAGGGACTCAAGGTGCTGATGATGCATATCGGAGGGTATCCGGGCAGATATGACCTTCGAGCATTGCGGCTGATAGAAGCACACCGCCCCAATCTCTTTGTCTGCGGTCACTCGCACATCCTCAGAGTGATCAACGACAAGCACTACAATATGCTTACCCTCAATCCCGGTGCTGCCGGTATACAGGGATTTCATCTGGTGCGCACCGCCTTGAGGTTCCGCATCTCCGATGGAAAAATCCACGATATGGAGGTAGGTGAATGGGAAAGAAATTTAACTAAACAATAATAATCGCTATAATGAAAAGAATTTTGATTTTTGCTCTGGGCATTCTCTTCACAAGTCTGCTTTTTGCACAACAGGTACCGGTGACAGAGCCCAACTACGAACTGGCCGACCGTTTTTCGGCAAAAAAGGTCAACAATATGGTCTTCTCGACCTATATGAGACCCAATTGGTTTAAGAATTCCGACAAATTCTGGTATGAGTGGAAGACTCCGGCCGGAAGTTGTTATTACATGGTAGACCCTGTTACTAAGGTTCAGAAACCGGTTTTCGACCTCGAGAAACTTGCAATGGAGTTGACCGAAATTGTAAAGGACCCCTTTGATGCACAAAACATCCCTTTCCGCAAACTTAAGCTCAAGGATGACAGCAAATTTACTTTTGAAATCCAGAGTACGATGATGGTGGAAAAGAAAGAGAAGAAGAAAAAAGAGGAGGTTACTAATGAGGTAAAGAATGAGGAGAAGCAAGACGAGAAAAAGGATGAGAAAAAAGAGGTAAAGAAAGAAGAAAAGAAAGCAACTCCGAAGAAGGAGAGAAAAGTCTTCCGATTTGAATATGATATCGCTTCAGGCAAACTTACCGATGTGACCGAAAATGAGGAAGAGAAGGATTATCCCCGCTGGGCGGGAATCTCTCCAGACGGGAAAATCGCGGTTTATAGCAAACAATACAACCTCTACTGGATGACCATTGAGGATGTTAAAAAACTGATGGAGGATGAAAAGGACACTACCGTAGTGGATCACCCTCTGACCACCGACGGCACGAAGGATTTCTATTACGGTGGCGGCAGTTACAGGGGCTCAGACCAAAGTGACACCTCCAAACGATTCTCAGCAGGTGTGATGTGGTCGCCCGACTCCAAACATTTTGCCATCGGTAAATATGATATGAGTAAAATAAAAGAGCTCTGGGTTATCAATTCCGTATCCCAGCCGCGTCCAACTCTCGAGAGTTACAAATACCAGATGCCAGGAGAACCCGGTCCAAAGGAGCATCTCCTTATTTTTAATATGGAAGATAAAAGTTCAAAAGAAATACGTGTGGATGCCTTCAAAGATCAGCAATTCGACATTCTGGCAGCACCATTCAAAAACAGGAACGCGTATGACGATTATCGGGTCTATACCTGGCTTGGTGACAACAGCAAATTCTATCTCACCCGCACCAGCCGCGATCTGAAGAGAGTGGATATCTGTGCCGTAAATCTGGCGGAAGATAGCTGCAGGGTAATAATCGAGGAGCGCCTCAACACTTACGTAGAGACACGCAGGCTTGAGGTAATCAACAACGGAACAGAACTCATCCAATGGTCGGAGCGCAATGGCTGGGCCCACCTTTACCTCTATTCTTCAGACGGAACACTCAAAAACCCCATCACCTCCGGTGCTTTCCATGTGGAGAGTGTGCTGAGCGTGGATGAGGCTGCCAGAGTTGTCTATTTTCTGGCAATGGGTGTAAATAAGGATGAAAACCCCTACAATGGGCATGTATATCGCATCAATCTCGACGGTACGGGCATGAAACGTCTCGACGCCGATGGTTTCAACTCATCAATAGTCAGTTTCTCCGACAATAGCAAATATTTTGTATCCAACTACTCGACAGTGGATGTTGTACCGAAAGTAGCCCTGTTCAACGCAGCCGGTGTAAAACTGCTGGATGTAGCCGAGACAGACATTTCCCTGCTTCTGGAAGCAGGCTACAAATTCCCCGAACCCTTCAAGGTTAAAGCTGCCGATGGTGTTACCGATCTCTACGGAGTAATGTACAAGCCGTTTGACTTCGACCCCAACAAAAAATACCCCATCATCGACTATGTATATCCCGGTCCCCAGACTGAGGGCAACAATCTGGTATGGAGCAAAGGTCTGACACGCGTTGACCGTCTTTCGCAACTCGGATTCATTGTAATCACGGTAGGTAACAGAGGTGGGCACCCCAACAGATCCAAATGGTATCAGCAACTTCGGCTACGGCAATCTCCGCGACTATGGACTGGAAGATCAGAAATATGCTATCCAGCAACTGGCCGCACGCCACAATTTCATCGATATCAGCAGAGTGGGGATCCACGGACACTCCGGTGGAGGATTTATGTCAACCGCCGCCATCCTTCAGTATCCGGATTTCTTCAAAGCAGCCGTTTCTTGTGCAGGCAACCACGACAACAGTATGTACAACAGGTGGTGGAGTGAGCAGCACCACGGCATTCTCGAAGAGATTACCGCAGCAGGCGACACTACATTCAAGTACAGCATTGACAAAAACCAGGATATTGCAAAGAATCTCAAAGGTCATCTGCTCCTCGTTCATGGCGACATAGACGACAATGTGCACCCTGGTAACACCATGCGCGTTGTAAATGCTCTTATCCGTGCAAACAAGCGTTTCGAGATGCTGATTCTCCCCGGCCAGCGCCACGGCTTCGGCGATATGAACGAATATTTCTTCTGGAAAATGGCAGACTGGTACAGCGAATGGCTACTCGGCACCTCAAAACGCCATGAGGTGGACATCCGAGAGATGAATAATGACTAACTAAAAAGGGGCTGACTAAAAACATTATAGTCAGCCCCTTTTGCGCTAATTCGCGCTAATTCGCGCTAATACGTTGTACCGGGGTGCGGGGTGCGAGAAGCTTTTGACAATATACTTTTTATTGATTTGTTTTTACTTTTGTAATTAATACCAATACTACCCGTATGGTGGAAGTAAAAGAAAAACTATCTCGATAAGATTCAATGTTTGCCCAATCAAACGGGAAGTTTTCTGTTGTCGCTATCAAAATATCGGCCATTTTATTTTATTGTTTTAAATTGCCCCCAAGGAATAAAAATACCTTTTACGCTTTTATGTTCATTTTTCATAAAGTCTCCGTACTTATCGGCATTATAAATCCATTTCAGTCCGTTATTAGTTTCTTTAAAAACCTTAAATCTACTTGCACCTTGTTTAGTTATATCTTCGGACCACCACAAACCATCAACAATGCGATAAGAGGATTGACTATCACCTAATACTCTCTCTCGGGTCTGTTATTATCGGGGTTTATCTTATCATAAACCAATGTAATAGTATCGCCCACTGACAACGTATCACTTTTAGGATAATATTCTCCGCTACCTTGATACTTCTTATCTTCTACGAAAAATTCATAGCTGAAGTAATCAGTATATCTGATAGTGAAGAAATGGTCTATGACTATTGCTTTTGAATATTCTAAGTTTTTATCTAATGACTGTTTCTTAATAATACCTCCTATCAATAAATAAGCGAGGAATAACACACAGATGATACTAAACAGCCAAAGACTGGGATCTTTTAAATTTTTCATCTTGAATATATTGGGATAATAGGTCGTTGTACGCGAGTTGCATCATTCTGCTGAACTACGGGGTCTTTGAGTGGAGTCAAAATTCTTGTTGTAGAACCTGTTCCTATTGCCTTATTAGCCTGTCCGCCAATCATCCCTCCCATATAATCGGCAACAGCATTTGTGCCTAATAGGAAAACGAGGAATATTGAAAATAAAAATGCACTAAGATAGTACCAGTCGGTAGAACGAAATTTTGTTTTTTTTATTATAAGCCTTTTAGGTATTTCTTGTACTTTTTTCATAACTCACTCCAAAATATAATAAGAGAAACCATAACCCAAATTTGACAAAGTATCTTTTACTTTTGATAAAAATAAAACCCCATTTTCATCTGGTTCATATTTTAATGCAACGCTAATAATAACTTTCTTACCAATCGAATTTGGATATTTTTATTTAGTTGTCCTGATTCTATTGCTATTAAATAATCATTAATTTTTTCCTGCAACAAAAAAATATGTTCGTTTTCTTCATCCCATTCCAAATGGTCAGATATAGTTAGAATAACATTATCTTCTTTTTCGCTGATAAAATCTATTATCATTCTGTTTTCAACTGACATTTTTACAAATTGTTATTTTTTTAACAGATCTTCTGGTCTGACTATTTCAACCTTTGTAGGTAAATTTTTGTCCCTGACGACAATCCTATTTCTATTCCTTTATTAACTCTTATGGTTCCACCTTTTGTTTCTATTTGAGGATGTGCAACCTTTTGATTTTTTGTTAATGGTGCTGTTTGTGAACCTTTGGCTTCTGTTAATGTCACTTTTCCGTCATTTTTTTGAACAAAATCCACTTTGGTTCTTGTACCATCAGCTGCTGCATTAGCTGTTAACATAGCTCCTCCTGCTATTAGCTTCTCTACCCGTTACATTAACAGCTAACAAATGAAAAATTCAAATCACAATCAAAATCTCTAATTATACGAGACATTTTGTGGAACCAACAAGCCTCCATGGTCATAAGTTGAGATAAGGCTAATATAAATATCAATTTCTTTAGCCATAGTCTCTAATTATCCTTTTGATACTTTCCGATGTACTTACACTTTCAATGTCAATTAGAATATTAAAATTTGATTTTTGCTCGTGAACAGAAAATTTGATTTTTGTCCAAATCTTTAACAATTAAATTACAAACATCAGGTGATACGTTAAAAATTCTAAATATAAAATTTACCTCATCTGTACCTTTTCTCTATTGATTATCATTTTTATTTTTCTTTATATGTTTTAGCCATTTTCTCCAATTCCTTCCAAGTATAAGTATCATTATCTGCACCTTGCTTTCCCTCTTTCATTTTTGATTGTTAGGTCGTCTGGATATAACCAAGGTCAATTTCCTACATCTTCGTATGTTTTAATCCATTTATCTTTATCGCTCAATTTCCCAAAGAAAAATAAAAACAATATAAAAAAGGCAGATATACAAATACCTACTTTTTGTTGTCTCATTTTTAACGGAACACTATCAATATAACTAACCATAGGAAAGCGTTTATTGTATTTGATTGCAATGGTATCAATGTCACATTTTTCAAAATATTCAATAAGCATTTTATAACTGTCTTGATACGTTTTTTCGTCAACTTGGTATCTGTAAGATATAGTAATATGTGTTGAGTCCCTAATTATTCTTGTGTTTGCATTTTGAGCCTCATTCATTTCAAAAATGTTCCCTAATCCATTTAATGCGATTAGTTTTGAAAAACTATACATTAGGCCTATACTCCAAAAAGCAACGCCTGAAATGAAAAATATTTTTGTTATTGATTTCATTTTTCCGGAGTTTAACTTATCTTGGCTTGTACCAATTGGACTTAATGTTAATCCATTTTGTCTCTTTACTCCGTTTTTGCAACTCATTTTCATTGGCAAATCTGACTAATGCCAACGTCGCAACATCTTTCACATAAACAAATACATTTCCAGCTGTATCTACATCCAGGCGTGGTATCCTATACATCATAAACGTTTGTGCCAATTGTTGGAGTTTTAGAGTGTCGGCTTCAACATCGTATTCTGTCATCCATTTTGCTTCTTTTACCTGGTAGGTTCTTTTGTCCAACGTTACAACATAATATCCCACTTTTGAAGTATCTCTAACCAAATGTGGAGCATCTACGACAATAACAGGATTTCTTTCGCTATCTCCACCTCGAATAAAGAGAGAAACATTTTTAAATTGAGAAAAATCCTCAAATTCATATTTGGCAAGAAATGCTTTTTTATCGAAATATGCCCAACATTCGCCATACAAACCCAAGGCAGGTCTTGCTATTAAAACAAGTCCGATTAATACCGCAATACCAATAGTTATTGTTTTAATTATTTTTTTCATTGTAATATTTTTATTCAATAACCAAAACCTTTCTTTTATAGCGAGTTGATGTTGAGAATTTTTATGAAATAAAGGTAATCAATAATTATTATTCCCGGAAAATATATCTTGAAATAGGTTTCCCATCTTTCAATATATTCGTCTTACACATCGTTTTATTGACTATCTTTATGATTTGGAGTCTGATTTTACTTACCAATTAGAAAAAATATGAATAAATTTCTTCGTTTATTAGTTATATTGTTATTGATGTCTGCAACTCATTTATCGGCTCAAAATTCACCTCTATATTATGTGAATCCCATGGTTGGCACAAAAAGCATGGGACATACTTTTCCGGGAGCATGCGCCCCCTTCGGTTTGGTTCAGTTAAGCCCCGATACGGAAATGATTCCTCACAATATTGATGGAGTTTATCAGAGCGATGCCTATAAATATTGTGCCGGTTATCAGTATGATGATAAAACCATTGTAGGGTTCAGTCATACCCATTTCAACGGGACTGGGCATTCCGATTTGGGTGATATACTGATAATGCCGATGACCGGCGAGGTGAAATTGGATATGGGAACGGAAGATAATCCTGAAACCGGCTATCGTTCACGATTTAGTCACGATTATGAGAAAGCGGAAGCAGGTTACTACTCTGTCCTTTTGCAAGACTATGGGATTCTTGCAGAAATGACTGCAACAGAAAGAGTAGGAGTACATCGCTACACCTTCCGCGAGACACGAAAACCGGACATATCATTCTCGATTTGGATTACGGAATTTACAACTATGACGGTAAAGTGCTGATGGCAAACCTGCGCGGAAGATGAATACACCCTTACCGGTTACCGAATCACGCGGATGGTCGAGAATGAATTACACTCATTTTGCCGTGAAGTTTTCAAAACCTATCCAAAACTATGGTTGTAGTAACAAAGAAAAAGTGCTCTATACCGGCTTTTGGCGCAAATTTGATATGACCGACAACTTTCCTGAAATGTTTGGCAAACACCTGACTGCCTATTTCGATTTCGATTTTTCCGACGGAGAACCTCTCGACATTCAGGTTGCACTTTCACCTGTGGATTGCCGTGGTGCAATGAAGAACCTGGAGGCTGAAACCGGCGGAAAATCCTTTGATGATATTCGCAATGAAACTCAGCGGAAATGGGAAAAAGAACTTAACTGCATCCAATTTGAAGCCGATGAAGAGACAAAATATGTTTTTTACACGGCACTCTATCATACTATGATAAACCCATCCGTTTATCAAGATGTGGATGGAAGATATAGAGGCATCGATCACAATATTCATCAAGCCGAAAAGGGAGCAACCAACTATACGGTTTTATCGGTTTGGGATACGTTTCGTGCACAACATCCGCTTATGAATCTTATAAAACCTTCACAAAGCACCCAATTTGTCAACTCCATGTTAAATCACTATAAACAAAGTGTACATAAGGCTTTGCCGGTATGGTCGCACATGGGAAACGAAAACTGGTGTATGATCGGTTATCACAGCGTTTCAGTGGTTTCAGATGCAATTGCCAAGGGATTGGATATTGATACAGAATTGGCATTTGAAGCTTGTGTAAACAGCTCCAATGTCGACTATTTTGATGGTACGGGCGATTATAAAAAATATGGATATGTGCCATTGGAAACAAGTTCCTCGGCAGCCTCTATAACCTTGGAATACAGTTATGACGATTGGACCATTCACAAGCTGGCAAATCGTTTAAACAAAAGTGAAATCAGTCAGGAGTACGCTCGGCGTGCCTTAAATTACCGCAATATCTTTGACCCTTCCCTGCATTTTGCCCGTCCGAAACTAAAAGATGGAACATTTAAAGAGGATTTTGATCTGCTGGATACACATGGACAAGGTTTTATTGAAGGAAATTCGTGGAATTACTCCTTTTTTGTACCACACGATGTGAATGGATTGATAAAGGAAATGGGGGGCGAGAAACAATTTATTCGCCGTCTTGATTCGCTTTTCACGATGCATCTTCCTGCCAAATATTTCGAAAAGACCGAAGATATCAACGAAGAGGGTCTGATGGGCAATTATGTGCATGGAAATGAGCCGAGCCATCATGTGCCCTATTTGTACAAATGGACAAAGGAGCCTTGGAAGTCAGAGTATCGTCTTCACGAAATTATGAGACGAATGTATAAAAATAAAGTAGACGGATTGTCAGGCAATGATGATTGCGGACAGATGTCGGCCTGGTACATCTTTTCGGCATTGGGATTTTATCCGGTTTGTCCCGGCTCCGACCAATATGTCATCGGCTCACCTAAGACAAAAGAAGCAACCATCTATTTGGAAAACGGAAAAACATTCACCGTTAAAACCCTGAACTTATCCGATAAAAACGTCTATGTGAAAGCCATTAAGCTTAACGGTAAAAAATATGAAAAGCATTTCATAACACACGAAGATATTCTCAAAGGTGGTGAAATGCTATTTGAAATGAGCAATAAGCCAAACAGAAAGTCCGCTTCCTATGAAAAGCCTTATTCTTTTACAAAATGACGATTTCAAAGAAGCGGAACTTGTATTATCTGTTCCACAACAAACTCTAAACTCCGGACTCGGGACTCAACTTTATTTCAATATTTTGTACGGTAAGCCTTTAGCTTTTAGTTCTTCACCTAATGTGAAAAGTTGCGAAGTGTCTTGCAAGTTGAAGGTTATCGTAACACGGACGTGTCCTACAGGAACGTTTGTAATGGAGCGCTCGTGCTCAATATCGTGAATTGAAGCGCCAGTTTTTCCAAAATGCTGATTATTTTACTCAACATGCCGGCCTGGTCGGGAATTAAAACTGCTATTCTGGCTCTTAATCCTTCTCCTATAACACCTTTTTCGATAATTTGCTCCAAAATGCTCGTATTAATATTACCTCCGCTTATAACTGCAACCACATTTTTATTTACAACATCTACCTTTTTGTTTAAGATTGCGGCTAAGGAGGCAGCACCGGAGGGTTCCGACAAGTTTTTAGCACGCTGTAGCAATCTGTAGCAGGCCTGTGCTATTTCATTGTCGTTTACAACCACAACATCATCGACGTATTTTTTAACTATTTCGAAGTTGAGATTTCCAGGAGCTTTTACTGCAATTCCGTCTGCTATCGTATTTCCCGACACAAAAGGAGTAAGCACACCATTGTCGAGTGAGACCCGCATGCTATGAGCTCCTTCAGCTTCAACTCCAATAATCTTGATGTTTGGGTTCATGCTTTTTAAAGCAATGGCAATTCCCGAAATAAGTCCGCCACCGCCTATTGGAACAAAAACCATATCAATGTCATCCAACTGCTCAAATATTTCCAAGCCGATAGTACCGGCTCCTGATATAATATCGGGGTGATTGTATGGGTGGACAAAAACAGCTCCGGATTCATCAAGATATTCCATAGCCGCTTCGTAAGCATCGTTGAAAGAATCTCCTTTTAAAATAACATTGGCTCCATAACTTCTGGTTGCGATAACCTTTATTGGAGGAGCAAATTCGGGCATGAAAATAGTGCTCTTAACACCCAATTTTGTTGCAGCATAAGCTACGCCTTGCGCATGATTTCCTGCCGAAGCACAAAGCACTCCGCGTTCTTTATCTTCGGGACTTAGCCGGCTGATATGGTTGTAAGCCCCGCGTATTTTGAACGAACCGGTAGATTGCAAGTTTTCAAGTTTTAAATAAACTTGCGCATTCACCATGTTAGAGAACGATTTGCTGCGTTCCAAATCGGTACGTTTCACTATTTTTTCCAAATTCTTTTTCGCCTTTATTATGTCTGATAATGCAGGCATAGGCATGTCGCATGTACTCATTTCTATTGTTTTTTTACAAATTTACATCTATTTATTCCAATATAAAAAGCCTTTAATAATGTATAATCGTTCGGTTGTAGATACCGACATTATTTTTTCAATTTTTCATCTATTATACTACCTATTATACACGATAATGCAAAGCCGACTGAAAAGAGTATGGCCCACCTAATTTCCGTTCCCGGCTTAAACACTAGATAGAGTGTAATGGCTATACTATAACAGAAAAAGAAGAGTGCAAGCCTTTTCTTTACTGACTCAGGGATTTTCATTCTAAAAGATATTTCTTATTACGAAAACAAAATAACCAAGTCGCACCGATTGTTCTACTGTAGAGATTTAACCAACCTTGTAATACGAGCCATTTCGTCAGCAATCTTCAGGCGCTGAGGACAGCTGCGTTCACACTTACCACAGAGTCTGCATTTGTCTGCACGCTCCTCTTCGGGTATGGCATAGTAACCCTCAAGGAAGATCTTTTTTCTGCGCTCAAACTCCTCGGGGGTTTGGCTGTCGCGCTCGGGGATAGTACTCTCGTTTACGCACTTGTTGTAATGCATGAAGTTTGCGGGAATATCCACTCCGAATTTACAAGGCATACAATACTTACATGCAGTACATCTGA
The DNA here is from genome assembly GCA_040766795.1 of Bacteroidales bacterium. Lineage (GTDB taxonomy): Bacteria > Bacteroidota > Bacteroidia > Bacteroidales > UBA932 > Cacconaster. The sequence continues at coordinate 32,959 of JAXGPW010000006.1, read as the reverse complement.
TGGGACGCGTCTTAAGAAAGATGTTCAAAGCCTTGTCCAGAGCTACACGTTCCTCATCGTTGAGTGGTTTAAATTCAGTAGAGAGGGTATTGACATTATCTACCACATGCTCCATCGCACTCATGCCGCTAAGTACCGTGAGTACTCCCGGTAGCGAGGCCACATACCTAAGCGCCCAGGATGCAATGCTCTTCTCAGGATGTACCCTTTTGAGTACCGCTTCTGCATCAGGGTTAAGTTTGGCGAGCATTCCACCACGGATGGGCTCCATCACGATGCAGGGGATATCCTTCTCCTCAAGCATTCTATAAAGATACTTGGCATCCATCTGGTCCCCAATCATGGTAGTTTATCTGAATTTGTACGAAATCCCAATCATATTTCTCAAGCATCTTGTCAAATAACTCGTTGGATCCGTGGAAGGAGAATCCGAGATTACGAATCCTACCCACCTTTTTCTCCTCGATAAGATATTCGAGGGTTCCGATTTCCTCATAGACACGCACATAATCCTCTTCGCGGCTTACTGAGTGGAGCAAATAATAATCAAAATAATCCACCTGGCAGCGCTGCAACTGGGTTTCAAATATTTCCTTTGCCTTTTCAAGAGATGTCACCATCCATCCCGGCATCTTCGAAGCGAGGTAGAAACTCTCACGCGGATATCGCTTTAAAGCCTTACCGGTAAAAATTTCGGATGTGCCGCCGTGATAATTAAAGGCGGTATCAAAGTAATTGACCCCATGTTTATAGGCATAGTCTATCATACTGAGTGACAACTCTTCATCGATGGACTTGTCGGAACGGGTCGGGAAGCGCATCATTCCGAACCCCAAGAGAGAAACCATATTGGAACTCCCTTTGTGTCGGCGTTTAGCCACATTCGGCTCTCTCGACTCTACATTGCGGGCTGAAATGGAACTGAGACCGGTTGTGGCCATAGCCACACCGATTATGCCGGTACCGAAAAGCTTCAGTGCCTCGCGACGGGAAAGTTGGTTCTTCTTTTTATCCATTTGTATAAATGTTTGAAAATAATTTGAAATATTTTGAAATAATTTGCACCCTTTTTCACAAGGATTATATCGTACAAAAATAGATTTTTCATCTGAGAAGTGCAATAGTCTGAAAAACTTAAATTTTAAGGAACAGACCAATATCGCTTTTCGGGATTTGGTAAATATTTGCTTTTAAGTGTGTATAAATGGCTCAGGGTTGCTCAGAGCCGCAGCGAAATCTATTTTTGTCATTAGGAACTCACGACTTAAAGGTGATAAAAAGAGAATGTTGTGCAAAACTTATTGTGCCACCTGCATAGGAATAACGGCAGTAACGGTAACCGTGGAGGTGGATCTTTCCAATGGCATAGGTATACATCTGGTTGGGCTGCCGGATAATGCAGTTAAGGAGAGTTTGCTGAGGGTAACTACGGCACTCTCGACTTATGGATACAGGATTCCCGGGCGCAAACTGGTCTTCAATCTCGCGCCCGCCGATATACGAAAAGAGGGTTCTTCTTATGATCTGGCTATCGCAATCGGACTGCTGGCGGTGTCGGAACAGGCATATCTGCCCGGATGCAGCAAATATATCATGCTCGGTGAACTCTCGCTGGACGGTCGCATACGCAATGTGACCGGTGCACTTCCCATTGCCGAACACGCCCGCGAAATGGGATTCAAAGGGTGTATTTTTCCGAAGGAATCCGCCTTAGAAGCTGCCGATGTAGAGGAATTGACATATATGGCGTAAGTATGCTAAGTGAGGTATTGGAGATACTGCGCGGAGATAACTGCCCCCATCTGCTGGTGGTACGCGACCCGGAAACATCCAGGCGACCCCATTATGCTGAGGATTTTAAGAATGTAAAGGGGCAAAGGATGGCTAAAAGGGGTCTCGAAATCGCTGCTGCCGGTGGCCATAATCTCCTGCTGGTAGGCACACCCGGCAGTGGTAAGACCTTCATGGCCTCCTGTCTACCTTCGATACTGCCACAAATGAGCAGGGATGAGTCCATAGAGACCAGCAAGATCTACTCTATTTCCGGTAATTCTACGGGCAGACGGGGGTTGATGCTAGAGCGTCCTTTTAGAAGTCCCCACCACAGCGCCAGTCTGGTCTCGTTAATCGGAGGAGGACAGAACGCCTCTCCCGGAGAGGTTTCCCTTGCCCATAACGGCATATTGTACCTCGACGAGATGGCGCAGTTCAGCAAGATAATACTGGATGCACTGCGCCAGCCCCTTGAGGACGGCAAAGTCACCATCTCCAGAGCTCGCTATAAAGTTGAATATCCGGCATCTTTTATGTTGATAGCCTCAATGAATCCCTGTCCATGTGGTTACTATGGTGACGATTCGCACAAATGCACCTGCACACAATCGGCCGTGATGCGCTATATGTCCCGGATTTCGGGACCGATGATGGATCGGCTCGATATGCATATTTTCGTCAAAGCGGTCAGCGGCGACGATCTCATTGCAGAGGGAGAAGAAGAAACCAGCGAAGCTATTGCCGCAAGGGTAATGGCAGCACGGCAAATACAGTACGAACGCTTCAGTGGCGAAGGGATATTCACAAATTCCCAGATGAACGTGCGGCAACTCAACAACTTCTGCAAGGTAAGCACCGAACAGAAACGCTTTCTAAGGGATGTAATTAACCGGCTCAATCTGTCGGCCCGCTCCTATAGCCGTATCCTCAAATTGTCCCGTACAATTGCAGATATTGATGGCGATAATTTTATATCTTTGCAGCATATCAGCGAAGCGATACAATTTCGCAATCTGGACAGAGGCAATTTTTATGATTGAGATTATCATCAACGGTACCGGAGACCTTCAGAGAGCTGCACGCGTTTTTCTCGAAAAGGCGGGTGAAAGCAGGATAATCGCTTTTTACGGCTCAATGGGGGCGGGCAAAACCACATTCATTACTGCCCTATGCCGTCAACTGGGAGTGTTGGATGTAGTCAACAGTCCCACTTTCACAATTGTCAACGAATATGCAGATGCGGAAGGGAATCGTTTTTATCATTTCGACTTTTACCGTATCAACCGCTTGTCCGAAGCGGTAGACATTGGCCTTTTTGAGTATTTCGATTCGGGTGATTATTGCTTTATCGAGTGGCCCGAGATGATAGAGGAACTTCTGCCGGAGGAGACCCTCAAGGTCAATATTCTTGTGGATGACGCTGATACGAGAAGACTATTATTCTAAAATTCTAATACCATTTTACTATGAGACGATTTCTTTTCTCAATTGCAGCAATTTTGCTTGCAGTCTCTATTTGCCAATGCTCCCCAAAAGGTCAGAATGATGAAACGGTGACGGATCTGCCTCAAGAGCAGATTCTGGTGGGCGCCGAGTCACTTGACGAATATTTGCCTTTGCTGGAGGGGAAGAAGGTAGGTCTGCTCTCCAACCAGACAGGCATACTCTCCAACGGAACTCATCTGCTGGACACCCTCCTCTCACATGGAGTTAACATGGTTTTAATTCTCTCCCCTGAACATGGTTTCAGAGGCAATGCTGACGCCGGCGAACTGGTGAGCAGTTCAGTCGATGAGAAGACCGGTATACCCATCCGTTCACTATATGACGGCAAAGGGGGCTATCCCACACAGGAAACAATGGATGAGATCGAGGTTATGGTTTTTGACCTTCAGGATGTCGGCTGCCGATTCTACACCTATGTCACTACCATGACGAAAACAATGGAGGTATGCGCCAAAAATGGCAAGAAGATGATCATAATGGATAGGCCCAATCCGCTCGGATTCTATGTAGACGGTCCCATCCTCGACATGCAATACAAATCTACCGTAGGCTTTCTACCCATACCTGTAGTTCACGGTATGACTCTCGGAGAGATTGGTATGATGATAAATGGTGAGAAATGGCTGCCTGATGGCATACAATGCGATCTTACCGTCATTAAATGTCAAAATTATACTCATCAATCACGCTATTCTCTTCCGGTAAAACCTTCACCCAACCTTCCTGATATGCGTTCCATATATCTATACCCCTCTATGTGCTATTTCGAGGCCACTCCCGTAAGTCTCGGACGTGGTACCGATAAGGCTTTCCAGATGTACGGACACCCAAATATGAAGGGATACAAATATTCATTTACCCCGCGCAGCGTGGATGGAGCAAAGAATCCTCCTCAACTCGACAGGGAGTGCTTCGGCGTAGACCTTCGCACTGAGCCATCGATTGAGCAAATCAATGCCGCAGGTCTCAACCTTGAATATGTCATAGATGCATACCGCAATCTCAATCTCGACTCTCACTTCTTCCGTTCATTCTTTGAACTTCTGATTGGCCGTGATTATGTCAGAAAGATGATAATGTCGGGAGCTTCTGCTGAAGAGATTAAGGCGATGTGGGCCGAAGATGTCGCCTCTTTCAAAGAGCAAAGACGACCCTATTTGCTGTACGAAGAGTAAAGTTGTGTTGCGGGGTGCGAGGTACGGGTTGCGAGGTATTTGGTTCTCTGTTTTCAATGTGTGATAAGGAGTATTGAGTCACACCGAGCACCACGAAACTCTGAACTCGGAACTCATAAATAATAGAGAAGCGACCCTAAAAGATCGCTTCTCTATTATTTATGTATATAGGTTATGACGCTACATCCTGAATCTCAGGCCCAACTCCAGATTGAACTGTATCGGCTGCTGGGTACGTATGCTGAGCGGCTGATTATTATCAAAATAATAGGCCAATGAGGGCTTGAATGCGATACCTACATGTTTGACAAACCAGTATTCCGCACCCAGACCCAAGTTTACCGACCACTGTACGCCGTCAACTTTTTCTCGTCTATCCGTGCTGCCATAAACATAGCGCCTCATGATACACTTATCAACCATACCTCCTACCGATACAAATGCGTCAAACCTCGGGCGGTCGACAAAATTGTAGGAGAGATTGAGTGGAATGCCAAGGTAATGGAGCTGGCTTGAGACATTTGGATGCCTCTCCAGATTTATCATGGCACTATACTGCGAATGAAGGTAAGTGTAGACAAGGCCTGATCCGATATATAATCTCGGCACTATGGCTTGTTTAAACTGGAGACTGAACGACAGCGGAATGTCAAACTGCGGATCATCATCGAAGGGGATAATACTCTGGGACTCAATAGGAGTGCCCAATTCTGACGGAGCATATCTCGGCCCAAGGTCGGCAAATATTCCATCCTTCGATGCAACTTGTGAAATATTGGAAGATATAGCGAGTAATGATGTGTTCTTAGAAATACGGCGCACAGGCTTTTCTTGACCGAGAATCCTGTCGAGATCTTTTTCGTCCCATTCACGGACTACAGGATCCGAAGCAGGCTTATCGTCCTGTGCAACTACCTGCTCTGCCACCACTTCATTGTCTGATACAACTACATCTACATCGGCAACAACTTTCTCCTCAGCAACTTTGTCAACTGTAGTCTCAGAAAGTTTATCTGCAACCGGTGTTGCAGTACGGGCAACAGGTTTTGTATGCTGGGCCACTGCTCCCGATGGGGTAAGGTCGGCAACTTGTTCGGCCATTGGTCTAATTTCCCGATCAGCCGGAATCCCGGTATCAGGGATAGTGGTCTCTGCAATGGCCGAAGGGAGGGAAGGAAGTGTAGAAATCTCATCTCCCCTAAATATAAATAATCCGGCAGCAAGTACCGCTGCTGCTGCAACCGAAATGAACGAAACACGGCGCACCACCATCATCCTGTGACGGCGTGCCATCTTGCTACGAATACCATCCCAAGTGGATGCATCAGGCATCTCAACGCTGGCATCAAGCTTTTCCCGTAATAGTTCGTATAGATCTTTTTCGTTCATTCAATATAATTCTTCAATCCTTTTCTGCAGCCATTCCCTGGCTCTTGAGAGTTGCGACCTCGATGATGCTGAAGATATGCCCAGCATCCGGGCGATCTCGTCGTGTTGAAAACCGTCAATGGTGAGATTGAAAACCGCGCGGTAGCCCGGAGGCATACTTTCAATGAGCGCTGTGAGCTCTTTCGCCCCCATCCTGGAAACGGCATCTTCCCTACTTTCCATCATAAATGCCGCAGGAATGTTGTCAATCTTGTCTGCATACCTGAGGGCATCATTTTTACGAAGCGCCATCAATGCTTCATTGACAAAAATCTTTCTCATCCAACCTTCAAAAGAACCTTCTCCCTTGTAAGTACGGAGCTTTGAAAAAACTGTAACAAAGCCGTCCTGCAAGACATCCATCCCCGCTTCGCGATCGCCCATATACCTGATGGATAAAGCCAGCATCTTTGGCGCGTAAGTGTCGTACAAGCGCTTCTGAGCCACTACATCCCTTTTCAAACACCTCTGTATGAGATCATTTAAATCAGTATCAGTTAAAGCCGACTGCTTCTTCATTGACTGTTTCATTATATAGATGCAAAAATAGCACAAAATGTTGCATCAGGTGCAAAATATTTTTGGAGTGATTTTTGTTTGAACATTTATACTTAATTTTGCATATTGTAAAAATATAAAGGAATGTGAGAAAGATGAAAAAAATTCTAATAATTTTTGCTTTAACAATCGTTAATTTTTTGTGCGCAGCACAATCACACACCTACCTTGATGCATTGCAAGCCTATCAAAAGGGTGAAATAGCTCAGGCTCATACCCTTTTTGTAAACGAGATAAAGGCAAACCCCGATAACGATGCCGCCCACTTTTATCTGGCGATGATCTATTCTGCGAACACGAACAGTCATATAAAAGCGGAAGAAGAATTCAAGAAGGCTCTCGCCATTGATCCAAACAACTATTGGTATAAATATTCCCTTGCTCTATTTTATGCTGAAACGGATAGGATGGAGCTTACTACTCTGCTGCTTGAAGAGCTGATTGAGGCCTTTCCCAAAAAGAGTGAGCTCTATTTTACGGCAATCAATGCATTTCTCAGCCAGAATGATATCACGAAGGCTCTTACCACACTCGACAAAATAGAGGGGAAGATGGGTAAAACCGAGATGATAGGTATGACCAGAATGGACCTGATGAGTAAACAGGGAAAGTATACCGACAAAGAACTCTACGATTACCTTGAGAGCTATTATAAGGAGTGTCAAAGTCCGAGAATGGCCACAATGCTCGGCGATCGCTATGCATCACTCTATAACGACTCTCTGTCACTCTTCTATTACAATCAGGCCATTGATATAGATCAGGGATATTCTCCGGCCTATTATGGTCGTGCACATGTTTTTCAGGCACTCAGACAATATGAGCGATATTTTGAGGATATGGGTATTTTTATGAAGGATCCTGCCATCTCTCCCCGCCTCAAGTCCGAATACCTCAACAAACTGACCGAGTCTGCACAATTTGTAATGGCATTTCCGGAGGAGACAGAACAGATGGTACTCGAGGCATACACGACACATCCTAAAGATGAGGCCATCACCACTATGGCCGGAGTCTTTTTCTACAGAATGGATAAGACTCACTATGCCATAGAACTGATGAAGCAGAATTCGGAAAATCACCCTGATAATCCTGAGGCTGCCTTACAGTACCTGATGATGCTCTACTACCAGAAATTGTGGGACGAACTGATCCCTGCATGTGACCGCACTTTGGAGCGTTTCGGCTACAATTCCGACATAGTGCAGCTCCGAGGCATAGCCTATAGCCTGAAGGAAGAGTTTGATTTGGCCATAAAGGACTTCAAACTTATAGCATCTTCGGCACCGAAAGATAGTGCCACAATTGTCTTCACCAACTCAATGCTGGGCGATCTTCATCACCAAAAGGGAGATAGCAAAAATGCCTATAAGCATTACAAAAAAGTACTCAAGACCAATCCCAACTATGCCCCAACCCTCAACAATTACGCATACTACCTCGCTCTGGAAGGTAAAAGCCTCAAAAAGGCGAAAGCTATGAGCGAAATTACCATAAAGCAGGAGCCGGATAACCCCACCTACCTCGACACCTACGCCTGGATTTTACACCTTCTCGGGCAGAACATAGAAGCCAAGGCGATTTTTAAACACGCCATGCTCTACGGAGGCAAGGAGAGTGCCGTAATCCTGGATCACTACGGTGACGTGCTATTTGAACTCAAAGAGTATGATCTTGCCTTTGTCTATTGGAATCAGGCAAAAGCGCTCGATGACACCCTCGGCATAGAGGAAAAAATCAAAGTTAAGAAGGCAGAAATCGGCAGATAACCATGAAACGTCTCCTGCTAATACTCATAATTCTACTCCCCTCTCTGAGCCTCTCCGCACAGGATATCTCACGCCAGTCAGAGCAGAAAAAGCGGCTTGAAGAAGAGATTGAGTTTATCAATAAGCAACTTAAGGAGATCCTATCAAAGGAAAAAGCCAGCACCTTAGAGCTCACCCTCATAACCAGAAAAATATCCAACCGAAAGGCCATCATAGAGGAGGTATAGACAAGGAAATCGTAGAGATAGGTCGCAAAATAAATGAAAAGAGCCGCTCCATACAAACTCTCCAGCGCGAAATAGATACTCTCGAAAGCTATTACGCACGTCTTGTACGAAATACCTACAAAAACCGCGACACAAAGGTCTGGTTTATGTATCTATTTGCCAGCGAAAGCATAGGACAGGGGTATCGAAGGTTTTCATACCTGAAAAACCTCTCCGGAGTGGTCAATGCACAGGGAGTTATAATCAAAGAGAAACAGGCACAACTTGAAATGGAGAAAGCCCAACTCCAGAACATGAAAAAGGAAGCTGAGGCCACCCGTGCAGAACGTGAGCTGGAGTACAAACAACTACTCAATGAGGAGAACATCAGTCGGCAGGTGGCGGACAACCTTGCCAAAAGCCGCAAACAACAAATGCGCGAGCTGGAGAGAAAACGCCAGCAAGTTGAAAAACTCAACCGCGAAATAGAGAGCATACTCAGCAAGGCCGTCAAAACTCAAGAAAAGGAGAAAACCCCCATTGATTACACCCTTTCAGGTATGTTCGAGCAAAACAAAGGCAAACTGCCCTGGCCTGTGGCCAAAGGAGTTGTGATAGGCAAATTCGGAGTCCATTACCACCCTGTCTATAAGAACCTCAAACTACCTGAAAATAACGGTATAGACATCTCCACTTCAAAAAATGCCGAAGTACTATGTGTTTTTGACGGAGTTGTCAAGCAGATCATAATGATGCCGGGCTACAATCAATGCATCCTTATCCAGCATGGAACTTACTTTACATTCTACTGTAAACTTAAAAAGGTGAATGTCAAAACGGGAGATAAGGTGGCTACCGGAGAGCCTCTCGGTATCCTGAATGAAGAGGGTAATACCTCGGAAATACATTTCCAGATATGGAAAGGGACTACAAAACAGAACCCAGCAGTATGGCTCAGGCCACGCTGACAAGGGTTATTTTACTCCGAGAACCCCACGAAGGTAGCCACCGGTATAGGAGTTCTCGCGGAGTGCCACCTGCTCGGGAGTTCCTTCGGCAATGATATAGCCTCCCCCCTTACCCCCTTCCGGGCCAAGATCTATGAGATAATCCACCGATTTGAGCACATCAAGATTGTGTTCGATAATAACCACCGTATTACCCTGATCTACCAGCCGTCTAAGTACTCTAAGCAGGACTTTTATATCTTCGAAATGAAGTCCGGTAGTAGGCTCGTCCAGAATATAGAGGGTATTGCCGGTATCTCTGCGTGCAAGTTCGGCAGAGAGTTTCAGACGCTGGCTCTCCCCGCCGCTGAGAGTGGTACTCTGCTGTCCTAGCTTGAGGTATCCGAGCCCAACATCCTCCAGAGTACGAAGTCTCTGCAATATGGAAGGTATTGCTTCAAAAAAGAGACAAGCCTGGGAAATAGTCATGTTGAGGAGATCGTTGATGCTTTTACCCTTATATTTAACCGCAAGTGTATCGGGTTTATAGCGGAGTCCGTTACACTCTTTGCAAGTAACATAAGCAGGGGGCAGGAAGTTCATCTCTATCACCTGTACTCCGGCTCCTTTGCAAACCTCGCAGCGTCCTCCCTTTACGTTAAAAGAGAATCTGTTAGCCTTAAATCCCCTGATTTTGGCATCGGGAGTCTCCCCGAATAGCTTTCTTATATCGGTAAAAACATTTGTATAAGTGGCCGGATTGCTCCGTGGCGAGCGCCCTATCGGAGCCTGGTCTATCTCTATAATCTTATCTATATTTTCAATCCCACGGATCGATTTATATGGAAGTACCTTGTATTTTGATCTATAAAAGTGATTACTGAGAATAGGCATCAGTGTCTCATTTATAAGCGAGGATTTGCCACTGCCACTGACTCCGCTAATCCCCACAAAGAGACCTAGAGACAGATTCAAAGTGACATTTTTTAAATTATTGCCGGTGGCTCCCTCAAGAGTGATATATTTTCCGTTGCCTTTCAGGCGAACGGAGGGTAACTCTATGGATTTATGTCCGAGAAGGTAGTCGATTGTGGGACTTTGGCAATTACATGAAGCAATATCTTCCGGAGGACCATTGTATAGTAACTCTCCCCCTTTCTCTCCCGCACCGGGGCCAAGATCTATCAGCCAATCTGCATTTTCCATCATTTGTTGGTCATGTTCCACCACCATTACCGAGTTACCTTCATCACGAAGGGCCTTTAATGAATTGATGAGCTTTAGATTATCTCTCTGATGCAGACCAATGCTGGGCTCATCGAGGATATATAACACATTGACCAGTTTAGAGCCTATCTGTGTCGCCAGTCTTATACGCTGACTTTCTCCGCCACTAAGTGATCGTGTGGTACGGTCAAGCGAAAGATAGTCCAGCCCTACTTCCTTTAAAAAGCCTATTCGCTCTTTGAGCTCCTTCAGAATGTCTTCAGCTATGAGACGCTGCCTCGGAGAGAGTTTCAAGTGGAGTCCGCTAACCCATTCATAGAGAGTATCAATCTCCATTCCCGCCACTTGTGCGATATTCTTGTCATCGATACGGAAGCAGAGCGACTCGCTCTTCAGACGCGTACCATTGCACACCGGACAGACCATTTCATCCACGAAGAGCTCTTTCTTGTCCCAAACCTTATCGCTCTCCTCATCATTATGATAAATCAGCGCTATCACTCCCTGAAATGAGGCCATTTCCATATCTGAGCCTTTCCCTATCCTCAGGAGCTCATCCGAGCCGTAAAGAATAAGATTTAGTGCATCTTCCGAAATGGTGCTGATGGGATCATGCAGCGAGAAGCCATATTTTAGAGCAATTGCCTCCAAATACCTGAAGGTAGTGTTGTCCCTAAGCATCCCAACACTCTCGATACCCCCGGAGGCTATGGATTTGGAAGGATCCGGAATTATCTTGCTTATATCGACTGTAGCGATGGTACCCAAACCCTTACAGTGCGGACAGGCTCCCTGCGGCGAATTGAATGAAAAGGTATGGGGAGCCGGAGTTGCAAATGAGAGTCCGCTTTCAGGGCAAATAAGATTACGGCTCAGATGCTCTATGGAGTCATCCTCCAACCTGACTATTGCCAGAGAACCTTTGCCCTGATGGAGCGCTGTAAGTACCGATTCTCTGATACGCTTACGCTCCTCTTCGCGAGGAATGAGTTTATCCACTACCAGTTCTACAAAATGCACCTTGTAGCGATCGAGGGGCTTGACATCGGAGAGCCATCTAATCTCCCCGTCTATCCGCACCTGACTATATCCTTTGCGTATGAGTTGTTCAAAGAGTTCCTTATAGTGACCTTTGCGTCCCTTTACAAGGGGAGCCAGCAAGAGGATTTTCTCTCCTTTGTGAGTTTCGATAATAAGATCGGTTATCTGTTCATCCGTATAGCGCACCATCTTTTTCCCACTCTCCGGTGAAAATGCATCCGCTGCACGGGCATATAGGAGACGGAAAAAATCATATATTTCAGTTATGGTTCCAACTGTCGAACGGGGATTACGGCCGGTAGTCTTCTGCTCAATGGCAATTATAGGGCTGAGACCTTTGATATCCTCAACATCGGGTCTCTCTAGAATTCCGATAAACTGACGCGCATAGGCTGAAAGGGTCTCCATATAGCGACGCTGCCCCTCAGCATAGATGGTATCAAATGCAAGGGAAGATTTGCCACTGCCGGAGAGTCCTGTTACCACGACCAGTCGGTCGCGCGGAATTGACAAATCAATGTTCTTCAGATTGTGGACCCTCGCACCGGTAATTTCGATATGGTCGGTGCCTTCTCCCATGTCGTCAGCTTAGGAAAGGGTTTGTGGAGTATTCGTATCCTATGGTAGTCTCAGGGCCATGACCGGGCATAACCTTCGTAGCACTATCCAGAGAGAGGAGTTTATGAGTAATGCTTTCTATTAATTGGTCATAATTGCCACCCGGGAGATCTGTGCGCCCTATGCTGCCCGCAAATAGGGTGTCGCCACAAAAGAGGAGTTTCTGTTTTTTATAATGGTAGCAGACGCAGCCCTGAGTGTGGCCGGGAGTATGAATCACTTTTAGTTTAGTGGTACCGAATTCTATAGTGGAATTGTCGGAGATATTTAATAGTTCACAGGTAATGGGCTTCATATTCCAGCCGAAATAGCCGCTGGTCTCATGGGCCGAGAGGGCGAAATTTCTATCATTCGGATGAATATAAGCTTTGAGATCCCATCTTTCGGCAACTCTTTGCACCCCCATGACATGATCAAAATGGCCGTGGGTTAGAAGGATTTTAACAGGAATGAGGGAATTTTCCTCAACGAACTTCTCCATACGTCCCAATTCATTGTCATCCTTGCATCCCGGGTCTATTATAACACATTCAAGGGTATCATCCCACACAAGATAACATGCGACTCTCAAATCATTAAAATAAAAACATTTATAATTGACCATAATCAGAGATTTATATAAATAATTGCAAAAATACGAAAAAGAGTTCGTATTTTTGTCAATAACGCAATTTTATCAGGAGCTATGCACATCGCTATTGCAGGAAATATCGGAAGTGGCAAGACCACGCTCACAAGGATGCTTGCCGAACACTATGGCTGGACGCCAAAATATGAGTCCGTGGATTACAATCCCTACCTTGTCGATTTATACAATGATATGGAACGCTGGTCGTTCAACATCCAGATTTATTTTCTCAATAAAAGATTTCTAGATGTCGTGGAGATAAGCAAGTCCAACGATGTAATTATACAGGACCGCAGTATATACGAGGATGCCCGTATTTTTGCCCCAAATCTACATTCAATGGGGCTGATGGCAACACGCGACTACGAAAACTATGCGTCGCTCTTTTCACTAATGGTGTCACTTGTAAAAGCTCCCGACCTATTGATTTATCTCCGTTCAAGCATTCCCAATCTGGTCAACAATATTCAGAAACGTGGACGCGAATATGAAAGCAGCATCCGTCTCGACTATCTGAAAGGTCTGAACGAACGTTATGAAAAGTGGATTGAGGGATATAAAGATGGAAATCTCCTGATAATTGACGTGGATAACCTCAATTTTCAGGAGAATCCCATTCATTTTCGCACCATCACCGATAGGATTGATGCGCAGTTACACGGTTTGTTCTAAATCGTAAGTTCTTCGCCTTCGCTTCTGGCAACGATTACAGCACCGCAGGTATCGCCGTATGTGTTTATCATTGTGCGGGGCATATCGCAGAGCTGCTCAACGGCCAATACAAGTCCGATACCTTCAAGAGGCAGACCTACCACATTGAGTACGATGGTAAGCATCACCATTCCGGCCATAGGGATACCGGCAGCACCGATAGCAGCCATCAGAGATGTAAAGACCAGAATAACCTGCTGCATTATGGTCAATTCAATACCGTATGCCTGTGCAATGAATATCGCTGCAACGCACTCGTAAAGAGCGGTTCCATTCATGTTGATGGTAGCACCGAGAGGAAGTGCAAAGCTCGCAATCTTATTGGAAACACCACATTTTTGAGTATCCCGGATATTGAAGGGAAGGGCCGCACCCGAAGAACAGGTGGAAAATGCCGTCAGAAGGGCTGTTGAGACCTTGGAAATATGTTTCCAGGGATTAGCCTTGCCGAGTACCCTTACAAGTGTGGGAAGCACTATTCCTCCATGAATGAGCAAGCCACCCCATACTATCAGTACAAATATTCCTAGGCTGCCCGCAATATCCAGCAGGGCCTTCGTATCTCCCGCCTGTTTACCTACAACATTGGCTACTATGGCAAAAACTCCATAGGGAGCGAGCTTGATGATAAAGAGCGTAACCTTCATTATCACATCGTATATGGCTTGCAATATATCTTTTAGTGTGGTCTGCTGCTTTTGGTCCACCATATTGATGAAAAAACCGAAAATTATGGCAAAAAAGATGATGGAAAGCAGATTGCCCGTACTCAACGACTCGAAAATATTTGCAGGTACTATGTGAACGATCTGATCGATAAACGAGACCTGAGTGCCTGCCAAGTCAGTAACATTCTCGGTGAGTTTAAGGTCGGCTCCAACTCCGGGTTTGACTATATTGACCAGCGTCAATCCTATAGTAGCAGCAATTAGCGTAGTGACTATATAAAACGCAAATGTTTTGCCTGCAATACGCCCAAGAGCCTTGGAATCTCCCATTCCGGCCACCCCGAGGGCAATGGATGAAAAAACCAGAGGAATTACAATCATATTCAGACCTCTTAGGAACATATCCCCTGCCCATTTTATGTAGGGGGACCATGCTTCGTAAGGGATGAATTTTGTCATTACGATGCCGAAAACGACACCGAGGCCGATACCTATAAGGATCTGCCAGTGAATGGCAAGTTTCTTACGGGTTTTCTTTTCAGTAGAAGTGATTTTTGTCATAGTTGTGTGTGATGATTATCTTTCCGAGCGACCGCTGAGGATCACTTTATGTGCTATGTGTGAATTAAATTGCGATTTGGAGAAAAGCTCCTCGAGGGTAATATGCATCCTATATCGCCAGTAATGCTTAGGATTTGCGGGAATATTGATACGCTCACTCTCCGGATCCCCTACGCGTAGAGTGTCATCCAGGGAGAACCAATCCTGAAGTGGCAGTATGGTGAGCATTGCCGGGGAGTTGAGGTGGCTATCCACTATATCTTCACAATGATGTCTGGGACAATCTTCTCCGTACCTCTCTATCCACCACCCTCTGAGCGTACTGGTATCGTGTGTGCCGGTGGTACATACCGAGAGATAGGGATAGTAAGCCGGATTGCCCATAATAACACCTACCTCCTTTGGCATTCTTTGAATTTCCAGAGTAAGTATCTTGAGTTGCTCGAGTACCGGCGGTACACAAGCAGGTATCATACCGAGATCCTCAGCGCAAGTGAGCATATTGGTGGCCGTAATCAGTTGGGGCAATCTGCGCATGGCCGCCTCTTGCCAGAATGAATTGTGTCTTTTATAGAAAAATTCATCATAGAGGTGGTTGAATGCCGATTTTTCCTCTTCGGAAAGTGCCTGATAACTGTAAGTATACTGGGCAGATATTCTCGGATGGAAACATCCGAAATTATTGGGATCCTCCACAAAGAGTACCTCTCCTGCCAGTGCCATTATGCCATCCTTCAGCCCATCATCCTCTTTGCCTTCAAACCAGGCTTCAATAAGTTTTTGGTTGGAAAATTCCGGTTTGAGAGTGAACACATCCAGTTCATTTGAGTCGAGAAATGTCTCCTGCACCATCGGACACCTATCCCCAAACATTTCTTTAAGCATATAGTAGCGGATATAGGGAGTGGCGTGGCGGTCATATTTGAAGTCGAATCCACGCGATATCATATCTTCATAGGAGTATGGCATGGCCGGGTTGAAATGCCCCATAAGGCCGAGTACCTGGTTGGATGGCACCTCCCATATCCTGAAAAAACCAAGAACATGGTCTATACGATATGCGTCGAAGTATTCCGCCATCTTTGCAAAACGTCTCTTCCACCAGATGTAGCCATCCTCTCCCATCCTCTTCCAATTGTAAGTCGGGAAACCCCAGTTCTGCCCTTTAACTGAAAAATCATCAGGCGGAGCACCTGCCTGGGCATCCATATTGAAATAATGTGGCTCACTCCACGCTTCAACACTCTGGGGAGTAATGCCTATGGGAATGTCTCCTTTTATGGCAATACCCCTGGAATGGGCATAGTCACGGGCATCCAGCATCTGTAAATGGAGGTGATACTGCAAGTAGACATAATATCTCATTTCCCGGCCGGAACGCACGTTTTTCCAAAGAGTATTTACCTTTTTAAGATCATAATCGGAATATTTTCCCCAGCGGGAAAAGTCGGCAGTATCATACTTATCCCTCAAAATGCAGAAGGCTGCATAGGGTAGGAGCCATTCCTGATTAGCCTCAAAAAACTCCTTAAATCCGGGATCCTCCATAAATGCACCGCCATCCTGCTCGAAAAGCGTACGACACCAGCCATCCTTCAGACGCAGAACCCGTTCATAATCGAGACTATCGAGAGCATTGAGACTCTTTCGCTCGGATTCAAACTTCTTTGCCTTGCCGGCATCCTCTACCTTCCCAAGAAGAGTCGGATTGATATATATGGGATGCAAAGCCATTATGGAGATACCCGAATAGGGATAAGAGTCTGTCCAGGTACCGGTAGACCAGGTATCATTGATAGGTAGCAGTTGGATAATACTCTGCTGGGTGATAGTGGCCCAATCCACCAACTTTCGTATATCGGTGAAATCACCTATGCCAAAACCCTCTTCGCTACGCAGGGAAAAATGGGAACTGCCACTCCTGCAAAACGTGGAGCACGTGGCGGAAAGGTAGTAACACCGCACTCATAACGAACGGAATCATTCTTTTTCAAAAGGGGAACCTCGAGCACCCTGTCATCACAATATTCCCATATAGAGGCAGTATCTCCTATAATTTTGATAAATTTGAACTCACCAATTTAGGCAGTAGGGATGCATCCAGAGCAACCTCCCATTTGCACCCGGGAGAGGGCGCATAGGCAAAGCCTTAAGCGGATTCCAATTGCCAAGTGCATCGCACTCTCCGCAGATGGAAATAGAGTCGTCTGAGTGTACCAATGGTGCTGTAACACTGATAACCACTTCCTTCGCAAAGTCCGTTTCAACCGGAGTCTGTAGGCTCTTTCTACTGTAAAAAACATTTTCAAACGGAGCTGAAAGAAAAGCGGAATGGTCACTGCTGCCCTGCCACATATCGTATAGTGAAATATTACCTGAGCGACCGCCTGCGGAAATAGTTCTGGGTTCACCCACCTCAACTAAAATACCCGAAGGACTCTTTAATATATATTTGTATGAAAAAGTGCCTGAAGGGGTTTTGATATTAGCCTTCCAATTTCCCCCATCAGAATATGCCATAGGAAGCGCACGGAAATAATCCCACTCTCCCAGTTCGGGGATTGACCCCGCAACATATAATTGTTGACCGAAATGGGTCTTGTATTCGATATTGAAATTGATCACTTTTTTTGAGGTTTTTGGTTTGTTCGCAAAAATAGGAAAA
Organism: Bacteroidales bacterium; assembly: GCA_040766795.1. Taxonomy (GTDB): domain Bacteria; phylum Bacteroidota; class Bacteroidia; order Bacteroidales; family UBA932; genus Cacconaster. Next base: position 15,478 of record JAXGPW010000006.1, on the reverse strand, counting down.
ATATAATTATTCGTCAGATAATATTGAGGTATGTTCGAGATTTTTTAGTGATTTATTATCTTTGCATCATGGCAAAGACAAAATCAGCATGGTTCTGCAGTTCCTGCGGTAATGAAAGTCCAAAATGGATGGGGCGCTGCCCTGCTTGTGGCGAATGGAACACTATGATAGAGGAGCCAAAAGCCCCTTCCGGTACCGGGGGTGGAGCCTCCGGACGTAACCGTTCTTTCCTGCAAACGCAGGAAGCGCGTCCTCAGCTGCTGACCGGAATTACCTTTGACGAGGAACAGAGATTTTTCATAGGAAATGGGGAACTGGACAGGATACTGGGAGGGGGTATGGTACAAGGCTCCATGATACTAATTGGAGGTGAGCCCGGCATCGGAAAGTCCACTCTCTCTTTACAGATTCCGCTCCATGCTGAAGGCCTCAAGACCCTATATGTATCAGGGGAGGAGAGTCCAGTACAAATCAAACTCCGCGCTCAAAGATTACAGGGAGATGACTCCCAATGCTACGTACTGGGGGAAACTCTGCTGGAAAACATACTGTTACAGGCCCGGGAAGTGAATCCCTCTTTGCTCATTATAGACTCCATTCAAACTATCTATAGTCAAAGCATTGAATCCTCTGCCGGCAGCGTTTCACAGGTTAGGGAGTGCGCCTCAGTATTGCTGCGCTACGCCAAAGAGAGCAATGTGCCGGTGATCCTGATAGGACATATAACAAAGGATGGCGCTATTGCGGGTCCGAAGATTCTGGAGCACATAGTGGATGTAGTGCTGCTTTTCGAGGGCGATACAAAGGGTGCCTACCGTATACTCCGCAGTATAAAAAACCGTTTCGGATCCACCGATGAGCTTGCAGTTTTTGAGATGACCGGCAGCGGTCTTAGAGAAGTCTCCAATCCATCCGAAATTCTTATGCCTATGCACAAAGATGATTTGAGCGGGGTGGCAGTTAGTGCCATGATGGATGGTACAAGACCATTTCTCATTGAGATACAATCATTGGTCAGTACGGCAGCCTACGGTACTCCTCAACGCTCAACCACCGGATTTGATGTGCGCAGGCTCAATATGCTGCTTGCCGTACTGGAGAAACGTGCCGGATTTAGGCTTGCAGCCAAGGATGTCTTTCTAAATATTGCCGGAGGATTGAGAGTAAGTGACCCTGCTTGTGATTTGGCGATAGTTGCAGCAATTCTCTCCTCCAATTTTGATCTACATATCAGTCCGAAGATCTGTTTTGCAGCGGAAGTTGGGTTAAGTGGTGAAATTCGGCCGGTCAGTCAGGTGGAAAGACGCATTGCCGAGGCCGAGAAACTCGGATTTGAAGTGATTTTCATCTCTTCATACAACAAGGAAGTTCTTTGCAAAGCGTCCCAAAGGAGGCATCACCGTCATCCCAATTTCCGACATCCCCACGCTTTGCAAGAAGCTATTCAAATAGTTTTTCACTATCAATAAAAACACAAAGTCCCGTAAGGAGTTTCTTACGGGACTTTGTGCTCGGACGGAATCGAACCCGTACGGGCATTACTGCCCACAGGATTTTAAGTCCTGCGTGTCTACCTATTCCACCACCTGAGCAGGTAATGCGGCTTTCGCCTTGGAGTTGCAAATGTACGAAATAATTGCAGTTTGGCAATATGGTATCAAAAAAATGCTGCCCGACAATGTGCCGGGCAGCATAACTCACTCGAAATTGAGAATTGAACCCGTTACTTGAAGTACTTGTTGTTCAAAACTACTTTTCTCAATTCGTTTTGGTTGCCTTCATAAACATCCAGACCCTTGGCCTTCTCAAGATACTTCTCAGCATTCTTGGCATCACCCTTTAGGAGGTAGCAGCAAGCAATGTTATTCATCACTTCCTTGGAATCACCTGCCTTCTGGTAGTATTTGATGGCCTGATCAAAATTACCGGCATCGGCTTCAGCCTTTGCAGCAATTGCATAGAGACTTTCGTTGTCATAAATCTCTACGGCCTTTTCGAGTACTACGGGGTCGGGATTAACTGCAAGAAGCTGGATGTAGTCATTCTCCGTGAGTTGATAAGGATCAGTTCTGAAAACTACCATCGCATGCTCTCTGTTGAAGCCCCTGAGTTGGTATGAAACCACACAGTCTGCAAAACGTGACCTGGGGTAAACTGCATCGAAGATAACCTTATAGGGTCTGCCCCTGTCTACTCTTCTCATAGCAGCCTCTCTGGCGTCAAGATTGGCATTGTTAGCTATGGCAGCTTCGAGTTCATCCTTTGAAGATTTTACGGTAGGATCATCAGTAGTTGCGATGAAGTTGATCACATCGTCCCAGTACTCACCATTACCCGATACTGAGTAAACGCTCTCGGGGAAGTTGTATTTTCCTGCGATGATGCCCTTGAGGGTAGCAGCACGTTTCTCAGAAAGTTTCTGGTTGTAAGCTACCGTAGCCTCAGGAGATGCCCAACCGCCAATCTTAATGCTTGCCACAGTAAAGTTGGGTTGATTGAGTGTACCCAAAAGCGCAAGAGCATCCTGGTTCTCAAGATAGGACTCAACAGATCTGGTAACATTTACAGGATAGTAGAGCTTGGTCTTGAGTGCCCTGATAGGATCAATGTCAACCAAAACAGGAGTTACCGCAGTCCATAGAGGATCTACTGTAAGCGGACTGCTTAGGTAGGGAATGTCGCAAACCTCTTCGGTACCACAAACATTCTCGATACAATCGGGATTGTGGTACCTTCTGTGTAGTTACCGTAAACTTGGCATCATCCATCCAGCTCTCATAGGGAACCAGAGTGTTTGTCTCAATGGTGAGGATTCGCCCTTCTTGGCAGTGTAGAATTTTACGCGGTTGGGGTCGCATACCTTGTAGAGCTGCTCTTCAACCCACATACTACGATACCTTTCTCCGGGAGCGCTGATAACTAGAATCTCGACAACCCTCTTGGATTTGGTATCTGTATCCCTAACAGCCGGTGTCAAAATCAGTGCAGTACACTGTTCGATAACATCGGGAGCCACCGTGATGGTGTAGTTCGTAACGAGGCCTGTAAGATCTGCATTTGGAGCAATATCTTAATAGTCACTACGATCTTGCCATCACAGAGTTCAACCTTGTCAGTCTTGGCATTAGCAGAGAATGTTGCAACAAGCAGCACAGCCGCCATTAGCAACAATTTACCCATTTTTTCATCATGTTTTGTTTTAAGTTTCTTATTATTAATTTTCTAGCTTACCGTTAATATCTTTTAGATACAATTGGCAATGCCAAAGATAGGAAATAATTTGTAAACAATAATAATATTTTTTAAATATTTTTCTTATGACAACCCGCACCACGTAAACTGAAACATGCAACCTGCAATTCGCACCCCAACACTACACCTGCCGTCTGATGGAGGCTATATGGATCAGTTTGAATAGTTCCTCTACAAATCCGGGGTCGAGGCCGCAGGATAACGCACCGCTGCGTGTCTTCTCGAGAATTTCCTCCCAGCGCTGCTGCTGTAGAATAGTTATATTTCCACGCCGTTTCTGCGCACCTATCTGATCAACCACTCCCATTCTGAGTTCCAGAATTTCCAGAATATCCTCGTCAAGCGAGTCAATTCGTGCTCTGAGCTCCTGAAGTCTCCTGCTGAGTTCTTCGTCTTCAGGAATGCTGCTGCGTATCCTGAGATCTTCAAGCATCCGGCCCAGAGAGTGCGGCTCAATCTGTTGTTCCGGGTCGCTGAGTGCGGAGTCGGGAGATATGTGACTCTCGATGAAAAGACCGTCAAAACCCAGGTCCATTGCCATTTGAGATACTTCGGGAAGATATTCCCGCTTGCCTGTAATATGACTGGGATCGCAGAGTATCCTCAAATCAGGGCGTCTGCGCATGAGGTCAATGGGAACCTGCCACTTGGGTTCATTACGGTAACGACCTTTTTCATAGAATGAAAAGCCTCTGTGAATGACTGAAATGTCTCGTATGCCCGCCATTTCTATCCTTTCGACAGCTCCCAGCCACAAGTTGAGGTCGGGATTGAGGGGATTTTTGACAAATACGGGAATATCCACTCCCTTCAGGGCATCTGCCAACTCCTGTACTGCAAAGGGGTTGGCCGTAGTACGGGCTCCAACCCAAACCATATCTATCCCTGCCTTTAGTACCGCTTCCAGATGTGCAGCCGTAGCCACCTCCACAATGACTTTCAGACCGGTCTCGCGTTGCACCCGCTGCAACCACGGAAGAGCCGCCTCACCCACCCCTTCGAAGGTCCCGGGGCGGGTACGGGGCTTCCAGAGCCCTGCCCGAAAGGCAATATGGCGATAATCTTTGCTGCCTGCCAAAATATCAACAAGAGCAGATGCCGCAGCCAGCACCTGCTCTTCGGACTCGGCACTGCAGGGTCCGCAGATGATTTGTATCATTATACTGTCATTATCTCCTTCTCTTTCTCCGCGAGCAATTCGTCAACATTTTTGGTAAAGGTGTCTGTCTCTTTCTGAATGTCGCCTTCGGAAACTTTTACTACATCTTCAGGCATTCCCTCTTTTTGTAACTTCCTGAGTGTTTCTATACCTTCACGACGAGCGTTACGAATACTGATCTTTGCATTCTCTCCTGCGGTTTTTGCCTTTTTTACCAGGTCGCGGCGACGTTCCTCCGTAAGAGCAGGCACATTGATGCGGATTTGTTCACCATTGTTCTGTGGAGTAAATCCGATATTAGCATCCATGATGGCCTTCTCTATGGCAGGAATCATCTTTTTGTCCCAGGGCTGAATAATAATAGTCTTTGCATCCGGGGTATTGATGCTGGCCACCTGAGGGACGGGGGTCATCGATCCGTAATAATTAACCATAACTGCATTGAACACTGCCGGATTTGCCTTTCCTGCCCGGTAAGTTTTGAGATCTTCGTCCAGAAACTCTACGGCCTCAGCCATCTTTTGACTGGTCGAAGCAATTATTTCTTTTGCTTTCTCTATCATCGTAGTCGGTTTTGAATATTAAATAATTGTCTTAACATGGTTGGATACTATGGTGCCCACCTCTTCTCCGGCAACGAGCCTTTTTAGGCTACCTTCGTGGTTTATGTCGAAGACAATGATAGGCATGTCATTCTCTTTGCAAAGAGTAAATGCGGTCTGATCCATCACTCGGAGATTGTCATCGATGGCTTGATCAAATGTTATGGAGCGGTATTTAACCGCATCGGAGTGTTTTTTGGGGTCCTTATCATAAACTCCGTCCACCTTCGTGCCCTTCAGAAGAGCATCTACACCAAGTTCACAAGCCCTTAGAGCCGCAGCAGAGTCAGTAGTAAAGAAAGGATTACCCGTACCGCCGGCCACCACGGCAACCCCGCCTTGTTCCATATATTCCAGCACTTCGTCACGCATATAATATCTGGCCATGGGACGCATGGGAGTCGCGGTAAAAACCTCAGCTTTGAGTCCGGCATTTCTCAGCGAAAGGGAGAGTCCGATACTGTTGATTACAGTAGCGAGCATACCCATCTGATCGCCTCTGACACGGTCGAATCCGCGTTCCGTGCCGGCGAGACCGCGGAAAATGTTGCCACCTCCAATAACTATGGCAACCTGCACTCCACCACGAACCACGGAAGCTATGGCCCCGGCATAACGAGCCATGACATCCTCATCAAGTCCCACACCGTCGGGACCTCCTATGGCCTCTCCGCTAAGCTTCAGTAATATCCTGTTGTACTTCATACAAGTCTATTGTTTGGTTGTTACAACTAACAAAAGTAGGTAAATATTATGATTTTTACAACTAAAGGTCTATATTTGCGCTCTCAAATAACGAAGACACAAAATTTGACTTATGGCAAATATATTCACTTCATCCATCGGGAAAAAGGTAATAATGAGCATCAGCGGATTGTTCTTAATACTGTTTCTTTCACTCCACATGCTCCTAAATATCACATATATTTTCAGCGAGGGGACATTCCTGCAAGTCATTGACTTTATGGGTCTCCCCATCGTGACAATTATGGTGCCGGTACTCGCTTTCGGATTTGTAATACACATCCTGTACGCCTTTATTCTCACTCTCGGCAACCTGAGAGCTCGTGGCGGCTATAACCGTTACGCAGTTCCCAATAAAGCGGCTACCGATTCATGGGCTTCACGCAACATGGTGGTTCTCGGCATAATAGTGGCCCTTGGCCTTATACTGCATCTGACACATTTCTGGGTGGACATGCAGTTTGCAGAGTGGATGGGAGGGGAGGTAGCCAACGCCCCCGATCTAATGGTCTCGACCTTTGGAAATGTATGGGTAACCGTTTTATACATTATTTGGTTTATAGCCATCTGGTTTCACCTTACCCACGGTTTTTGGAGTGCCTTTCAGTCTATCGGGCTGAATAACACCGTCTGGTTCAAGAGATTGAAAGTGGTGGGGATTGTGTTGGTAACCCTGATAATGTCAGGTTTTACCCTGATAGCCATTTATACCTGCTGCAAAGCAAACGGCCTGTTATAGGTTATAGGAAGTATTTAAAGGAAAAGTTGTTGCATTATCCCGTCCGAGAGGAACAATCTCCCTGCCGGGATCCGTATAATGCCCTTTTCATAAAGTATATCGCCGGTGCTCGTCAAATAATCGAGTACCGGTTTTATTTTTGCCAGTCGTGAACTCTCAAGGGAAGAGAGAGATAAACCGGTAACTTTTCGTAGTCCAAGCATAATCTGCTCGTTGAATTTGTCATCGTCGGATAGGATTTCCTCGCTCTTTATTTTGTCGTAATAATTCCCTTCAATAGCCTCTACATAACTATTAATATCTGCAATATTCCAGCAGCGGCAGCCCTCACCATCAAAAGAGTGTGCCGAAGCTCCCAAACCGAGATAGGGCATTCTCTCCCAATAAGAGGAGTTGTGGATGGATTCCCAACCGGGAAGGGCAAAATTAGAGATCTCGTACTGGCGGTAACCGGCCTTTTCCAGCCTCTGCTGTAAAACAGAATATTGTGTTGCACAAATCTCTTGCAAAGGCTCATGGTAGCTGCCCGAGTCGACCAGCGAAGCGAGTTCGCTACCGGATTCTACGCTCATCTGGTAACAGGAAACATGCTCGGGATAAAGAGCCGTAAGCTGCTCTATGTTGTACTCCCATTGCTCGTAGGAGAGTCCTTCAAAACCAAATATCAAATCCAGTGAAATATTGTTAAAACCGGCCTCCCGTGCCATCTTGAAGGCATTTATTGCCTGGGCTGAGGAATGCCTGCGGCGCATCCATACGAGATGGTCATCACAGAATGACTGAACTCCAATACTCAACCTGTCTACTCCTGCACGGAGCCACCCCTCTAGTTTCGGTGGAGTTATGTCATCGGGATTGGCCTCCAATGTAAATTCACGAAGAGATGTTATATTAAATCTATTGCACAGAGTATGAGAGAACTCCGCTATCTCTTCGGTATCCAAAAGCGAAGGAGTGCCCCCACCCATGTAAATGGTATCGGGGAGCACTCCTTCAAAAAAATCAACTCTTTCCGAAATCTCGGAATTAAGGGCTTTCAAGTAGCGTCTGCGCCGCGCTCTGCCATCAATCTCCGAATAAAAGTCGCAATAAAGGCAAAAAGAGGAACAAAAAGGCAGATGGATGTAGATACCCGCCATAACAGGTCTCTACCTCAGGAGTAGATCCGCACTGCCGAGTTTGGCCTCTGAAGAGTAAACCTCAACATTGTAGATGCCCTTCACAAAGCCCTGACCACTGGCGAAGTAGATACAAACCTCCACCTCATCGCCCTGGTAATCAACCTCACGTGAAGCGGAATAGATCATCTCCTCGCCATCAATGGTAAAGATCCTCTGCTGATCGCCTGTCATAAGGATGCCATCGGGACCCTTAACTCTGATATAGATAACCTTTGGACCCTTCTCTGCAATGGAGTTCTCGATCAGACTGAGGCAGGTACGTAGTTTCTCCACACGGCTGCTGCGGTCAGTCTCCTTGTTGGAAGCATTTATGGCCGAGAGTACTACTCCCCTGGCTTTCACTACTGCGCCGGCGGATGCCTTTGCAGACAATGCCTCAGTTGTGGTTACCAGCTCATCATATTGCTTACGGCTCTCCTCGGCCTCCAAGCGGGCTTCCGACGCCTCCTGGCGCAGAGCAACATTTAGACTGTTAAGAGAATCTATCTGGACAATATAGCCTTTCATGATGGAACGAAGCGTGCCAAGCTCCTTTTCGTACTGACGAATCTTAGACCTGTTGGTAGCCTCTGTCTTCTGAATACGCTCGATTAGTTGGCCAACCTTCTCCCTCTCTACTGCTAGAGAGTCGTTGATCGCCTTGTTGGTCGATGTAAGAGTGGCATAATCATTCTGTAGGGCAATCAGTTCGGTGGTAAGGTCTTCTTTTTCAAGATTAAGGTCCTTAACCAATTTCTGTTTGCTAACCCAAATAAATACCAGCACTCCCAAAAGGACTGCTGCCACAACGGATAATGTAATTACAATTTTTTTCATCGTATGTATGACTGTTTTGTGTTTTTCTTAATTATTCTACAAAAATAATTCCTTTTTTTGAAACATAACATTAAATTTGCAGAAAATAGTTAAAACGACTCATCATTAACACAATAACAACGCAATGAAGAAGTATTTGATACGTTTGATAAAATACCTGATCTATTTTCTGGTTTTCTTTTTATCATAGTTGGGTTGCTTTTCCTATGGCAATATGCCAAGAATCCCGACATGACCTGTTCTTGTATGTTCATGAGGGTTCAATGCCCAAACTGGTTATTTTCTTTTTACTGGTTGCCGGAACATATCCGGCTTGGGATTTGTCAAGAGAAAATTTCATCTGAATGGTGATTACTCCGAAATATGCGGAGATAATTGAGGATGCCTTCAGGGAAGCAGGATATAAACTGGATAAGAAAGATGATGAAAAGGTGATTTTCAGACATGCCAAAGCGGTTACGCTGCGCCTCATGCGGATGTACGAGGATGCCATCACGTTCGATCTTACACAAGATCCCCATTGTAGTGGATGGTATTCGCAAGGATGTGGATCGCATCCCAGCGCAACGTCAGTTATCGTATAAGACGCTAAGAAGAGGACAATTTCAGGATGCACAATAAAATAACAAATTGTAAAATGAAAGAAGTTGCAAGGTATACTGAGCCATATCTAGCTCCACATTGCCAGAGTGGGTTACTTGAAAGCGAAGGCATTGGCGGTATCGAGGTTCTTCAATGAAAACTCATCCCTGCCCGGTTTCTGTAATATGGCTGACGGAGCCATCAAACTGGTGGTGAGGGACGAGGACTACGTGATTTGGCACTCAAGGTTCTGGAAACTGACTCCAGTTCCGAGTAAAATTCCTCGCCATACCTGAATATTAAGGGATTCCTGAGAAATTTGTAGACGGGGATCCCTTCTTTTTTGCCTTTCTCGAAAGCGGGTCACAGATAGGCCAACGATGTAAATTGAGAGCAGTCATTCCACTCGAAAGTTGAGATACCCCGATCGGATAGAGGCGACAGGATATGGGCTTTGCACCGCACCTGCCGGCACAAAATGCCCTCTCTATGGCACAGAAGCAGTTAGCTCCCTCGAATCGGGTATAAACACACTCCTCCCTATCACCAATGAGCGGAGTCACCATATCGCCATCCATATCAATCTCGAAAAAACCCTTCTTTTCAACCTGCGCACGACCCTCTATACTCATCCAGGCTGCATAGTTTGGATATTCCGCTTTTAAAATATCCGCTTCCGGCTCCTCCAGAGGTGCACCGCTATCACCCACTATACAACAAATACCACCGCATTTTTCATAATCACAACTAAAATATTCGGTAAGTATTTCTGATGACACGAGTATATCTCCGATACGTATAATCGAGGTGTGCATTTCTTTTTTTTGCAAAAATAAAGATAAGTTTCTAATTTTGGCCGGATTTATGCAATAAGCATTTGTAATACAAATTTTAATTACAAGAACAAGATATGATGAAAAAGATTTTTGTTACCATTTTTGTTGCCCTCTTTACCATGGGCGTTTCTATGGCTCAGGACCTCGGTCAGGCAACGGAACTTTTCAACAACGCAGGTATGACACTTCAGGAAGGCAATGAGACTGCCGCTCTGGATCTTTTCCAGAAGGCTATGGATATGGCCTTACAGCTAGGTGATGAGGGTACTGCAATAGTTACCGAGTGTAAAACGGTTATTCCCCAACTTATGCTTAAGCTAGGTAAGGATATGATAAGGGAGGGTAATATTGACGACGCTATAGTAAAGATCAAAAAGGCGGCAGAAAAAGCAGCGGAATATGAGAACGAAGGCGTACTACTCGAGGCCAACGACCTTATCGGCCAACTCAAGATAAATAAACTTATGGGGGTTGCCAATGACCTGCTTACAGCCAGAGAGTTTGCCGAAGCCGTTGAAGCATACAAAGAGGTTATAGCAGTAGACCCCAATAATGCCAACGCCTATTTCCGTATGGGACAGGCTGCAAATGCAGCAGACAATACAGATTTTGCAGAAGAGGCCTTCATCAAGGCCAAAGAACTTGATGAGAGCATTGCAGAAAATGTTGACAGACAGCTTTCAACCGTATATCTAAAGAAGGCAGTTGCAAGTCAGAGAGCCAAGGACCTCAAAGGCGCTCTTGAAAATGCACAGAAATCCATAGAGTTCAGCGATAATGCCAACGCTCAGAAGATAGCGGGCCTGTCGGCTCTTGGTCTGAAACAAAATGCAGTAGCTGCAGATGCACTTAAGGCTTATCTCGCAATGAGTCCGGATGCAAGAGACAGAGTGCAGATCGTATACCAGTTGGGTACAGCCCTGATTGCTGCAGGCCAGACCGGCGAAGCTTGCGGTTACTTTAAAGAGATCGCACAGGATCCTAAGTGGGGTGAAGCTGCCAGATATCAGATAACCGTTCTTAAATGCAACTAGAGCTCGAGCTTCTCGCTCCGGCGCGTAATAAAGACATCGGCACTGCAGCGATAGACTGCGGTGCCGATGCCGTATATATTGCAGGCCCCTCTTTTGGGGCGAGAGAGGCTGCAGGCAATCCCGTTTCGGCAATAGGACAACTTGCGGATTATGCTCATAAATACTCTGCGAAAGTCTATGCGGTATTCAATACCATCCTATTTGACGATGAGCTGGAGGCTGCCGGTAAATTACTATGGGAACTTTATCATGCCGGAGTGGATGCCTTCATTGTCCAAGACCTGGCCATTGCCCGAATGGAGAAACCTCCCCTACCTCTTTTTGCCTCTACCCAAACCCATATTCGGACTCCGCAGCAGGCTCAATTTCTCTCCTCTCTCGGCTTCAAACGGTTGATTTTGGAGCGTCAGCTCTCACTCGCACAAATTAAGGAAATCAGACGCAGTACCACTTGTGACCTGGAATTCTTCGTACACGGGGCACTTTGCCTCTCCTACAGCGGACAGTGCTATTTAAGTCAGCGTCTTGCCGGCCGTAGCGCTAACAGAGGAGCCTGTATTCAAGCCTGCAGATCCGACTATGATCTGGTAGACAGCAATGGTAAGGTGCTTGTTAAAAACAGGCCGTTACTTTCTCTAAAGGATTTGAATCTGAGTGAGTATATCGGGGATTTGATAGAGGCGGGCATCACCTCCTTCAAAATTGAAGGAAGACTCAAAAATGCTTCCTACGTTAAGAATGTTGTAAGGGAATATCGCCGCATCATAGATCGGTTTATAAGCAGCCATCCAAATTATGGGAAGGCCTCTGCCGGCGAGATATATGGAGGCTTTACCCCCGATGTGAATGCCACTTTCAATCGAGGCTACACATCCTGCTTCATAGAGGGTAAAAGAGGGTTGTGGGCCTCTTCTGACGGGACTAAATCCATGGGTGAGTATCTTGGAGAGATTTTCTCCGTCAAGGGAGATTGGATATCAATCTCCACCGATAAGGAGCTCAACAATGGTGACGGTCTGGCTGTCATTTCTCCTTCCGGGGAAATTAAAGGATTCAGGGCTGACGTATGCGAAGGCAACCGTGTACGCATTAAGGAGGCATCCAGACTACGCAAAGGTATGAAGGTCTACCGCAATCTCAACACCGCTTTTGAAAAAGAGCTGGAAAAAAATATGCCTGAAAGATGGATTAAAGCCACTATTAGTTGTACTTCTAAAGCCGGAGTCACCACATTCGAGGCTGTCAGCTCTCAGGACAGGGCAATCCTCACTTTTGATGACGACAATCCTCCGGCTCAAAAACCTGAAAAGGCTTTGGAAGCTCTTTCCAGGCAGTTAAGTAAAAGTTCAGGAGAATATATTTTCACGCTTGGCGATGTAGAGTGCGACATAATAAGGTTTTATCCTGCCTCTGCCCTCAACGGCATCAGACGCCAACTTGCAGAGTTGCTCAAAGAGGCTGCTTTGAGCCGAATGGCTGAAGGCAGAAATATTGACCCCGATGAGATGGTTGCTCGGAATGTGGCCAAATATCCCGAAAGGCATCTTACCTATCTGGCCAACTGCTCCAACCAACTAAGCAGAGACCTCTATTTGGAGAGTGGGGTAAAATCTGTAGGCCCCGCTTATGAAATAGAAGCTCCTGAAGAGGTAGCTGTGATGCGGACTAAACATTGCATCAAATATGAACTCGGCCTCTGCCACAAAAATCCGGAAGAAAGTGTGGCTGATTTCAGGGAGCCCCTCTACCTGGCTAACAGGAATTACAAATTGAGATTGGAATTTGATTGCAAAAATTGCGAAATGATTGTAAATTTGTAGTTTAGACCAACAATCTTTGTATAGGATGAGATTTGCAGATGTCATAGGAGATAAGGGCCTCAAGGAGCGACTTATAAGGATGGTTGAGCATAAACGGCTCTCCCACGCCATCCTTTTCAGAGAAGAACCTAACGGTGGAGGTCTCGCTTTTGCCTTGGCGCTAGGCCAGTATGTCAATTGTCGCCACCGTAGTGATGGCGACTCCTGTGGTATCTGCCCTACCTGCAATCAGTTTCAGAAGCTTATCCATCCCGATCTGCATTTTGCATTTCCCGTCAATAGTTCCAGAGAGGTAGCGGAAAGTCAAAAGGGACGACCGATTTCCGACCATTTTCTTGACAACTGGAGGGAATTGGTGTTGAATGACCCTTATTTTACAGAACAAGACCTCTACGATGCTATCGGTATTGACAACAAGAGTGGCAACATCAGTGTTCACGAAGCGAGACGCATCATTGAGAGGCTACAGTTGCGTTCTTTTGAAGCCGATTACAAAGTAATGGTGATATGGCTTCCGGAAAAGATGAACCAGGAGTGTTCAAACAAACTCCTGAAACTTCTGGAAGAGCCTCCGACAGGCACACTATTCCTGTTGGTATCACAGGCCCCCGAAAAGCTTCTCGCCACCATCCGTTCAAGATGCCAGCTTATAGAAATACCTCCTATGAGTGCCGAACAGCATCAAAGCAAGCCTCAGGAGCCATTACAGGAGCCGGTCGAATACCGTGACATGCTTACCGGACTGATTGAAGCCGGTATCTCCAAAAAAGCTGATCGATACCTTTGCCATCTGGGAGGCACTCTCAGAGATGGAAAGGGAGAAGCAAAGAATTCTGTATTTATAGTGAAAAATTTATCAGAAAAATATATATGACCTCGCGGGGTCTGGAACAAATAGCTGGCATATTTGATCAAGAGGAGAGTCAAATCCGCGATCTGGCCTCACGTATAAGAGCCGATTTTTACGAAAAGGCTCTGTCGGCTTTTGACAAGAACTATATCAGCTATCCAGAAAGTAACACCAACTCCAAACTTACATTCTGCGACTTGTCAAACCGTTTGTTACTCTGCTTATAATTATGGAAGAAAAAGACCGAAAATATATGATTGCTCAGAGGTTGTGAAGTCGGGGACTCACACGGAGCACTCTCCATATCTATGATACGGCTGCTGCAAACACAGACTGGAAAGCTGGATGCAGGGTATATCTCGGGGCGCTATAAAGACTTATTTGAGGTAAGATTCAAAAATACCCGTAAAATCGTCTATAAAAACACTACCGGACAACTTATTAAAATAGGAGATTTGTGGTGGTGGAGGCCTTACCGGTCACGATGTAGGTATTGTAACTCTTGAAGGTCCGTAGTGGGACGTCAACTGTTGCGACACAATATCGATCCATCAACGTACGAATTCAGACGTATCTGCAAACAGAGCGAAGATTCTTGACATAGAAAGATGAACGCGCTTTGAGGCCATTTGCCGCGAACACAAGACGATGATACGTGCTCGCCAGGCCAACATAAGGACTTGGACTTGATATGAAAATAGGCGATGTAGAATTTCAGGGGGACGGTACAAAAGCCATCTTTTACTATATTGCCGATGAAAGGGTGGATTTCAGGCAACTGATCAAGGATTTTGCCGAGGAGTTCCACATCAGGATAGAGATGAAACAGATTGGGGCTCGTCAGGAAGCCGGGCTAATCGGAGGTATTGGCGTGTGCGGCAGAGCTCTCTGTTGCTCGGCATATATGTCCGACTTCAAATCAATCACCACCCAGGCCGCACGCTGTCAAGACCTCTCGCTCAATCCTCAGAAACTTGCCGGACAGTGCAGTAAACTCAAATGCTGCATCAACTACGAAGCCTCACTCTATATCGATGCTCAAAAGCACCTTCCGGATGTACGAGGGCCGCTGGAATTTAAAGATGGGACTGCATATCTTCAGAAGTGTGACATACTAAAAGGAATCATGTACTTCTCATACGATCCACATTGCATGATAAATCTCTTTCCTCTAAGCGGACAACGCGTAAGGGAGATCATATCTATGAACCGTAAGGGCATCAAACCCGATTCCCTTAAAGATAAAGAAACGGATGTGCGCGAAACAGACTTCATAAGTGCCGTAGGTGACGACAGTATCTCTCGTTTTGACGAGAAACGCCGTTCTAAACGGAAGAAAGAGTTCAAACGCCCCGAACGGAACAGGAAACAACAATTCGAAGATGATAAAAACCGTCAGGAAGGTGATACCAAACCTCGCTTCGATGGTAAACCTCAAAGCGGTCAGAATAAAGGCTACCGTCGTCAGGGACAACGTAGCGGAATAAAAGTAAGAGATCAGGAAAAACAGGGAAGAAAAGGTGAAGAAAATAGAGAGCCATCCGATAATCAGTAGGATGTTTGCCATTATGCTGACATTATCGGCCGTTTGCACAATAATCTTAGGATCATGCTCAAGGCCGGATGACGGTTATAGGTATATAAAAGTAGATCCCGACTGCGACTCCATACCGGTTTTCAGATTTTCTCTACCGGTGGCTGACAGCACAGCCCTCTACTCTACCTTCATTGCAGCACGATATGATTGCCGGTTACACAGTAACCTCATATCATTCAATGTGGAGGTGACTTCACCGGATGGTGAAATTTTTACCGAAAAAATAACTCTACCTCTTACTGATAACCCTCAGGTGGAGATCAGAA
>JAXGPW010000005.1:0-146014 GCA_040766795.1 Bacteroidales bacterium | reverse complement strand
AGAGATATTGGAATATTCCGTGCTGATCACCATGGCCAACGATCATAAGATATCAATCTTAAAAGCCAGACGTGGCACCCCTTCAATGACTATTTCAATAGCCCCCAGGAAAAATCACCCCGACTCCGCTCAAATGACATTTGATGCCGTAAACGGCTATTATGTGCCGGGAATAGTGGAAAATGAGGACTATTTCTTTGAAATTAAGGTAAGAGACACTCTGTTTAATCACGCTAACCATTATTTGAGCTTTGTGTCTTATCTTGGAGAGGCTAATATATCCGTTACTGCATTCGCCATCGACAATGGATATATCAAGAACATAGTACCGGACATTGCTAAGTTTGATGTAAATACCGTCTACATAAGTGGACAACAGAGATTTTATTATGACTCCTATTTCGGTATCGTATACCACTCAGGCCCCAAAGATGTTGTTAAACACTCAAGAATAGCAGTATTTCTCAAATGGAACGGTGAAGCTAATACTACTATGAAGGTTATTGAGCTTAAAAACAAAAATGTACCTTAATTTAACCTTCCAACCCATAGCTTGCGGTTTTATACCCGGAACATGGAGAGCTAGCTCCACATATCTCGTAACCTAACTACAAGATGGATCTTAAATCTCATAAAAATGCCGGTATTACTGAAGGCATCGTTTCAGTTATCGTAAACACTCTGTTGTTTGTACTGAAGTATTGGGCCGGTATTGTAACCGGATCTCTCGCTATTGTGGCAGATGCCTGGCACACTATGTCCGACTCAATCAGTTCAGTGGTATTGATTGCTGCTACCGGACTCTCCAATAGAAAACCCGATAAAAAACATCCTTTCGGCCATGGTCGTTGGGAACAGATAGCTGCCATATTTATCGGTATTATTCTTGCAATTATAGCATACGACTTCCTCAAAGATTCTATTCTGCGGCTCAAAGAGCACACTTCAGTTACATTCGGCACCATTGCCATTGTAGTAACCTGTATCTCCATTGTAGTAAAAGAGGGATTGGCACAATATGCCTTCCGCCTTGCACGTAAAACAGGCAATGTCGCCATAAAAGCAGACGGATGGCATCACAGAAGCGATGCGCTTTCTTCGGTACTAGTACTGATCGGTATTCTGTTATCAAAATACTTCTGGTGGATGGACAGCGTACTGGGTATAATTATAGCTCTGATGCTTTTCTACGCCACTTTTACCATAATAAGGGAATCCATTACCAAAATACTCGGAGAAGTACCTTCTGATGACCTTATAAGCCGGATTAACGAAGCTGTAACCCTGATGTATCCCCAGGGATTGCATCTTCATCATTTTCATATCCACAACTACGTCACTCATCAGGAGATGACATTTCACATTAAACTCCCCGGAGATCTCTCACTTGAGGAAGGCCACTCTATAGCAACCGAAATTGAGAAAATGATTCAGGAGCGTTTCAACATCACTTCTACTATTCATGTTGAGCCTCTCGAATTTGAGCATCCTTAAGAGCAAAAATTGCAATTACAGGATAATGGTCGGAGATATATTCTACGCCCGAATATGCTCCGGTAAGCGTTTTAAAGAGTAACGGAGCCATATTTCTGAAATAGATATGGTCGATTATTTTTCCGCCCACTTCGGGAGCGATTTTGCCCCAACCATTGAATGTATTAAGCGAGTCTGTAACTGGGGCAGCTCTTCGCGCTGAAGTCATATAGTCCTCAATAGGGTCAATATATGGATCATTGTGTCCCGCATTGAAATCTCCAGTAAGCACTACGGCCGCATCAGCCGGTGATTAAACTTTTCATACGCTCCACAATGAGTTTACCGGACTCTTCACGGGCAACTTTGCCGATATGATCAAAAATGAGTGTTGTAGAAATACAACTCTTGACCACTATTATTGTCCAGCAGACGAACCATTGTAACAATCCGATGAAAAGCCTATCCAACCCATTGAAACCTCATCAGGTGTTTCACTCAACCAAAAAGTAGTGCTTTCCAAAAGTTCGAAACGACTCTTTTTATAGAAAACTGCGTTTGACTCGCCTGTGTTTGGACCATCATTTGCGAGCCACTCCATAGAAGCCATATCCCGGCAGATGATCTTCCATATATTTGACTTGCCCCAACAGACCCTCCTGAATACCGAAAATATCCAAGGTTAATATCGTTTTATCATCTCAATAACCGCCTCTCTTCGCAATATCCAACTATTTTCCCCGTCAAAGTCATCGCTAAGGCTCGGGCATATATTGAATGACATTAACGATATCATTATCATTCTTTTTCACTGCCTGCAACCGCAGCAAAATCCTATAGCAGCCAATACCGCAACAATAAAAATTCTTTTCATACCGCAAACATAGGAATAGTTCTGAGTATGTAGTGTGTAGTAAAAGGAGTATATTACTCGAAACTAAAACTAAAAGCAACCCAAATAGGCCATAATCGGAGCGCAGCGACACAGCGCTTCTGCGATGCTTTGTTCCCAAGGGAACCATTAAAAGAGAGGGAGATAAGGGAGCGAAGCGACGGACATAAAAGATAAAACGCTTCAAAATGGAAGCGTTTTTTTTGTCTTTGTGGTTGACTGACTTGAACCAGTGACCCCTGATTATGAGTCAGGTGCTACTAACCGACTGAGCTACGGGACCTGAAACTATCTATGATGTACAAAAGATAATCTTTCAAAAGTCACACATCCTAAGAGACCAGATGACCCGTTACGCAATAAAAGTAACAAATTAATGCTTTATAGCAAAAATAGTCTTATCAAACTTTTATTTCAACTTCAACACCACTGGGAAGCTCGAGCTTCATAAGAGCGTCAACGGTCTTAGGAGTTGAGCTATAAATATCCAGCAGTCGACGAAATGAATTGAGTTCGAACTGCTCGCGTACTTTTTATTTACTAAAAGTCGAGCGGTTGACAGTGAAGATCTTCTTGTCTGTCGGGAGCGGAATAGGACCACTGACAACAGCACCTGTAGCCTTTACCGTCTTCACGATCCTATCAACTGATTTATCAACCAGCGCATGATCGTAAGATTTCAATTTTATTCTGATTTTTTGGCTCATTATTGGAATTTATTTAATTATTCTTCATCATCATTTCAAAAATACCGCGTCCGCCATGCTTCTCGACAACATCTTTTGCAATATTGTCCGGAACTTCCGCATAATGCGAAAATTCCATCGAGGCTGTAGCGCGTCCGGACGAGAGTGTTCTCAGAACAGTGACATAACCGAATTGCTCGGAGAGGGGAACCTTGGCTTTGACAATTCTTGCATTGCTCTTTTGAGTCCATATCAACAATGCCCCTGCGGCGGTTGATGTCACCAACAATATCACCCATATACTCCTCAGGAGTAACAACCTCCAGGAGACTTCATAATCGGTCTCATCAGCACCGGAGAGCACTTTGGAAGCGCCTTACGGAATGCCTGACGGGCACAGATCTCAAATGAAAGTGAGTCGGAATCGACAGAGTGGAAAGAGCCATCCGGAAGTTTCACCTTCGTGAGGTCACCTCATAGCCTGCCAGAACACCGTATCTGCCATTACGCTTGAAGCCTTTTTCGACAGAGGGGATAAATTCACGGGGAATATTACCACCCTTTACTTCATCAATAAACTGAAGTCCTGTCACGCCCTCATCTGCAGGGGAAATTTCGACAATTATATCGGCAAATTTTCCTCTACCGCCAGTCTGCTTCTTGAATACCTCTCTGTGGTGATATGTACCGGTGATGGCCTCTTTGTAATTGACCTGAGGCGCACCCTGGTTTATCTCTACTCCGAATTCACGACGGAGTCTGTCCACGATGATATCAAGATGGAGCTCGCCCATACCACTGATAATCGTCTGACCGGTCTCAATGTCAGTTTGGACGGTAAAAGTAGGGTCTTCTTCTGAAAGCTTTCCAAGAGCAATACCAAGCTTGTCGAGATCTTTTTGGGTCTTAGGCTCTACGGCCAGACCTATAACCGGATCCGGGAATGTCATGGATTCGAGTATAATCGGTTTATCTTCACGACAAATGGTATCGCCCGTACGCAGCTCCTTGAATCCTACGGCAGCACAGATATCTCCTGCTTCAACACATTCGATGGGATTCTGCTTGTTGGAGTGCATTTGGTAAAGTCTTGCAACACGTTCCTTTTTACCGGAACGGGTATTGAGTACATAGGAGCCTGCATCCAGTCTACCTGAATAGGCTCTGATAAAGGCCAATCTACCTACAAAAGGATCAGTGGCAATCTTGAACACCAGGCCACAGAAGGGCTCCTGAGTGTTGGATTTGCGTACAAGCACCTCGCCGTTGCGCGGGTCTATGCCCCTGACTTCACCCTTATCCAGAGGAGAGGGCAGATAACGCATCACGGCATCAAGAAGCAGTTGTACCCCTTTATTTTTGAAGGAAGAACCGCAAGTAGTAGGAACCACTGCCATGTCGATGGTAGCCTTTCTAAGGGCATCGACAATCTCCTCTTCGGTGATTGACTCAGGATCTTCGAAAAACTTCTCAAGTATCTCCTCATTGTACTCGGCAACCGATTCGATCAGTTTGCCTCGCCACTCCTCCACCTCTGCAACCATTTTCTCGGGAACCTCTCTTATCTCATAATTCACAAGGTCTTTACTAAGATTATAGAAATAGGCCTTTTTAGAGATAAGGTCGACAACTCCCTCGAAGTTTTCCTCCGCTCCTATAGGGAGCGAAATAGGGATTGCACGTGCTCCAAGTTTCTCGTTAATCTCCTCCACCACAGCAAGAAAATCAGCTCCGGTACGATCCATCTTATTGACGTAGGCAATTTTGGGTACGCGATACTTATCTGCCTGGCGCCATACGGTCTCCGATTGAGGCTGTACGCGACCAACCGCACAGAAAGTTGCGATTGTGCCATCCAGAACACGAAGTGAACGCTCCACCTCTACGGTGAAGTCCACGTGGCCCGGGGTATCTATAAGATTGATCTGGTATTGCTCACCATTGTAAATCCAAAAGGCGGTGGTAGCAGCCGATGTGATGGTAATGCCTCTCTCCTGCTCCTGGACCATCCAGTCCATGGTAGCAGCACCTTCATGAACCTCTCCCAACTTATGGGTCTTGCCCGTGTAGTATAGGATACGTTCTGAAGTAGTGGTCTTACCGGCATCGATGTGAGCCATTATACCAATATTTCTTGTATATTTCAGATCTCTTGCCATCTAATGTACAAATACCTCATTAGAAACGGAAGTGGGCAAAGGCCTTGTTAGCCTCAGCCATTCTGTGCATATCTTCTTTTCTTTTGAATGCTGCACCTTCATTATTGTATGCAGCCATTATTTCTGCAGCCAACTTCTCAGACATTGAGCGGCCGGAACGTTTACGGGCGTAAAGTATCATATTCTTCATACTGAGAGAGACTTTTCTTTCCGGACGCAACTCTGTCGGTACTTGGAAGTTCGCACCACCTACTCTGCGGCTTTTTACCTCAACCTGCGGAGTAATGTTTTCCAATGCTTTTTTCCAAATTTCGAGAGGAGCCTTATCAGAATCTTTCATCTTCTCGCCGATCATGTCGATCGCATCGTAAAAAATAGAATAAGCGATACTCTTCTTCCCCTGTAACATTAAGTTGTTCACGAAACGGGTAACCTGTACATCGTGATACTTTGGATCAGGAAGTAGAATCCTCTTTTTAGGCTTCGTTTTTCTCATTTTTTCTCAAAATTTAATAATTAAAACTAATGGTTACTTCTTAGATTTCTTTGGCCTCTTGGTACCATAAAGAGAACGACTTTGTGTCCTTCCCTCTACACCGGCAGTATCCAAAGCTCCTCTAAGGATGTGGTAGCGAACACCCGGAAGGTCTTTCACACGACCTCCGCGAACCAGCACGATGCTGTGCTCCTGGAGGTTGTGACCCTCACCCGGGATGTATGCATTGACCTCTTTCTGATTCGTGAGCCTTACACGGGCCACTTTACGCATAGCCGAATTAGGCTTTTTGGGAGTTGTTGTGTAAACACGTACACATACTCCGCGTTTCTGAGGACAAGCATCCAATGCACGAGATTTGCTTTTCTCTACAATAACCTTTCGTCCTTTGCGGACAAGTTGTTGAATTGTTGGCATAAATGGTTGTTAATCTTTTGTTTAATGTTTGTAACTCCGCATTTTTGCGGGTTGCAAAGATAGAACAAATAATCTGATTTACAAACAAGTTGTCAACAAAATTTGCATTTTACTGCACTTTGAAGGCTTTATTAACGAATATGGGGTTGCCGGAAGAAGTAATCCCCTCCACAACAATGGAAAATGTTCCACTATAGTCGGGTGTATTGCATATAACGGTTACAGAGGAGTCAGCTCTACCTGTTGCTCCTGCCGTAAGCAACGGATGCCAGTACAAGGTCTGTCTGTAATCGGGGTAGTCGGCATTTTCAGCCAGTTTGCGACAAGTATAGGCCATAGGGACGGCTGCTCCCTGAAACTCTATGATACGCACTTCGGGGCCAAGGGTCAGCGAAGGAATGGTTCCTTTATAGGTCTTCATATTTACAATGACGTCAAACTGTCTGTTGCCGATAAAGTAGGCATAGGGGTAGATATCAATTGATTTGACTAGCATGGGATCATATCTGTAGATCATTTCGTGGTCGAAAATAGGCACACCATCCACCATCATCAGAGAAGCATCTTCTGCAAACTCTCCTACACGGAAGACATCCTCAATTTTAACCTGTATATCCCTTGTTCCATCAGCTTTTTTACGGGCTCGTATCTGGGAAATATATTCTACAATAACTTCTTCCATCAGAGGGAAGCGGGTATAATCATCAAGAATATATGTTATTCGCTCTGCACCGAGGAGTGTGTTTTCCCTTTTTGGAAGCAGTTCATATAGGGTGTCCGAATCAAAGCGTCTGTCAATCTGCATTGCAGTGCCTCTGAATTCGAGACGATCCCTGAGCGATTCGCTAATCAGAAGTGTAGAGGGCGCATTGAGATTCGGTTCGGCAAAGGGCTGCCTGATGGAACTGATATTGCCAACCAGTTCCACATCTCCATAGATATTGCCGGTAAAAAAACGAACCGTACCGTCATCAGCTGTCTCAGCTATGTATATGTCCGAATAATTGCCTATCGCCGAAATATAGGCACTTTTCTCGCCACTTTGCGCAGTAATGATCTCCCCTTCATATTCCGGAGTGCGATTTCGATCAAAAATAACTCTATCAGCATCAGGGAGCATCTTCAAAAATTCTTCGGGACCCAAGGCTTTTCCTACCAGGAGACCATCTTCGTTGAAAATCGAAAGGGAGAAGGTTATCTCTTCGCCGGTGTTGTTAACTATGCTGACGGGAATCTGATTCAAACGTCCCGCTTCCGAAGCAACTATGATCTGTACGTCGGCACAGGGTTTAATCGAAGGCGCCGCTGCCACTGCGGCTATGTAATCGCTCTCTCCTACCACTTTCACATCCCCGCTCCTCGCAGTCGACAACACATTGAAGATGGAAATTTCTCTACTAAAAGCCGCTTCGAAATCATATCCCCGCTCGTTAAGATTAGCCGATGTATAAGCGATAAGACGGTAATTGCCGGTAGGAAGAGTATTGGGCAGGTCGATATAACCCGCTCCCCGCCCCTCCATAAGTGCGACTTTAGCCGTCTGCGCCACTCCGGACGCGGAGTGAAGCTCCATATAAGCGATGCTGCTCAACTCCGAGGGAGTCCGGGTAGCAGCATCCATACAGAGTGCCGAGCACCATATTCTTTCTCCGGCTATATATATGTTTCTATCAGTGGAAAACCAGACTCTCTCCACTCGCTGTGCGAATAGTGGAGCAGATAAAAGCAGCAAAACTCCTGTAAGCAGTGTAATTATAGTGAAGTCTCTTTTCATCCTTTAATTGTGGTTATTCGGCCAATAATCGGGTTTATCTTTAGTGCCTCCCTTCACCCTACAGTCTACACAACGCCTCTCGGACCAGCTGGTAATGCTCGTCATCTCATCGAGGAATACCACGTCATAGCCTCCGAAATAATACCTTCTCATTTTTGACTCCTCTGCGAGGTTTATTTCTATGAAAGCTGAACAATTTTCGCGTCTGTTTTGCATGGGAAAGTCATTTACCGAGACAAATATTCTGCGGCTTGTTACCTTTGATGCAGAGATATAGCCCAGCACAACCTTGGTGGAGTCACCTACACAATGGATATTACCCCTGAGTTCGCTTGGCTGAGGAGAGAAAAGTCCTCCCGGTTGATCTGTATTACGCAACATAACCTCCCAGTAGATATAGGCTTCCGCCGAAATGGAGCTCTGGATCACCTCTATTGAGTATAAATAATCAAGCTTGTCGCTGGCAAAGGGAAGTTGATAGATTTGATGATTTACAAGACGATTCTCTGATAGCGCATCTGTGCTTGCAATCATAATATCGGGAACAACATCCCTGTCCCAGCAGTAATGTCTGTTCTCATTGGGGCTTTCCTCAACGGTATTACGATTCGGATTAAACACGTGTGAAGCATAAAATTGAGAAGTATACTCCCAAACCTCATTACAGTTCCACTTATAATAGGGATTGGTGTCCGGATTGGTGGTACTGACATGAAATGTTATTTTCTCTTCGAGTTCGTCAACCCTGAATGAGACCTCTTCGATTTCCGGAGTCACAAGTACCTCCAACCAGTCGGTTACATACTCCGTGTTATAGCCAGGTGAGGCAATATATCCCATACCACTATAAGGCTTGACATGGAGACGATAAGAAGCCCGGGGGTCAAGATTGCGGGTATCGATAATGTGGGCACCATCCCGGTAATTTGAGGCACGGGTTATCTCTCCCTTATCATTTTCCACCCACACATCTGCCATGATATCTACGGGACTACCGGTAGCGGTCAGGCGTTGAGTGTTGCGGACAAATATATATGATTCGGTTCCGATGCGGATGTCTCCCTCTATTACAAATAGTCCCAAATCTAAATCCTCTATCTCCGGTGTAAAGGGATAGATGCAACTTCCGGTCAGGAACGCTACAAAAGCGAGAATTAGTATGCAAAGTCGTTCTTTCATCAGAATTTGAGGTTGAGGTTGATATAGGGTATCGGCACTGCAAAAACACAAAGCATATTGCCACTGACGCTTCCACTACCGCTGCGGGTGTAAAACACCGAATAGGGATTTTTTCGGGCAGTCACATTGTAGACTCCGAAGGTCACGGAGAGATGCGAAAGCTGGCGAAGGTAGTGGCTGGGTTCAATATTCATCGCCAGATCGAGGCGGAAATAGTCCGGTATTCGATAGCCGTTGCGCTCACTATAATAGAGACGGTAGCCCCCGCCATAAAGGTATTTTGCCACAGGGATGGTTACGGGACGACCAGTGGAGTAGTCGAGATTGACCGATATGCTATATCTGTGGGTAAATTTGTAGTTGCCCACCAGTTTGAGATCGTGCGGTTTGTCGTGCGGCGCATTGTACCATTCTCCATCATTGATGGTTTGCAGACCTCTGTCCTCCATTTCCCGAAGCAATGATCTGGAGTAGGTGTAGGAGACCCAACCGTTGAGTTTTCCACCCGGCTTTTTAATCATAAATTCGACTCCGTATGCTTTACCCATAGTAGAAACCAGTTCATCTGCAAGGTTTTCATTCATCACGAGGATGGCTCCGCTCTTGTAGTCCGGATAGTCGCGCATCATCTTGTAATAGCCTTCAACAGAGAGGTCCACCCTGTGGTCAAATACCGTCCAGTATAGTCCTGCCGCAGCCTGCCAGCCTTTTTGTGGCCCGATATCGGCGTCAGCAAGCTTCCATGTATCTGTGGGAGAAATGGCTACTGTATTGGATATTTTATGGATATATTGAGTCATACTGTTGAATCCCGCTTTTAAGGAGAGATTTGGGAGGAATGAATATTTTCCGGAGAGTCGCAACTCAGGTGTCCCGTAAAATTTACGGGAATTTAAGCTTAGAAAACCGGAGAGTCTCAATCCGAAATCAAACGAAAGTCGATCGGTCGGCTGATAGGTATCATTGAAAAAAAGTGCAGTCTCCAGAGCTCGTTCCGTCACCAAACGACGCGGTTCAATAGCTGAAGAATCTCCGTAGGGAAGTCTGTTGCCCGGCTCCACATTATACATAGTGCTGTTGAAGCCGTAAGAAAATGTATGTTTCGCAGCTACAAGTGACTGAAATTTAAGGTTGAGATAACCCTGCCTGATATTGCTGGAAAGAGAAAAAGAGCTCCAGTCGTTGTGAGTATCCTCCACCTTATAGCCATAACTGTCATATCCGGTCGAAAGGGAGAGTGAATGACCATCACTGAAGTGATTTCTCCATTTCAAGGAGAAATTGGCATTGTGATACCTATATGTGGTATCGACAGTAAAACTAAACTTGTCTCTCGAAAAGTAACCGGAAAAATGTAGGGAATTTTTCTGGTTGAATCTGTGACTGATTTGAGCGTTGAGGTCATTAAATGAGGCCGTCCCGTTGGAATATTCGCTGTTTTTTGGAAGGACTTTCAATATCCAATCGGAATAGGTAGTCCTGCCACCGAGAATAAATGTAGTTTTCTCCTTTTTTATCGGGCCTTCGAGATGGAATCTGCTGGTAAGAACCCCCAATCCAATTGAGCCGGATACCTTCTTGCTATTGCCTTCACGGCCCCTTATATCCAGCACCGAAGATATTCTTCCGCCATATTCGGCGGGAATTGAACTCTTGAAGAGTTCTACGTCACTCACAATATCAGTATTGAAAGCAGAGAATATACCGAAAAGATGATTGGGATTGTAGATTGTACCGTCATTGAAAAGAATGAGATTCTGGTCATTTGCTCCACCGCGCACATTAAATCCGCCGGAGGCCTCACCTACCGATTTCACGCCGGGAAGCGTCATGATCACTTTTATGACATCGGCCTCGCCGAAAACCGCAGGCACCTTTTTAATATTTTCTACACGTACTCTCTCCACACCCATCCGACTGGTACGATGTTGGGCCATTCCTTCGGATGTAATGACTGCTCCTTTAAGGGCGAAAACCTTTACTTTCATCGTCACATCCAGAGTACCTCTATCATGAAGCAGAACATTCAAATCCAGATCTTCAAGAGAATAGCCTGAAAACCTAAGCAGGTGCTCTCCAACAGGCAGCAATATCCTATAAAATCCCGACGCATCGCTTTGAGCATAGGTGCCTGTACTCTCTTCAAGGATTGAAATGCCCACTAAAGGTTCTCCGGTGGCCACATCGGTGACGTAACCGCTAAGATAGACCTTACCGGTGACTCCGCTGTTGGACTCTCCAATCTCATATACCTTGTTGGCAAACGTAAACTTATAACCCGATTGGTCGAGATAGATGGAAGTATCGCGCTGCACCGCTTCACCGGTGCTGAAATAACCCATGGGGAGTTCGGTTGCAAATCCAACTGTTCTGAGTATATAGATGCCTTCATCAAAATAGGTAACTGCATAGCCCTTCTCCTTAAGTACCGAAAGTATCTTTTCCAGAATCTTTTCACGCGGGGCCTCAACCGTATAGTTGGCTCGGTCGAGACCATCGGAGATAAAGTAGGTCTTGGGGTGGATGCTCCTCACAAAATTTACCAAAGAATCGATGCTGACGTGGCTTAGACGAACATTAGCATGCTGGGCATGCAGACTCCCCGGGACAAAGAGACCAAGGAACAACAAAATGGAGAGTACCACAAATCTATTTGAGCGTACTTTCAGCATAACCTAATACTTTAATACAATACTCTTCAAAATTCCTTCTGCGAGAGACACTCGACTTCCTCATGAATGTCTTTATCTCCTTTTTACGGTCAGGGAAGAGATTCAGAATATCTTTTTCACGTCTGACCTGAGTCAGAGATTCATCTTTGAGACAATACAATGTAGAGTTTTATTTGAAATAATAAAATACATTCTCTTTGAAATTGGGGTCGTAATAGCCAATCGACTCCCCATTGCGCAGATGAATGTCACGCATAAGCTTTTTGGTAATCTGCCGCAAAAGAGTAATGGGTCCTTCATGAATTATCTCGAAAATACCTCCATCCAGAGAGAGAAATCTCTTCTCACCCATAGTAAACGAAGTCAGATAAGAGCTATTGAGCGCTACGGTAATGGCACTGACAGGATGCTTTACCAGCAATTGCTGAAAATTTGCATCTATGTTGAGCAGAAGACCCTCATATTTTTTCTTATTGTAGATAACATCTCCCGCAACAAATTGCGGAGATTCCCAGTAAAAGGTTCCATTAAACTGAAAAGCGTAGTGAATTGCCTTGCGCCCCCTATATATCATAAGGGCATCACCCGCTTCCTGAGCATATTCTTCGTAAATTGTAGGCTGTGCCAATGCTGCCGGTAGAGGAGAGAGCAGCACGACAAACAGAAACAAAAACCTAAAACTCTTCATAAAAAATCTCAGCAAGCATACAGCGGGCAGAACCTCCACCATTGGCCTCTATTATCCTTAAATCGGGGGAAGCTATGTCGCAATGGGACTCTATCATACGCAACTGTTCCTGCCGAAGCGATTTTTTTGCAGAAGCAGACATCACCAGTAATGGTTTCCTTTCTCCGAAAGGTTGCAACTCCAGCATATTGCCCGCAAAGCTACCCATCTGTTCCAGTGAAATGTCTACGATATCCCTCTTGCCCTGCAAGCGTAGAAATTCTTCCCTTACCCGAATATCTCTGATGCTCTCCAGACAGACAACTGTCAGATCAGTTCCAACACACATCATTACATTGGTATGATAAATGGCTTTCCCGGATGCATCCATAGCATCAAACAGAAAATAATCCCAATCAAAAAGTTTGCAAAACTCCTTGAGTACATCCTCATCAGTACGGGGAGAACGGCAGGCATATACCATGCCCGCCTCACGATCGATGACCATACTGCCGGTCCCCTCGAGATACTTCCCTTTGGACTCGTAGGGCGTCAGGTCATAGATATTACGTATGTCAAAAGTGCCTATAAGATGATCCATCACACTCTGCTTGCGCTCCAGCCGGCGATTGGGTGCAAACATTGGATATAGCACTAAAGTGCCATCCGAATGGGTGGAAAACCAGTTGTTTGGGAAAATGGAGTCGGGCGTATGAGGTTCCGGAGTATCCTCTATCACATCTACCGTTATTCCGTGCGAACGAAGCAAGGCAACAAAGGAGTCAAACTCCCTCAATGCTGCTTCCTGAGCTCCCGATTCGAATCCGGAACGCTGGAATGCGTTGTTAGATGCTGTCTGGACATTGAATCCAAAGGAACAGGGACGTACCATTAGTACGCGATTTGCCGTTTGTCTGAAAGAAATCCCTGACATAAAACTAATTATTCAAGTTCCCTGAATGCTTTCTTGATAATCTCGATCGCCTCGCGAAGCTCCTCTTCGGTAATCACAAGGGGCGGAGCAAAACGGATTATATGTCTATGTGTCTGCTTAGCTATGAGACCGTATTCTGCCATTTTAAGACAGATATCCCAAGCCTCTTTACCATTGATGGGAGTAGTAACTATGGCATTGAGAAGACCTTTTCCACGCACCTGTTTGATAAAAGGAGACTTAAATTTGGAAAGTTCTTCTCTGAAAATCCTGCCGAGATACTCGGCCCTTTCAGAAAGTTTTTCATCCCTTACAACTTCAAGAGCTGCAATACCCACCTTTGCTGCAAGAGGAAATCCTCCATAAGTGGAGCCGTGTTGACCGGGTTTGATGGT
Source organism: Bacteroidales bacterium (assembly GCA_040766795.1). GTDB lineage: Bacteria > Bacteroidota > Bacteroidia > Bacteroidales > UBA932 > Cacconaster. The sequence continues at coordinate 132,270 of JAXGPW010000005.1, read as the reverse complement.
GAGCATTACCTCATCATCAGCCAGCGCAGCCGAAACAGGCAGCACTCCACCGGAGAGGGATTTTCCAAGAATGAGAATATCGGGGCGAACATTTTCATGTTCGCAGCAAATCATTTTGCCTGTACGGGCAATACCCGTCTGTATCTCATCGGCAATGAAAAGCACGTTGTGGCGTTTGCAAGCATCATAACATTTTTTGAGATAACCCTCATCCGGCACCACCACTCCTGCCTCACCCTGGATGGGTTCTACAAGAAAAGCGGCCACATGTGCTCCATCTTTCTCGAGAACTGCCTCAAGAGCTTCGGCATCATTGTATGGTATCTTTATAAAGCCGGGAGTCAAAGGCCCATATTGTGAATTGGAATCGGGATCGGTGGACATCGAAATCACAGTTATCGTACGGCCGTGAAAGTTACCGTTACAAACCACGATAATAGCTTTATCTTCAGGAATGCCCTTTTTCACATAACCCCATCTGCGGGCAAGTTTTAGGGCGGTTTCCACCGCTTCTGCTCCGGTGTTCATAGGAAGGAGTTTGTCATAACCGAAAAATTTTGTTGCAAACTCTTCATAAGGGCCTAGACAATCATTATAAAAGGCCCTTGATGTGAGACAAATATCTTGTGCCTGATCGCAGAGGGCCTGTACGATTTTTGGGTGACAGTGACCCTGGTTGACTGCCGAGTAGGCTGACAGAAAATCAAAATATTTTTTTCCGTCCACATCCCATACAAATGCACCTTTGCCTTTTGAAAGGACCACTGGCATCGGATGATAATTGTGTGCACCGAATTTTGCTTCCTGATCTATGAATTTTTGAGCATTTTTTGTGATAACCATAATTCTTGAGCTGTTTTTTGTTAACTACTTTACTTGATTTGCAATCAACAAAGTTACAAAAAATATTAAACTTACCAGTTAATATACGAAGCCGGGCACTAAATACTTCCATCGTTAGTAAAAAGTTGCCTGGAATCTGTTGAAATAGCTATTTTTAGGAAAAATCTACTGAAAAAGATAGATTTTATCGCCTCTGCGGAGTTTTTCCTCAACGGGAATAGAGCACAGATCACCTTTAACTGCACTACCGACATTTCTCATATCCACCCTTATCTCTGAGACTTCATACTCGATGACACCGGTGGTAGGCCCGGTAATCAGCAACGAATCCCCGACCGAAAAAGAGCCGGATGCCACCATCACCTCTGCCACTCCTATATTTGAAAAATAGTTGGTAACCTTGCCTATATAGCTCTTGGTGCGGGTTGCCTTATTTCCATACACATCGCTCCACTCACCCAATCGCGCTCCTTGATAGTATCCATCCCAGAAACCTCTGTTGAATACGGTGGTAAGCCGATTCTTGAGAGATGCGGCCAGTTCCGGAGTATATTTGCCGTCAATGACTGCATCCGCAGCATCCCGGTAAGCCCGGGTAACGGTCTTAACATATTCCGAGGAACGGGCTCTTCCCTCGATCTTGAACACAGTCACTCCCGATGCAATCATTTTGTCTATAAACTCAATGGTACAGAGATCCTTTGGCGACATTATGTATTTATTGTCAATCTCCAATTCAGATCCCGTCTCAAGATCCATAACTCGGTAACCGCGACGGCATATCTGATAACATGACCCGCGATTGGCGGAAGCGGCATACTCATGGAGAGAAAGATAGCATTTGCCGGAAACGGCCATACAGAGAGCACCATGGCAAAACATTTCAATTCGTACCTTGCGACCTGAAGGACCCTTGATGTTTTCACGGTCGATCGCCTCCTTGATCTTGGCTACCTGCTCCAAATTCAACTCTCTCGCCAGCACTATCACATCCGCAAACTCTGCGTGGAAACGGAGAGACTCCACATTGGAAACATTTAGCTGCGTAGAGATATGCACCTCCATTCCGAGAGAACGGGCATAAGCGATAGCGGCCATATCCGATGCAATTACTGCTGTGACACCCGCCTTTTTCGCCATCTCCAAAGTCTCCCTCATCGGCTCCAGGTCCTCATCATAAAGTACTATATTGAGAGTCAGATAAGACTTGACATCATGTTCATCGCAGATATTGCAAACCTTTTCAAGCTCCTCCGAAGCAAAATTATTAGCTGAATGAGAGCGCATATTGAGATCTCCGATACCGAAATAGACCGAGTCAGCCCCACCCTGTATGGCTGCCATAAGTGACTCAAAATTGCCCGCGGGGGCCATTATCTCAATATTCCCTCTATTTTTCACGATAAATGAGTTGTTCCGCAAACTGATGGAGCTGCCTGGTCTGAGCCTCAGTCAAGCCTATACCGGAAATGGCTTCGAATGCCCTATTGTGATACTCGAGGATTGCATCCCTGGCATCATCCCTTATCCCAAGATCGATATAGAGCTGTTGCATTGCAGCAATCTTTTCATCACTCATATCCTCACCCATCTCTAAAATAGAAGTAAGGCGCTCCTTGTCGGCCCCTTCCGCCCTGCGTATGCACTCAACCTGAAGCCATGTTTTTTTGTTGTTGATAATATCGCCACCGATTTTTTTGCCGAAAATCTGTTGATCTCCAAAAGTGTCCAGATAGTCATCTGCTATCTGGAAGGCGAGGCCTAGCTGATAGCCAAACTGATGTATGGCTTTGCGAACCTCTCCGGAAACTCCTGCAATAAGGGCTCCCATTTCAGCCGAACAAGCTATAAGAACTCCCGTCTTAAGACCTATCATAGAGATATAGTCAGCCATTGTAATAAAGGATTTTTCCTCAAAATCCATATCAAGCTGCTGACCCTCACACACCTTCACCGCAGTCTCCGTAAAGAGCCGCATCGCCTCCGGCATCACCTCACTGTTGCAGAACGATATATATTTGCAAGCCAATATCAACATTACATCACCTGAAAGGATTGCATTGTTGATGCCCCATTTTTTAACAACCGTAGGCTGATTGCGTCTTGTATCGGATTTGTCCATTATGTCATCATGGATAAGCGTAAACTCGTGAAATATCTCAAGCGCAATAGCAGGGTAAATTATGTTATTGCCCACATTATTGCTAAAAGGTTGAATACGGTCAGGCAAAAGCTTGGCTCGATCCGTTTACTTCCGACAGAGATCATATACTCGATAGGTCGGTAGAGCGACTCCGGTTCTCCTTTTATTTCCAAATTAAATATACTCCTGGAAATAATATTTTCTATATCCTCGTGAGATAGCATAAATGCTCAAGTTTTTAGAATACAACATAAGGGATTTTGACAATTACTATATTTGCGCAAATGGAAAATAGATCTATTGCCACAGTAGTAAAACATACGGGCAGTCACTATCTGCTCTCACGCCTGCCTGAATGGGACCCTTTTCCCGCGTTATCCGCGGAAAAATTGTCTCATGGGCTCCACAGCTACTAATCCGATAGCTGTAGGCGCATACAAGGTTAACAATTTCGGCGATAGTGAAGGCAATATATCTGCAACCATAGAAGAAGTACTTCCTCGCACTAATTATATGATCCGTCGCTCGGTCAATCTCTCTCGCCAGGCACATATCATCGCAGCCAACCTCAACCGCGTATTCCTGATAGTTACAATAGAATATCCGGAGGTAAAACCTGCCTTTGTGGATAGATTTCGCTAACTTGCGAAGCCTATCGGATAAAAGTCATACTAGTCATAAACAAAACTGACATTTATGACGAATATGCACTGGAACGCATGGAAGAGTTCAAGCAGATCTATTCCGGCGCCGGATATGAGATAATGGAGGTCTCAGCTCTGACAGGCGAAGGGATAGAACCTATAAGGGAACTCTGTAAAGGAGAAAGCGGGGATTATGTCTCTCTCTTCTCGGGAGTCTCGGGAGTAGGCAAATCCTCACTCATCCGCATCATTGATCCTGCCCTGGATCCCAAAATCAGGGAAATATCACAAGCACACCTACAGGGCAGGCACACCACCACTTTCTACGAGATGTATCCTCTGAGTAGCGGCGGTTTCATCATAGATACTCCGGGGATTCGCGGCTTCGGATTGGTGGACATAGAGCCCCATGAGTTGAGCACTTACTTTCCGGAAATGCTTAGAGTGATGGACAACTGTAAATTCATGCCCTGTACTCATACCCACGAGCCGGACTGTGCCGTTAAAGCGGCACTTGAAGAGGGAAGTATTTCATACGAGAGATACAATTCCTATCTCGGAATGCTTGAAGAAGAGACCAAATATCGATGAAAATCTCCATCATCAACCGAAATATCCTGCGTCTGGCACTACCCAGCATTATGGCCAATATTACCGTACCCCTGGTGGGTATAGTAGATATTGCCATAGCCGGCCGTCTGGGAGATGCAGCCAGTATCGGAGGCATAGCCATCGGCTCGATGCTCTTTGATCTGCTCTACTGGAATATGGGATTTTTGAGGGTAGGCACCGGTGGTATAACAGCGCAGGCTTACGGCAGGAGAGATTTCAAGGAGGCGATGGATACCTTTACCAGAGGCATTGCTACTGCCCTGACTGTAGCACTGTTGATCTGGATTATCCAGTGGGTGTATATTGAAGCGGCCTTTGCGCTTGTGGTTAGCTCACCCGAGGTGGAGAGTATTGCAAGGGAGTATTTTTTCATCAGGGTATGGGCAGCACCGGCTACGCTCTCGCTGATGGTATTCAAGGGGTGGTTCATCGGCATGCAGAACACTGTGCTACCTATGGCCGTAGATGTTACCGTCAATGTAGTCAATGTGGTGGTAAGTTATATTTTAGCCATCCATACTCCGATGGGAGTAGCGGGCGTAGCTGCCGGAACGGTGGTGGCGCAGTACAGCGGACTTTTACTGGCCGTTGTACTGATGTGCTACAATTTCAGGGAACATTTCCATCTGATATCGGTGCGGGCGAGCATCAGGTTGAACAAGATGAAGGAATTTTTCTCAATCAACGGAAACCTGTTCATCCGTTCGCTCGGAATGCTGGTAATATATATAGGATTTACCTCAATGGCGGCTAAATATGGCGATACTTTACTGGCAGTAAGTTCGGTTATGATGAAGCTCCTGCTGCTATTTTCCTATTTTATCGATGGTTTCGCCTATGCGGGTGAAGCACTTGTGGGGCGTTTTATTGGAGAGAAAAATGAAAATTATTTGAAAGGGACAATACGCTGGATTTTTATATGGAGCTTCGGTATAAGTGCTCTATCCACTCTTATCTATGCTCTTTTCGGCAAGCCGATGTTCCGGCTTATGACCGACACTCCTGATGTTGTGGAGGCTTCTACTCCATTTTTATTCTGGTTGCTGCTCATGCCCGTAGTGAGCTGCATCGCTTTTACCTGGGACGGGATCTTTATTGGAGCCACGGCAACCAAATACCTGCGCAATAGTATGATCTGGTCTGCCGTGCTATTTATAGTTACCTACATCGCCTTCCGGCCCCTAATGGGCATCCAGTCGCTCTATCTCGCCTATTTCGTCCATCTGCTGGTACGCAGTCTCTACCTCACTCTCGTGAGAAAAAGTGCTTTGATGATAAAGTGATAATATTTATTATCTTTGTGTTATTATGAAAATAGCATTTCTCTCCACTTTTTACCCCTTCAGGGGAGGCATCGCCCAATTCAATGCAAATCTTTACGAAGAGCTGGGTAAGGAGCATCAAGTCAAGGCTTTCACATTTAAGAGACAATATCCTTCGCTTCTTTTCCCGGGTAAGACTCAATATGTAACTGAGCAGGACGATGCAAAAGTAATAGAGAGTATTGCTGTATTGGACTCAATAAATCCCTTCTCCTATTTCAGCACCGCAAAGAAGATAGCCGGACTGGAGCCGGATCTGGTCATAATGAGATACTGGATATCCTTTCTTGCACCCGCATTGGGAACGGTAGCCAGACTGCTTAGGAGAAAGGGTATCAAAGTGATTACAATTACTGATAATATTATCCCACACGAGAGAAAATTCTTCGATAAACCCTTTGCAAAATGGTTTCTAAAGCCGATTAACGGATGTATCGCCATGAGCAGCTCAGTACTCGAAGATATGCTGAGTCTTACTCCCGATAAGCCCTATATTCTCAAGCCTCATCCACCCTACGATCATTTTGGAGCAAAAATGGAGAAAAATGAGGCCTGCGAAAGACTGGGGATCAAGCCGGACAAAAAGAACCTGCTTTTTTTCGGACTTATCCGTGATTATAAGGGACTTGATCTGCTTATTGAAGCGATGGGACACCTCGATGATAGTTACAGAGTGATCATTGCCGGAGAAAGTTATGGTAGTTTTGACAAATACCGGGACCAAATTGCAAACCTCGTTGCAAAAAACCACTCTTTGGCGGAGCGCATCGTTATATTCAACAGATATATCGATGACTATGAAGTGCCGGCTTTTTTCTCCGCAGCAGACCTATGCGTTCTACCCTATAAAAGTGCGACCCAGAGCGGTATAACAGCACTATCACTTCATTTCGAAATACCGGTAGTTGCTACCAGGACAGGTGGCCTCGAAGAGAGTATTGAAGAGCCGGGCATCGGCATATTGGCTGATGAAATCTCGGCTGAAGGCGTCGTTAGGGCCATAGAGTCCTATTTCAGCCATCCTTATAAATCCCTCTTTACGGAAAATATCCGAAAATTTAAAGAGACGATGTCCTGGAAATCTTTTGCAAAAGCGCTGGTTAACTTCTGCGAGAGCCTTTAAGCGGAGATATAAAAGTTCAGGGGGCTGCACCAGAAATGGAATTGGTGCAGCCCCCCTCACTTAACCTAAGAAAAACTAACGAATAGTCGTATCTTTGACTACAATTGTTTTAAAAGGTTTAATTAAACCAATAAATTTATACTTTACACTAAAGATCATCCTACCGAAAAGATTCCCGCCAAGCCCAGCACTACCAATGCTATAAGCGCAATCATCCAAATCACGAAAATGATCAGACCGGGCCTCCATTTTGGAGGTTTGAAGCCGAAAATCATCTGTATACCACCATACAACATACCGAGGAAGGGCAAAAGAACCACCAGCATTATAACGGTTTTAAGCAACATTACAGGTAGGCTCAAGGCAAATATCGGAGCGTACTCTGATAGCCACCCTAAACCCATGTCGAGTATCGTATAGTTAAAGAAAGTTATGCCGAAGAGCCCTAACACGCCTACCATAAGGCCTGAAACACCGATGATGAGCAAAATCATGCCGATGATGATACTAAACACTCTTCCGATAGTTTTCCAGAAATCCGAGTTACCGATCTCCTTTGCCTTACGACCCACATAGTCTGCTCCCTTGGCAATATTCTTTTCCAGATCCCCTAACGTGCCATCCTCTCCTCTCATTTGGCAACGCTGCTGCACAGTCTTTGCCGGCGGAATTACCAGCCACATTATAATATATACAATGGGTATGAAGGCTCCGCCAAATACGGGGAGGGTCAGGGCTCCCGCTGAGGAGAAGACAAACCACAGAACCACCCAGATAACTCTGACCAGAGCTGTCTCTATATTGAAATAGGCAGCCAGACCGCTGCTGACTCCACCCAAAATCCTTGAGGAGGGGTCGCGAAAGAGTTTTTTCTTTGCATTGTAATGAAGGTTGCTGCCGGAGCCTGCCGATCCATCGGAATCCGCATTTTCGATGACTCGGGCCTTCCGAGGATGGAGATAACTTCCGATATCATCTCCACACTCACTATACCTCCGGGACCACATTTTTCCAGGAGCAGCTCTGCCATTCTCTCCTCTATGCCCTCCATAACTTCGTTGCCGCCTTCCCTATTTGAATAATAGTTGCTGAGCTCGTCAAGGTACTCCGATGCCTTGTAATATGCCTCTTCATAGAGGGTAAAAGCATATCTGCCTATGCTTACTTTTTCTACTTTTTTCATTTTCGAATTGTTTCTATTGTGGATACTATTTCTTGCCTGTGGCGAGGTCCATCTCGCTTATTAGCATGCGTCCCTTTTCTGTAATCATATAATATTTGCGGGGGTCCCTGGGAGATTCTTCCCATCGGTAGTTGAGCAACCCCTGATTCTTTTGGCGTATAAGTAGAGGGTAAAGTGTCCCTTCCACAACGATCATATTGGCTTTCTTGAGTTCCTCTATGATCGAGGAGGCATAGGCCTCTTTTATTGAGGATAAGCAGGATGCAATATTCCAGCAACCTTTTCTCATCTGTGATTTAATATTGTCAACAATGTGTTCCATAACTGTTATTTTCTGTTTTGTGACTGTGAAGCCTTTCTAATATTCTCTTCGCAGTGACAGGCCACCCTCTCATCTCACATTTCTGCGCAGCCGTCAGAGCTTGGGGAGCTACGATCCATAGGATAATATATACCTAGATGCCGGCGCCGCCAATAAGTGTAAACACCCACAAAGAGAATACGTACAAGTACGACGTCAATGTTAAGGTACTGGGCGAGACCGCTACAGACGCCCCCGATAACACGGTCATCAGGATCTCTGTATAATTTGCGGGGGCCCTTGCTCTCCGCTGATGCGGAAGCAGAGGATGAAGTATCACCACCATTTTCAAAGGGGGAGCTGCCATCCGGCATGCCAAGACGAGAGATAATCTCTTCAACCATTTGTAGGGTGACAACTTCACTTCCGGAGCCGAGTTTCTCTTCAAAAAGATCGGCAATCCTCATTTCCAGGTCATCCATCACCTCTTTCTCCTGAGAACCCATATTGATTTTAGATTTAAAGAAAGAGAGATAAGATTCCAATTTGCTGAAAGCATCCTCTTCCAGAATGAAAGGTCTGCCTCCGATACCTGCATTTACTACTTTTTTCATAATTGCTCTTTATTTATTTGAATAAAATTGTTGGCTATGCAAATAATTTTGCAATGCAAATATATATATTTTTTTAAATACCTTGCAATACAAAGTATTATTTTTAAAAAAGTGACAAAATCGTCACTTTTTCTATTAAACGTACCTTTCCCACTAATTATTATCAGACCCGAGTGGCTGGGAGTTCTACAGGGACCGCAACTTCGGGGTTTACGATAGGAGTACCTTCAGTGGTCACCTGCTGCTCAATGGCTTCTCTTAGTTTTGAGCCTGAAGCATTCCTGTCAGGAATAAGGAATGTGGCAACTACACAAAGTACCAAAATTGAAACTGCCAGACCCCAGGTGATCTTCTCAAGAAAGTCGGCCGTCTGACGAACTCCGAATGCCTGGTTACCCGTTGCAAAATTTGCTGCCAGCCCACCGCCTTTGGAATTCTGTATCAAAACCACGAGGGTGAGCAGAATGCTCAAAATAACTATAATAATAGAGACTGTAACGTATGCTGCTTGCATGATTGGGTTATTTTAGTATTTTAATATTTTCTATAAGGGACGCAAAGTAAGCACTTTTTTCCGGATATAACAAAATTAGTTTCTCATAAATTGAAAGTGACTGATTATAAAACTCCTTCTCTACATAGATTCATGCAAGAGTTTCAGTATAAAACTGTTCGGAATCATCCTCCCCGGTATTCCTATTTTCAAAATCAAAATCGGGCAGAGAGCTCAGCGTCGATGAGATGGGATTGATATTGAAGGTCTCCTTAAATGCCTCTCCGCTACGCTCCAGCTCCTTGAAATCCTCCTGACCGAAATAGTCCCCTCCTACAACATAGTACTTGAGTCTATGCTCGGCATTGGATGGCTTTCCAAATATGACGTCGTCATCATATAGACGCTCTTTTATGGACCTCCTGACCGACTTGACGAAAAAATGACGGCTGAGCAGGTGTATTCCTGCTGCTGCAGCTGCACGACGCAGCTCCTCATCACCGGCTCCGCCTTTGCGAATGACAAACTCCCTGTGCGCTGCTGCAAACCAAGGATAGCGTTCCAGCATTTCTTCAAGTTCCGATATGGAGAGCTCTCTAAGTTTCATCTATAAAGGGGTGTTACCAGTTGGCTACTGTTGCGTTGAAAATATCTTCAACAATTTTTTCAATTATCGTATCGCAAAGCGTAGCTTCTACTTCATCAAGAGAACGGTCTGAGTCATAATCCTCATACCCCGCAAAATTTTTCTCAAAATTTTCTTCCGGATACTTTTCATTGACAAATTTAACCTTCACGGTGACGGTGAGACGATTTCTGGCTGCCACCTCATCGGCAGTAATTGCGGTTGCAGAGACATCATAGCCCTCAATGACAGCCAGCACATAGAGATCCCCGGCATCCTCCACCTGTTCCAGACGGGTAAGTTTACGATATTTATCCGTAAGTGCCTCATGTAAGGAGTTAGCAAGTGAAGGGTTGACCTTGAGTGCCCTATTCTGGACCGGTTCGATACAGATGGTTTTAACATCCGGCTGGATGGATGTACCGCTAAAAGAGTAAAGCCAGCAACCTGTAACCAGAGTAGCTGTCGCTAAAAGAGCGATCAGAGGAAGCAATATTTTGGATATTCGTCTCATTTCATCTCTTATTCCAGATTGAATTCTTTGATCTTCCTGTAAATGGTGCGCGCGGAGATACCCAGTTCCGCAGCAGCTTTCTCGCGGTTATTTGCATTGCGATGCAATGCTTCTGCTATTGCTCTGCCGGTAATTTGATCCAAAGTGAGAGGAGTCCCCTCCTCTTGTTCGTTAAGATTTTCCACCTCCTCAACCTCGATCACCGGACCCGGAACCCGCACCTCGGAACCCTCAGTGAGCATGTGGGTATGATTGATGGTGGGAGCCTGTTGTACCTGTTGCGTAGGAGCACTCCCTTTCACGATCCGGACAAGCTCATCCACATCCATTCTCAATTGCTGATACTGGGCATAGAGCTGGATGAGAAATTCCCTATATGGGTCGGAACAACTATCGAAGAAACTTCCGGTATGTACAGGCAATTGGGAGGAATGATCTTTAGGAAGATAAGCGGAGAGCTTCTCTGCCGTAATCAGACGATCTGTCTCCATAATTGAAATACGCTCTGTAACACTTTTGAGCTGACGAATGTTACCCGGCCACGGATAATTCTCAAGAAGCTGCATCGCTTCATCATCCAAACGCACCGGTTGCATCGTGTATCTATCGGCAAAATCGCTCGCAAACTTGCGGAAGAGCATACGTATATCTGCCTTGCGCTCCCTGAGGGCAGGCATCACTATCGGAACCGTATTTAGGCGGTAGTAGAGGTCGCGTCTGAATTTGCCCGCTGCCACAGCGCGGTCAAGATGAATATTGGTTGCTGCTATTACTCTTACATCGGTCTTCTGTACCTTGGAAGAACCCACCCTTATAAACTCACCGTTCTGCAGCACTCTGAGCAGGCGTACCTGAGTACCTACCGGTAGTTCGGCTACCTCATCCAGGAAGATTGTACCCCCGTCCGCCTCTTCGAAATAGCCCTTACGGCTATCAACCGCACCGGTAAAGGCACCCTTTTCATGGCCGAAAAGTTCGGAATCTATCGTTCCTTCGGGAATAGCTCCGCAGTTCACCGCAATATAACGTTTGTGTTTACGGGGAGAATGATCGTGAATAATCCTGGGAATAAATTCTTTTCCTACGCCGCTTTCACCTGTCACAATCACGGAGAGGTCGGTAGAAGCCACATTGACCGCTGCTTCAATGGCTCTGTCGAGCCTCGGATCCTTTCCGATAATCTGATATTTATCCTTAATTTGCCTTAAATCCATAATTGCAAAGTTATAAATTTTTATCTGAAAAAATTATCATTATATTTGTATGATAAAACATAATTATTTTCCGACGAATTATTTTAACAAAACAATTATATTTTTATGAGAAAGAACATCATCAATCTTATGCTCATAGCTTTCGTTTCAGAAGCGATGGCTTCCTGCGGCAATCCTACCAAGATGATTGAAGCCGCCGACCAGGTTAAAATCAATTGCAATCCCGAAGTTCTCGAAGTGATTGCAGGCAACATCGACGCTGTTGTTGACGTTACATTCCCTGCTGAATACTTCCATCCAAAGGCAATTCTTGAGGTGATTCCCGTATTGGTTTATAGTGGTGGAGAGGTTGAGGGCAAGCCCTTTGTATATCAGGGCGAAAAGATTACCGACAACTACAAACTCGTTACCGAGGATGGTGCAACCATCAGCGAACGCATCCATTTCAAATATGTTCCCGGCATGGAGAAATCACAACTAATCGCTCGTGCAACCGTACTCTACAAAGGTAAAGAATTCCCCTTCCCTGCCGACATCAAGATTGCTGACGGTGCCTACACTACCTACATGCTTGTAGAGACCGAAGGTGCATACGTAAAGATGAAGGACAACTATAAGGAGGTGATTCCCGAGACCGAAGAGGCACAGATTCTCTATCTTGTGAATAGCGCAACCGTACGTCCCTCTCAGCTTAAGAGTGAGGACATCAAAAACTTTGAGCAAGCTCTCAAAGACCTTGCAAAAGATGAGCGCAGAGAGGTTAAGGGTACTAATATAGTTGCCTATGCATCTCCTGAAGGTGCCGTAGACTTCAACAACAGACTCTCTGCAAATCGCGAAAAGAGTGCAGAGAGGGCATTTAACCAGTTTGCAAAGAAACTCGAGACAGGTGCAGTAAGCACAAAGAGCCTCGGAGAGGACTGGGAAGGCTTCCAGGAGCTTGTGAAAAATTCAAATATTGAAGACAAAGAGCTTATCCTCCGCGTTCTTTCAATGTACAGTGATTCCAACGTACGCGAAAGAGAGATCAGAAACATGTCTCAAGTATACAAGACACTTGCAGAGACTATTCTTCCGGAACTTCGCCGTGCAAGATTCATTGCCAATATAGAGTATACCAATTACTCGACAGACGAACTCAAGGAGCTTGTGGAGACCAATATCAACGTACTTGATGAAGAGGCTCTTCTCCGTGCAGCTACTCTCGTGAAAGACAACAACGCTAAACTGGATATCTACAAAAAGGCTATTGACAAGTTTGACAGCGACCGCGCGAAATACAATGCTGCTTGTGTCTATCTCGACCTTATGAAGAATAGCGAAGCCAAGGCTCTTCTTGAGAAGATTAATGATAAAAAATGCTACTATAAGAATGCAATGGGTGTTATCGCTATGCGCGAAGGCAAAAATGCAGAAGCAATGAAGTGGTTCAATGATTGTCACCGCCCCGAGGCCAAGATCAACGCCGCAGTTATTGACATTCTAGAAGGCAGATATAAAGAAGCTCTCACCAAACTTGACGGCACAGGTGACCACAACGAGCCCCTCGCTCATATCCTAAACGGTCAGCCTGAAAAGGCAGTTGTAAAGTGCAAATGCCCTCACGCCTCTTACCTCAGAGCTGTAATAGCTGCACGTAAAGGCGACGCTGAGACCTGTAAGGCAGAGCTTGAAAAAGCATCTCAGAGAGAAGACTACGCAAAGAGGATGCTCACAGACATAGAGTTTGCGAAGATTCTCAGATAGTCGGAGTAAGTTCCAAACAAAAATGGGTGGCCATACGGCTGCCCATTTTTAGTTTGGAGGTACGCAGTGCGGGGTACGGGGTGCGGGGTTAATTATCCGTAGCATGTTGAGGATAAATACTCAATTATCCGTAATATATTACAGATAAACAATAAAATAACTGTAATATACTGATGATAATTTGCCAATAACTATTACCTTCACTCTTAATTATCAAACTCTTGCATCAACTACACACTACATACTCGAAACTATCCAAAAATCATTATCACCAAAATGGTTGCCGGAGCGACGAAACGAATGATGAAGAATGTCATTTCTGTGAACCATTTTGGAAGCTTGAGAGTACCGCTATTGGTGAGTTCATCCATCACATTGGCCTTGCCGAGTCTCCAGCCCACAAAGAGGACAACCAATAGGCCGCATGTGGTCAAGAAAAAGTCGGAAGAAAGGGTGTCAAAGAGATCAAAGAAAGTCTTTCCAAATATCTTGACATCCGAAAGCACTCCCATGGAGAGAGAAGCGAGAGTTCCCGTTACAAGGAAAATTGAGGAACCGATGATTACTGCCGTGGTACGCTTAATCTTGAACTCCTCCTTGAGATATGCTACAACCACCTCCAACAGAGAAATAGAGGAGGTCAATGCGGCGATTAGAAGCACAAAGAAGAAAATGATGGCCAACAGGCCCCCAAGTGGCATCTGCGCGAATATCTTTGGCAATGTAATGAATACGAGGCCGGGGCCCTCTCCCGGACTGATCCCAAAGGCAAATACCGCCGGCATTATTGCCAGGCCTGCAATGATTGCAAAAGTGGTGTCGGCTACTGCTGTAAGTGCGGTCGTCTTTACTATATTTTCACTTTTGCTGACATAGGAGGCATAGGTCATTATAGTCCCGCAACCTATGGAAAGCGAGAAAAATGCCTGGCCCAGCGCAGAGAGCATCATATCAAAAGTCACTTTGGAAAAATCGGGTTTGAAAAGATAGACTATACCCTCATTTGCCCCTTCAAGGGTCACCGAGCGTACCGCAATGATGATTATCATCACAAAAAGGAGGGGCATCATCATTTTGGTATATTTCTCAATACCATTTTTGATTCCGGCAATCACTACCATAGCGGTCAGAAGCAAGAATACCACATGCCAGATGAGCGGCTTTATCGGAGAGGAAACAAATTCACCAAACATCGTTTCAAGATTGCCTCCGGTCTCACGGGTAAAATCAAAAGTTATGGATTTTACCAGATATTCGATAGACCATCCTCCCACAACACTATAAAACGATAGTATGCAAAGAGATGAAAGTACCGAAAAAATCCCTACTATCCCCCATTTGGAACCGGGTGCAAGCACTTTGAATGCCCCAAAAACATTTCTCTGACTTCTTCGTCCTATGATAAATTCCGAATACATTATCGGAAGACAGAGGATAAAAACGAAAGCAATATAAATGAAGATAAAGGCGGCTCCGCCATTTTCTCCCACTAAATATGGGAACCTCCACAGATTGCCCAATCCTACGGCAGAACCTGCCAGTGCAACGAGTACTCCAAATGAACTGGTGAACGAGTCACGTCCGGTAGTGCTTGAAAGCTGTGATTTATTAGCACTCATATATCAAAAATTCATAGTTTAAACCTGACTTTTCATCCATGGCAATACCGCTGCGGGTAGCAATATGCCATTTCTCCGGATCAAGAACCGGGAAAAATGTATCTGCTTCGGGTACGGATGTATGCACCGGTGATATAGACTCTCGATGCTCTTTCCAATGCCTGATGATAGATATGACCTCCTCCGATGACAAATACCTCATTCTCTCCGCTTTCTGCAAATAGATAATGCAAGATTGATGGCGCTATCAAGTGAAGTGACAAAATGCAGCCGTGAAGGAATCTCCCCTAAATCATCCACGGAGAGAGAACGGCTGATAACTATATTATCCCGACCGGGAAGAGGCTTGCTGCCGAGGGACTCCCATGTCTTTCGACCCATAATGACGCATTTGCCGAGAGTAACCCGTTTGAAATATTTCATATCCTCAGAAATATGCCAGGGCATGGTGTTGGCTTTTCCAATGGCTCCATCGGTCGCAACTGCAACGATAATGGAGATGATAGGTACTCTACTCATACGGCTATGGGGGCTTTTATTCCGGGATGGGGATCGTATCCTACGAGAGTGAAATCCTCATACTCAAAGTTGAAGAGATCCTTCTTTTCAGGGTTGATATTCATTTTAGGGAGCGGACGAGGCTCACGGGAGAGCTGTAGAGCTACCTGCTCAAAATGATTGCTGTAGATATGAGCATCTCCAAAGGTATGGACAAATTCTCCGGGGATATAGCCACATACCTGCGCCAGCATCATGGTAAGCAGTGAATAAGAAGCAATATTGAAGGGCACTCCAAGGAATACGTCTGCACTGCGTTGATAGAGTTGGCATGAGAGCTTCCCTCCCGCCACATAGAAATGGAAAAGTGCATGACAGGGCGGAAGGGCCATTTTTCCAACCTCCGCAACATTCCATGCAGATACGATATGACGACGAGAGTCAGGATTGCTTTTAAGCGACTTGACCAGTGTCGTCAACTGATCTATTGTGCCACCGTCGGGAGTCGGCCAACTACGCCACTGGTGACCGTAAATGGGACCTAAATCTCCGTTGGCATCTGCCCATTCATCCCATATCGTCACTCCATGCTCATTGAGGTAGCGGATATTTGTATCTCCCGCTATAAACCAGAGCAGTTCGTATATTATGGATCTCAGATGGAGTTTTTTGGTAGTCAGCGCCGGAAAACCCTGACTCAGGTCAAAGCGCATTTGATAACCAAAAACACTTCTGGTGCCGGTACCGGTACGATCACTTTTGTCGGTACCGTTACGCATTATGTGTTCGAGGAGGTCTAGATACTGTTTCATTGTGCAAATATATGCATTTTTCGCTGCAATCGCAGCAAAATAGGAAGGTGGTCACTCACCCCTCCGTTGTAGCGCGGTCCGATATATGTTCGCTTGGGCTTTTGCCCAAGAAACTCTTTATCTGCCTCAAGTAAAAATTCGGGAGCAAATATGCGCATAAAGGCACCGTCATCCCATTGAATAACCCTCCCGAGAAGATTTCCTGAAAGGAAAAATTGATCTATGAGCTCCCAGACACCTTTATATTTTATGGAGCCCTGCCCCCTAGAGGCTAAACCGGCAGCCGGGGAGTAGAATCCCATTTCCCTCGAAAAATCGGTAAGGATGCGGGAATCGGGAGTGTCATTGAAATCCCCCATTATTATTATTGCCGCCTCTGGCGAAAATATTCTCACCGAATCTATTGCTTCCTTCAAAGCCTCTGCGGCTGCCATTCTTCGTGGAGAAGTAACTGAATCATCACTCAACTTGGAGGGCCAGTGGTTGACAAATAGATGGAGCGTATCCAAAGCGCACTCTCCCTGTAACATAATACCGCATACATACAGAATATCGCGTGTGGCGGAGCTGTCGGGAAGAGATACTTCCACTGCTCTCGAGCGCAATACTTTAAACCGCTCCTTACGATAAAGTAGCGCCACATCTATACCACGCTTGTCCGGCGAATCATAATGTACTATTCCCCAATCCAAACGCACCAAAGGAGTTTGCTCCGTAAGTTGGCGAAGCACCATCCTGTTTTCCACCTCGCACAACCCCACCAGATCCGGCCACGTTCCCGGCTCACCCGCTGAAGAGACTATGACTTTGGCAATGGCGTTGCGTTTACGAATAAACCGCTTCCACGACCAACCGTACCGACCCCCATAAATATAATCCTCATCATTGGTTTTTTCATCATCAAAGGGATCGAAATAATTTTCGACATTCCAAAACATCACTCTGATTTCTTCTTTCGCCCGCTCCTGAAGCGGAGCTGCAACAATGAGCAAAATGCTCAAAAATAACCCTCTCATCACATACCTCCTTGTTTTAGCGCCAAGATAAACAAATAATTATTACTTTTGCAGTTTACTGCAACAATAATTACAGCTTTTTGCAATAATTATATATGGGATTTAAATGTGGAATAGTAGGACTGCCAAATGTTGGAAAGTCAACTCTTTTCAACTGCATCAGCTCCTCAAAGGCACAAGCAGCCAATTTCCCTTTTTGTACGATAGAGCCCAATATAGGTTTTACCATCGTACCGGACGATAGGCTTACCGTACTTGAAAAGATGGTTAAACCGCGCCGCGTGGTACCAACCACCGTGGAAATCGTAGATATAGCAGGACTTGTAAAGGGAGCAAGCAAAGGCGAAGGCCTCGGCAACCAATTTCTGGCCAATATTCGTGAAACAGATGCGATATTGCATGTACTCCGCTGCTTTGACGACCCCAACGTAGTCCACATGGACGGTAGCGTTAATCCGGTAAGAGACAAGGAAATTATAGATATAGAGCTTCAAATTAAAGATTTGGATACGGTCAACAACCGTATCGTGAAGGTTCAGAAACAAGCGCAGGCAGGTGGTGATAAACAGGCAAAAAAGGTCCTGGAGCTGCTGCTCAGATATAAGGAGAAGCTGGAGATGGGTCGCAATGCCCGTGAAGTTGTGATTGAGAATGCAGAAGAGGCCAAGATTGCAAAGGAATTTTATCTGCTCACCAACAAGCCCGTGATGTATGTTTGCAACGTAGATGAATCCTCTGCTCTATCGGGTAACGCCTACGTGGATGCGTTACGTGAGGCTGTCAATGGTGAAGATGCCGAGATACTGGTTATTGCCGCCAAGACCGAATCGGAAATTGCAGAATTGGAAAGCTTTGAGGAGAGAGAGATGTTTCTGCGGGAGATAGGGCTGGAGAGTTCCGGATTGGTGCGTCTGATA
The DNA here is from genome assembly GCA_040766795.1 of Bacteroidales bacterium. Classification (GTDB taxonomy): domain Bacteria; phylum Bacteroidota; class Bacteroidia; order Bacteroidales; family UBA932; genus Cacconaster. The sequence goes on along the minus strand of JAXGPW010000005.1, from coordinate 114,031 downwards.
CAATCTGCCTATTCGCTACTGAGCCTGCAGACCTTCTTCACCGTGGGAGAACCTGAAGTAAGGGCATGGACCATTAAAAAGGGAGCTAAGGCTTTGAAGGCCGCCGGAGTCATACACTCCGACTTCGAGAGAGGGTTCATACGTGCCGAGGTAATCAAATATGATGACTATGTTGCACTTGGATCTGAAGCTGCCTGTCGTGCTGCGGGTAAAATAAGCAGTGAAGGCAAAGAATATGTGGTACAGGATGGCGATATAATGCACTTTCTTTTCAATGTATAATGACAAAAATGATGATAAAATGAGAAACAAACTATTTCTATTAACTCTGGCGACATTTGTCGCAGTAATATTTACCGCTTCCTGCAAAAGGGAGACGGCCGTGGAACCCTCATGGTACACCAATGAACCCTATTTCCTTGAGAAACATGTAATGTATGCCGAATTGCCGGTGGATACATCCAATATAGTGTTAGTGGGTGACGACTTCATTGACAGGGGTATGTGGAGTGACTTTTTTGGATCAGTCAAAGTTATCGGCAGAGGTATCACATACGACGGCACCGAACATATTCTATATAGGATAGGCGGTATAGCCAAAGCTAAACCTAAAAAAATCTTTCTGAGTGCCGGTGCAAGAGACATCATGCATGGAGATGACAATGCGGCAATTCTAAAACGTGTATCTGAAATATGCAGCCTCATAAAAAAAGCCTCCCCTGAAAGTGAGATTTACTACATAGGAGTCACCCCTATGGGAGAAATGACTGCCGAACAGATAGCACAAACGGCAGAACTTAACATCTCTCTGGCTGAATCTGCCGAGGAAACCGGCTTTACCTTCATCGACATGGCAACCGTGCTTACCGATGAGAGCGGAGCCATCAATCCCGCATATAGCTGGAATGGGATGTTGCTCAACGGAGCCGGTTATGAGGCCTATGCAAAGGCAATTGAACCCTTTGTGGGCCTGACCGCCCTGAATAAGGCACAGGAAGAAGAGGTGAAAGCCGAAAGATTTGACCACTACAATCACCGTCTTTCCATCTTACGATCTCTTCCCAACAGCGAAGAAAGGTCAGTTGTAATGCTTGGCAACAGTCTCATCAATAATGCCCCTGGAAGGAACTCTTCCCCTTCCTCAACATCCTCAACCGTGGTATCAGCGGAGATGTCATTGAGGGGATAATCGACAGGGTTGATGAGATTGCTGATGAAAATGCCGGCAAAATCTTCCTGATGACCTCTACCAATGACCTTCTCAACGACCAGGAGCTCCCCATTTTGGAGATATGGGCTAAATATGAATCGCTCATCATTAAACTTAGGAAAGAGATGCCCAATACCATACTTTACGTGCATAGCGTTCTTCCCCTCAATCCGAAAACAAAATTTTATGAAGGCAACAACGAAAGAATAACCGAACTCAACAAGTTGTTGGATGCCGGAAAAGATAGATACGAATATATATATATCGATATCGCATCGCTCTTGAGCGACACTAACGGAGATCTTGCAGATGAGTACACAACTGATGGCATACATTTAAGTGCCACCGGCTACTTTGTGTGGGCTAAAAAACTGGCCGAAGGGTATAGGATAATGATTATGGAACCCAGCTTTGAATAATAATATGTACAGAACACATACTTGCGGTGAACTGCGGCTGGAAGATGTAGGCCGGAGTGTGACCCTTGCGGGATGGGTACAAAAAACCCGCAAAATGGGAGGAATGAGCTTCATAGACCTCAGAGACCGCTATGGCATAACACAAGTGGTGATTGACGAGTCCTCATCGAGTGAGCTCAATGACAAAGTATCCCGCCTCGGACGCGAATTTGTAATACAGGTGATGGGGAGGGTAGAGGAAAGAGAGAGCAAAAATCCCCGCATTCCTACCGGAGATATAGAGATCAAACTCACCCACCTCAACATCCTTAACGAATCCGAAACCCCTCCCTTTACAATAGAGGACGAGTCGGATGGAGGGGAAGAGATCAGGGCGAAATATCGCTATCTCGACCTGAGGCGCAATCCTCTCAAACGTGCTCTTACACTTCGTCACAAACTGGCTCACGAGACCCGCAACTTTCTCGACAGCCGCAATTTCATAGAAGTAGAGACCCCTTTCCTGATCAAATCCACTCCTGAAGGGGCACGCGACTTCGTAGTGCCGAGCCGTATGCACCCGGGTGAATTTTATGCGCTTCCCCAGAGCCCCCAGCAATACAAACAACTCTTGATGGTGGCCGGATACGACAGATATTTCCAGATTGTTCGCTGCTTCAGAGATGAGGATCTGCGTGCAGACCGTCAACCGGAATTTACCCAGATTGACTGCGAAATGTCCTTTGTGGAGCGTGAGGATGTACTCAACACTTTCGAGGATTTGATGAAACATCTCTTCAAGAGTGTGCTCAAGGTGGAGTTTAAGGAGCAGTTTCCCCGTATCAGCTATAATGACGCCATGACATACTACGGTTCCGACAAGCCCGATATCCGCTTCGAAATGAAAATCCGGGAGATCACCGATAAAGTCAAAGGACACGATTTGTTGTATTTGACTCCGCACCCTATATCGGTGGAATCGTGGTGGAAGGTATCGCCTCCTACACACGCAAGCAGATAGACGAGCTTACCGAGTGGTAAAAAGGACCCCAGGTGGGTGCAAAAGGACTCATCTATATAAGAGTAACCGAAGAGGGTATAAAATCCTCGATTGACAAATATTTCTCTGCGGAGGAACTACAAGCCCTTGCCAAAGATATGGGTGCAAAAGTAGGTGATATGATACTGATTATGTCGGGAGAGAGGAAGAAAACTCAAGTGGCACTCGGAACTCTCAGAATAGAGCTTGGAAACCGCCTCGGACTTCGTCGTCCCGATCGGTTCGCTCCCCTCTGGGTCTATGATTTCCCGCTGCTCGAGTGGGATGAAGAGACTGAGCGTTTCTATGCGATGCACCACCCCTTCACCTCTCCCAAGCCGGAAGACCTGGATAAATTTTATAGCAACGGCAAGGAGGATCTGGAGCGGGTGGCAGCCAATGCTTACGACTTTGTCCTAAACGGCACTGAGCTCGGCGGAGGATCCATCCGCATATTTGATTCCAATATCCAGAAGAGGATGTTCGAGGTACTTGGAATGAATGAAGAGGAATATCTCTACAAGTTTGGATTTATGATAGACGCATTCAAATACGGAGCTCCCCCTCACGGCGGTATCGCTTTCGGATTTGACCGTCTCTGCGCCCTTTTCGGCGGACAGGAAACCATCAGGGATTTTATCGCGTTCCCCAAAAACAATACCGGCAGAGATGTGATGAGCGACGCCCCTTCGAAGATAGACGACACTCAAATGGCCGAACTTTTCCTCAAAACCACCGCTAAAAAATAGTTTTGAGTATTGAGTCTCTAGTGAGTAGTTGGGGGGTAAAATAAGTTTGGAATAAGTGCAGTGTGGAAGTTTTGATTATGATTCTTCCCGTTCGCAATATAAGATTACGTGTTCTTCAATAAAGTCAAGGAAATCGTTGTACTGCTCCTTGGTAATTATCTCCGGATAACTCATAATAAGCAGTTCCTGCGGTTCAGCATCCAACCGGTAAGCGAGGGAAAAGCGATAAGGGGTAAGGGTATATCCTGCGTGTTCGTAAAAATGCAAACGGCGTATGGATTGTTCGTCAGTGAGCGGATCAATTTCCAAAATAACCTTATGTTCCGTATCGCGAAGGTATTGCAACATCTGAAGACCGTAACCATGATCGCGCAACTCGGGCGAAACGGCTAAATAATCTAAGTAGCGGTAAGTGTTCCACTCCCAATAAAATAGAAGACCAATCAATTGATTTCCTTCCCATGCCGAAATCGGGAAGAAACATGGGTCTTGACATGCACGCAAATGGTCTTTCTTCTTGCGCAGTTCGGCGATGGGAAAACTGGCCTCATACAGCTCCCAAACTTTATTCCATCTTTCAGTATTATCTATGTCAACTCGTAAAAATTCCATGAGTAAATTGTAATGAGGCGATGCCAAATATACGCAACAATTTGGTTGGGTATCACTAATGGCACAACCTTTCCATTCAATATTTTTTTGCAAATTCTTTCTCCTTGTCGTTCCTTATTTTCTTATTAACTTTGCGCAATTATTACAAGACCAAATGAACAATCAGTACAACATAAAGAGGGACCACAATCCCAATCCTCCTAAAAAGGAGCAAAAAAAGAAAGGACCATTCTCGACCTCACCAGAAGCAGCTGGCCCTATCGTGGATAAAATTATCGCAATAGTCTCCGGCAAAGGTGGAGCTGGCAAATCTACCGTAGCAGTCAACCTCGCAATAACACTTGCCCGTATGGGCTACAAGTGGGCCTCGCCGGATGCCGACGTTTATGGCCCTTCAGTACCGAAAATGACCGGCACCGAAGGAGAAGTGCCGGGAGTTGAATTATATGATGCCCGGGGCAATCTTTTCGAGGATTATGGCCAATATACCGAAGAATGCACCGAGATCATACTCCCGATAGAAAAATTCGGTGTAAAATGGATGTCGATAGGCTATTTCGCCCGACCTGAACAGGCGCTGATTTGGCGGGGCTCGATGGCTTGCAATGCACTCAAACAAATGATCCTTCAGGTAAAATGGGGTGAACTGGACTTTTTGCTGATAGACCTTCCTCCCGGAACCGGAGATATTCATATTTCGCTGGTACACGACATCCCGCTGGATGGTGCCATCATTGTCAGCACCCCGCAAGCCGTAGCTCTTACCGATGTGGAAAAGGGTGTCAATCTTTTCAGAAATGAAAATGTCAACAAGCATATCTACGGCATTATCGAGAATATGTCCTGGTTTACTCCGGCAGAACTGCCGCAGAACAAATACTACATCTTCGGAAAAGATGGCTGTAAGGCAATGTCTGAAAAATATAACCTGCCCCTACTGGGACAGGTTCCACTGGTACAGAGTATCCGTGAAGGAGGCGACGAAGGCAATCCCGCCGCACTCCTGGACGGACCTCTCTTTGATGCTATGAAAGCAGCCGCTTTACAATTATTGAAATAAGACGGCCATCTGCCTGCCCTGCCAGGGCTTTTGTGGCCACTCCCATGACCTTGCCCATGTCAGCAGGCGATTTTGCTCCGACCTGGGCAATTATCTTTTTGAGAGCCTCTTCTACCTCCTCTTCACTCATCTGAACGGGAAGATACTTCTCCATAATGGCAGCCTCAGCCAATTCCGCTTCTGCAAGTTCCGGACGTGACTGTTCGGTATAAATGGCTGCGCTCTCTTTGCGCTGCTTTACAAGTTTCTGAATGATTTTGATAATGTCTGCATCAGTAAGTTCATCTGTGGCATCCGGTGCCGTTTTTGCCAACATGATGGCTGCCTTGATCCCCCTTATGGAGGCCAAAGCAGTTGCATTTTTGGCAAACATTGCAGCTTTAAGATCCTCCTGGATCTGCCTTTCCAAACTCATTTTGTAATGTTTTTTATAGATTTCTATTATTTCACTATATCCATCTCGTCGAGAAGATAACCCGCTCCTCCAAATTTATCCATGATAAAGAGGACGTAGCGGATATCCACGTTGATACAGCGTTGGAGTTCCGGCTCAAAGATTATGTCACCCGACATTGCCTCCCAGTTACCGTCAAAGGCCAGTCCGAGAAGTTCTCCCCTGGCATTGAGTACGGGGCTGCCGGAATTACCGCCGGTGATATCTCCATTTGTAATGAAACATACGGGCATTTCGCCGTTCGGCATGGCATATTTGCCGTAATCTTTGGCTTTATGAAGTTCTTTAAGCCTTTCAGGTACTATAAATTCCCAATTGTCGGGGTCTTCCTTCTGCATAACGCCCTCAAGGGTTGTGTAGTAGTTGTATACAACTGCATCCTTGGGAGAATAGGGTAGCACGCTGCCATAAGTAAGTCTCATTGTGGAGTTGGCGTCGGGATAGATGGCCTCACCCTCACGCATCTCGAGAGTACCGGCAATATATGCCTTTTTACCTTCGTCAAATATTTTCTGAACAGAGGCAATCTTTGCCCTGAGAGGTGGAATGACGGCACTGAATGAATTTGCCAAAACCACTGCGGGATCCTCTTTGATGGGAGTTTCGGCAGCAATTGCCTCCAAAACTTTCTTATCGGAAGTAAAGATGGAATTGTCGAAAACATAATCCACATAAGCATTGATATCCCCTGCAAAATTACTCTCAATCTCCTTGTAGAAAGAAGGGAGATTCTCCTCCAGGAGGCGTTCCTTTGCTATCTTCATCATCGCTTTAGCAATCTTCCTGTCGGTGGGAAGGGAATAATCCTTATAAAAAGCGGCGACACGGCGATCCAGCACATTCAGATATTGCTCCCTCTCCTTATCGGTTGCAAAGGGGGTGGTGTAAAAACTGTTGACCATGGAAGCAATGGACATTATCTCTATGCGGCCCACACTCTCTGCAAGTGTAGTATATATGGTAAGAGCCTCTGTCCTCTCTTTTACGGCATAACTGATCTTATCGAGGGCATCATCATATTTTTTAACGCGGGACTTCTTCTTACCCACCCACTCTTTAAATTCCTTCTCTTCCTGTGCGCGTCTCGCCTCTACATTAAGTTTTGCAAAGGTCTCATTCATCCCCATCCATTTTTTCCAGCCATTGGAAGAGCCGCTGTATTTGCTTGCATACTGGATTTTAACTTTGGGGTCGGCAAGCATGTCCTCCATCATCAACTCCTGGCGGATACCTCTGATATAGATGCTGATGGCATTGGAAATATCACGCTGCTCCACAAGCTCCGACTGTGTCATGAAACGGTTTGTGCGGCCCGGATAGCCGATAATCATGGTAAAATCGTTGGGCTGAATGCCTTTGAGGGAGATTTTAAGGTGCTGTTTGGGTCTGTAAGGCACATTGTCGGGAGAATAAGGCGCAGGATTATTATTCTTATCCGCATATACCCTGAACATGGAAAAGTCGCCTGTGTGACGTGGCCACATCCAGTTGTCCGTGTCTGCTCCGAATTTTCCTATTGATGAAGAGGGAGCACCCACAAAACGCACATCATTATAGACTTTTGAAACCACAAGATAATAGGCATTTCCGCCATACATCGAGTAGACTCTGAAGCGAAGATATTTATTCTTCCGACTGCCTTGCCCGTGAGGTTGGCTTCGAGTTGCTTCATGGCCTCCAGTACTCTCTGAGCAGTTCTCGCTTTTTTTAGCACTTTCTCCACATCCTTTGTCACATCGGTCATGCTCTCGAGGAATGTCACGGTAAGACCCTCTGCAAGGGAGTTCCTGTGGCGATCCATCGCCCAATAGCCATCGGCCAGATAGTCGTGCTCTATAGAGCTCAGACGCTGTATGGAACCGTAACCACAGTGGTGATTGGTCACTAAAAGACCTTCCGACGAGATGATTTCGGCAGTACAGCCACCTCCAAAGTGAACAATGGCGTCCTTGATGGAGGAGTTGTTGATGCTGTAGATCTCTTCGGCCGAAAGTTTGAGGCCCATCTGCTGCATTGTGTTTATATTCATCTTTTTCAGCAATGGCAGAAGCCACATTCCTTCGTCGCGCATCGGTGCTATCGCAAAAATCAGCACGAGAAGGGATACGATTGTAATTTTCTTCATATTTAAAAAAATTTGTCAAAAAAATGGTTTATTTTTAGAGTTTATCTTACAAATGTACAGAAATGGTTTCAAAAAGAAAAATATTGATTGTACCGGATAAATTCAAGGGCTCCCTGAGTGCCTCTAAAGTTGCAGATGCCATAGAAGAGGCAATAAGGATGCGTATTGTGCACATTTCAGATATGGAGATAGAGAAGGTCCCGATGGCGGATGGCGGGGACGGGTCGCTGGATATTATGTACACCGCACTTTCAAGGGAAAATTCATCAGAGGCAACTCTGATTGAGGTGGAGTGCTGCGACCCTCTCCGGAGGCCTCTCACGGCCCCCAATGCTGCTCTTTCGTAGCGACGGTGAACATATTGCCTTTATCGAGATGGCCCGGTGCGGGTTGACATTGCTCAAAGAGGAGGAGCGGGATCCGCTCAAAACCGACACCTTCGGACTTGGGCTAATGATCCGCGCTGCGGCAGAGCCCGGGTGCAAGAAGGGTCATAATAGGTATCGGGGGGAGCGCCACCAACGATATGGGGTTCGGCATTTGGGGAGAAGGAGGAAGCATACCTCCGGAGGAGATTGTGCGAATGTGCGACACTATCTCCTTTCAAGTAGCCTGTGACGTGGAGAATCCATTATTGGGTCCTGATGGAGCCACTATGATATATGCACCGCAGAAAGGAGCAAACCGGATGACTCTCCCGCTGCTGGAGCAACGTATGGAGCTATATGCGGCCAAAGCGCAAATGTTACTGAAATCATTTGGAGGAGAATTTGCCAAACGCGCCGCCAATATGACTGCCATCCCCGGAGGGGGAGCCGCAGGAGGTCTGGGTGCCGCTTTCTACGGCTTTTTCCGAGCCGAACTTCTGCCGGGATGGCAACTATTTTCAGAAATTCTTTCGATAGAGGAAAAAATTGCTTCCGCAGAGACAATTATAACCGGTGAAGGTCGATTTGACTCCCAGAGTTTGCAGGGTAAAGTGATAGACGGCATCGCATCGCTCTGCCGTAAATATGATAAGCGCCCCGTGGTGGTATGCGGCGAAAACAGAGTGAGCCCCGAGCTACTCAAAAAGCATAAAATAGGCAATGTCTATCAACTGATGGATATTTGTCCCGACAGGCAGAGCTGCATCTTATCGGCAGAGGCGCTACTAAGGGGCGACTACCCTGCACTTATCGAAGCGGGTTGTGACGAAGCGGGTCGCGGATGCCTTGCCGGGCCTGTTTTTGCCGCTGCTGTAGTACTGCCAAAAGGCTTCTCGCATCCGCTATTAAACGATTCAAAGCAGCTTAACGCCAGTCAGAGGGAGCAGCTTAGGGAGATTATAGAGCGCGAAGCGCTGGCCTGGAGCGTGGTTTCCATCGATGCGCAGGAGATCGACCGCATCAATATCCTCAACGCCTCCATTGAGGGGATGCACAGGGCTCTCGACAACCTCAAAAACTCCACCGGAGAAAAGGTGATACCTTCGCTGATATTTGTGGACGGCAACAGATTTAAACCTTACAGGGAAATACCTCATCACTGCATTATCAAAGGCGACGGTAAATTGAGCTGCATTGCAGCTGCTTCAATCCTGGCCAAAACCCACAGGGATGAATATATGCGCCACCTTGCGACCCAATATCCCCAATATGGATGGGAGGAAAATATGGCCTATCCTACCGCAAAACACAGGGAGGCAATTGCCCTTTACGGCCTGACTCCCTACCATCGTCGTTCATTCAACCTGATTGACAACCAATTGAATTTGCATATTTAATGCAAAAAACCTAAATTTGTGGGCTATTTTTGAGAGAAAGATACTCTTGCAATAAACAAATAAATATATTCAAATAGATTTTATACGATGAAAACTTACTCTACAGACAAGATCAGAAATGTCGTTCTAATGGGTGGTACAAGGTCAGGCAAGACTACATTTGCCGAAGCTATGCTTTTCGAAGGCAAAGTCATTGACCGCAGAGGCACAGTTGAAGCCAAGAACACCGTTTCTGACAACACCGAAGTCGAGCAGCTCTTCCAGCGCTCCATCTATTCCACTCCGCTCTTTGCAGAATTCATGGACCACAAGCTCAATATAATCGACGCACCGGGTGCCGACGATTTCATAGGCGGTGTGGTATCGGCAATGAAGGTGTGCGACTCCGGTATAATGCTTATAAATGCTCAGCAGGGTGTCGAGGTCGGAACTGAGATTCACGCACGCTATGCCGAAGAGCGCAATTTCCCCGTAGTACTTGCAGTCAACCAACTGGAAACCGAAAAGGCAAACTGGGATAATACCATTGACAGCCTCAATCAGGCCTTCGGCTCAAAGGCAGTTGTATTCCAGTATCCTGTCAATCCCGGCCTTGGTTTCGACAGCTTTATCGATGTGCTCACGATGAAATTGTATAGGTACAAAGATGAAAATGGCACACGTGAGGAGCTGGATATTCCCGCTGACCAGGTGGGTAGGCTGAAGAGATGCGCGAGTTCTTATGGAAATGGCCGCCGAGAGTGACGAATCTTTGATGGAGAAGTTTTTCGAAGATGGCGAACTCTCTGAAGAGGATATGAATAAAGGGTTAAACATCGGCTTTGTCAAGGGTGAACTCTATCCTATATTCTGCCTCTCTGCAAAGAAATGCATCGGCGGCAGCGTATCATGCAATTTATGATAGATGTTGCTCCTGCTCCTTCGGAAAAAGTTAACGGTCCCATTTCGCTTTTCGTTTACAAATCATCCGTAGAGCAGCACCTCGGTGAGGTATCCTACTTCAAGGTAATGTCCGGTAAGATCGGCGAAGCACAAGATCTGGTTAATCCCGTAACAGGGAGCAAAGAGAGAGTTACAGCTCTATATGCCGTTGCAGGCAAGAAAAAAGAGAAGGTAAGCGAGCTTGTGGCAGGTGACTTAGGCTGTACAGTAAAGCTCAGGAGCGTAAAGACCAACCAGACCCTCAACCAACCGGGGTATGAAGAGGTAGTTGAGCCCACAGTATTCCCGCCTTCAAGGTATCGCGCCGCTATAAAGGCGAAAGACGAGAAGGATGAGGAGAAGCTCGGCGAGGCTCTAAACCGCGCAGCATCAGAGGATCCCACTATGGTAGTTGAATACTCCAAAGAGCTAAAACAGACCATACTCAATGGTCAGGGCGAGCAGCACGTCAACATTCTCAAATGGCACCTCAACAACACCAACAAGATTGAGATAGACCTCTTTGCTCCGAAGATTCCCTATCGTGAGACCATCACGAAGATTGCAAACGCCACATATCGTCACAGAAAACAATCGGGGTGGAGCAGGTCAAGTTGCAGTTACTCTACTGGTAGAGCCATTGTTGAGGGAGTTGAGACTACGGCAAAATTCAAGATTGACGGCAAGGAGCTAGTTCTCAATGTGAGAGCAAAAGAGGAGTTTGAGCTCGATTGGGGCGGAAAATGGGAGTTCTACAACTGCGTTGTAGGTGGCGCCATTGATGCCAACTTCATGCCTGCCATAAAGAAGGGTATTATCCAGAGACTGGAGGAGGGACCCCTTACAGGATCCTACGCCCGTGACATCCGTGTATTCGTATATGACGGTAAAATGCACCCGGTTGACTCCAAGGAGATCGCCTTCATCATAGCCGGCCGTAACGCTTTCAGAGAGGCCTTCAGAAATGCAGGTCCTAAGATTATGGAGCCCATCTATTTGGTGGAGGTAATGGTACCGGGTGACTGCATGGGTGACGTTATGAGTGACATCCAGAACCGTCGCGGCATGATCGAGGGAATGAGCTCCAAGAAGGGCTTTCAGGTACTTCGCGCACGCGTTCCCCTGGCTGAACTCTACAGATACTCTACCACTTTAAGTTCACTTACTTCAGGTCGCGCTACTTTTACACAGGAGCTTATCGAATATCAACAGGTACCTGCCGACGTTCAGGAAAAACTCCTCAAAGAATACGAAGCCGAGTCCAAAGAAGAAGATTAGTGATCAAAGCCGACCATATCAAAAAATCCTTCGGGACGCTTGTCGTCCTGAAGGATATTTGTTTTCAGGCAGATGCTGCCGAAGTTGTAAGTATTGTCGGAGCCAGCGGTGCCGGCAAATCTACTCTTCTGCACATCCTCGGCACACTTTCCAAACCCGACAGCGGAGAGGTTATTATAGATGGGACGGATCTCCTCTCTCTTTCCGACAAGGAGCTGGCACGTTTCCGCAACACCAGGATAGGATTTGTATTTCAGGCACATCACCTGCTTCCGGAGTTTACAGCTATTGAAAATGTGATGATCCCGGCTCTGATAGCCGGCAAGAGCCGCAGGGAGGCCTCTTCAGAGGCTTTGGAGCTGCTCAGTCAGCTCGGTCTCGGTGATAGAGTAAACCACAAGCCCTCCGAGCTCAGCGGAGGCGAGCAGCAGCGTGTGGCCATAGCCCGCGCTCTGGTCAATCGTCCGGCAGTCCTATTTGCCGACGAGCCCTCCGGTAATCTCGACAGCAAGAACAAAGATGAACTCCATCGCCTCTTTTTTGACCTAAGAGACAGGTATGGCATCACCATCATCATCGTCACTCATGACAAAGAGCTTGCTGCTCTCTCAGACAGAACCCTCGAGATGAAGGATGGGGAGTTTGTCGGATAATGCATGAAAACTTTCAGATTTAAAAGATTTGCCCTTTCCAACGAGAGGTCGGCAATGAAGGTCAATACCGACGGCGTATTGCTCGCCGCATGGGTAAATCTTGAACAAACTCCCGGGGCCAATAAATCCCCTTTGAAAGTGCTGGATATCGGCACCGGAACAGGTGTAATAGCTCTGGTCATAACTCAGCGCCGTGAGGGGGATGCTCTTGTCACGGGGATTGACATTGACTCCGATTCGGTAGAGGAGGCGGCAGAAAATTTTGCCAATTCCCCCTGGAGTGAAGCCCTGACAGCCCGTCAGATCTCATTTCAGAAATTTGCCGAGCAATATGAGGCCGGGGCTTTCGATCTGATAATCTCCAATCCCCCCTATTTCATAGATTCACAAAAGGCCCCTTCCCACAGACGCAGTACGGCGCGACATAGCGACACTTTGGAGTATGACGATATCATCAACGGGGCTATCACTCTCCTTGCTCCGGAGGGGCGGCTCGCACTGATACGTCCCATGGAAGAGAGTCTTATTTTCGAGCGAATGGCAGAGTCGAAGGGTTTGGCTCTCACCCGTCTCTGTCTGGTGAGATCTCTGCCCGACACTCCGCCCAAAAGAGCTTTGATGGAGTTTTCCCTTCGGGACAAAGTATGCGGAAATGGGCTTCCGGCCGCGCCTGAGGAGTTGGTGATACAAACAAAAAGCGACTTTACTCAAGAGTATAAGTCGCTTACTTCTGAGTTTTATCTCAATTTTTAATGTTTCCCCTTATTGGTGACAGACCCGGAGTTCTCAGAATCCTGATGGTCGGAACTTTTGTTCCTGAATCCGCGGATCATCTTTATACGAAATTTCTCTTCCGCAACATAAAGTTTTGCCACTTTCTCCATAGGGAGCACCTTTTTAAATTCAGGGGCATATTTGACGAAAACCTCATCCTCAGCAGCTATACTGGCCACATAAGCATCAATCCTTTTCAGGATTTCGGTTTCGCTGAGTTTTTCTCCCGACTTATTTTTCAAAGCCTGAAGGGATTTCCTGCTTTGTACATGTGCCCTTTGGCACTCTTTGAGATATTTATTGTAGACCGGCCAGAATAGCTGTGCCTCTTCCGGCGTAAGGTCTATTTCAGATGTGAAAAAGGCAATTCTTTCATTATGCAACTTGTTGAATATCTCCTCTTGCCTGGATGAGGTCTCCTGCTTCTGAGGCTTTTCCTGAGCATATACGCCAAGACAAAACAGAACTGCCGTAATAGTCAAAATAAATCTTTTCATATCTTTTCTATTTTTCGTCATAATACAACTGTGCCAGCTCCATTGACGAGTACTGTGTTGCCAACCAACTGACTACCTCTTCCTCATCAAAATCCTGATCTTCTTCATAGAAATCATCGTACTCCAAATCCTCTTCAATCCAATTGATGAACTTTGTTTTAATCAACCCTTTTTCTCCATTTTTGCATAATGGGAGTCCTCGCCATTTGGAGATTTCCCAAGAGTACCGGTCAATCTCAACACACCGTATCCCATGCCGAATATCACTCCGAACGTACAGGCCAATAAAAGTGCCGGTTTAAGAATGCCGAACCATCTTCTACTGCCTGAAGGAGTGACAACTTCCTCTGCCGCCTCGCCCTGAACAATGCCGGCCAAAGAAAGAATCCTCTCCTCGAGAGATTCCAAATAACCTTCGGGAGCCTTGAAAGGATTGCTCTTTAAGTGCGGATCATCAGTTATGTCATATTGCTCATTCATATAACTTTTAGACATTAAAAGAGGCAAAAGGTTTAATACCCCTCTTTTTTGAGATATTCTTGTACTTTGTTGAATGCGTGATGATAAGAGGCTTTTAACGCTCCTACGGAAATGCCCATTATTTCTGAAATGTCCTCATACTTTATCTCGTGGAAATAACGCATCACAAATACACTCTTCTGTTTCGGGGGAAGGGTGGCTATAGCCTTCTGAAGGGAAAGTTGGAGTTCGTCCCCATCAAAAAGCGGATCGGACTCTATAAATGAGGCCATGTCCATATCCGGATCACGCAGTGTAAAGGTGGCCCGGAGTTTTCGCCTCTTCAGAAATGTAAGGCTCTCATTTGTAGCTATGCGATAAAGCCAGGTGTAAAGCTTGGAATCCTCCCTGAATGCGGGAAGAGCATTCCATACTTTGATAAATGTCTCCTGCAGGATATCGTCTGCATCGTCGTGATCAGCCACCAGCTGTCTGATATGCCAGTAGAGGCGCTCACTGTACTTGCGCACAATGAAGGTAAAAGCGCGCTCGGCCTGACCGGATTTATACAATGCTATGATATCACTATCTTCCATCAATAATGGTTATACTACCACAATTCCTGCTATTTTACACCTATAATCTCTTTTACCGCAGCAACGATATGTGCAGTATCGAGCCCGTAGGCTGACATCAACTGGGCAGGCTTACCGCTCTGACCAAAACGGTCGTCGATAGCCACAAACCTCATAGGCACCGGATGTTCCCTTGCGAGAAGGCCGGCTACCGCCTCACCGAGTCCTCCTGCTATCAGATGCTCTTCCGCGCAGACGACTCTACCGCTCTTTACAGCTGAAGAGATTATTGCTTCGCGGTCCAGAGGTTTGATGGTGTGAATATTTAGGAGGTCTACGCTTATACCCTCTTTTTCGAGAATTTCAGCCGCCTGGATAGCCTCCCAGACGAGGTGTCCGGTGGCAATTACGGTAACGTCCGATCCCTCGTTGAGATGCAGAGCTTTCCCTATTTCGAGAAACCTGATCTTCAGGAGTGAAGTTGGGTACTCCTGGACGTCCGAATCTAAGATAAACGGGCCTTGCCAGGCTGCTGCGGCTATGGTGGCCGCCTTGGTCTGGTTGTAATCGCAAGGATTTATCACCACCATATTGGGAAGCATCCGCATAAGCCCCATATCTTCCAATATCTGATGAGTAGCTCCATCTTCTCCGAGAGTGATGCCGGCGTGAGAGGCAGCTATCTTTACGTTGGTTTCCGAGTAACAAACCGACTGACGGATCTGGTCATATACCCTGCCGGTGGCAAAATTGGCAAATGTGCCTGCAAAGGGGATGGCTCCGCCTATTGCAAGTCCTGCCGCCATTCCAATCATATTTGCCTCGGCAATGCCGCACTGGAAAAATCTTTCCGGATGTGCTTTTGCGAAGGCATCCATCTTGAGCGAACCGGTAAGGTCTGCGCAGAGCGCAACCACTTTCGGATTGATGGTGCCGAGATGTGACAGACCCGCCCCAAAACCTGAACGGGTATCTTTATTTCCTGTATTGATATATTTTTTCATACTCTCATTTTTAATAATCACCCAAAGTCTCTTCAAGCTGGGCAAGTCCCCGCTGACACTGCTCCTGAGAAGGGCTCTTGCCATGCCATTCGTGAGTACCTGCCATGAAATCGACTCCATGACCCATTTCGGTCTCGAAAAGAATCATTACCGGACGACCGGCGCCCAAAAGAGAGTTGGCCCTGTCGAATGCCTCAAAAATGGAGTTGAAGTCGTGACCGTCAGCCACTATGCACTCCCACCCGAAAGCATTCCACTTCAGAGTCAAGTCGCCGAGGCTCTGCACCTCTTCGGTGCTGCCGTCTATCTGCTGCTTATTCCAGTCGGTCATGGCAATCAGATTGTCCACCTTGTGGTGTACTGCCGCCGCCGCTGCCTCCCAGATCTGACCCTCTTGAGACTCTCCGTCGCCAATAAGAACAAATACTCTGCCATTGTCGCCCGCCAGGCGCTTTGCGAGGGCCGCTCCAATGGCTACCGACAGCCCTTGACCCAAAGAACCTGAAGCCTGATGCACTCCCGGAAGAGCGGCATCAATTGAGGGATGGCCCTGAAGCCTGCTGCCGTATGCCCTGAAGGTGCCCAGTTCTGAAACAGGGAAAAACCCTCTGCGAGCCAGCACGCTGTAAAAGAGAGGAGATATGTGGCCTATGGAGAGAAAGAAGAGATCATGACCGTTACCGGCCCTGGTCCAACCCTCGGGAGTCACATTCATCTCCTTGAAGTAGAGTGCCGTCAAAATGTCGGCACTGCTCATCGAACCTCCCGGGTGGCCGGAACCTGCTCCCGTAACCATCCTTAGGATGTCCCTTCTGACCTGAGATGCGATTTTTTGATAAGTATGAATGTCGTTCATAGTACGAAATGAAATTAAAAAACAAAGATAATCATTATCTTTGCGGTTTGGAAGAAGACAAGTATGAAACATATTAGGAATTTTTGCATCATTGCTCACATAGATCACGGGAAGAGTACTCTGGCTGACAGACTGCTCGAATTTACCAATACCATAGATCGCCGTGATATGGCGACACAGGTGCTGGATTCCATGGATTTGGAGAAAGAAAAGGGTATCACCATAAAGAGCCACGCCATCCAGATGGACTATGTGCATAAAGGGGAGAATTATACTCTCAATCTGATTGACACTCCGGGTCACGTAGATTTTTCATACGAGGTATCACGCGCCATCGCATCCTGTGAGGGAGCCCTCCTGGTGGTGGATGCCACACAGGGTATTCAGGCACAGACCATCTCCAATCTCTATCTCGCCATCGAACACGACCTTGAGATAATTCCCATCCTCAACAAAATAGACGTTGAGGCTGCAATGGTGGATATGGTCAGAGAACAGGTGACTGACCTTCTCGGCTGTAAGGATGAGGAGGTGTTGCTGGCTTCGGCGCGTATGGGATTGGGTATTGAGGCTATTTTGGAGGCTATCGTGGAGAAAATTCCGGCCCCTGAAGGCGATCCTGAAGCACCGCTACAAGCTCTGATTTTCGACTCTGTATTCAACTCCTTCAGAGGCATCATAGCCTATTTCAAGGTGGCAAACGGCATTATCCGTAAAGGCGACAAAGTCAAATTCGTCAATACGGGCAAGGAGTATGTCGCAGATGAAGTGGGAGTTCTAAAGATGAAATATCTCCCCAGAAATGAGATCGAATGCGGCTCGGTGGGATATATTATATCGGGAATAAAGACAGCTGCCGAAGTGAAAGTGGGAGATACCATTACACATGTTCATAATCCTTGCAAGAGGGCCATTGCCGGATTTGAAGATGTCAAGCCCATGCTCTATGCCGGTATGTTTCCCGTAAGTGCGGACGAATATGAAGATCTCCGCGCTTCGTTGGAAAAATTTCAGCTCAATGATGCTTCGCTGGTATTCGAGCCGGAAAGTTCGCTGGCGCTCGGATTTGGATTCCGTTGCGGATTTCTCGGAATGCTTCACATGGAGATAGTGCAGGAGAGGCTATTCCGCGAGTTTGATATGTATGTGATTACCAACGTTCCCAACGTTTCTTACAAGGTATACACGACCCAAGGGGAATGTATAGAGGTGCACAATCCTTCGGGACTTCCCCCCACGACCCTTATTCACCATATTGAAGAGCCATATATCCAGGCGCAGATTATCTCCAAGACGGAGTATTACGGTCCGATAATGAAGCTCTGCCTCGAAAAGAGAGGTACTCTCAAAAACCAGCACTATATCTCTTCCGACCGAATCGAGCTGACCTACGATATGCCGCTTTCGGAGATTGTTTTCGACTTTTACGATAAGCTCAAATCCATTTCGAAAGGTTACGCCTCATTTGACTACCATCTGACGGGATTTCGCGAAGCCAAACTGGTAAAACTCGACATTCTCCTCAACGGAGAACCGGCGGATGCGCTCTCCACTCTGATTCATCAGGACCATGCATATGATTTCGGCAGGAAAATCTGCGAAAGACTGAGGGAGCTGATCCCGCGTCAACAGTTTGATATTGCCATTCAGGCGGCCATAGGCTCCAAGATCATCGCCAGGGAGACGGTTCGTCAGTTGCGCAAGGACGTGACCGCCAAATGTTATGGAGGCGACATCTCCCGAAAACGCAAACTTCTGGAAAAGCAGAAGGCGGGTAAAAAGCGCATGCGTCAGATCGGCTCGGTTGAGGTACCCCAGAGTGCCTTTATGGCCGTTCTTAAGCTCGATTGAGAGATCAACTGTTAATGGCATCTACGGGATGTAGGGAAGCGGCATGCCGGGCGGGAGCGACACCGGAGATGATCCCTATTACAAGTGCTATTGCTATCCCTTTAAGAACATTGACCGGCGAGAGATATATCTGAAAAAGGGTATCCGGAATTAAAAGCGTGACAATCCAGACCAGCACTATGCCGGCCACTCCGCCGAGTGTGGACAATGTGGCCGCTTCAGCCAGAAACTGCATCGTAATGACCCTCTTTCTGAGCTCCCAAAGCCTTTTTAATACCTATGATACGGGTGCGCTCCTCGACGGAAACATACATTATATTTGATATCCCAAATCCGCCGACAAGCAAGGAAAAAAGAGCCACCAGCCAGCCGACCCTGTTTACCATTCCAAACAGGGAGTGAAATTGTTCTGCAACAAAAGAGAGTTCGTTTAGGGCAAAATCATCTTCCTGAGCAGGGCGCAACCTACGGTATTGGCGCATCAGCATCCGCAATTCCGCCTTCAGTTCCTCTTTGGAAATCCCCTCCGGAGGCTCCTCTAAGGCCTGGTGTGATGAGGCTATGATGCGAGTTTTGAGAGTCGGAGAGGTGATATCCACAATCCGAAGAGCAAGTCGTATCGGGATCATTCTTACACAATCCACATCCGTCATGCTGACCAGATTATTTCCGGACGGGGCAAAGAGGCCTATCACTCTAAGCGGAGTGCCTCCCACCGTCATCATACGACCGACAGGATCCGTAATATCGGGAAAAAGCTTTTTTGCTACATCCGAGCCGATAATGGCAACAGCCGCTCCGCCCGACAGTTCTCCGGAAGTAAAACCGCGTCCGTAAAGGATATTCTCCTGTACCATCATCCTCCAGTCACCCTCTACTGCGACGAAGGCTCCTTCCTTATAACTTTCACGACCGGCCGCACACTCCATCTCGAATGAGGCCGAAAAGAGCATGCGACCTGCCGTAGTACTCTTTTCCTTCAGAAACAGATACTCCTGCCAGGTTATCTGCGGACGGCTCTCATATTGCCACCACTTCTGTCGTCCATCCTGATCGAAGTCAGGTTCGAGAGGCACCCTCTCTACCATTACCACATCGCTTCCGAATTTACGGAAACCTTCATTTACGCTCTCTTTTAGGGAATCCACCACGGTCAATACCGCCACAATCGAAAAAATGCCTATGCTTACACCCGCAAGTGAAAGGGTGGTCCTGAATTTATCCGCCAACAAATCTCTCATCACAAATCCTTCTACAATGCTCTTTTTATAGTCCTATTTTCTTTTTTAGCCTCCTTATGGTGTCGAATGCGTCCAAGGGAGACATTTTGTTGATATCAATATTTTGGAGCTCCTCCTTGATATCGAGCAACAGCGGGTCATCCAATTGGTATAGGGTGAGCTGAAGTCCCGTATCAGGAGTGGAGCGGTCGGATTTTTTGGTTTTTCGTGAAAAGGTTGCGGAGCCGACATCAATGCCGCTGCTGCGAGTGCCGATAGAGCTACCGTCGGAAGATGTCTCTTCCAGAGTGCCGGTAGAGCTACCGTCGGAAGGCGCCTCTGCGAGAGTTCCACCGGCAGCGCCTCCATCCCTCTCGAGCTCGGAAAGGCGTGCCTCGGCGCGTTTTACCACGTCATCCGGCATTCCCGCCAGACGGGCTACGTGAATGCCGAAACTATGGGCGACACCTCCTCTGCAGAGCTTGCGCAGAAAGATAATCTTACCTTCACTCTCCCTAACGGAGATATGATAGTTGAATACACGCTCGTGAAGCTCCTCAAGGTCGTTAAGCTCATGATAATGGGTGGCGAAGAGGGTCTTTGCCCTCTGGGTGCCGCCATGCAAATGCTCCACTATGGCCCAGGCGATGGACATCCCGTCATAAGTACTGGTACCTCGTCCTATCTCGTCGAGCAACACCAGCGACCTTGGGGAAAGATTATTCAAAATGGTGGCAGTCTCGAGCATTTCCACCATGAAGGTGGATTCTCCGCGGGCAATATTGTCAGAGGCTCCGACTCTGGTGAATATTTTATCCGTAATGCCCATTTTTACGCGATTTGCGGGGACGAACGACCCTATCTGGGCCATTACAACTATCAGCGCAGTTTGTCGCAGGAGAGCCGATTTTCCGGACATATTGGGGCCGGTTAGAATTATTATCTGCTGCGAGTCATTGTTAAGGTATAGATCGTTGGGTACATACTCCTCGCCGGGAGCCATACGGGTCTCTATCACGGGGTGGCGGCCTCCTTCAATCTCAATTTCCAACGAATCGTTCACCTGCGGGCGGCAGTATCGGTTGTCCAGCGCCAGCCGGGCAAAACCCGCGAGCACGTCCAGGCGGGAGACTACCGAAGCATTGCGCTGAATGAGGGCAACTTCGGCTTGTATGGAGGCAAGCAAAGCTCCATATATCTCACTCTCGAGAGCGAGAATCTTCTCCTCCGCCCCGAGTATCTTCTCTTCGTATTGTTTAAGTTCCGGAGTGATATAACGCTCCGCATTTACCAGCGTCTGCTTGCGGATCCAATCAGAGGGCACACGCTCTTTATGGGTATTTCTCACTTCGAGGAAATATCCGAAGACATTGTTGTAGCTGATACGGAGCGAAGGTATGCCGGTACGCTCCTTCTCCCGCTGCTGAATATCCAGCAATATCTCTTTGCTGTGGGAGAGCGCATCGTGCAACGAATCGAGCTCCTCCGAGACTCCTCTCGCTATCACGTCCCCCTTGCCTATTTGAGCGGCGGTATCGGGCAATATGCGGGTGGAAATGCTATTTGACAGCTCCCCGCAAGCATCCAGATGCTCTATGCAGGAGGAGAATACGGGATTGGAACTACCCTCAAGCAACTTTCTTATCTCCGCTATGGCATCCAGGCCTCGTGAGAGTTGAAGCGCTTCGCGTGGCAGCAGTTTGCCTGCGGAAGCCTTGGAGATGATCCTCTCCAGGTCGCCTATATCACCGATGCGGCTCCTCACCTTCTCCAGCATCTTTTCATCAGCCATAAAGGCTGAAATGGTATCATATCGCTGATTAAGTTCCGAAATATCTTTTACAGGCATTGCCAGCCACTCCCTGAGTCTGCGTGCGCCCATGGGCGAGCTGCATCTGTCGATAGTCTCCAGCAGCGACACTCCCTCTGCTCCGGCAATTGGGCTGAAGATCTCGAGGTTGCGGAATGTAAACTTGTCTATCCAGACAAAATTCCCTTCATCTATACGGGAAATTGAAGTCACGTGCCCCAACGAATGGTGGTGGGTAATCTCCATATAGAAGAGAATTGCACCTGCCGCTTCTATGGCGAGGGGCATGCCCTCTATGCCAAATCCTTTGAGCGAGCTTATGTTGAAATGGCTGCGGAGTTTTTTGTGGCACGACTCTAAGACGAAGGCCCACTCGTCGAGTGGGGAGATATAGGCGATATTGCCAAATCTTTTACGGAAACCGTCGCAATAGCTCCTCTCCACCAGGATCTCTTTCGGGGCGCTGCCCGAAAGAAGATTTTCCATATACTCAAGAGAGCCTTGGGCTACTTTGAAAGTGCCTGTGGAGATGTCGAGCAGGGCAATGCCTGCGCTCTTCCCTTCAAAAGAGAGTGCCGCCAGATAGTTGTGCTCATTTTGCTTTAGAATGGTATCATTGTAGGCCACTCCGGGAGTTACAAGTTCGGTAACGCCGCGTTTGACCAGTTTTTTGGTGAGCTTAGGATCCTCCAGCTGGTCGCAAACCGCCACTTTGTATCCAGCCTGTACCAGTTTTGGAAGATAACTGTCCAATGCATGATGAGGCACTCCCGCCAATTCGATATAACTTCCCTTGCCGCTTGCGCGCCTCGTCAAGACTATGCCGAGGACCTTACTCGCAATAACGGCATCCTCACCGAAAGTCTCATAGAAATCACCTACCCTGTAGAGGAGCAGAGAGTCAGGATATTGCGCCTTGATCTCATAAAACTGCTTTAGCAGCGGAGTAGCTGATTTCTTCTCTTTCATAGTCCACAAAAATACCAATTATCTCCGAAAAATCCATCTTTATTTTCGAGATACTCTCATTTGTGACAATTTATCGAAAAGTGTTTCTCAAAGCATTTACGATTTTCTGCCGTGAAATCGTATCTTTGTAAAAATAATTTAACAAAACCTATGATTATGAAGAAAATCACCTATTTGCGCTGGTTGCGCTTCTGCTTACGGCTTGCGCCCCCAAATCCTACACGGAGTTTGAAAACGACCTTAACGCTTTCAGAGAGGAGGTGGGCAACGTCGGCCTCGGAGTAGCCGTGGTCAAAGAGAATAAGCTCATCTACGACAACTATTTCGGAGTTAAAAACCTCGAAACCGGAGAAAAGATAGATGCACAAACCATTTTCAGGATTGCCTCCATCTCCAAATCTTTTACCGCAACAGCCCTTATGCAGCTGGTTGAACAAGGGAAGGTGACCCCTGATACGGATGTAAGCGATCTGATGGGATTCCGGGTACGCAATCCGAAATATCCCGAAACGGTCATCACTCTCGATATGCTGCTCTCACACACCTCCAGCCTAAGTGACTCTTTAGGTTACTTTACTCTGGACGTGATCAATCCGGCAACCAACCCGGAGTTTGCCGGCTGTTACAACGATTATGAGCCGGGTAAAGGCTATCGTTACTGCAATCTCAACTTCAATATGGCCGGTACCATTCTGGAAAAGCTCTCGGGAGAACGCTTTGACCAATATGTTGTAAACCATATACTCAATCCCCTCGGACTTTACGGCGGCTACGACATCGATGCTCTCGACCCGACTCGCTTTGCCACCCTATACTCCTATAATTCGGAAAATGACAGCCTCGAAGCGCAGCCCAACGCGTATAAATCGAGGGCTGAGGAGATTGCCAATTACACCATGGGTTACACCACTCCGATATTCTCCCCTACCGGAGGAATGAAGATCTCCACCACCGATCTTGCAAAATATATGATGATGCACATGAATTACGGCCTCTACCCCGGAGCAGGAGAGCGCATCATATCGGAGGAGAGTTCGAAGAACATGCAAACTCCCCGCTCGGATGATGAGCATTACGGACTGGCCCTGTGGCGCAATAGTGATTATATACCTGAAGTGGAACTTGTAGGTCATACCGGCGGTGCCTATGGGCTCAGAAGCGCAATGTTCTTCCACCCTGAGGAGAAATATGGCTTCATCGTAATCAGCAGCGGTACCAAATCACCACAGGATACCATACTACAAGGCACGATAAAGATCATTTACGATCATTTCATCGCAAATGAGTAAACCCCCCGAGCAAACGAGAAAACCTGTTGTAAGGCCTAAAAAGGGGCTTGGACAGCACTTTCTTACTGATCAGACCATAGCGCGCAACATCGTCGGCGCTCTGAAGGGCGCCGGCGATGGCGATATGGATGGCTGCGATAATAGTTTTGATGCGCTTGAGATAGGTCCCGGGATGGGAGTGCTTACACAATATCTGCTTGCTCGAAGCGATCTGCGCCTGAAAGTGATAGAGATCGATGGCGAATCGGTAAGATATCTTCTGGAAAAATGGCCGCAACTCGGCCCCGTCCTTTACGAGGCAGACTTTCTGCAAACCAATCTTGCCAAACTGTTCAAGGGAAAGTTTTCGGTCATAGGTAATTTTCCCTACAATATCTCCTCACAGATATTCTTCAAAATCCTCGACCATAAGGAACAAATTCCCGAAGTGGTCTGTATGATACAGAAGGAGGTGGCCGAGCGTATCGCTGCCCCTCCCGGCTCTAAAACCTACGGTATCCTCTCCGTACTGCTTCAAGCCTGGTATGATATAGAGTACCTCTTCACTGTAGGAGAAGGGGCTTTTATTCCGCCTCCAAAGGTCAAATCGGCCGTCATCCGCCTCACCCGCAACAGCCGTACTAAGCTCGATTGCGACGAGAGAGTTTTCAAAATGGTGGTAAAGACCGCTTTCAATCAGCGCCGCAAAAAAATCAGCAACTCACTCAAGCCCCTTATTGAAGATCCCGTAAAGCAGGAGTGGGGATATGTCCGGAAGCTACAAGCTGATGAGCGCGTATTTGCAAATGCACGCCCCGAGCAACTTACGGTGGAACAATTCATCACACTCACGAAGGCATTGCAGCGTCAATAAGCATATCGCTCGGGCGGGATGTCCAAAGGGATATAAGCTAAACAGAAAAAGGCGACCGTTTGGTCGCCTTTTTAAGTTTTAGTAATGCTACTGGCTGATGATCAGACTAGAAGCGAATGCCGAGCTTCAATTGAGGATAAGCAAACGCTCTGATGTTGTGATTCATAGCAAAGTACGCATCTTGTCCCTGCACTTGCAAGTGTAATAGCGAGTACTGATAGAGGACGGGGGCTACTTCAAAGCTCAGGATAAGACCCGGAGCCAATGAGTAGCTAACTCCTGCCGTCAGTCCTCCGCCAAATCCAAATACCTGTGAGCCTCTGAGGGAAGCGCGGTGCATTGCGATATCGTCAAACTGCACTCCACTATCCGTGCTGGGCTGGTTCCAATTAGGGTTCAATCCGAGAGGATCATTAATTGCTGGAACCTGCGGACCATTTTGCGTAGTGCCGCCGAAGTTGGCGTCATCTTGTACGGTCTGTCCGGTATATGGATAATATGCTTCAATACGGGCCAACTTGAACTGTCCAATCACTCCGATGTATGGATTGATGCGCGGATTCTTCGTATTAAAATAGAAGTTTGATCCGATTTGTGTCATCAAACTGTGTGTAACAGCTCCCAGAATAGCTTTATGTGCATAAATGTCACCAACGCCTACCCGCACATTAACCTGTGAAGGGTCAATGTGAGGAACGTTGAGGTTTCCATCATCGGTGAATGCACCTTCGATGAAATCCTTTCTAGGCTGCATGTTTACATTGTAAGCTCCCAGAATGTTGAGATCCCATCTGTCTGCGACGAAATATCTGGCCTGGAGGCCTACTATGTTAACAAGACTGTTTACGTTTAACGACCCAATGTTCAAGACGTAGGTTGATAGATCTGCCGAAATGTTGTCGTTTCCAAGTCCAAGGATCTCTTGATTACCGAGTCCAAGGATATTGAGACCCAATCCGATAGGGCTACCATCCGCACTTGGCAACAGATAATACAAGCCTTGGAGATCATTGAAGAACTGTCCCTGGCCTAGAGTAAGATCTATTTGCCATTGTCCCTTTTGAGGAGCAAACATACACTCGCAACCCTCCTCGGGTTGTGCCATTGCTGGCACAACCATAAGGATAGTCAATAGTAATATGCTTAATTTCTTTAACATTGTTTCTGTTTTAAAATTAATCACTTAAGATTCAATCAGAGTGTTTGATTATTTCAAAAGTTTTGCAATTGTTGCTTTGTACTCAGCCTCAGCCAAGTCGAGTTCCTTCTTGAGGAGTTCAACCTCTTTCTCTGCCATCAGCACCTGATGTCTCTGCTGTTTGATAAGCATCTCAAGAGGATCGTAACCTGCATTGTAGGCAGCCAGAGCCTGTTTCCACTTATCAAGTTGTGCATTACAATCCTTGATGTATTTCTCCCAAGCATCTCTGTACTCTTTCTGGTATTTGTTGTAGTTGTCAAAGTATTCGGCCAACGTAGCTGCAGGGCCTGCACCGAGATCTTGCTTCATAGCCTGAACATTGATGGTTACAACGCCGGTAATAGGATCTATGTTGACAACATATTTCTGCCAATCGTAAGTGTAGATACCGGCTGCATCCCTGTATGCCTTGTCAAGAGTAGCCTTGAGCTTGGTAAGGTGACCGATTACGTGGTTAATAGTACGGGTAGCGATCATCAACTCTTTGAGCTTGGCGGGATAGTTGGGGAGACACTTGTTGGCCCACTCGAGCTGTTTGCCACCGAGACTGTACTCACCGTTCCATACCGGCTGACCTTCGTGGTCGAAGTACAGTCATGGAAGTAGGTACATTATGGGTATTGAGAGTAGGCTCATCGATCTTTTGTACAACCTCACCATTCTCCTTACCGGTAAGCTCTTTGAGAAGCTCTTTCTTCTTAGCTGTTATAGCTGCCTGATATGCATCCCAAGCTGCCTTATCGGCAGTGTAGTTTGCCATAGCAGTTTCGTAAGCGGCGTCTATTGCTGCCTTCTTGGCATCAAAGTCAGCCTCAACCTGAGCTACGTAAGCCTTGAGATCTGCAAGAGCTGCGCTATAACTGGTCTTAGCCATCTCGATGAAGAGAAGTTGCTCAGCATGAAGCATCTTGTAGAACTCTGATCCGCCGGTAGCGACATTTCCGAAGATGGCCGAGTTGGCATTTATTACAGCCTGAGTCCAATCTCCACTATTAGGGAATGTTGCCTTTTCAGGGTCAACGAGAGAGAGAACTACTGCAAGGTCGGTATTGTGATTGATGGCAGCACCTGTAAATCTTACGAGTCTGTAAGGATCCTTGAAGGTAGCCTCAGTATAGCAACCTGCATCATCTTTATATATGGCAGCTGCCATATTTGCTGCGGCAGTACCCCAGAATCTGTTGTAAACCTTGAGGAAGTTCTTGGTGCCTATACCGTTGAGATTGAGGTCGGCTTTTGTTTTATCATAAGTATCAGGTAGCTTCTGTGCATCTTCAATAACGCCGGTAGCACTGTAAACTTTCCATGCGAGGTCGTCAGTTCCCATATTGTTGTCAATCCAATTCTCAGCGTCATTCCAAGTGTTAAGATTAGTAGCTTCGAAGGGGAAGATTGCTTTCAGAACTTTAAGAATTGCATCATACTCGAATTCATTGCCGGAAGCAAAAGTGGGATCAACTGCCTTGTTAAGTTCTCCCGATTCGGTTTGATAGTCCTTACCACCATAGATTGAAGAGTACAAGGGGCCTGCTTTGGTTTCTTTCTGTACAAAGGGAGCATATTGAAGATCGCCGAGGAATACTTTGGCGTCTTCGCCCATGGCATTCTTAAAGGTGATGGTGTCAAAACCCATGAAGGGATTGCCGATATAAGCTTTTTTCGCGTTGAAGAAATCCTTTATGGCATTGATGAGACCCATGGTGTCAGCATACGAGCTATTCTTACCATCATTTGTACGACTCTGCCTGAAGTCTTTGATGGCGTAGATCAAATCCTCAGCCCTGCCGTCATTAGCACCGGGGCTAGGGATCACTACGCTGGTCTTCATGTTTGCAAGAGCAGCGGCCTCTTCTGCAAGGTGAGTCTTGTTGATGAGGTACTCACGGTCGGTCAGCCATCTGTTTCTGGCATTATTATATGCTGTCTGCCTGGCCGCAACGTTTGAAGCTGCATCGATAAGTACAAGCTCTCTTTCGAGGATGTCGATGGCACCCTTGAGACCATACTTACCTACTGAATATATTTCAGCAGCACCCTTCTTCCATTTGTATGTTTTCGGGGTGGGAGTTTCGTCGTTGAGGATGAAATCCTTCATGTCAACGGTAGCATTGATCCTGATGGTATCCATGTTCACTACAACTGCTCCGGGGATGTAGTTGGCATAGTAACCGCCGTTTGCTGTAGTAGAGTCCTTTCCAAAAGGAGCGTTCTGAAAGTAATCGGCTATAAGGTCATAAAACTTTGTATAAACGAGATTTGCAGCAGCATCGGTATAATCTCTGACAAAGTTCCATTGGATACGGGCAGCCGCATTTGAGTATGAGTAGTCAGCAGCATTCGGTTTCACGGGAGCTGCATTCATTGCCTGGCCCTTTGTGTTTTTGGGCTTGGGGATCATGGCATCTACGTTGAGGGTACTGCCTACAACAACAACCTTTCCGTCAAACTGGTCGATCCATGCTTTGTGTGCAACCTGATAACAAGGGTCACCTTCATGATATACGTTTACCATGTACTGAACGGAGTCCTTGGTAGGTAATCTGACGTGAGTAGTTGTATGCGTCTATGGAGTCTTGCAGATTCTCAACTTCGGCATTCCGAGCCTCGAGGTCGAGTTTCTTGGGAACTGCGTTGAGAGCAGCCTGTGCCCTTGCAATCTCATTGGTATAGAAGTCAACCTCTGCCTGATAGTCGGCTTTCCAGTCAGTCTTCTCATTGAATGCATACTCAAGATTCCAGAGAAGTTCTTTCTTCTGCTCGAGTTGCCAAAGAGCAGCCTGGTAGTTGTCAAAGCCAGTTCGTAAGCATTTATGGCAGCTTGGAAGACGGTTTGCTCTCCTGCTGTGAGGAGGTGTTGAACTGCAGCGATGTCGCGAAGAGTTACTCTGAGATTCTCCTCAGCGAGTGCGAGCGCAGCTTTAGCGTTAGCCATCCTATCGGCATGCTGAATCTGAAGGAGTTCCTTCTGCTTTTTGAGTTGATCTACGTCCAACTCGGTCTGAGCAGCCTTGATCTGAACGTCATATTCAGCGATCCTGTTCTGAATCAGCTGTGCCTCTGTCAAAGCATCTTGGAAGGCAGCCTGAGCCAACACAAAAGTAGCATTGGCTTTTTGCAACTCGGCATCTGCCAAGCGTAGTTGTGCGAGTGCATCGAGATAGTCGGCCTTTGCAGTGCGAAGCTGCTGGATACCAACCGGCTCAACATACTCAAGACACGAAGTGAAAAGAGTGCTTGCAGCAATCATGATCACTAATGAATAAATAATCTTTTTCATAAAAAAAAATTGTTAAGTGTTTGATATTTATTGGTTAAACATAAATGAATTGCCGAAAAAACACAGTTTTTCCATAGTATTTAATGGCCAAATTTAGTTATATTTTTTTACTTTTCAAAAAAAATTGTTAATAATTATCAAAAATTGTTGAAAAAATCTAGAAGAATCGGGCTCTGTTGTCCTTGATTTCGACAATTTCCGACATTACCTGCTGTAACAACTGGGTCTGATATGCCGATTTGCGCGCCAGCGCTCTCTGCATGTCTCCGTCGGTATAGAAGGTACCTGTCTGACGGTCGTTAACCTGGAATACATATACTCCGATATCCCCTGCAACCGGCCCGCTGATGACTCCCGGCTGAGCGGAGGTCACTGCGCCTATGAACTTAGGGTCGAGCTGCTGGAGTGTGGAACCGAAGGTAATGCCATCCTGATGGCTTACGGTAGTGCCGAGCACCTCGGCCACCTGATCCATAGTAGTGCAACCTTCAATCTGCTCACCAATGGCAGAAGCCATCTTTTCGATCTGCTTCTCAGCGGTGATGGTATAGACGATATCCTGCCGTATGTCGCTCAGAGGTATTCTGCCCTCTTTATATGCAGCGGTCACGGCAGCGACGAAATAGTATTTGTTGTCAACGGAAATCACGTCCGATACGTCGCCAGACCTGGTCTTGCGGTCAAATGCCCAGTAGACTACGCTGCGAGCGTTGTCCACGACTCCCATACGCTCCGTGGTCTGAAGAAGACCGTTGACGGGGATGACGGGAAGCTGCTCCTCCCGAACAATCTTTGCGAACTTATCATAGTCGCCATCAGCCCTGTCCGCAAGGTCGGTAGCCTTCATCTGGAAGTCACGATAGGTCTCTTCGGAGGGAACGACGTTCTTTACAAATGTGGCAAGCTGAGCCCTTCTCTGAGCCTTGGTACGCTCACCTACATAAAGCACGAAATAGGCATTGGCGCCGATGCTCTTTATCTTGATGACTTTACCGGCAGCGGGCTCGAGAGCCTTCTCAAATCCCTCCATACCGGGAGCCGAAAAGTACTCCTGAGTAATCCATCCCATCTCGCTAAACTCCTCCGAGGGCTCTTTCATCTTCTGAGCCTTTGCAAGTAGCGCATCGGCTTCGCTCTCATTGTCCAAAGGGAAGGCAGCATACCACACCTTTGCAGAGTCGGCCATCACCTTTACGTCATACAGACGGGCTGCTGCAAGTTGATTTTCTCCTACACTGATCTCGCTCACTGCGGGAGCATTCTTTCCAAAGGCTATGGCCTTGAAGTGTGGCTCCGACTCGAGCTGCTCTTCAGTATAGTAATAGCCATCCCACTTACGATCCGAGTTGAGGGCTATGAAGTTTTTAGGATTATCGGCTACGGCAAATTCGGCGTAAAGCGCATGGAAGTTCTCAGTCTGAGTCTGAATATCCTCCTGTGAGGGTACGACTTCATAGAGCACATACTCTATATTACGGGAGGCCGGACGGGTAAAGAGCTCCTTGCGTGCATTGTAGTAGGCCTTTATCTCCTTGGGAGTAACGGTGATGGTGGTATCGCGCTCAAATCCGAGGGGAGAGAGCACGAAATCCACTGAAGAGAGGACATTGTTCTCCATCATCATACGCTGTTGCTCTACCTTATTGTAAATATTGGATGCCTCAATCAATGCTCCGTATTTATTGTAAAGCCGGTCGGTGTAAACGGAATTTTCCACGGAATTCCAATAGGTCTCATAATTACCGGTAGCGTCGGTGGGGATAGCCTGTACAAAGCTGACAAGAGCCTCACGGCTGAATAGGCCGTTGACATCCTGAAACATTTGCTGATTTGCCACCACCGGGGAGATGTTGGACCCCTGTGTAAGGTCGAGCATCTCTTCGTCTCCCACGGATATGCCAGCATCTGCAATCATGGGCTGGAAAACTTGCTTGTCGAGGAGAGACTGCCATGCCGCATTGCGGATGGCTTTCTGTGCCTCTTCACTGTTGGAACCCTGTCCCATCAACTCAGTCAGTCGGGTATAGTACTCTACTTCCTGATAAAAGTCACTATATGAAATGGACTTGCCGTCCAATACACCTACTTTATTGTCGGATGAAAATCTTTGTGCAGTCGAACTCAATGTTTGAGGATCAATGATGAATGATAACAGAGCGACTGCGATAAGAACTGTTATAAGTATACCTAATTTGACGCGAATTTTCTCAAGAACCGCCATTTTGTTTGTTAAGTTTTAGTTTATTTTAATCTAATTTAAGTGCCCATTTTGTAAAATGGAGCACAAAAATAGATAAAAATGTATTATATAGATGCATAAAATGTCAAAAACGTTGCACGGGGGGGCCAACAAAATTGAGGGAATCGAGCAAAATTGTGGTACTGTCACCGGGAATCGTATACGAATCGAAGGGTTTTAGCAGGATTGCATTGCGTGCCATCTCGTCGGATTCCATGCCGTAACCCTGCATCATGCCCTGCGGCGATGAGAGCCTGACATAGCAGTTTGTATGGAACTTTTGCGCTTGACGGTCCCAGTAGATGGTGTCGCTTTCGATGCTTTCCTGTTTTATATAGTTGGTGATTACCACCTCTCCGTAGGCGAGCCACTCCTCCTTTTCATCGGTGGTTATATGTTTCGCCTCTTTTGATCTGATCCGGGTCTCCAGCTCCCCGTCAGGGGTGAATGCGTCTACGGAAAATCCACCCGTATAGAGGTCATAACTCACCTCTGCCGAATCTGCAATATATGAGTATTTGCGCATTTCGGGCGCACTGATTCTCATCTGTATTCCTCCGTTGACAGTCTGCACCACCTCCATATTCTTCACCACCTGCAAGGGAGTCACCGCCGGGTCGATGGGATCGCCGGTGGGCTCTTTCTTGCAGGAGAGCGTAAAAAGCACTATAGCCATCCAGTAAAAACCGATGGCTATAGGTTTGTATCTGTAGTGTACCGCAGGAGTCAAGAGATTATTTCTGTGTCCTTACAGTGGTAATTTCGGTCATGCCTCCGCAAGATACGGTGTATCTGTCCCCGTCTGTAACGTCATACATAAAGGCGTCAACCTGCATGGGGAAGTATTTGCGATACTGTGCGGCAAGCTCGTCCGCATTCGAAGCAACTTCGGGATCGGCATTCTTGGCCTTTACCATATAGTCGACCGCAACCCAATATTTGGATCTTACGTCCTACCTCATTGCCCTGACAGTCTTGTGATGCCCAGATGGTGCCGATAAGGAGATAAGCCTTACCTTCTACGCTCCGGTCATACTCTATGGCCTTCTTGGCAGCCGCAACTGCGGTCGCAGAGCGATTGAGCTTCTTAAAATAGAAAGTAGCCAACTCGAAGTTGTAATCTGCCGCCGTCTTCATATCATTGGGATCGAGAAGCGAAATGGCGCTTTCGAGGAAGCGTGCTGCCACCGTATTCTCTTCTCGTGAAGAATAGAGTCTGTAAAGACCATAAGCGGAGCTGGATGAGGGATTGATCTCGTGAAGAGCGACTGCGCTCTTGAGGAACAGGTCGGTACTTACGCAGTCTGATCTGGTAAGCATTTTCACCATTGTGGAAAGAAGGTTGACGTCTTTGGGATTTGCCTCAAAACGGGGAGTATAAAGCTCTATTAGGTTGTCACAAGAGGCAACGCCGCTCTCGGCAAATATGGTCTCGATATCCTGTTTCACTATGCGATACTCCTCTTTTTCGGGATCCATTTCGATCATTTCCTCTATATGGCCGATGTTCTCTTCAAAGCAGGTCATCAGAGACTCTGCCGGGAGGGTGCCGGCCTGGTAGAGAGCCACGCCACCTTTCATCTGATTGATGAAGACGATGGGGCTGCAATCCGTATTGATGGCCTCTATGATCTCAGTCAACACCTGGTACTGCTTGAGAGGATCATCGCCGAGATAGTTGTAGTTGATGATATCTATGGCTTTGTTGTCCAAACTTTTTATACGGTTACTGGGATAGTACTCTGCGCGAAGGTCGTGGAGCATTATCAAAGAGTCGATAAGCTCCTGTCTGCGAGCCGGATTTTTGGCATTCTTGCGAATGTCCATACGGAGAAGATTCTGACCGTGCAGGAGCATGTTCTGGCTGGCTGTCGGAGGACAGAGGGCTATGGCCTTTCTCCAGTGCGGAGCAGCTTCGTCGTAATTTCTCTGTTTGTAAAGCTCTGAATAAAACGAGAGATATTTGGTACATTCCACACTATCTTTTCCATACTTTCCCTGAGAAAAAGCAGGAAAAGAAATAACCATTGCAAAGAGGATAATTGCGATTTTCTTCATTGTTTCCATTTTTAAATATTTGGTAAATTTAATAAAAATAATCAAATCTATTGGTATAAAGTTTTTACAAACCAGATATCGTGCAGGTCAAACGAGAGGGTAAACATGAAATATCTCTCCCTGATGAGGTTGTTTTCAACCGTACCTCTCTGGCCTATATCTATTCCGAAAGTCACGGCATTGTAGTATCGGAATACCGGAAACGAGACTCCGAGGGTTATTCCCTGCCTGGTAATGGTAGAGCCGTTCAGGGTAAAGTAGTTCTGCTCATAATAGGCACCTGCCCTATAGGTCAAGGTCTTTAAATAATATCTGATGTCGTAGCGGTTGGGGGTTACCTCGAATCCCACCCTGAAAGCATTGGCCGTTGCAGGTTTCACCTCCACCCCGGGGGTCTCTTCCGCATAGGCTTTTGTCCAGTTGGAGCGCGTGTAATCAAATCCCACCATCCATTTCTCCGTATTGCGTATGGTAAATCCCACTCCGAGTTCAGCGGGTACCGACATGGTCTCTAGGGTAGTGTTTCTATAAAAAATGGTATCCTTGCCACTCGCCGACAATCCGTAGGCGTAGCGTATATTCTCGCCCCGGAAAATGGTAGGCAGATCGTAAGTTACTCCGATAGTGGCAGAATTGTTACCCGCCAGAGGTTGCCTGTATTGCAGTCCGAATTTGCCCGATACCGCACGGCTGACAAAAGTCCAACCCGAATTGATGGATCTGAATGAGGTATTGGTGGTAAACGTAGCGCTGCTGTAGCGATCTATCGTACCGAAATAAAACTGCAAGTCAGCTCCGACGCTGAGTCTGTCCCAGAAGGTGGCTCCCGCTCCAAAAAATGTCTGGTAAATGCTTCCCTGTCCAATCTTGGAGTATTTTATATCTCCGGCTTCGGCTATTACGTCGTCATTGCTCTCGGAGGTGACAAACTTGTACCCAACATTGCTGAAAGGCACTATACCCACCTTGAAAGCGGAACTCTTCCAGATTGGGAAGGAAGCTATGAGGTGATGCATGTTGAAAGTGTTGTTGACGCTCTTCAGCAGATCGGAACCCGCACCTCCAACCGCCGTGGCCGGATTTGCCGCATAATAGACGTTTCCCTCTTCCATGCCGAAGTCGAGCATGAAGGATTGCGCCTGGCGCTCCGTCACAGCCGCAGGATTGAGATAATTGATATATCGGAAGTTGCGGTCGCCGATGCCGATGCCTCCCATTGAGAGGTTGTATGAGGTACCCTGTTTTGCAATAGAACCTACTCCAAACATGGAGTAAGGGTAAAGCCGCCGTCGGCAGCAACTTTCTGCGCCGAAGAAGGGATGGCCGTAAAAAGCACGAATAGGGCAGGCAAAGTTGCCGCGACTCTTCTGAGTTTCCGTATGGTACTATTGTTCAGCATAAAATTGTGCTACCTGAGAGCCCCATCAAAACAAGGTTATGAACGACAAATATGGAACTTTTAAGTTTTTCAGCAAAATAAATCGCATCCCCTCCGGTGAAAATCACTGTTCGTTCAGGATACTCTCTCCTATATCCTTCTATCTCAAACATTATGCCGAGAATATTTCCCGCCGCCATGGCACTCTCCAGATCGAAACCTATGGGAGATATTTTCTCCTCCTTGTGAGACTCTATGAAGTCCCTCGGATTGAGTAGCTGAATACGCTCCGCAAAGTGTCCCAAAGCCCTATACCTGGTATTCAAACCCAAGGAGATCGCACCTCCGATATAAGATGCCGGAGCCTCCTTTTTATGGCAATTGATAAATTCCACAGTAATGGCGGTACCGAAATCAAAACCATAAGATCATTTTCAGGAAAGAGGTTGTTGGCAACCAAAATAGCCGCTATGCGATCTGCCCCCATGCCTTCAGGCATGTTGGCAAGCACCTCAAACTGGCCAGTCCCGTCTCCACCAGACGATTGCATTCGGGTACGTCCAGCACGACCAAACGATTGCAACACTCGTTTCTCAGCATCTCCTCAAGAGCGGGATCGTCTGCGCGAACATTACTTAAAACGGCCACATCCGCTCTTTGGCCCGGATGTTCCGCTGCAAAAACATCACGGATAAACTGCCGGATATCCTCTTCCGCGCAGCGGTAAACCTTTCCTATCTTTTCATTGTCGGCAAAGGCCACCTTGCACGCGGTGTTGCCGATATCTATAAGCAAATACATTCTATCCATATTATCCGGTTGGGGCAGCAAAGGTAAGAAGATTTTGGAATCTAAATAAGTTTTGAGAGAAAGAGGATGGCTTGACTCACATCCGGGATGCTCTTTACCCTGATATAGAGTTTCTCTTTCACCTCATTTACCCTACAGCGGTCACCAAGTGATTGAATGGCGGTAAGTATCTTAGGAAAGAGATCGCCTCTATAATAGGAGTGCATGCTGTTGGAGATGAAATAGGCCAGCATTACACCGTTTTTTAAAATTATTTTTTCAAATCCGAGATTTTGAGCCACCTTTTTGAGCTGCACTATGCGGATCAATTCTTCAAGTTGCACGGGTATCGGACCGAAGCGATCCTCCATCTCCCTGCGCAATGCCTCAATCTGCCTCTCATCGCTGATATTTGTGAGATCCTTGTAGAGACGGATTTTTTCCGAAGCCACTTGTACATATTCGTCAGGTATATAGGCCTCCAGATCGGTCTCTATCTGGGTATCCACCATTGGAGCGGATTGCATGGTATCGGGCATGACCATCTCCTCTCCTCTACCGATCCTCTCTTCGCGAAGTTCGCTCATCGCCTCGTTGAGGATGCGCATATAGGTCTCAAATCCCATTTCGGCAATAAATCCGCTCTGCTCCGCTCCCAATAGGTTGCCCGCCCCGCGGATATCCAAATCCTGCATAGCAATATTGAAACCGCTGCCCAAATCGGAGAATGCCTCAATGGCTCTTATGCGTCTGCGGGCATCCTCCGTAATGGATGCGATAGGGGGTATCAGCAGATAGCAGTAGGCCTTGACATTGGAGCGGCCTACCCTGCCTCTGAGCTGGTGGAGGTCACTCAGGCCGAAGCGCTGCGCCTGATTGATGATCATGGTGTTGGCATTGGGAATATCTATGCCGTTTTCTATGATGGTGGTGGCCAGCAGTATGTCGTGCTCTCCGGCGATAAATTCCACAATCCTTTTCTCCAGCACCTCCGGCTCCATCTGTCCGTGTGCCACACATATCTGCGCCTCGGGTAGCAGTCGTTGCAATATGTCGCGTACCGCGAGAACATCTTCTATTTTATTGTGTACAAAAAAGACCTGTCCTCCCCTCTCCAATTCGTAGTTGATGATATCGGTTATCAACTCATCCTTAAAATTTATCACCTCCGTATAGACCGGTTTGCGGTTGGGCGGAGGGGTGTTGATTATGGAGAGGTCCCTCGCTCCGAGGAGAGAAAATTGGAGCGTTCTGGGGATGGGAGTGGCTGTGAGGGTGAGAGTGTCGACATTGCTCCTCATCTGAGGACTTTTCTCTTTGGAGGAGACTCCGAACTTCTGCTCCTCATCGATGATGAGCAATCCGAGATCCTTGAAGAGTACTTTGCTGTTGAGGATGCGATGAGTGCCGATCAGGATATCCACCCTGCCCGCCCTAAGCTCTTCCAGTATGCGAGATATCTCTTTTGTATTGCGCAATCGGCTGATATATTCCACCCTGCAGGGGAAATCTTTCAGACGCGAGGAGAAGGTATGATAATGCTGAAGCGCAAGAATGGTGGTCGGCACCAAAACTGCCACCTGTTTGCTATCGCAAACAGCCTTGAATGCTGCTCTGATGGCCACTTCCGTCTTGCCAAAACCCACATCTCCGCAGACCAGACGATCCATCGGCCTGTCACTCTCCATATCTTCCTTTACTTTTTTGGAAGCAAGGGCCTGATCGGGGGTATCTTCATACATAAATGAGGATTCCAGTTCGTGCATGAGATAATTGTCGGCTGAAAATGCAAATCCTTTTGAATGTTGTCTGGAGGAATAGAGTTTTATCAAGTCATCCACTATATCCTTTACCTTGGATTTGGTTCTGGACTTGAGATTTTCCCACGCCTTGGTGCCGAGTTTATAGATTTTCGGCGGTTCGCCGTCCCTCGATTTGTATTTGGAGATGCGGTGAATGCCGTGGATGGAGACAAATACCACGTCGTTGTCTTTATAGACCAGTTTTATCGCCTCCTGCACTTTCCCGTTGACATTTGTCTTTACAAGACCTCCGAACTTACCCACTCCATAATCTATATGCACCACGTAATCTCCCATTTGGAATGCCATTATCTCATTTATGGTAAGGCGTTCCGATCTCTCAACTTGTCGTTTGACCTTTATCTTGTGATAGCGCTCAAATATCTGATGGTCGGTATAGTAGCAGTTTTTCGAAATCCTATCCACATAACCCTCATGAAGGGTAAGCGGCAGAAAATTGGGGCGTACCTTTTCACCGGTATCTACCAATATCTGCCTGAGACGATCGGTCTGGGCCTCATTTGGGCTAAGGATAGTCACGCCATATCCCTGGTCCATCTTGTTTCGGATATCCTGCGAGAGAATTTCGAAATTTTTATTGAATGTGGGCTGAGGAATCACTTCATTTTCTCCTGTGGGGTTGACCCCTCTCAGATCCCATAAAACAGCATTTTCGGGTAGAATTTCCCAGAATGGGACCAGTGAATTCTCATCTATTCCCTTATGAATGTCGGGAAAAATATCCACACTCTCCAAACTCTCCTTCGAGAGCTGGGTGTTGATATCGAATTTTCTGATGGATTCAACCTGATCCCCAAAAAAATCTATTCTCACCGGCAGATTGTCTGCGAATGAAAATATATCTATTATACCTCCCCTCAATGCAAACTGTCCCGGCTCCGCCGTAAAATCCACCTTTTCAAATCCACTTTCGTAGAGCACCTCCTTTATAAATTCGTGGGAGAGCCTATCGCCCTTTTTTATTGAAAGTATGGTGCGTCTGATTTCGCTTTTCCTGAGTACCGGCAACTCCAGAGCTTCCGGATAGGAGATTATTATCAGAGGTTTGTGCCGGGAATTGTTCTCCATATCCAGCAGCCGGTCATTTATTACAAACGAGCCGGATCCTACTTTTTCAGACCATGAGGCATCGGATGCTCCCTCAAATGAGTTTAAGGCTGATAGTGTGGCTGTACGCTGCACCTTGGCAGTAGCCTCTTTCAGTTCACTTTTATCCGTCGGCGAGGGATAATAATAGATACACTCGTCAGAAAAAAAACTATAGAAGTCGTTGGTCAGGAAATATGCATTCTTCTTGGTATCTGCCAACACGACATGCACCGATGGAGCATCCATCAAAGAGATTACCGATGTTATGTAAACTGCTTTTGCCGATGAGGTAAAACAGTTGTCTACATAATTCCTGGATATATTTTCGGGAATATGCACCTTATTTTACCTCAGCGCCTATATCCATTTTTGAATAGAGTGCGGAGAGTTCCGAAAGATCTACCGAACCCTTTTTATACCACTTTTCAATTACAGGATTGAATGTCTCGAAAATAGCCTCCTCGTAGGGAGCAAGACGCTGAATATATCCGGTTCCCTCTCCATTCAGGAGAAGATCGAAACGGAAATATTTGCCGCCATTTCCTCTTGAAACGGGAAATACACCCGCTTTTCGAGCCATTGCGAGATCACAAATCTCACAATTCTTAGGATTGAGACCTTCGCTGTTTTCACCTCTGGCCACTACCTGCGCAGGAAGATCTTTTCCACTTTTTACAAATAGGGGAACGGCAACACTTACCGGAGGATAACCTACAATACTCCACATAACAGTCAGCTCGGGATTCTCACCCGGAAGCACACCCTTTACCACACTCGAGGCCGAAGTGGATTTACGGGGAATGAAATCCTGATCTATAAACCATCCGTTGGGAGCTACTTCGGGATTATCAGCGAGGTTGATATCGAGTAGGGAGTGATAAAAATTTCGTGAAAGGGAATTAAAAATCCATTGCACTGTCATAGGTTGGTTCTTTACGAAACGATCACGGAAAATATCACTCGCACTCACATAACGTATGTAACCCATACCCTTATTCACCTTACCCGTAAAAGAGTGATTGGTGTATATGAGATAACCTTCCGGGGCGATTGCGGGATCATTGGCATCTACCTTTATCCAATCTTTGGAGCTCACTTCATAGTAAGCGGCTCCACCCTCGGCATCGATGACACCGAAATTTGCCTCCACTCCGGTAGGAAATTTCATTTTGGAGAGCATTTTTTCAAAATCGGCAAGAGTCCTGCAAGTGGCGAGTGCATTGTACATAACCACCCCTTCCTGATCCTGAACAGGAGATTCCTCATCATTAAGATTGTATGAAGCGGTATTCATAATGGAAAAACCTACTTCATTGGTACCCATCCAGGCCTCTTTGGTCTCCTTGGGACTATCTACTAACCCTATGAAAGCATATTTGATATTTCTATCCTTGGACTTATCAAAATATTCAATACGATTGTCGAGAGTACCCGTATCACGATGTTTCCAAAGTAAAGGACGTCCGTCAGGAGTAGCCTTTCCCGTGATGATTGCCGAGGTGCAGGCATTTGTTTCCTGTAACGGGATAAAAAACAAAACAGCTATAAGTGTAAAAAGAATTCTTTTCATTTTGTATTGTATCTTTATTTTTAGTTTATAATCCATTAAAGTCAGAAGAGTAGATTTTCCCTTCCGGGAATAGTCATGCCCAGATGTTTATAAGCAAGTTCCGTAACTACCCTGCCGCGCGGAGTACGGGATAAAAATCCCTCTTTTATCAAAAAAGGTTCATAAACCTCCTCAAGAGTGCCCACATCTTCACTAATGGCTGTAGCTATCGTACCGGCTCCAACCGGCCCTCCCTTGAATTTTTCAATAATGGTGGTAAGAATTTTATTGTCTATGGCATCCAAACCCCTTTTATCTATATTGAGCGCATTCAAGGCTATTCGCGCTATTTCAAGATCTATTATACCGGTACCTTTAACCTGAGCAAAATCTCTAACCCTTCTGAGCAGTGAGTTGGCAATACGTGGAGTACCGCGACTGCGCAAAGCTATCTCCCATGCCGCATCTTCATTTATTTCTATACAGAGAATGGAGGCACTTCGGATGATAATCCTTTTGAGTACCTGCGCATCATAATATTCTAGATGAGATTTTATACCGAACCTGGCCCTCAAAGGAGAAGTGAGAAGTCCGCTGCGAGTGGTAGCTCCTATCAGCGTAAATGGATTCAGAGTAATCTGTATGGAACGTGCTCCGGGCCCCTTATCTATCATCAAATCTATGGTATAATCCTCCATTGCGGAATAGAGATACTCCTCCACAATAGGCGAAAGACGATGAATCTCATCTATAAATAGCACGTCACCCTCTTCAAGGGAAGTTAAAAGTCCCGCCAGATCTCCGGGCTTATCCAAAACCGGACCGGAGGTGATTTTCATATTTACCCCAAGTTCATTGGCCACAATATAGGCAAGAGTCGTCTTCCCAAGACCCGGAGGACCGTGTAAAAGTATATGATCCAGAGCCTCGCCTCTAAGAAGCGCGGCCTGAACAAAAATCTTAAGATTCTCTATCACCTTATCCTGCCCGGAAAACTCCTCAAAATCTTTCGGACGTATCTGTCCCTCGATGTCGCGTTCTCTGGACAAGGATTCTTCCCTCGGATCAAATCTTTCTTTACTCATATCTGACGTTTGCGCTCGAAAGCGTTTTAAACATTACAAAAATAAATAATATTATTTAAAAAAGAATAGTTGTATTTATTAGTGTGTTGATAATGTGGATAAAAATATTAGGTAAAATATCAAAATCATATAAACACAATATAAACATGAATATGGTTTTATCGATGTTGTTTAAGATTGTTTTGTTGATGTTGTTTATAGTTTAATTATTATTTATAAACAAGTGTCTCATGTTGACAATGTTTGTAAAAGAATTTAAAAGGAGATTTGTAGATTTAATAACAATTGTTATGGTAATATTTTTTATAAAAAGTTATCAAATTGTATCAACACTGAATCAACCGTTATTAGTAGTAGTTATTAATAAAAAAATGGGATGAACCCATTTTTTTAACTGTTGGCCGTTGTCCGTTAGCTCAATGTTTGGTTTTTGGCTCTTAGCCTTTATATGTTGGCATTTATTCTTTCAACTTGGCTGAAAGAAACTCACGATTGAGTCTGGCAATATGTGCTATAGTGATACCTTTTGGACACTCCAATTCACAGGCACGGGTATTGGTGCAACTACCAAAACCTAGTTCATCCATTTTGGCAACCATAGCTTTTGCACGTCTGGCACCTTCAATCTTACCTTGCGGCAGAAGAGCGAGAGAACTTACACGAGATGCCACAAATAGCATTGCAGAGCCATTTTTGCAAGTTGCAACACAAGCACCGCAACCAACACAAGCAGCTGCATCCATACTCTCATTAGCTTTCTCTTTCTGTACGAGGATAGCGTTGGCATCGGGAGCATTTCCGGCATTTACCGATATATATCCACCTGCCTGAAGTATCTTATCAAATGCTCCCCTGTCGACCACGAGATCCTTTATAACCGGAAAACCACGGGTCCTCCAAGGCTCCACGGTTATGGTCTCACCATCCTTGAATTTGCGCATATAGAGCTGGCAGGTGGTTATCTCATCGTCCGGACCATGTGCACGGCCATTGATGTAGAGTGAGCAGATGCCGCAGATACCTTCACGACAGTCGTGATCAAATGCTACGGGATCGGATTTTTTATCTTTACAACCTTGTTGACTGCAACAGGGTCTACACCCTCATTGACCAATTGTTCGTTGAGGATATCCAACATCTCGAGGAAAGAGGTATCCGGAGAGATATTTTTTACTTTGTAGGTCTCAAAGTGGCCCTTACTTTTGGCGTTTTTTTGACGCCATATCTTTAATGTAAAATCCATAACTTTTCTCCTTACTCATTATATCTTCGCATAGCTTCGCGAAGCAACTTTAACAAATTCAAATTTCAAAGGCTCTTTCCGTGAAGAGTGGGTTCCTGATCGTCGCCCTTATATTCCCATGCGCTTACATACATGAAGTTTTCATCGTCACGCATGGTTTCTCCATCCTCGGTTTGCATCTCCTCGCGGAAATGACCACCACAGGATTCACGGCGATTCAGGGCATCCAGTGCCATAAGTTCTCCGATTTCCATAAAGTCGGCAACCCTCATCGCCTTCTCAAGCTCCTGGTTGAATTCATTGTTCTCACCCGGCACACACACATTTTGCCAATATTCTTTACGGAGTTTACGTATCTCTGCTATTCCTTTTTCAAACCCTCTTCGTTGCGGGCCATTCCACATATTCCCACATTATGTGGCCAAGTTCTTTATGAAACGAATCAACGCTGCGCTTGCCTTTTACATTGAAGAGCTTATCGATCTTGTCGGTGATGGCCTTTTCTGCCTCTGCAAATGCGGGATGATTTGTGTCGGTCTTGGGATCAAGAATCTTGCCTGCCAGGTAATCACCAATAGTGTAGGGAAGGATAAAATAGCCATCTGCGAGGCCTGCATCAGGGCTGAAGCCCCTAAACGGTTGCCGCCGTGATCTGAAAAGTTGGCCTCGCCTATAGCGTAGAGGCCGGGAAGAGTGCTCTGGAGGTTATAATCTACCCATATTCCACCCATTGTGTAGTGAATTGCCGGATAAATCATCATGGGCTCTTCATAAGCATTGACGTCAGTAATTTTTTCATACATTTGGAAAAGGTTGCCGTACCTTGCTTCGATAACCTCCTTTCCAAGTCTTTCAATTGCCGTGGCAAAGTCGAGGAATACTCCCCTGCCAGTATTGTTTACACCGAAACCTGCATCACAACGCTCTTTTGCAGCACGGGAGGCCACATCGCGAGGTACGAGGTTGCCAAATGCGGGATACCTGCGCTCCAAATAGTAATCCCTGTCCTCTTCAGGAATCTGCGAACCCTTAATCTCTCCGGCCTGAAGTTTTTTGGCATCTTCTATCTTTTTGGGAACCCAGATACGCCCGTCGTTACGTAGAGACTCCGACATCAGGGTCAGCTTGGATTGCTGGTCTCCTTCTACGGGAATACAAGTGGGATGGATTTGCGCAAAGCTCGGATTTGCAAAGAATGCTCCTTTCTTATAACACTGCCAAATCGCAGAACCATTACAGGTCATTGCGTAGGTGGAGAGAAAATAACAGTTACCATATCCTCCGGTGGCGATAACCACAGCATGTGCACCGAATCTTTCGATTTTGCCCGTTACAAGG
This sequence comes from Bacteroidales bacterium, assembly GCA_040766795.1. Taxonomy (GTDB): domain Bacteria; phylum Bacteroidota; class Bacteroidia; order Bacteroidales; family UBA932; genus Cacconaster. Next base: position 70,541 of record JAXGPW010000005.1, on the reverse strand, counting down.
TTACGGGCTATAATGCCTCTCGCTTCACCGTCTATTACTACCAGATCAAGCATTTCGTATCTGGGATATGACTTTACGCGACCTTTGGCAACTTGTCGGTTGAGAGACGCATAAGCGCCGAGAAGGAGTTGCTGTCCGGTTTGGCCACGTGCATAAAACGTACGGGAAACCTGTCCGCCTCCGAATGAACGGTTATCGAGAAGTCCGCTGTAATCGCGTCCAAAAGGAACACCTTGTGCAACGCAATGGTCGATGATGTTATTAGAGACTTCCGCGAGGCGGTAAACATTTGCTTCACGGCTACGGTAGTCACCACTTTTTATGGTGTCGTGGAACAGACGATAAACCGAGTCATTGTCGTTTCGGTAATTTTTGGCAGCATTGATACCGCCCTGAGCTGCGATGGAATGTGCTCTGCGTGGTGAATCGCTTATACAGAAAACTTTAACATTATAGCCGAGCTCTCCCAAAGAGGCAGCCGCAGATGCACCGCCAAGACCTGTACCAACAACGATTACGTCGAGTTTTCGTTTATTGGCAGGGCTTACAATACGTATGTTGTTTTTGTGAGAACTCCATTTTTGCTCGAGGGGTCCCTCGGGAACATGAGAAACTAATTTTGTCATTATAGATTCAGATGTATTGTTATTTATATCTTTTTAAAACTATTTTAAGGCGCAAAGATACCATTTTATTTATAACTTTGCCCGCAAATCAATTTTTAGGCTCAATTTGGAAAGATTTGTTACAGCGGGTGGCATTGCCGTCCATATTCTAGATTCGGAAAAAGGTGAAAAATGCATAATTCTGTTACATGGTTATCTTGAGACCATGTATATATGGAGCGAATTTGCAGACCTTTTTTCACAACAATATAGAGTGATTGTGATTGATATTCCGGGCCACGGCCTTACAGACTATGCGCCTGCCGATCAATCGGGCAACAGAATCAATACAATGGATTTCTGTGCCTCTGTCGTAAAGGGTGTCCTTGATAAATGTAATGTTTCAAAAGCGGTAATAGGAGGCCACTCTCTTGGTGGTTATATAGCCCTGGCTTGTTGCCGTCTCTATCCCGATACCTTTGAAAAGCTGATTCTTTTCAATTCCCATCCTTATGAGGACCCTGAAGAGAAGGCCCTCGACCGTAAACGCGAAATAGATATTATAGAGAGCGGAAAACTCTCAGTGCTGGCCTCAATGTCCATCCCCAAAATGTACAGTAGCCTCAATTTGCGTGATATGGACGAGAAAATACGTGAGACGATTGAGCTTTGTGAAACCCACGACCCTATGGGCATAGTAGCCTCTATTAAAGGGATGCAACTTCGTCCGGATGGCTCCTCAGTACTCCTGGATGGCTCAATTCCCTCCATGGTGATTGTAGGAGATCAGGATAGCTTCATGCCCGTTCCAATGATCGAAAAGATACGCGGGAGCTTTCCAAAAGTGCGTTTTGAAGAGCTCTCAGGATGTGGACATAATTGTTTCGTAGAGCGCCCCTACGAAGTATTCGAAAGAGTTCTTTCCTTTTTAGGATAATAGTCTTATTTCTGCTTTCCCATCAGTTTTACCACCTTCTCTACCGGTAGGGCCTTTACGGTTCTTCCCCCTATCCCGGTTACATCGGTGGCCATGAAGAGAGAATTCCATAGCGCCTCGGCGGTAGCTTCGATAGTAGCCTCAAATAGAGCTGACATATCGTCGTTGTGCAGCAGCGTGGGATTGTAAGTCGCAGTAGATTCGCTGATGAGATTGTCCTTGTTGACAGAAAGTGCTATAACATAGTCCCCACTGCCGTTGGAAGCTATACCTCCGGTCTTCGCAAGCCCCATCATCGCCCTTTTGGCAATTCTTTTAAGGTTGCGAGCATCCACCGGAGCATCAGTTATGACCACCATCATACAGGAGCCGTCGGGGTTAAGCTGCGGATCTTGACCGGATTTTTCCTCTTCTACTGCCTTTTTAAAGCTATATTGGCTCAACATTTCTCCAATGGGGACTCCATCTACTTCCAGGACGCCGCCATAGTTGGATTGTACCAATACTCCTACCGTATATCCTCCCAGAGATTTCGGAAGTACGCGAGAAGAGGTACCAATCCCACCCTTAAAACCGAAGCAGATGGTACCTGTCCCTGCCCCAACGGATCCCTCTTCCACAGGACCACCTGATGCAATCTCTATTGCCTTCAGCACATGCTCTGCTGTTACGTGCCTTCCGCGTATATCGTTGAGCCCACCATCATTAGTCTCGCCCACTACCGCATTTACCGAGCCCACAGATTCATTTCCTTGCTGTGCAAGCGTGTAGGTTATTATGCCTTCAATCCCTTGAGCCACGGATAGAGTGTTGGTCAGGATAATCGGAGACTCCGTATTGCCGAGTTCTTCTATTTGAGTAACTCCTGCAAGTTTTCCGAAACCATTGCCTGCATAGACGGCAGCAGGGCATTTAAGACGGAATAGATTGCCTTCGTGAGGAATGATGGCCGTCACTCCCGTACGGATATTATCTCCCTTAATGATAGTTATCTGTCCTACTTTTACTCCGGGCACGTCGGTAATTGCATTGTGTTCTCCTGTACGGAAAATACCGGGTTCTATGCCGTAATCTCTGATTCTGCCTTGAGAAAATAGAGAAATGGAGATGAGAGACAGAGTAGTTATAAGTACCAATCGTTTCATATTGAATAATTTTTTAATCTTATATTAATACAAATATAGTTTTACTTTTGTAAAAATTTTGAATTGATGATAAAAAAGGATCAAATCATAAAGTCGAGCAGTGATGAAATGGCGGCTTTTGTCGCTATCATTCCACAAGGTGTTGAAGAAAGAGAGGTCAATGAATATCTGGACGAGTTGGAGTTCCTTGCAGAGACGGCTGGAGTTAAAGGTGGTAAGCGTTTTACCCAAAAGCTCGAAAAACCAAATTCCCGCAGCTACATAGGAAGAGGCAAGTTGGACGAAATAACTGCTTATATTGAACAGAATGAGATTGATTATCTTATTTTTGATGACGAACTTTCCCCTTCTCAACTAAGAAATATAGAGCAGGCGGTCGGGATAAGGGTGATTGACCGCACTGGTCTCATATTGGATATTTTCGCGCAACGAGCAAAAACGGCTTATGCTAAAACGCAGGTAGAACTGGCACAATATCAATATCTTTTACCCAGATTGACCGGTATGTGGACCCACCTTGAGCGTCAGCGAGGCGGTATAAGCATGAGGGGCCCAGGTGAAACTCAGCTGGAGACCGACCGACGCATAGTCTTGGACAAGATTGCAAAACTTAAGGAGCAGCTTAAGAAAATTGATCGTCAGATGGCCTCTCAAAGGGGCAACCGGGGCTCTTTAGTGCGTATTTCCCTGGTAGGATATACCAATGTTGGCAAGAGTACCATTATGAACCTTTTAGCCAAAAGTGATGTTTTTGCCGAAGATAAACTTTTTGCAACTCTTGACACGACTGTCCGTAAGGTGGTCATAGAGAATGTACCTTTTCTTTTAAGTGATACAGTAGGTTTTATCAGAAAACTTCCTACTCAACTTGTAGAATCTTTCAAAAGCACTTTAGATGAGGTCAGAGAAGCGGATATACTTATGCATGTCGTGGATATTTCACACCTCAATTTCGAAGAGCATATCAGGGTGGTCAACCAAACTCTTCTCGACATAGGAGCCAAGGAGAAACCCTTATTTGTTGTTTTCAATAAAATTGACGCCTACAGGCATGAAGTCTATGACGAATTTTCTCTTCAGGAAAAGAAACTCAATAATTATACCCTCGAGGAACTAAAAGAATCGTGGATGTCAAAGGAACATACCCCTTGCATATTTATCTCCGCAAAAGATAAAACCAATGTGGACAAACTTCGTTCCGACCTTTACAATATGGTGGCGGAGATACATGCAGGGCGATATCCTTTTGACACTTTTCTTTGGTAATTTTCCACAACTTTTTTCTCGAGATTTTTACTCAAAACAAGTATATAAAATAAAAAATGAGGCCAACTTTGAATGGTCGGCCTCAACATTTACTGATCTGTAGCTTCGGTTAGCGGAGTTGGAATAATACCGGGAAGGTATAAGTAACCTTTACCGGCCTTTCTCTCTGCTTGCCGGGTGTCCACTTCGGTGACATGGAGACGATCCTTACAGCCTCTTTGTCAAACGAAGCATCAACGCCCCTGAGTACTTTAACGTCTCTTACAGATCCATCTGTGTAAACTGTAAATTGCAGTGTAACACGACCCTGAACGCCATTTTCCTTGGCAAGCTCAGGATAAACAAGTTTACTGTTTACCCATTTGGAGAAATCATTGGCGTCGCCACCTTGGAACTTGGGTTTCTCCTCTACAAGAGCAAAAGGAATGGCCTCTTCTTCAACTTCTTCTTCCTCCACAACTGCTACATAGTCCATAATTTCCACTCCGATACTCGCATCGTCCTCCATATCTATAAATAGATTGTCGGTTACAACGATGTCGTCGTCTACGATGTCGATAATGTCGGACAGAACAGGAATCTTGGGAGCCTCAGGAGGTGGAAGCTGTTCTTGTTGGGTTACAGGAATAATCTCCTCCTCAACAACTTGAGATTCGATTGAAAGGTTAACGGCCTCTGCTTTTTCAGCTGATGTCCATTCAAAAGCAAGCAATACAATTCCGAGTGCGATTATCAGTCCAATCTCTCTGAATAATAATTTCTTGTTTTCAAGATCTGCTTTGGGTGTTTTTTTAACTTCCATATCAGTATTTTATTTTTGTTTGTCCAAGTTTTGGTCCATTTGACCTAGTAATCGGTAAAATTAGTAAGAAAAAATCATTTATAACAAATTTTTTGTTGATAATTTTATTTTATTTTTCCTATATATCTGATAGTCAATCAATTAGGTTTTTTGCCACTTTTTATAATTGTTAGTATTTTTTATATACACCCTTTTTTCATCTATTCTAAACCTTTCTCATATTTCTCATATTTACATGCCTGCCGACAGAAACTTGCATCATACCTTCATTACTATTCTACTTTCGTCACTTAATCCTGATCGTTAGCTTTTTCATTTGCTATTTTCAAGAACCTTATTTTTAATGCTTGGAAACGTTTTAATTTCCAATTAACACTTTTTTTTATTTTTTTGTCTGTTCTATACTCATTTCACTATTTTTGTAGCAAAAAATACGCCATACCCGCATGTTTTCTAACATTAACCAAAGTTTATGATAAGTTTTTTTAATCCAGATATAGACTTTAATTTACCCAGGAAGCGAATCCTTTCCAAATGGTTGAAAGAGATTCTCCTCGAGAGAGGATTCCATGTTGGACAAATCAATTATATCTTTTGTAGTGACGACTATTTGATCAACATCAACAGAGACTTTCTCGGGCATGATCATTATACTGACGTTATAACATTTGATTATAGTTCAGACTTCGAGATACAATATGGTCCGAACTCCATAAGCGGCGACATTTATATTAGCATAGATACGGTCAGGCGTAACGCTGAACTTTATGATGAGGGATTCCACAAGGAGCTCCACCGGGTCATGGTTCATGGAATACTACATCTAATAGGTTTTGATGACACATCTGTGGAACTCAAAGCAGAAATGACTCAACAGGAGGATAGTGCCCTTCAACTCCTCTCATTGAATAAAATGTAAATGATAATTCCTCAATACGATATAATAGTGATCGGCGCCGGCCACGCAGGATGCGAGGCTGCCATAGCAGCAGCAAGAATGGGTTCGAAAGTCCTCCTAATTACAAAGGACATGAACAAAATCGCTCAGATGTCTTGTAATCCGGCCATTGGTGGAATCGCAAAAGGACAGATAGTTTGCGAAATAGATGCTTTGGGTGGTTACTCAGCCATTGTTACCGATGCCTCAACCATTCAATTCAGGATGCTCAACCTTTCAAAAGGTCCTGCCATGTGGAGTCCGCGTGCACAGTGCGATAAACTACACTTTTCCATGAACTGGCGCTATGTCCTTGAAAATACCTCAAACTTAGATATTTGGCAAGATACTGTAACCTCCATAACCTTCAAGGAGTCCAATATTTCCGGTGTCCGCGTGGCTATGGGTGCAGAATTCGATTGTAAGATCGTTATTTTAACAGCAGGTACCTTTCTAAATGGCAAACTCTATATCGGAAATGAAGTAGTTCATGGAGGAAGGATGGGGGAGTCCCCTTCTCTGGCTCTGACCGAGCAACTATCAGCTCTCGGTTGTACTACTGCGAGAATGAAAACCGGCACTCCGCCCAGAATAGATGCCCGCTCAATAGATCTCTCTAAACTAGAGAAACAGGATTTTGATCCTAATCCTTCCAAGTTCTCTTACCTTCCATTTAAGACAAGTATTCAGAGAGGCAAGGAGCAGAAACCCTGCTATATTGTACATACAAATAAGAATGTGCATGAGATTCTCCGTACCGGTTTTGAGCAATCTCCACTTTTCAGCGGAAAGATCAAAGGTATAGGCCCTCGTTATTGTCCCTCTATCGAAGATAAACTCAGAACCTTTGCCGGCAAAGATTCTCATCAATTATTTTTAGAGCCGGAGGGCTGGAATACCCACGAATATTATCTCCAGGGCTTTGCATCTTCGCTTCCTCTATCCGTACAGATTGATGCCCTGCAAGAGATTGATGGATTGCGCGGTGTTAAAGTCTTTACGCCGGGGTATGCTGTAGAATATGACTTTTTTGACCCTACAGAGCTTCATCCCACTCTTGAGTCCAGGATTGTTCCAAACCTCTATTTTGCCGGACAAGTCAATGGCACTACCGGTTATGAAGAGGCGGCAGCCCAAGGATTGATGGCTGGAATAAATGCCCATCTTAAACTCAATAACAAGGAGCCCTTTATACTAAAGCGGGATGAGGCTTATATCGGGGTCCTGATAGATGATTTAATTACGAAAGGCGTGGACGAACCTTATAGAATGTTTACTTCGCGCGCAGAATACCGTATTCTTTTAAGACAGGATAATGCAGACAGCAGACTTACTGAGAAAGGATATCAATTAGGCCTTGTAGATCAATTCAGATACCAGTTTACACGACTGAAGTATGATTTAATTTCGAACTATATTGACTTTGCTAATAGTACTACCTTAAGTCCGGAAGATGTCAATGATTACCTAAGTTCCATTGACAGCGCCCTATTGTCACACAAGAAAAAGATTTCAGATCTTCTATCCCGTCCTTCCACATCTATTAGCACTCTTCTCAAATATGTTCCACGTGGAACAATTATAGATTCTAATTTATCAGAAAAATTATCGAAAATATCATCTATTGAAACAGAGCAAACAAGAAATCTTTTAGAGATGCCTTGGGGCAAAACGGAGGGTAGAGGAGATATAAATCCTGAAATTGTATCTGAAGAGATACTCAAATCAGCTGAGATTAGTATTAAATATAAAGGTTATATAGATCGAGAAAAAATATAGCTGAAAAAATACGACGCCTCGAAAATCTCCGAATTCCGGATGACTTTGACTTTTCAAAAGTCACTTCTTTGTCCATGGAGTGTCGAATAAAGCTCAACAGATATCGTCCGCGTACAATAGCTCAGGCTTCCCGCATCTCAGGTGTCTCTCCAGCGGACATTCAAGTATTATTAGTCTATTTTGGAAGGTAGGAGTTCTTACCTATTACCTATTTTAGGCTATTTTCTTGATTATCAGAATTTTGTAGATTTTAACCTCTATAAAATATAACAGATGTGTTATATTTTTCCGGTAAATTCTGTATATTTTCACAAGGCAAAGTAAATAAGTAGGCATAAAAACAAGCCGCAAATGTTCTTCGTGGAACGTTTGCAGCTCTGCTTGGCTTATTTTAGCCTCAAAGAGGAAACGAAAAAGTAGAGTGTGTGGATTCTGTCGCGAAGCTGTCGTTTAATGACGAAAGCAACAGGTAGGGATACCTTGTGTCGTTCTGGATTGGAGAAGGAGGATTAAATATAGATTCTTCTATAATGTAATCCAGTAAGTAATGGTTCCACTGAAAATAGTCCGACATCAATCTTTCGTCTCTTGTCAGAAATAGGCCGATCCCATCAAAATGGGAAATAAATGCCCGGTTTTCAAATAGAGGGAGTGACTCGGAATTTCGGTAGATATGTGTATTAAACCCAATTTTGTCATAGAATGAGACAATTTCTGCATTAGAAGGGTGGACAATCATAAATTTCCAGCCCTGTTGTTTGGCATTTTGTCTAATGTATGCTACAAGTGATTTGGCATAACCTCGACCACGATATGAGGGTAATGTTGCCAGGCCGCAAATGTATACTCCCGGATGAGAATCCCTATGCCCCCTGGTGCGCGAACTCGATATATATGATATGCTCATAGTTTGCACCACAGAAACGGCCTTTCCATCCTGTTCATAAACAAGTGTGTGCCTAGGGTTGCAATTTTTTAGGAAGAAATCGACATACTCCTCGCTTGCATCAAAGCTCTTCTTGTAGATGTGGCGTATATCCGATATGTCCTGTTTTGTAGCTGAGCGAATCATATCTAAGTTTGGCTATTCTAATCCTCTAATTTGTCACTCTTAAATATTTCGTTGATGAGATTTGCGTATTTTTTGTGGATGTTACGACGTTTGAGTTTGAGAGTCTGAGAGAGCAGATCATTTTCGGCACTCCAGTCATCCAGCACAATCTTTTCACGTTTTATGGCCTCATGTGCCGCCAAAGTCTTGTTTACTTTCTCCACTTCAGAGTGAATAAGTTTTACAATCTCTTCGGTAGCGATGAGTTCCTGATCATTGTTGTATTCAATTTTGCGCTTCTGAGCATACTCTTTAAGTTTTGGAACAGAGGGAATAATGATTGCAGAGGCAAATTTTTGGTTTTCTCCGAATACTATACAGTTCTCTATATATGGAGATTCCTTGAGGCGTGTCTCAATTACTTGAGGAGCTACATATTTGCCCGCTGAAAGTTTGAATATCTCCTTTTTCCTGTCTGTAATCTTAAGATACTGTCCGTCAACAAGATAGCCTATATCGCCCGTGTGTAACCAGCCTTCTGAATCTATTATTTGAGCTGTAGCTTCCGGATCCTTGTAGTATCCGAGCATCACATGAGGTCCTCTGGTCAGAATCTCCCCATCTTCGGCAAATGAGAGTTCCGTACCTCCGAGTGCCTTTCCTACCGTGCCAATTACATTTATGCCGTCAGCCGGGCTGTTTACGGCTATTACAGGGGAGGTTTCCGTCATACCATATCCTTCATATATATGGAGGTTTGCCGCGTTGAAAGTACGCACAATCTTGGCCTGGATTGAAGACCCGCCTGAAACTACAATCATTTCCTGACCTCCGAGAGCTGCTCTCCACTTGCTGTAAACAAGTTTGTCGTAGAGATTGCGTTTGGCAAGGTAGAACTTCTTTTTGTTGTAGAAGTCAAAATTGTTGGCAAATTTCCAAGCGAGGTTATATATAAGCTTCTTTATGCCTTTCAACCTCTTACCGGCCGCCTCAAGCTTGCCGTACATTATCTCCAGTACGCGTGGAACAGAGCAAAATCCGTCTGCCCGGCTATCTAGGAGGTCTGCTGCTATAGTACTGAGAGATTCGGCGTAATAAATACTTATGGCCAGTTCCTGGAACTCATAGTTCATTGTGCGCTCATACACGTGGCAGAGAGGGAGAAAGCTGAGCATTTTATGATTGTAATTCCATATCTGGCGCACTGCATGACCATGGGAGTTGAAGGTTAAGTTACGGTGGGAGAGCATAACGCCTTTCGGCAAACCTGTGGTGCCTGAGGTATAGACTATACTACAGCATTCGTCAGGAGATATTTCTTCTTTGTTTCGCTCAACAATAGGAGCAAATTGTTCTTTATTCTCGCGTCCGAGTGCCTCAAGCTTCGACATACAGAAAATATCCTCAGAGTCATCCATCAGTATTACCTTGATGTTGCGCTTTATCTCCGCAACGCTTGGAGCGATTTTATTGTAGAGGTTTTTGTTGCCAACGATAATGATTTCAGCGTCCGAATGGTCGAAAATGTACGAGAAATCCTTTTTGCTAAGCGTACTGTACACCGGCACATGTATCATGTGGGCGAGATTTGACCCCATATCCACAAAATTCCACTCGGGACGATTGCTACAGATGGTAATTATCTTTGTACCGGCCTTGTAACCGAGTGCCAGAAGACCATAGGCCACATTATGTGAGTGTTCTATGTAGTCATCAATGCTATATTTAATCCACCGGCCGTTTACTTTACGAGCCAGCATATCATCCTTGGGAGGAAAAGAGGCTTTCAAATTGGAAAGCAAGTCAAATGTGCGGGTAATTGTCATATTTTAAAAAAGTTAGAACTCCAAAGTTAATAATTAACCCCGAAAAATAAAAATAAAAACAAGGGAGGCCCTCGCTCGGACCTCCCTCAACACAACACATTTGATTTACAAATCAGATTATTTCTTCATACTGCTTTGCAGATAGAAGGGTATCAATTTCCGAAGCGACGGAATACTTGATCTTAATCATCCACCCTGCTCCATAAGGATCGTTATTGACGAGCTCGGGAGCTCCTTCAAGTTCAGGATTAACCTCAACGATCTCTCCTGAAAGAGGCATTAAAGCGTCAGCAACTGTCTTTACAGCTTCAATCGCACCGAATATTTCATCCTTTTCCAAAAATTCACCCTCTGTCTGGATATCGACAAACACGATGTCACCAAGTTCGCTCTGTGCAAAATCGGTGATACCTACTATGGCTGTGTCTCCTTCGATCTTAATCCACTCGTGATCTTTGCTATACTTGAGTTCTGCAAGGAATGTTCATTATAAAACCGATTAAAATGTTAAAACTGATTCCAAAAATGATTGTACAAATATAGCATTAATATTTGAAACCAACAAAAAAAACTCAAAATCAGAGTAGTTTGAGTGCTTTTTTTATCAATTCCTCAAGAGAGATGGAAGGGCTCTCTTTTAAGAGCTTATCCAGAGCCTTTTCAACACTGGGTTTGCTGAACCCCAGGAGGACAAGCGCAGTGGATGCTTCCTGAAGTAGGGCAGAATGAGCAGCTGCACCATCAAAGGGGAATCCTGTGGGGGAAATACCTTTGCCGACCTTATCCTGAAGCTCCAGAATCACTCGTTGTGCAGTCTTGATACCAATACCTTTAACGCTCTTGATGCGGTTGACATCCTGAGTGACAATAGAGCTGAAAACCTCATCCGGTGTCATGCTGGAGAGCATCATACGTGCCGTACCGGGACCGATGCCGCTTACTGAGATCAGATGACGGAACATGGTGCGCTCCTCTTTGTCAAAAAAGCCGAAAAGCAGCTCTTCATCTTCACGAAGATGCTGGTGAAGGTAGAGTTTAACGCTCTCCTTACTTCCTCTCTGGAGGCTGGAGTAGGTTGTGAGAGAAATTAATATGTGATATCCGATGCCGCCCGCCTCTATAGTAACATCCGCAGGATTGAGTTCGATAAGTATGCCTTTGATATAGTCGTACATTCTCTTTTAGTTTAATTTTCATGTAAAAATATGCTTTTTAGGCCAAAAACCAAAGTTTGTTTAGTACTTTTGCAAGTTATGGAGATTATAGAACAGATACGCGAAGAATTTCCGGCGCTGCACCAGCAGGTCTGGGGCAAGCCGCTCATATATCTGGACAATGCCGCTACCACGCAGAAGCACCGCAAGGTACTGGAATTGCAGGAACGTGTGAGTGCGCGCACCAATGCCAATATCCATCGTGCACTGCATAAGCTGAGCGCTGATGCGACTGATCTCTATGAAGCGGGTCGTGAGGCGGTACGCATTTTTTTGAACGCGGAGAGCAGTGAGGAGATAATCTTCACATCCGGGGCAACTGCCGCCCTCAATCTGATAGCCTCTTCGCTCGTTCGCAGCCATTTGGCAAAGGGTGACAAAGTGCTGGTTTGTGAAGCTGAACATCACTCAAATATAGTCCCCTGGCAGCTTGCTTGCGAGCAATACGGCCTATCGTTGGAGGTATTGCCGGTGGAGGAGAGTGGTGAGATATCTTTGGAGCGGCTTATTGATCTGCTTAAGGCTGACGATCGTATCCGTTTGCTCTCTGTCAATCATATCTCCAACGTGTTGGGAATTATAAATCCGGTAGCTGAAATCGTGCGTATAGCTCATTCCAAAGGAGTATTGGTTGTTATTGACGGTGCTCAGGGAGTGGTACACGACAGAGTCTCTGTTCGGGAGATGGATTGCGACTTTTATGTATTCTCAGGACATAAAATATATGCACCTGTCGGTATCGGAGTTCTATACGGACGACGCTCGCTTCTCGAGAACATGCCCCCCTATATGGGAGGGGGCGATATGGTGGATAGGGTGAGCTTCAGTCGCACCACTTATGCTCCGCTTCCGTTAAAATTTGAGGCGGGTACTCCGAATTTTATAGCTGCGGCTTGTCTCAAACCGGCACTGGAATTTGCAACTGCCGTAAGGGATGATGTGCAGGTACGGGAGCAGGAAATGAAGATTGTGAGTACTATGGTGCAGGAATTGCAGCAGATAGAGGGACTTAAGATACACGGTTTGCCACGGGATCTCTCCTTAAAAGTGCCCATTTTCTCTCTAAGTAATGAGGCAGTTCATCCATCCGATCTCGCACAGATGCTCGACAAGATGGGTATAGCGGTACGCTCCGGATTCATGTGTGCAGAACCGCTTGTGAGCCGTTTTTCGGAGCTAGGATTGCTGAGAGTATCTTTTGCACCATACAACACTTTTAATGAGTGTGAAATATTTATAAGCAAGTTGAAACTTGTAACAGAGATGTTAAAATGATTGAATCAAAGGCAAATATAAGGAGCATAAGCGAAATTGAGGAGGAAATTGTTTCCGAATTCACGATTTTTGATGAATGGCTCGACAAATATGAGTATCTGATTGAGTTGGGTAAAGAGTTGGAAGGCATCAATGAGAGTGATAAAACGGAAGAGAACCTTATAAGGGGATGCCAATCTCGTGTCTGGCTTGTTTGCCGAAACAGCGGAGGGCGCCTCTGGTTTGGTGCAGATAGCGACGCCGTCATCACCAAAGGCATAATCTCACTCTTGTTGAAGGTCTATAGCGGCCAGAAATATGATGATATCCTGCTTCCGATTTTTCATTCATAGAAAGGATCGGGCTTAAGGACAATCTCTCCCCGACTCGTGCCAATGGCCTTTTATCAATGATAAAACAGATTAAAGCTTATGCTTTGGCATACAAAGAAAAGGAGGTACAACAATGATAGAACCCAAAAGCGATATAGAGAGGGATATAATCCTTGCGTTACAACAGGTATTTGACCCGGAAATTCCGGTTAATATCTACGAACTTGGCCTTGTTTACGGACTTGAGGTGGATAAAGCAAACAATGTCACTGTGACGATGACCCTTACTTCACCCAATTGTCCTGCGGCTGATCAGCTTGTGGAAGATGTCAAAACGGCTGTCGAGGATGTTCCCAAGGTGGCAGATGTGGACGTTAAAATAGTCTTTGAGCCCGAATGGAACATGAAGATGATGAGTGAGGCGGCTCTTTTGGAGCTGGGGATGTTGTGATTTTCCTGCTATTGGGAAGCAATTTGGGCGACAGGGAGGCAAACCTTTCCGATGCTCGTAAAAGATTATGTGAGGCGCTTGGATTTGAGGGAAAAGAGTCGTTACAGGTCTACTTTTCACCTGAAGTGAGAACTGAGGCCATCGGATTTGAAGGTGCGTTTTTCCTAAACCAGATTATGGCTTTTGAGGAGAAGAATATCACTCCCCGAAAATTGCTGAAGATTTGTCAGAAGATTGAGATTGAAATGGGGCGTGAGGTGCATCAGGCAGAGTTCGATGAGAAGGGAGGAAGAATATACCGTGACCGGATTATAGATATGGATATTCTTGCCTTCGATGATGTGCGGTGCAATACGAAAAGTTTGACATTGCCCCATCCGCAGATTTGGAGCAGGCCCTTTGTGATGGAGATAGCGGCATTGCTGCCGGTACCTATTTTTAAACTTTTTCAAACAATTGTAAATAATTAGAAACGAATATATGACACAAGAAGAACTTTTTAAGACCCTGACGGCTCACGCTAAAGAGTATGGATTCATTTTCCCTTCCAGCGAAATTTATGATGGTCTTGGTGCCGTATATGATTACGGACAGATGGGAGTTGAACTTAAGAATAATATCAAGAAATATTGGTGGGAAGCGATGGTCCACCTCAACGAAAATATTGTAGGGATTGATTCGGCAATCTTCATGCACCCCAAAATTTGGGAGGCATCGGGTCATGTGGGGGCATTCAATGATCCTCTGATAGACAATAGGGACTCTAAAAAGCGCTATCGTGCCGATGTGTTGATTGAGGAGTATCTGGCCAAGCTTGAGGAGAGGATGAACAAAGAGGTGGAAAAAGGTCGCCGCAAATTTGGCGAAGCCTTTGATGAGGAACAATTCAGGGCAACCAATCCCAATGTTCTCCGCAACAAGGTAAAATGGGACGAAGTGCACGCCAGGATGGTTAAGGCACTCAATGAAAACGATCTTGCCGAACTTAAACAGATTATCATTGATTCTGAGATTGTTTGTCCTATTTCCGGCACTAAAAATTGGACTGACGTACGTCAGTTCAATCTTATGTTCAGCACTCAGCTGGGTACCATATCCGAAGAGGCCGGCACTATATACCTTCGTCCTGAGACGGCACAGGGTATTTTTGTTAACTTTCTGAATGTTCAGAAGAGCGCCAGGATGAAGGTTCCCTTCGGAATAGCGCAGATAGGGAAAGCTTTCCGCAATGAGATTGTTGCCAGACAATTTATTTTCCGTATGAGGGAGTTTGAGCAGATGGAGATGCAGTTTTTCGTGCGTCCGGGCAGCGAACTTGAATGGTTCGAAAAATGGAAAGAGGCTCGTCTTGCCTGGCACAAGGCCCTGGGACTTGGTGACGAGAAATATCGCTACCACGATCACGAGAAGCTGGCGCACTACGCCAACGCAGCCACAGATATAGAGTTTGAATTCCCCTTCGGTTTCAAGGAGCTGGAGGGTATCCACTCCCGTACCGATTTCGACCTTGCGCAGCATCAGATATTCACCGGACGCAAAATGCAATATTTCGATCCCGAGACCGGCGAAAGCTACGTGCCTTATGTGGTTGAGACCTCTATTGGACTCGACAGGACCTTCCTTGCGATCCTTTCGGCAGCTTACTCAGAAGAGGAGCTTGAGAATGGAGAGTCGAGGGTAGTGTTGCGCATTCCGCCTGCCATAGCTCCGGTCAAACTGGCCGTATTGCCTCTTGTCAAGAAAGATGCTCTCCCTGAGAAGGCCCGCGAGATAATGAATGAGCTTAAGTACGATTTTAATTGCCAGTACGACGAAAAAGATAGCATCGGCAGACGCTATCGCCGTCAGGATGCCATCGGCACCCCCTTCTGTATCACAATCGACCATGATACCCTGGAGGACAACCGCGTCACCATCCGCCATCGCGATACTATGGAGCAGGAGAGGGTTCCCATCGCTTCACTCCGCAAAATAATGGAGGAAAAAGTGAGTTTGCGCAGTTTAATCGAGAAACTGTAGAAAAGAAGTGGTGGTTCGGTATTTCCGAACACCCACTCGGAATGAATATGAAAAACAGCTCTAGGTGTATGCCTGGCGCTGTTTTTTCAATTTTAGATGTTAAAATTGTCTTAATTGCAGTAGTGATAAATTTGTTTTTCTTATATTTGGAAAATAACAAACAACTTTATGTCATTAGATTTATTGTTATGTAATTAGAAATAGAGGCCGTATGAAAAAAAAACATGAAATAACAAAGAAAAAAGAAACTGATATAAGAAGTTCAGCTGCCGAGTATCTTACCTTTGTTGCTGCTAACGGTGATAATTATCAAAGCATTGAAATTCGGTACGAAGAAGAGAATATTTGGCTGACACAGAAGATGATGGCTACATTGTACGATGTTTCAATTCCGGCTATAAATCAACATTTGAAAACAATTTTTGAAGATAATGAATTGCAGGAAGATGCAGTTGTTAAGGAATACTTAATAACTGCCGAAGATGGTAAAAATTATAAAACAAAACACTATAATCTTCAAGCAATCATTTCCGTTGGATTTAAAATCAATAACCGGCAAGCCGTTCAGTTTCGCAAGTGGGCCAATGGAGTTGTAAAAGATTACACCATACAAGGGTGGGTCATGGATGTTGATAGGCTCAAAAACTTTGGAACGATTCTTACGAAAGATTATTTTGAAAAACAACTCGAAGTTATTCGGGAAATAAGACTTTCTGAAAGACGCTTTTATCAAAAAATAACAGATATTTATGCCACTTCCCTCGATTATGATCCAAATTCCAAAATCACCTTGGACTTCTATAAAAAGGTTCAAAATAAATTACACTGGGCAATTCACGGACATACTGCCGCTGAGCTGATTTATAAACGGGCTGATGCAGAAGCAAGTAACATGGGACTTCAAACTTGGGAAGCTGCACCGTCAGGTAAAATCAGAAAATCAGATGTTGTTATTGCTAAAAACTATTTGCAACCGGATGAATTGCGAGCGTTGGAGTTGATTGTTTCGGGATATCTTGATTTTGCAGAAAATCAGGCAAATCGTAATATACCTATGACCATGCAAGATTGGGCTACACATCTTGATCGCATTCTTATGGCAACTGAACATGAATTGCTTACAAATCCAGCGCACTATTTCTGCTGAAGTGGCACGTAAACATGCGGAAACAGAGTGGGAAAAATACAGAATAGTGCAGGACAGACTTTTTGAAAGCGATTTCGATCGTTTTATTAAACTTAATTCAACAGCGCAAAGGTTGAAGCTGATAATAAATAGTTAAGAGATATATACAAGTAAAAAAACAGCGCCGGGAGCATTTCTGGCGCTGTTTTTTTTGTTGTGCGGTGAGAGGGGGATTCGAACCCCCGATACGGTTGCCCGTACGTCAGTTTAGCAAACTGATGGTTTCAGCCACTCACCCACCTCACCGTTGGGAGTGCAAAGTTATGCAATTTTGCCGTTTTAGCAAAATATTTCAGCAAGTATAAAAAAAAGGTTATCTTTGTCCCCCCATTAAGGGATGATTTCGGGATGTGGCGCAGTTGGTAGCGCACTTGGTTTGGGACCAAGGGGTCCTCCGTTCGAGTCGGAGTATCCCGACAAAAGGAGCGAGCAACCGCTCCTTTTTTGTTTTAAAAAGCTATCTTTGTAAGGGAACTTTCAGATAATGCAACCAATTGGGATTAAGAAGATTAATCTCATTGTATGCAGCGTTTGGGCTAATTTTTGCATCTATACAATATAGGATCTCTTGTCGCACAATTTTTAATCAGTTATGGAAGTATTTCGTGAGTAAATGCGTATATATTAGATAGAAGTTGTTATATTTATAAATCTCAGTATACTGTAAATCATGAAAACGAAAACGGTTTTAATTACAATGCTTGCTCTGTGTTTTCTGATAGGAGGAGCGGGCTGCGATAAGGAAACATCGAATGAAAGTCTTCGGATTAAAGACTTTTCATATCAAGGATGTAAAGAAACTAAAAGTCTCCTAACCTCATATCACGGTGAAGAGTCTATCGAATATAAAGCAGTAGCCAACGGATATCTTCATATCAAGCATATCAATGCCGTATTCAACTGCTGTCCTGACACTATTCAAGCAGATGTTTCTATGAAGGACAACATCATTACTATTGTGGAGAGTGAAACAAATCCTATATGTGATTGTATTTGTAATTATGATTTGGAATATACGTTTGGCCCCTTAACCTCCAATAAAGAGTATATATTGATTTTTAGCAGTGGTGCTTATGTGTTTTCAAAGTTAATTATCAAGTACAGCCCATCTTTGGAGGGTAGAATTACTGTTCAGCACTAAAAGGATATGAAGACAAAGTCGATTTTATTAAGTGTTATTTTCCTGTTCTTCCTGATAGGAGGAACAGGATGCGAAGAAAAAACCTTACTACTAATGATGCAATTATCATTAAGGAATTGCCTAAAATGTATCTTCTGGATGGAAAAATGAAGCAGGGAGAAGGAAAGGTGGTCCAATCGAGACAGGAGTTATTGGCTCTGTTTAGTCAAGATGAGATAGATAAATATCCTGATTTAAAGGGTATTGATTTTTCTACACAAACTTTGCTGATAGGATGCGACGGTCTTCCATCTCTGGCGCACCTTAATTATGCTTTTTATAAAAATAAGGATGACGATTTTATTTTTTTCGTAGAGATAGGGGTGATGCAACACAACCCGATCCCCATTTTCATTACGGGATTGTTGAAAAATTGGCTAAAACAGCAAAAGTTATATTCAATGTTGTCAAAATTTAAACCATTTTTAGCAGTGAAAATGAAAATGATTACTATTCTGATTCTTGGTTTCCTCTTTACGCTATTTTTTGTGTCAGGGTGTGAAAAGAGGCCTCAATATGACCATTTATGAAAACCACGATATAACCGTATGTGGAGTAAAAGATCCGCTAAGAAATATGGAGTGGATTAAAAATTATTGTGCTGAGCATTCAAAGGCATATTTCATAAAAATTTCTTTATATCAAGATCTTGAAACTAACGCCATATTTTGTAATTGAGAGCAAATCGGACTTTATTCCCGGGCGCTCGCCTTCTTGTATATTTTCGGATCAGTATATTCGTGCGACGGAGTTCAGCTCTTATTTTATGGAGTAGAAATGACCAATACCGGAAGGCTGGGATGAATTTTTGAAAAAGTCAAGCTTGTTGGCACCATCTGGTCATGTGAAAGAGTTTACAATAAATAAAATAACCACTATGAAAACAAAATCGGCCATAATAACAATGCTTGCTTTGTTCTTCCTGATAGGAGGAACGGGCTGCGATAGAGAGACACCGAATGAAAACCTTCAAATTAAAGATTTTTCATATCAAGGATGTAAAGAGATTGTGACCAATCTCACAAAATCAGCTGATAAGGAAGAATATATCGAATATAGAGCGATAGGTGACGGGTATCTTCGTATCAAGCACGTCAATGCAGTATTCAACTGCTGTCCGGGTACTATAAAATCAGATCTCTCTGTGGAAGGAAACACCATCACCATTGTTGAAACTGAAACAGATCCTCAATGCAAATGTATCTGTGATTACGATTTGGAGTACACGTTGGGCCCGCTATCCTCTAATACCGAGTACATATTGATTTTCTGTAATAACAAAGGTGAGTATTTAAGGTTTACCATCAAATACAAGTCATCCTTGGAAGGTAAGGTTATTGTCAAAAAATTCAAAGGATGAAATGTCGGTTTGTCCTGCTACTACAGACCACTTATGGCCCCATTATGTTGGTGTCATGAACCCTTGAAAAAATAGTTACATCAAAAGAGCAATTTGTTGCTCTTTTTTTGTATAAAAAACTTATCTTTGTAAAAGAACTAAGATATTGCAAGCCATGTCTTTTTGCAATAAGTATTTTTATTGTTTCAGGATGCGCCAAACGGCCATCTTATTCTTCTCTCTTGTTCTGTTTTTAGTATTTCCGATACTTTACTATGGATAAGAGAGTATTTTGAACCCTACTAATTATATTTTTTTACAAATTGCCGGCATGAAGGGGTGGGAGAGTATATTTTATTTCTTTGAAATCTCCTAAAAACTTCTATATATGAATTACAAACATCTCCTGATAACAGTAATGGTATTGCTGTTATTCTTGCCTTTAAGGATGCTTGGGCAAGGCGGAAACATTTCCGTCAAGGGTACCATATTCGATGAGAATCACGATCCGGTACCTTTTGCAAGCGTTGTTCTAAAGGGCACAACTTCCGGAGTCGCGGCTGACGCCGACGGCAAATATTCCATATCGGTACCGCGTAACAGCGTACTTATTTTTTCTTCCATAGGGTACCTCAACCAGGAAATCCCTGTAAACGGACGAGCCGAAATAGATGTATTTCTCATTCCCGATTCTGAAGCCTTGGAAGAGGTAATGGTAGTGGCCTATGGTACCGCTACCAAAACTTCATTTACGGGATCCGCGGGCAAAATTAGCGGTGAAAAGATTCAGCTAATACCTAATACTAACCCGCTCAACACTCTTAACGGTACGACACCCGGTATCCGACTTACCTCCACCCTTGGTCAACCGGGCGCTGATGCCACCATTACTATCCGTGGCATAGGATCCATAAATGGTAATATTGATCCGCTTATAGTTATGGACGGTATTATCTACTCCGGAGTACTCTCAAGTATCCCTTCAGGTGATATCGAAAGTATTACTGTGCTGAAGGATGCCGCTTCCACTGCACTGTACGGTGCACGTGCCGCCAATGGTGTGATAATGGTTACTACCAAGCAGGGCAAAAGCGAGAAAGCCACTATCAATGTTAAAGTCTCCACAGGCTGGGTGACTCGCGAGTTTAAGGACTATGAAACTATGGGCATAAAGGATTATATGGAGACCTATTGGCGACTATATTACAACAACCACATTCTCAATGGCGTCACTCCCGAAGATGCAGCTCGTCGAGCCTCTAACTCTGTTGCAACCAGCCTTAATTTCACTGAAGAATACAATCCTTGGTCTTGCGGTATTACCGAAGTTGTCGATATAAACGGCAAATACAATAGCAGCGCGACTTTCAAATGGTTGGATGATACAGACTGGAGAAATGGAATAGAGCAGGTGGGACTTGTTCAGGATTATTCGGTAAGTGCAAACGGACGTCACGGCAAGAATAGTTACTATGCTTCCGTAGGATATTCCGACAATGAAGGGTATATTGTAGGATCCGGATTTGAACGTTACACAGCTAGGGCGAATGTCTCTACAAAAGCCAGTGACTGGCTCAATATCGGAGTCAATATGGCTTCTACGTTGAGTACACAATATGGTATTCAGTCCACTTCGCAGGGAACAATGGGTAATGTATTCATGATTGCGCGACGTATGCCTCCCGTGTATGGTGTACATCTACACGATAACACAGGTGCTTATATATTGGATGAACATGGTAATCCGATTTATGATTTTGGAGAAGGTTACACTACAGCTTCAGGACTGACTATTCCGGGCCGTGTGATCTATTCGGGAGTAAATGCCCCCAGACAACTTAAGGATCGATTCAACCAACAAGAGAGAACAATGATGGATGTGAAACCCTACATTGAGATTTCGTTCCTAAAGGATTTCAAGTTCACGGCAAATGCCGCTCTCTACAACAGTAACTATGTGTCACATTCAGCTACTCCTTTCTATTCGGAGTTGACATCAAATACCCCCGCAACTTCTAAAACAATCTCGAATACCCGTACCTGGACTTTCAACCAACTTCTAACCTGGGGACACAACTTCGGGAAACATCATGTGGATGCATTGCTCGGTCACGAAAGCAACAGTTACACATATTCACTCAACTCCTCGGTTTCGATGCGTTATCAGATTGTCATAGGAGACAATTATGAATTCGATAACTATATCGAAGTGAGTGCACAACCCAGTTCGTATAAAAACGTTTACAATACTGAAGGTTATTTTGCTCGTGCCAATTATGACTATGACGGCAAGTATTTCTTCTCCAGTTCGTTCCGCAGGGATGGCAGTTCCAGATTCGCGAGAAATTCACGTTGGGGCAATTTCTGGTCAGTTGGAGGATCCTGGGTTCTTGACAGAGAAAACTTCATGCGAGGTATTGACTGGATAAACGGACTGAAACTGCGTGCTTCTGTTGGAACTGTTGGAAGTGATGACCTTGGCAGCTACTTTCCCTGGATGGCACTTTATGTGATTAACCAGAATGTGGACGAGCCCGGTTATACCCAGAGCATGACCTCTACAGGAAATCCCGATCTACAATGGGAGGTTAGTACAAACTGGGACGTTGCAGTAGAATTCTCCCTATTCAACAGGCGGTTGAGGGGATCGTTAGAATATTTTGACCGCAGGACCACTAACCTTTTGATGGAGGTAACCCTTCCTCCTTCAACCGGTCTTACTTCTCACAACGAAAATGCCGGCGGCCTCTACAACAGAGGAATTGAATTCCAACTTGACTATGACATTTTCAAGACCGGCGATATAAATTGGAATGTCGGACTTACCGGTACATACCTTAAAAACCGCATTACCTCGCTGCCTATCGAGCCCTTCTTGAGAAGCGCTTCCTACAATAAAGTGGAACAGGGACACTCCGTATATGAATGGTGGCTTTATCAATGGGCAGGCGTGGATCCTCAGACAGGTTTGAACATCTTTGAGATTGCAGACGAATTTATTAGCGATACCTCCGAGGATATTGTGAGTGTTAACGGTATTAATTATACGACAAATATGGCTAAGGCGCGTGAAGATTATAGTGGTTCCTCAATACCAGACCTATTCGGAGGAATAAATACCTCCCTTAGCTGGAAAGGCTTCACTTTATCGCTTGATTTATACTATCAACTTGGCGGATGGACCTATGATCGGGCTTATGAAAATGTGATGATAGGTGCTCTTGTGAGCACCAACTCGGTAAACCTCTCACCCGACCTTGCCGCCAATATGTGGCGTAAGCCGGGTGATGTGACTAATGTGCCTATGTTGACCAGTAACGCCACTTACGCTTCAAATATCCACGCTGCACGTTCAACAAGATGGCTTACCACTACCAATATGCTGGAGATAAATAGTCTGAACCTGGCTTATTCACTTCCTAAGAAGTGGTGTGAAAGGCTCAAGCTTAGTAAGATTCAGGTATATTTGTCAGGAGACCATCTCTATGTATTCAATGCCCGTAGGGGTCTCAACTCAAACTATTCTTTGAGTAATTATGACTCCGGCGGAGATCGCTTCAGTCCTTCAAGGACCATTTCACTTGGTGTTAATATTACTCTATAAAGCTTACTTGATATGAAACGAATACATCCTATCATATTTATGATAGCTGCAGTACTGACCTTCTGGTCTTGCAGCAAAGAGTTTCTGGACACAGCACCTACCTCTTCAGTTGATGAGGCCAGTATCTTTAGTAGTACAGAAAATGCTATGATGGCCATTAACGGAATTCACCGTATGATGTACGAAGGGAACTCCAGCGGCACTACTACCTCCTGGAATGGACAGGGAGGTTATCAAACTTTCTGCCTTCATCTCGCCTTTATGACTGATGATGTGGTATGGACCTACGACAATGTGATGTACAAATTTTGCGCACAGCTGACTCATCACCGTGATCTCTCTCACAAATACAATGATCTCAATTATTACTGGAAATTATTCTATAGGGTAATAAATAATGCCAACAAAGTAATTGAAGCTTATGATGCCGGCATGCCCGGTTCGGAACAATACGGCTATATGGCGGTTGGGGAGGCATATGCTTATCGTGGATTTGCATTGTTTGAGCTTGTTCAGGCATGGGCAAAAAGATACAATCCTGCAGGCAACAATACTCAACCCGGTGTAATCTTACGTCTTACTCCTTCGCCGGACCCTATGGCTAGAAGTTCGGTTGAAGAGACCTATGCGCAGATTCTTGCAGACCTTGGTACTGCGTTTGAATATCTCGACAAATGTACCATCAAAAAGGTTAACAAATCACATTTCGATAAATATGTCGTAAGAGGAATCCGTGCCCGAGTCTATCTGACAATGGGAAAATGGAGTGAAGCCGCAGCTGATGCCGAGTACGTTATCAAAAATTCCGGAGCTAAGCTCCAGGATGATACCTATACCACTGTGGTCAACCGCGCCAGTGATGCAACCAATACTGAATGGTTATGGGGACTCATAGCAAAAGAAGATAACTCACAAGGTGGTGGTAATCGCTCTTGGCACAATTTCATCTCCAATAATTATGCAGCCTACAACAGAAACAGCCCAAGGGCTATTCTCAATCTGCTCTATAAAACAATCCCTGAGTCAGATGTGAGGAAACGCCTGTGGGTGGAGGATCCCTATACTGCCAAGGAACTATATCTACCGGCTAGTTCATCTGCGCGTAGAGCTTGCTGGATGTCGCAGAAATGGATTGTGGATGACAATCAGACACAGAATGATTTCCATGATGTTGCCTATATGCGGCTTCCTGAGATGTATTTGATAGCGGCAGAGGGCTATGCACGTGCAGGGCAAAATGATAAAGCGCAGAGTATGCTATACACTA
This sequence comes from Bacteroidales bacterium, assembly GCA_040766795.1. GTDB lineage: Bacteria > Bacteroidota > Bacteroidia > Bacteroidales > UBA932 > Cacconaster. The sequence goes on along the minus strand of JAXGPW010000005.1, from coordinate 46,347 downwards.
TAGCGAATCATCGCGATCCCAAATATGCGAAGCCGATAACAAGCGGAGAGGCTCTTGTTGAAGCGGTGATATGGCAGAGAAGGGTTGAATTATGGGCTGAACATGGTACCCGCTGGCACGACCTTAAACGCCTTGACCAGGCGATAGACCGTGGTCCCAAGCCACGCGATGGCTACAATCAGGGTGGTACGGCAAACGGATGGGGCACAAGTGCCAAGGTGGCTCCTTGGAACAATCCAAAAGTACCTCCTCTTGATCCTCTGGCTTCAAACTACAACATGTATGGAGAGCAGGTGACAGGAGAACAGGCAAGGAAGACAGGAAAACCTTCGGTTGATGAGGTTTGGCAGTGGTTGAGTCCATACAACGAGATCGCATCAAATCCGCTGTGCGAGCAGAATCCGCTGTAGTCTCTATCTAAAAAAGAATGCAAAGAGCAGTCTATCGAAACTTTCGGTAGGCCGCTCTTTCCTTTTATGTCCGTTGCATAGCGTTATAACTCCATTTTTGCGAATCGGATCAAAAGTCATACTGCTTTTCATACCGTATGCCGATCCGGTGTGACCGTGAGTTACGATGCCGGGAATCCGGACATCCTGCATCGTCCTCATCGCATAGCCATAATATATACCCGGGGAATCGGTCGGAGTCTGTATGGATTGCATCAAGCGCGCACTGCTCTCATTAATAATACTTACTCCATCAAGTGTACCGTAATTGATGTGCATCATCATATATCGGGCTAGATCAAGTGCACTCATTTTCATTCCACCCGTGGTGGAGAAAAGAGCGGGATCATAGCCCAATACATAGTCTTGATCACTCTTTGCCAAAGGATCATAGGCCTCAGGTCTATGGATAAAACCCCCTTTACCTTCGTTGTATTCATAAAGCGGAACACAAATTGTCGTATCCGGTATGTCGGCCATGTTTAGACTGCCGGTAAGACCGAGAGGATCCAATATGTTCTGCTTGACATAGCGATCATACCTAACGCCGGAAATTTTTTCCACCACTGCACCGAGCATATTGAAATTAAGATTACAATATCTGTATCCCATTCCAGGAGCATAATTGCTATAACATTTGTTGTAGTTGGGGTTTTTCAAAGGATTAATCTTGTCAAGAGTTTTGTAGCCCTGGGAATCATTTAGTGACGATGTGTGACTCATAAGCATCGAAATAGTGATTTTATCATCAGGATATTTTGGGTTTCTTACCTTGAAACCAAGAATTTCCCCTACATCGGCATCCAGGTCTATCTTTTTCTGTTCCATCAACTGCATTAGTGAAAGAGCACAGAAAGATTTGGAAATGGAGGCAATGCGCACGACATCACGCTCGTCTCCTCGGAAAGAATGGCCTTCAAGGTCTTTACTGCCGAAAGAGTGATGATATACGATTTCGTTGTTTCTGACAACAGCAGTAATGAGTCCGATAGCCCCAAATTTTTTCATTCTCTGCCCCATCAGCGACTCAAAGATTGCAGTATCCTTGGCACTGTTTTTCATTTTAAGCGGTTTGCCGGCAAGAGTACCATTGTATTTGCTGTTTTCGATTGTTATTTCTCCGTTGACCAGCTGAAGTCTCAGTCCTGATGCGTATGCTGAGGCGTCGGCATAGGTGGAATTGGCTCGAAACTCTTTTTGGTTTAAGACCAGAATATCTGCATAATATCCCTCTTTGATGAAACCACGCCCCTCAATGCCATATGTCTGCGCCACTTTTCCGGTGCTTTTGTGGATCATTTGCTCCATCGTAAGGATATTCTTTTGAGGACATAATGTTGTATTTTGTGGGGTATGAGCCGGTGGCACGCGGTGCCCTCCAAAACTAAGCGTCAGTACAGGTCATCACCAGGGCTGTTTCATATAGTTGCATACATCTTTTTCACTTAGATTGAAGTTAGCGATGGAGGGAGCTCCTGGCGAAGGATTTCCACTACTGCGTCTACAGGGGAAAGTTTCATCTCTTTTGCTATGTATTGAGGTATTTTCCAATATATTCCTTGATAGGACCTTTATGATCATTATGGAGCCTGCGCCACCTCGATTGGAGATATTCTCACTGATCTCCTCTTTTATCATACGCAGGGTATCAGGATGGTCAAATCTTCGCAAGTAAGCATTTCTGCCGCCGAACTGGGCCCATTTAGGAAGTAGTGCAGAAGAGAGTGAGGTGCTTGAGGCTAGGTAAGGGTATTGGTCTGCAGTAATATACAGTCCCTCGTTCTGAGCGGCTTCTATGGCGAGCGGATCCTGCCTGAACTGCCTTTTGTCCCCCCGCTGGATTTGACATGTGAGATATTTAACTGTACTTGAGCTTCGCGTGCTATGCGTATGGCTTCGTTGATTGCACTATCCAGCCCCACACCGGAGGTCCCTTCGCTACGGATATGGGTGGCGTAAATGCCACCGTAATCGGAGATGGCAGATATAACTTCAATAAGTTCTTCAGTACTTGTGAATGTTCCCGGAAGATAGTAAAGTCCGGTAGAAATTCCAAAGGCGCCCAGATTCATCGCTTCGATTGCGAGTTGTTTCATCTTTTCGATTTCTTCCTTGGTGGCATCTCTCATCTGGTCATCTCCCATAACAGCCTTGCGCAAAGGAGAGTGGCCAAGAAGAGTCCGCAGTTAGTACCCATGCCTTGGTTACGCATCTTTTCAAAAGTTTCGGTCATAGGCCAGGAGCCCGATCCACACTGTCCGCAAAGAACTGTGGTCACCCCCATTTGTAAATAATTTTCGTTTGATTTTCTCTCTTTGAGGAAATCTCCATCGGAATGTGAATGAGGGTCTATAAAGCCCGGAGTGACAATATAACCTGAAGCATCGATTACTCTGTCGGCCGTTTTGCCGGTATAGTCTCCGACAAATGCAATCCGGTCCCCTATGATCAGTACGTCACATTTGACGGGTTTATTGAGGAGCCATCATATACAAGACCGCCTTTTATGAGTATGGAGTTGGTGGAAGAGCGCCCCGCTGCCTGGATGAAACAAATGGCGAAGGCCGTCAAAAAAGTAAAAAACAGTCTTCTTTTCATAATGAATATGTCATTGCATTTGTACTAAATCAATCCTCATACAAGATGGCGTTTGCAAATACTTTGGATGTGCTGTACCAGTATGAACGGAAATTCATCTCATTCGCAAAGAAAATTAACCGCCCTTTTCCCACCTTATGAGTTATGATAGCTTGTCCTCCACGGAAATTATCAATAATTTCAGAGGTGGTGTATCCTGAAATGTAAGGGTCCTTTGAATATTTCATAGGGGTAGAACCCTTTTCACATGAATAAACGGTCGCCTTTTGCTTGAATACTTGCAAAGCGTTCTCGCTGAAACCCCAGAAAAGAGGATTCTAAAGTCTATTTCACAATTCAGAATCACTCCGGAAATAGTTTTACCGGTGTGAAGTTACAATTTCACAAAGTCCTGCCTTCTGTGCTATAGGAGCAGCGTCTCCTCCCAGAATCAGTGTGCCCCCCTGTCTTACCCAACTTCGAGAGTCTCATAAAAATCACCCTGTTGAAGAGGGGATGGTACTCCTCAAGTAAAACCATTACGTTGTATGACGAAAGGTCGCGTGAAGAGGTTATGCGTGAATGGTCGATTACCGTGTGATCAAATTCAAACCTGCGGTCTATGGAGAGCCATGCCTCTCCAATATTGGAAACACTCAGTCCTCGGCCGGTGATGATTGCCACATCGGGCTTTTTGAGGCTGGAGTAAATGGGACTGCCTGGAGATCATAATCCTTCATCATGGCACTTTTAAAAGAATGTACCTGCACTCCGGTCTGCTCCGCCAGAGCCGAAATCCTCTCATAGAGAGCTTCTTTGTCTGCCGGCTGTCCAATAACAGGCATGAAAATGGTACCGGCAGGGAAAGTATACTCCCGATTATCTTCTAAGGAGGTAAAACTCTTACCGGCCACCCTTAAAAAAAGCCCTCTTTGAGTAGCTCTGAGGCCATCTTAGGAGCATAATACTCATTATTGCTGAATGCATACCCAATGTGGCTTATGCCGCCGCTTATTCCTCCTTTGGGAAATATTGCCTTAGTGACTCTCTCCGAAAGTCGCCCTTGAATGGATTTAAGATTTTCGCTCTCTATACCGAATGCTGAAGGGGAAACTCCATGTTGATATATCGTAGAAGACACTATCTTTAAATGAGGTAATGTGATCCTACATTGCCTTGAAAGTGTAGTAGCGGTTTTGAACTATCAGGACTATATACCCCGGCTCCTTATTGTCGCGGTAGACCTCTATGTCGTGAGTCGAGTATCTCCAGTAGATGATATTCGCGAGCCCTGTCCCCTTTGACAGCAAATCTTACTCCTGCAATCGGGTCCTTTTGGGCGGTTTTAAGCTGATCTATAAAGTAATTTTTCTGATAACTGAGCAGTTCTTCTCTCATTTGGAAGCCCGATTTGACCACGGAGATAGCTGCAAGAGTTTGTGTGCGTATCGTTTCAGGAAATGTCAGAATTCCCCAGGGGGTATTGCGTAGATATCCGTAAGAAGCACCCTGCTCATGAAGAATGCAAATAGAACCCTGAAGATCACCATAGGAGGCACCTTTACCAATATAAAAGTCATCATAACTCTCTTTAGAGAAATATAAAAGACCTTTTTTGTCAAGTTCGATTGCAGTATTCTTCGCAATTTTGAGGGTAAGATCCTGATTAGCCTGCGAGATGCCACTATAGGTTCTATTGGGATCTCCGGGACTAAAAAAGAAACCCGAAGTAGTACCCTGTTCATGCATATCCAGCACTACATTCGGCATCCACCATTTATACATGGTGACACTATTGATCCCTTCAGGATGTTGTACACTGAGCCAGTCTCGGTTACAGTCAGCATAATAGTGGTTGGTGCGGCTGCTAGGCCAAGGTTCCATCTGTCCGGGGCCATTAATGTCAGCTCTTTTGTTTTTGCTTGCCGTGGAGTTGGTCCAGTGAGCAAATCTGCTGATACCATCAGGATTGAGCCCCGGAGTGATGACCACTATCGTATTTTCGAGAATCTCCTTGATTTGCGGAGAGTCTGATGCTGCGAAAAAATATGCAGCAAGCATAGCGGCATTAACTCCCGAGGTTTCATTTCCGTGCACAGAAGCCATCAAATTTACAATCACCGGCATTTTATCCGTTTCAAGCAGCGAGGAGCGTGTAGGATCGCAGAGTAGCAGGTGCTCCTCTCTGATTTTTTCAAGATTGGAGATGTTTTTTTCGGAAGAGATGTATATCTGTATAAACTCTCTGTAGTTGTATGTACGACCGAATCTTCTAAGGGAAACTCTGTCGGAGGCAGCCTCAAGTCGTTCCATATATTTGCATACATCACCCCAATTGAGGAAATAGGTACTGATCTGATAACCCAGAACTTGTTCTGGGGTCGGTATCGAGGTGTTGAATTGGTGTTCCCCGTCAGGTAAATACCATTCTAAAGATCCATCCGGAGAGTTTTGAGCTGATGAAAGAGTAGAAACAATCAGGAAAATGGCAAGTACAGAGACTCGCGAATAGAGTTTCTTGATAAAGGAGTCCAGCGTAATAGTATTTTTCCAAAGGTAATAAAAAAATGCACCGGCCGGTGCATTTTTTTTAATATTTCTCCAAAGCCTATTTGCTTCCTTTTGAGATGCTTTCGCGCATATCGGTGTCGGCCTTTATGTTTTGGAATTTGTAATAATCCATTATGCCGAGATTGCCGCTGCGGAAGGCTTCAGCTATCGCCAGAGGTACCTGTGCCTCAGCTTCAATAACCCTTGCACGTGCCTCCTGTGCCTTTGCCTTCATTTCCTGCTCCACGGCAACAGCCATTGCGCGTTTCTCCTCAGCGCGGGCCTGAGCGATGTTTTTGTCGGCATTAGCCTGGTCAATCTTAAGTACGGCGCCGATATTTTTTCCAATATCTATGTCTGCGATGTCGATAGAGAGGATTTCAAATGCGGTACCCGCGTCAAGACCTTTGTTGAGTACCACTTTAGAGATGGAGTCGGGGTTCTCGAGTACCTCTTTGTGGGATTCGGATGAACCGATGCTGGATACGATACCCTCACCCACACGTGCGAGTACGGTCTCTTCACCGGCACCTCCGACAAGTTGTTTGATATTGGCTCGTACGGTTACGCGAGCCTTTACAATGAGTTGAATACCATCTTTGGCAACTGCCGTAACGGGAGGAGTGTTTATCACCTTGGGGTTTACGGACATTTGTACTGCCTCAAAAACATCGCGACCGGCCAGATCGATGGCAGCCGCCATCTTGAAGTTCAGGGCTATATTTGCCTTATCGGCAGAAATCAGAGCATTGACCACTTTCGGTACGTTGCCTTTGGCCAGATAGTGGGCTTCAAGTTCATTGGCATTGAGTGTAAGTCCCGCTTTTGTACCGGTAATCATCGCCATGACGATGGTTCCGGGAGGAACTTTTCTCCAACGCATGAGAATTAGTTGAAGCAGTGAAATCCTGACACCTGAAATAAGTGCCTGGAACCACATTGTGATCGGGAAAAACCACAAAAGGATAATCAGGCCGACTATGGCGACCCCTATCCAAATAAAAACTGATGTAATTCCATCCATAATGGTTTGATTTTAGATTGTTATTTCTTTTTTACAAATATTTTCTCCTCTTCAATGGAGTCTATGACGATCTCCGTACGTTCATCGATTAATCCCTCAATGGAGCGCACTTCAAGATCAAATCCTCCGATTTTAGCTCTTCCCATAGGGTTGAGACGGGTGGTTGAGATACCTTCCATGCCGGAAGTAAGACCTTTGGTCTCGGGATGTTCATCTACTTTGGCATCGATATTGGTGTGGAGAGAGAGCTTTTTCCAGGTTTTGGCCTGGAGTGCATAGTAGAGCAATACCGAAAGCACTATGACCTCAACCACGATGATGATAATACCCGCCCGGGTTCCAAGATGCGTGAATCCGAAGTAGCTGGCAAGCACCAGGGATCCGACACCGAGTACACCTGTGACGGCAAATCCCGGTATGAGAAGAATTTCCACAAGTATCAGGATTATACCCAATACGATTAGCATTATAATAAGTCCGGTTCCCATAATATTTAATTATTTAATTGTTTCTGTTGTTATTCCCTCCACACCATTGCCTTTTAGTATGGTGGCAAATGCTTCGGCCTCCTCTTTTTCATCGAAGGGAGCTATTATGTAGAGTACTTTTCCTTCGGAGATGCTCCTGATTACCTCTTTTGAGGTATTATTCCTTATGATGGCCATAATGGCATCTGGGATGCCCTCTGAAAAGGTTTCCAGTACGATACGATATTTAGGCCCCGCAACAGGCATCTTCTCCGCTTTTCTAGCCTCATGTACGGAGATGCTTTTACCGTCAAGGTAGGCCACCAGAATTGCAGAAGGGAAGCCCCTTTTCTTCACGATGTTGATCTGAGAGAGCGCTTCATTGTAAGTGTGGAAAATACCTGCGGTGTAGAGATATTTGCCGGAAGACTGTCTCTTTTCGAAGACCGGGCTCAACCCTTTGAGTTGGTGTAACATCACTTTATGGGAGGTCACATAGAGCTGAATCGAGTAAGATACTCCGGGCGTAATGACCGGTTCGACGATGACTGCGGTATCCAAGATACGGAATGAGTAGTCAAAGCTCTCTTTCGGAACCTCAATGGGAATATCAAAGGGTTGGGCAGGGTTCAGCTTTGCAAAGGTGTATTGTTTGTGCTCAGGCGAGGAAGTTTCCTGTGGTTCTTCCGAAATATCCTCGAGATTGATTATGATGCCGTCCATCAGAAAATTCATCTCCATCTGTTGAAGTGCGCCTGAGACTCTGTTTATCTCCGATTGCAGCACTATCGAGCGATGTTCGGTATCGAGCAGCAGTCTTGAGAGCGAACTTAGTTCTTGCTCATTCTCCGTAGAGGTGTAAAGTTCTCTCATCATCTTAAGGTCCTTTCCCAGGGTAGCCAGAGAATCTTGCAATGCGTGCATAGTGGCCAGCAGGGAGGTGTAGTTCAGAAAGAGAGAGTCCACGGCTGGGGCAATGGGGAGTTCTTTGCTCTCTTCCGGTGCTGAAAGAGGCTCCTCCACCGTTGGTAATAGCGCAGCTAAATTTCTGGCCTGTTCCAGGGAAGTAACAGGCTTTTTGATCGGTTTGTTTTCAAACTCCAGCACATAGATGGTCATGCTGTCCCTATGGCAGTTTCTATTGGAGGCGAATAGGGTAAAATTGCCGTCAGGAGTATCACTGAATAGAAAATCGTCGAATGGAGAAGAAAAAGGAAATCCGAGATTCTCCGGCATCCCCCAGTCATTTATTTCCTCATCCCATCTGCTGACGAAGAGGTCATATCCGCCCATTCCAAAGAGACCCTTAGTGGAGAAGTAGAGTTCCTTGCCGTTACGGCTCAGAATAGGAAAGATGTCATCTTCGGGGGATGTAAGATTTTCGTTTATAAGTGTCGGATCACTCCAGAGAGTATCTCCGGAACAGGTGGAGGTGTAGAGATTCCAGGAGCCGCTTTCGTCCTGTGACGAGAATACAATGTTCCTTGTCCCTTCGGGAAAATAGATGGATGTATAATATTGGTGATGGGAGGCGCTATTGGGGACAAAAGCATTGGGAATGGGAAGCCAGGATTTATCCTCCAGATGTGAGTACCATAGAAAAAAATCGCTGCGAGGTACGGTGAGATGGGAAAGGACTCTCGGTTCGGTTGCGTAACTTAGCATATTGCGTCCATTTTCGCTGCGAACAATCCTCTCAAGCAGGTCTATCCGCTGAAGAGAATCCGTGCTCCTTTCGAGGAGCGAATGCCAAATATCCAGTGCTTTGTCAAAATCGTAGCTTTCGTGCAATGCCTGGGCACGCCGCATTTCCACTCCCCAATCCTGACCCATGAGGCTTGTAGCCGCAAAAAGTGTCAAAATTAGAAAAAAAGCCCTGTCTATGCACCTGTATCTCATAATCACTTCCGAAAAAACCAAACAAAAATAGGAAATACTTTATATATTAAAAAATAATCGTAATTTTGCCCTTCTTTTCGGAATATAAGGAGAATAAATAACTTTAAAATATAAAAGTATGCAAAGTAAAGGTGCCATCACATTTGTGGCAATTCTGATTGGACTAGCCTGTATTTTCCAGCTATCATTCACAGCGGCTACATACATCCAGGAGAATAAAGCTTCCAAATATGCAGAGGAAGTGGTTCTTGCAGAGCAGTCCAAGCCTTCGTTCAGCGAAATATCAGAGCTGGACAAAGCATTTTATCTCGACGGAATAAGAACAGAGGCTAAGAGAGTATATCTCGATTCCATAGCCAACAAGAAGATTTACCTCGGTTACACCTACAAGGAAGTCAAAGAGAAAGAGCTCAATCTGGGTCTCGACCTTAAGGGCGGTATGAACGTGATGCTCCAGCTTGATATGGCTGAGTTGGTACGCTCCTGCGCACGTGAAAAGACCACTCCGGAGTTTGAACAGGTCATGGCACTCGCAAGAGCCAGGGCGGCTGAGACTCATACCGATTTCATTACCCTCTTTGCCGAGGCATGGGATGAGGTGGCTCCCAACCAGAGGATGTCATTCGACATCGACCTTGACAGGCTCAGCGGTGATATCAGGAACAAATCCAGAGTTACCAATGAAGAGATCATTACTCTGCTTCAGCAAGAGGCAGATGCCGTTATCAACAACTCCTTCACCGTAGTAGAAAGACGTATAAACCAGTTTGGAGTAGCACAGCCCAATATTCAGAAGATTGCCCGTACAGGTAGAATCCTCGTGGAACTTCCCGGAGTAAAAGAGCCTGAGCGTGTAAGAAAACTCCTTCAGGGTACAGCTTCCCTTGAATTTTGGCAGACATATACATATCAGGAGATTCAGCCCTTCCTTATTGAACTCAACAATGAAGTCCGTGTGCGCATTGAAGCAGCCGAGGCTGATGCAGCTGTAGCTGAGCCCGAAGAGTCTGTAGATAGCGAACTTAAGAGCATTGAAGAGGAGCTTGCAGCAGCAACCGGAGAGGTAAGTACCGGCACTTCCGCAGCGGAGAAAGCCAATCCTCTCTTTGCAAAACTCCAGCCATTCGGCGGTAACACAGCTTGTATTGGTATTGCACACTATCGTGATACTGCCGATATCAACGCCTGGTTTCGCAATTCACACGTAGAGTTCCCCAATGACTTTGTACCCGCGTGGGGCTTCAAGGCATTCAGCGGTCCTGGTGTTGAGCCTGATACTTTTTTTGAACTTGTAGCTCTTAAGGATATAGCCGGCAAGGGGGCAGTTCTGGACGGTTCGGTCATCACATCAGCAAGGGTCAACTACAATCAGATGACTGCCGCTGCTGAGGTGAGCATGACCATGAACAGCTCAGGTGCCGCCAGATGGGAGGTAATTACCGAGCAGAATATAGGAAAGCAGATTGCCATCGTCATGGATGGTTCCGTATATTCATATCCCAACGTACAGAATAAAATTTCCGGAGGTAACTCTCAGATTACAGGACACTTTACCCAGTCTGAGGCTGATGACCTTGCCACCGTGCTCAAGTCCGGTAAGCTCTCAACTCCTGCACGCATAGTTCAGGAGCAGGTTGTGGGTCCTTCACTCGGTAGTGCTTCCATCAAATCGGGTATGATCTCATTTGCAATCGCATTCCTGCTCGTATTGATCTATATGGCACTCTTCTACAGGAGAGCCGGTATCTATGCTGACGTAGCACTGCTCTGTAACGTACTCTTCCTCTTCGGCGCACTCGTCTCATTTGGTGCAGTACTTACATTGCGGGTATCGCCGGTCTCGTGCTGACCATGGTATGGCGGTAGAACGCCAACGTTAGTATTTATGAGCGTGTTAAAGAGGAACTCAAAATGGTAAGGCACTCCGCGGCTGTCGCTGACGGATACAAGAATGCCTACTCGGCCATCATAGACGGTCAGTTGACCACCATTATTACGGGAATCGTGCTGCTCTTCTTCTTCGGTTCAGGCGCAGTGAAGGGCTTTGCAACGGTGTTGATCCTGGTATCATAACTTCAGTTCTGACCTCCATCTTCATCTCACGTCTTCTGATGGAAGCCAGACTCAAGAGGAATAAGGATATCTCATTTGATTTACCCGCTACAAGAACTTCCTCAAGAATACGAGCGTCAATTTCCTCGGTTTTGAGAAAGTTAGACTTACATTGCCTCAGGAGTTGTGATTTTGATTTGTTTCGTATCATTCTTTACAAAAGGCTTTACCTACGGTGTGGATTTCAGCGGAGGACGTACTTATGTGATAAGGTTTGACTCCCCGGTAACTCCGAAGATTGCGTGCAGCAACAATGGAAAGAAATTTGGCGAGGCGGCAGAAGTAAAACAATTCGGAGGTGCCAACCAGATGAGGTTACTACGAAATATAAAGTGAGCGACCAGTCTCAAGAGGTTGACAAGGAGGTAGAGGCCAAACTCTATGAGGCTCTCAAAAGATTTCTATGTAACACCACTTACCCTTGATGGTTTCACTTCTACTCTTGAAAACCCCAACGGTATCATCAGTTCGGACGCGTGGACGCGTCTGTTGCAGTGAAATGCAGAGAGATGCCATCATTTCCGTTATTCGGCTAGCCATATTCGGTTATATAGCGATCAGATTCCGCAATTGGACACCGGGTCTTGGCGGTGTTCTTCACTTATTCACAACACCACTTAATAGTAGTGGGATTCTTCTCAATCTTTACAGGCACATCTTCCCTTTACCCTCGATGTTGACCAGCAATTTATTGCAGCCGTACTGACCATCATCGGTTACTCCATCAATGACAACGTAGTGATCTTCGACCGTATCCGTGAATACAGGGGACTCTATCCCAAGCGCCCGCTGGATCAGAATGTAAACGAGGCTCTGAACAGTACGCTTTCCAGAACGATAAACACTTCACTGACCACTTTGCTCGTGCTTGTGGCAATTTCCATTTTCGGTGGAGAGAGCATACGCGGATTTGCCGTTGCACTTGCTATCGGTATTATTGTAGGTACCTACTCATCCATATTTGTTGGAACTCCCATCATGTATGATCTAAATACCCGTAAAGAAAAGAGGCTTGCAGCAAAAACTGCGAAGAAGTAATCTTCCGGAAAAATAATTTTAATTTCAAATAGCAAATCTTCGGTTTGCTCTTATTTTTTGTATTTTGTGGCCGTTAAACTTTAAAAATTGTAATCATGGAGTTACCTTTTGCAGAATCTTATAAGATAAAAACAGTTGAAAATCTCAAGCGCAGCACTCGCGAAGAGGGATAAGTGGATCGCTGAGGCAAAGTATAACCTTTTTAATCTCAAGAGCGACTATGTATTCATTGACCTTCTGACAGATTCGGGTACAGGGGCGATGAGTGACAAACAGTGGGCGGCCATTATGGAGGTGATGAAAGTTATGCCGGCGCAAGGTCGATTATGCCCTAAAAGAGTCGATTGAAGAGGTGACGGGGTTTCGGTATTTCATACCCACGCATCAAGGCAGAGCGGCTGAAAACGTGCTTTTTCGGCAATTATAAAAGAGGGGGAGACATCCTTCCCGGTAACTCTCATTTTGATACGACTAAAGGTCATATAGAATTCCGCAAGGCCTTTGCAATTGATTGCACTATAGATGAAGCCAAAGATACGGAACTTGAGATCCCCTTTAAGGGCAATATTGATCTTGATAAACTGGAGAAGGTCTTAAAGAGCAATCCCGTAGAGAAGATTCCCGCAATTGTGCTTACTGTTACCAACAACACAGCCGGAGGCCAACCTGTCTCCATGGCAAATGTCAAAGGCGTAGCTGCTTTGGCAAAAAAATATGGTGTGAAACTTCTTATAGACTCAGCCCGGTTTGCAGAGAATGCATATTTCATCAAAACCCGTGAAGGGGGTTATCAGGATAAGGAAATCAGGGAGATTACCCGTGAAATGTTTTCTTATGCGGACATGATGACGATGTCATCTAAGAAGGATGCCATTGTAAACATCGGTGGCTTCGTGGCCTTCAGGGCTGAAGAGGATATGCAGAAATGCCACATGTACTGCATTATGAATGAAGGTTATCTCACATACGGAGGACAAGCCGGCAGGGATATGAATGCGCTTGCACAAGGATTGCGCGAAGGTACCGAGTTTGACTATCTCGAAACACGAATAAGGCAGGTGGAGTATTTGGGTAAAAAACTGGATGAGTATGGTATTCCATATCAGAGACCCGCAGGCGGACACGCAATTTTCGTAGATGCCAAAAAGATACTCACAAAGGTGCCAAAAGAGGAGTTTATAGCTCAGACGCTCGGTATTGAGCTCTACCTGGAGGCAGGTATACGCAGTGTGGAGATCGGAGCACTTCTGGCAGACCGTGATCCGGTGACTAAAGAAAACCGTTATCCTGCACTGGAATTGCTACGTCTAGCCATTCCCCGTCGTGTCTATACCAACAACCACATGGACTACATAGCCGCCGCTCTTAAAAATGTATATGATCGCAGGAATAGCATAACCCGAGGTTATGTCATAACGAAAGAGCTGCCTATTATGAGACACTTTACGGTAGAGCTGGCCCCCGCACCCCGCACCGTGTAACCCGCACCCCTACCTACTACAGACTACATACTACCCACTACCAACTACATACTATATCTCTATTAACCGGCGTTTTATAGAGTCGGCAAACTCTTTTTGATCATATCGGTCGAAAATGCTCACGACATAGTAGAGCAGAGTTATATTTGAATCCATTTCCTTGGTCGAGATATATGAGTTGCCGTAAGGCGTACCGAAGAACTTCGATATCTGTATGGTCTCTTCCACAAATTGATCGGCGAGTGCTTTTGCCTTTTCGCTCTTCCCTATCATCAGGTATTGTTCCATCATATCGATTAGCGAAAGCTCATTGATAGAGCGTAAGAATGATATGTTGTAGGGGAAATTCTTCCTGGGCATGACATCTATGGCCATATCCAGCAATACTTCTGCCTGATCGACCTTGCCGCTCTGTATGAGTTTACCGGAGACCTTTGCAAACATCTCTCTTATCGGCTGCACGGCCATAAATGAGTAGATGTTTTGATAATCCACATGTATTGTGGTGTCTTTAAGCGAATCAAACCGATAAGTCTCGGTAAGTATCTTGTATGCTTTGTCCTCGTCAATCTGAGGATTATCACGAAAATCGGGAGTGTGTATCGGTACAAACTTGTTAATCATACCATCTATCTGAAGCCAATTTTCGAGACCCAAATCCAGGTCTGTCCCGGTGGTAACACAGTAAACCGGCCTGTCCCATTGGTAAGTCGAAAGGAAGTCGAGGATTATGAGAGAGGTTTTGCCTATCCTGTCGGCGTTAATATTTAGTACAACGGTGTCTACGATCTTGTCATAATCCTTTTCAGCTACAATCCCATATTTCTTGACGTTCTCTTTGTTGACGGGAATCAACAACTGTTTGGCAGGTAGAAAGTCGGTCTTGCCGTCGGAGAGTTTGTATTGAGGATTGCGGAAAATATCTATTGCCTGTGAGGCCAGTATCGGTCTCTCAATGGCGTTGATTACATAAGGGTAGTCATTTGTCCCATAAAGATACTGGATTCTCGGTATGGTGATTTTGAGAGGATCGGAATCATATTGTCTGCGTTGCATCTGGTCTATGTACCAATCTGTGCCGAGAAGCGATGTGTTCACTATGCGTATGTCAGTGCGTACTTCTTCCACCTCTTGCTGATACCAGAGCGGGAAGGTATCGTTGTCTCCGTAAGTAATCAGGATGGCATTGGGATCAGCGCCTGCAAGGAAATTATATCCCCAGTCATTTGCCGTATAGCGTCCGCTACGGTCGTGATCGTCCCAATTTTCGCATCCCATCAGTATGGCTACGGAGAGGCCTAGGACCGTAGCTATACCTGCACCTGCTATGGCGGCGCCGCCCTTCTCTTTTTTGTGGAGTTTTTCAATCCAGCTCTGAATCGCCAATACCGCAAGACCTATCCAGATGGTGAAGACATAGAAAGAGCCCGCATAAGCGTAGTCACGCTCACGAACCTGGAACGGAGGCTGGTTGAGGTAAACCACTATGGCGATTCCGGTGAGGATAAAAAGCAGGGAGGTCACCCAGCAGTTTCGTTGATCTTTGCCTAGTTGGAAGAAGAACCCGATAAGACCCAGTATCAGAGGGAGGAAATAGTAATGGTTCTTGGCGTTATTATTCTTTAGAATTTCCGGAGCCTCGGATTGATCTCCCAGACGTATTTCATCAATAAATCCGATACCGCTCTCCCAATTGCCCGCAATCAGGTCTGAAGGCTCCTGTCCATGGAAATCATTCTGCCTGCCTGCAAAATTCCACATAAAGTAGCGGAAATACATGTAATTGAGCTGGTAATCGAAGAAAAACCTCAGATTGTCCTTGAATTTGGGCATCTGAACTACCTGTTTTTCTCCCCTTACAGTTAATGTCCGGTTATTTTTTACTTTGGAATAGCTATCGTATAATTTTACATATCTTTGATCAGTAGCATTCCACATTCTAGGGAAAAACATTTTGCCCTCCGAAGGGAATATCACTTCGATATTTTCTGCTTTATAGTAACGACCATCCAATGGAGTATAGTATTCTACCTTTTTGGTATCGTAAGGTGACGTATAAGCTTGTCCGTAAATAATGGGATTGCTGCCGTACTGTTCGCGGCTGAGATACCTTACCAGAGTATAGGGATTATCGGGCTGATACTCGTTGGTAGGAGTATTTGCGCTTGCGCGTATAACGACCACGGCAAAGGTAGAATAACCTATGAGGATGGTAGTGAAGGAGAGGACTATTGTATGCAAAATCGCTTTCTCCCTCTTCCTAAGCCAGTACATTCCCAAGAAACATGCAGCAAAGAGAAGCACCAGGAAGATTACTGCGCCCAGATTAAACGGAGCCCCTAAGCCGTTTACAAAAATTCTGTCAAAGAAAGCTGCAATCCTGGGCAGATACTGGACCACGCCGATCATCACGGCCAAGATGACTGCACCTGAGAGAAGCAATACTCCTGTAGCGCTTTTCCAGTTGATTTTCGTCGATTTTTTGTAATAAATTATGAAGGTTATGGCAGGAATCGCCAGAAGGTTGAGCAGATGCACTCCTATGGAGAGTCCCATCAGAAAAGATATCAGTATGATCCATCGGTTGGCATATTTGCTCTCAGCCTCTTCTTCCCACTTGAGGATCGCCCAAAAGACGACTGCCGTAAAGAGGGAAGACATAGCATACACCTCAGCCTCAACTGCCGAAAACCAGAAGGTATCGGAGAAGCAGTATGCAAGCGCACCTACCACGCCGGCACCGTAGATAGCCACCGCATTGGCTATGGTAAGGCTCCTGCCACTTTTCTCATTGAGCCTTATGCCCAGATGGACAATTGTCAGATAGAGGAAAAATATGGTGAATGCCGAACATATCGCACTCATGGCATTGACGGCTGCCGCAGCATGCATGCTGTCGGTAAATATGGTGAAAAATCTTGCAAAAAGCTGGAAGACCGGATTCCCCGGGGGGTGTCCGACTTCAAGTTTGTAAGAAGATGCGATAAACTCACCGCAATCCCAGAAACTGGTGGTAGGCTCTATGGTTGAGAGATAGACGAAGCCCGCTACCAATAGTATAACTAACGAAATAATCCTGTTGTAAAGAGTGAATTTCCTGAAATTCATAATATCTTTTATAATCTATTTACTTTTTTATAAACCTCAAAGTTAAAAATAATTATGACTACCTTTGCAAAAAATAGGCAACTATGGCAGACAATGACTGGAAAAGCAGATTGGGCGTAGTTTTTTCAACCAATCCGGACTTCAGATATGAGAGCGGCGAAGATCATGCTACGGTCGAGACTCTTCCTGTGGAAAAGCAACGGTTGATTGTCTCAATCGATCGTCGCAATCGCGGAGGCAAACAGGTTACCCTCATCAAAGGTTTTATGGGAAGTGAAGAGGATTTAGCTACTCTGGGAAAAACTCTCAAAACAAAATGCGGTGTGGGTGGCTCCGTCAAAGAGGGCGAGATCATCATTCAAGGAGATTTTCGCGACAGGATAGTCACTTTGCTACAGTCGATGGGCTATAATGCGAGAAGAGGCAACTGATGAATGTCAGGGATACCATACAGGGTATAAGCGATTGCTGGCAGGGGAGTCGTCTCTCACTTGTGGCAGAACCCCATTCGATGCCCATACAGCCTCCTGAGAGTGATATTCTCCTCTCCCTGGTCGTTGCATCGTTGCTAGTTCTTTTCATTATTTTTAACCGCAGGGTCATAAATGCGGTATTTTGCTCCTTTTCGGTTTTAACCAACAAGAGGAGGATCCGCGAGATTTTTAATGAAAATTATAACAACGTTTCGATCCGCGTGACCTTTCTAATCTGTTTGCCTCTGCTAAGTTTCATACTGTACAGAACCGGGGTTGTAGCATACGGATTTTTGATCACCCTGGCGGCTTTGGCAGCTTTTTTCCTATTCAAGCAAATATCTTTTCTGATAATGTCGTGGCTATGGGGTAGGAAAGAGGTCGTTCATACAGTTTCTCGACTCAATTATGCGACAGTGATAATGGTGACGCTCACTTCGATACCGGTAGCGGTAATGCTGCACATCATACCCGATATGGGATATATGGTGGTCCTGATAACCTTGGGAGTGATATTTATCGTATGGTATTTACTCTACCTAATCAAGTCCGTTGAAATATTTATTTCTTCAGGATTTTCGCATTTTTTAGGCTTTTTGTATCTTTGCGGTCTGGAATTGCTGCCTGTCATCCTTTTGGCTGACATAGCAATAAGGTTTTAATATATGACAATCGAAAACATACTAATCTCTCAACCTGCTCCTACGAATGCTTCGCCCTACACGGAGCTTATTTCCAAATATGGAGTGAATGTGGATTTTCATCCCTTTTTCAGAGTTGAAGGCGTTACTGCCAGAGAGTTCAGAGCCAATAAGGTCAACATTCTCAACTATACGGCTGTAGTCTTTACCTCGAAGATTGCCATTGATGCTTTTTTCAAAATATGTGAAGAGACCAGGGTTACAGTCCCGGAGACTATGAAATATTTCTGTCAGTCCGAGTTGATTGCACAATATCTCCAGACTTATATTGTTTATCGAAAGAGAAAAATATTTTTCGGCAATGGGACAATTGCTTCGATGGTTGACAACATCGGAGCAAAACACAGGGGCGAGAACTTCCTGATCGCCTGTACTGACGGACTCCGTCTCGATGTTAAAAAGCTTTTTACCAAGGCAAAACTAAAACACGGTAGCGCCGTCTTTGTAAAGACTGTAAGCTCTGACTTGAGTTCACTGAATTTGGAGAAATACCAGATGGTGGTATTCTATAGTCCTTCGGATGTCAAGTCGCTCTTCGAAAGTTACCCTGATTTTAAACAGGGGTCACTGCTCTTCGCCACCTACGGCTCTACTACTGCCAAAGCTATGAAGGATGCAAAGCTCAAGACTGAGATTGAGGCACCCACTCCCGAGGCTCCTTCAATTGCAAAGGCTCTGCTCAACTATTTCGAAAAGTTGCATTAGATGGATTTCGGGTTTCCAAAACGCGAGAGGGTCTGCTTGAAAAAAGATATTGATGCTCTTTTGGAAAGCGGGGAGGTCGTGTTCAGGTACCCCTTGAGAGTTTTATATTTGAGAAACACCGGATCGGAATCTCATCGGGCGCTCTTTTCCGTACCTAAAAAATCATTCAAGCGTGCCGTAGCACGCAATCTCCTCAAAAGGAGGATGCGTGAGGCTTACAGACATTTGAAACACCTTTTGGGAGGGGAGCCTTTTTACGATTTGATGTTTATTTATGTGGCAAAAGATATAAAAGATTATGGCTCCATCTTCTCAAAAATGGGAGAAATTCTGGACAAAATCGCTGACGGTGGCACGCAAAGTAGTGATCTTTCCACTACTGATGCTGCTGAAGTTTTATAAGTTTTTCATCTCTCCGTATGTCGGCAATGCTTGCAGGTTCACTCCAACCTGCTCGGTCTATGCCATGGAAGCCCTAAGTAAACATGGATTATTTAAAGGGACGTACCTTGCGATAAGACGTATTCTGCGCTGCCATCCCTGGGGAGGGTCAGGTTATGATCCCGTGCCATGACTAAAGGGGGTCGATCTCTTACTCTTTGAGTGAATATCCGAAACGATTGAATATCTTTTCGCGCTCAAATGGATTCTCGATGTCCCTTGTCATCATCAAAAGTTCTTCTTTGGGGAAATCAGTAATTTTGAGTAGCACAAGCCCATCAAGGCTATAATTGAAGAGCGGGTCAACATTGAAACATATGATCCGCGAGTTGATTTTTATATATTTTTTGACAAGGGTGGGAATACGATATTTATTGTCGGAAAGGCGCATAAGATATTTGTCAAATTTCTCAAGCGTACCCATTTTACCCATCAGAAGATATTCGGGGTTGGTCTTGAGATAATCGGGTACAAAAGGTGTTAGCGGTGATACCAGGTCACGTCCGAAATCAGTACTACATTTTTCCATTATATAATAAAACATCAGACTCTGGAAAAATCTGGGGTAGGAGTTGGAAATACTCACGGGGCCAATGAAGTATTCGGTATTGGGATAGAGCATCAAAGAGTGCATAAGTCCCTTGATCAGCAGCATCAGAGGAAGGGCCTCCTTTTGGTATTCAACGCTTACAAAGCTTCTGCCTAACTCTATGGCCTTGCGTAGGGTGGGTTCGAATTCATCATTATAATCGAATAGGCTGGATGAGTAGAATCCGCCAATACCACCGTGCTTTGCAAAAATCTCTTCTCCGATACCGAGACGATACGCACCTGCTATCTTTTTCTGGGAGGCGTCCCAAAGGATCAGGTGTTTGAAGTATTGGTCAAAAGAGTCAATATCAAGAGCTGTATTGGTGCCCTCTCCGCTGGCCCTGAAGGCTTCTTCGCGTCTGCGCCCTATTTCGTGGATGAGATTGGGGATATCTTCGTAGTCTGCCAGGAAGCAGTGATATTGGGCCGTCTGATAGAGTTTTTTATCCTTAATCCTTAACAACTCCTTGAGTATCGCCTTGCGATCTTTTGGAAGAGCAATCGGAGAGACATGCTTCATTTTATTTTCCTTGTTCGGATCGGCAAAATCGGCCTGTAACGCATAGACTCTACTGCGGAGGTGGCGTCCAAGGTTGTCAAGATTGTCAAAATCGGCGATTTCCGAAGGGAAAACAGGCCAACCTATGCGCATGGGTATGGTCTTTCCACGCTTGTTAAAGAGTTGATTGGCCAAAGCCAATGTTCGCAGCATGGGGTGAATTCTTCCCAAAAAGTGGAACCACTTGCTATTTTCTCCTTCAAAGTAGATTGGAACTACCGGTACATTTGCATTTTTTATGAGCTTGACCATGTTGGTTGGCCAGGGGATATCTTCCACAACCCTACCTCTTTTGAGCGAAGTGCGGTTCTCTCCTTTCTGTATGGTGGCTACTTCACCTGCGGGGAAAAGACCGAGGCAGCCCCCCTTCTCGATATGTTCCATTGCCATTCTTATGCCGGAAATGCTTTTGCGCTTGCTGGTGGCATCGGTAAAAGGATTGACCGGCAGAAAACTATCCTCAAGAGTGGGAATCATGGAGAGGATAAAGTTGGTGAGGATCTTCAGGTCGGGACGGATTGCACCTACAATTGAGCTGAGCATCAGTCCGTCGGCTCCGCCAAAATGGTGGTTTGAAATAGTGATGAATGGCCCTTCAAGGGGCAGGTAATCCAGCTGTGCAGAATTGACATCTATGGAGATGCCTATATCTTTAAGTATCGCTTCGGAAAAATCGGGGCCGGTGAGGTGTTTGCAGCGATAAAAGCTGCGGTTAACCTTGTTGAATCCCAGAGCTGACATAGCCAGCGTGGATACTATCCAGCCAATCGGACCCTTCATCTTTATGACTTTCATTATGTCCGATTTATTGATTACTTTTGTTCGTTCCATTGGCTGGCGTAGTTTAAGTTTTCCACAAATATACATATTTTGCTCAAATCCTGCTCAAAAAATGGAAGTCAGGGATAAAATAGAATTTCTTCCGCAAACCCCGGGTGTCTACAGGTACCTTGATTCAGAAGGGACAGTAATATATGTGGGCAAGGCAAAGAACTTAAAAAAAAGGGTTTCGCAATATTTTGCGCCGTCGGAATCACTCGATCGCAAGACAAGGGTAATGGTCTCAAAAATTGCCGATCTGGAGTATACCGTAGTCGGAAGCGAACAGGATGCGCTTTTGCTTGAGAATTTACTTATAAAGGAGTTCCAGCCCAGATATAATATTATCCTGAAGGATGGAAAAACCTATCCATGGATCTCTATCAGAAATGAACCATTCCCTAGGATAACTACTACCAGGAGATATGTCAAGGATGGATCTTTGTACTTTGGACCATACAGTTCCGCATTTCATGCAAATCAGCTGACACAACTGATTTCCGGCCTTTATAAACTTCGCGATTGCAAACTTTCCCTTACTCCGGAAAAAATTGCCGCAGGCAAACATCGTCCCTGCCTCAACTACCATATAGGCAAATGTGCCGCACCTTGTGTAGGGCTGATCAGGGAGGAGGAGTACAATCGTCAGATTGAGGGCATCACTTCTCTGCTCAAAGGTGATTTTTCCTCACTTAAGAGGGAATTTAAGGAAAAAATGAGCCTCCATTCACAACATCTGGAGTTTGAGAAGGCGCAGGAGTATAAAGAGAAGCTTCACCTGCTTGAGCAATATTATAGCAAATCGGTGATAGTGGGATTCGGGGGCAAGGATATAGATGCTATTTCTTTTGTAGAAGAGGGGAGCGAAGTCTTTTCCAACTTCATCCGTGTCCGACAAGGTGCTATTGTACACTCCTTCAACATGGAGCTCAAGGTGCGTATAGAACAGAGTAGGGAGGAGATTCTGAGTGAAATTATAGCAGAAATCATTTCCAGGTTCGGGGAACTTTCACAGGAAGTGCTGGTGCCTTTCTTGCCCGATCAGAAATTTGAGGGCAAAAATATCCATATACCTGTTAGAGGAGATAAAAAATCATTGCTTGAGCTTAGCCGCAAAAATGCCACTCAGATGAAGCTCAACCGCCTCAAGCAGGAGGAGGCTTTAAGACCCGAAGAGCACCGGGAGCGCATAGTGGCCAATCTTAAAAAGGATTTAGGGCTTAAGGAGCTTCCCCTCCATATAGAATGCTTTGACAACTCCAATATTCAAGGGACCGATCCCGTTGCTGCATGTGTTGTCTTCAGAGAGGGCGTTCCAAGCAAAAAAGAGTATCGTCATTTCAACATCAAAAGTGTAGTCGGGGCCAATGACTATGCTTCAATGAAAGAGGTGGTTAACCGTCGCTATTCGCGTATGATCGCAGAAGGCGAATCTCTTCCACAGCTGGTGCTGATAGATGGAGGGAGGGGACAGGCCAACTTTGCCTACGAGGCACTGGAAGAGCTTGGTATCGCGGGAGAAGTGGCAGTGGCGGGCATTGCCGAAAGATTGGAAGAACTTATAATCCCGGGAGACCCGACACCGCTCTGGCTTGACAAAAACTCCACCTCCTTGCGCTTGTTGATGCAAATACGCGACGAAGCACACAGATTCGGTTTGACACATCACAGGGGAAAACGTAGCAAACGGCAGATCCGCAGCGAGCTTTCACAGATCAAAGGGGTGGGAGAAGCTACACAGACAAAACTCCTTAAACATTTCAGAAGTGTGGCACGCATCCGCCAGGCTTCATTTGATGAGCTCAAAGAGTGTGTCGGCCCTCATCTTGCAACACTCATTTTCGGTTATTTTCACTCTTCTCAAGACGGCTCCATTGAATGAGACCATAGATGGCATTTGCTGTGAAAAATAGAAACATTATCAGCATCATTGCAGCATGTTCTCTTCCACGTATAGTCTCTATAAGCCATTTTACACTCTGAATCAAATCAAGCAAAAGCCAGATGTACCATTGTTCCACATAGGCTTTGACCATCATATACATAGCTATTATTGAAGCTACGGTAGTAGCGGAGTCGGCCCACGGCTGGGCATCTCCGATGGCAGGCAATGAGAGGATCCATGCAAATAACGGCACAAGCACCGCGGCTATAGCCAAAAGTAGGGCAGCGCTCTTCATGGTGATCCGCCTGGTGATTACCGCTCCACTCTCTTTGCTTTGGTTTTTCTTCCAGTTTGCCCATCCTACAAACTGCATAGGCAGATAGTAGAGCAGATATATGGCAGAATCGGCATATAGTTTTGTGGAAAACGCTACGTAGACATATAGTGCATTGTAGATGATGCCGAAGAAGTAGTTTATCAGATTGCCTTTGGCGCAAAGTACCAGATTGATGATACCCGTGATGTTTATGATAAGCCCAAGCCAGTCGAAATTCTCAGCAAAAGCTGATGTGATGATACTTGTTGCAGTGACTCCCAATATCAGAAACCAGTCGAACCAGGATAATTTGAGTGCGGGTGTATTTGTCATTGGGTTTAGTTTCAAAAGAGACCTGTGCTGAAGAGTGCATTCCAGTAATTAGTACCGAGACTTGTTCTGGCATAGCGAAATCCAAACGAAAGTTCGCTACCTATACGCAGAAGATGGGCATTTACCAATACATCTACTCCGTATGAAAAGAGATACTTGTGATCAACGGGCTTTATAACACCATTCTGAGGATGCCAGGAAGCATTATTGATGGCAAAGTCACCGAAAGGAATTATCTGTAGGCGTTTGAGATAGTATAACCAGGGCCAGGTAACATCTCCGAGATAGATTGGGATGGCATAATCGGCTGTAAATTTTGCATAATCCATCAGCACGATACTGCTGAAACCACGCGGCATTGAGGCCAGATTGGGGAGATATCCAAAAGCTCTCTTATTGAACTGTCTCTGATATGCAGCCGAGAGCTTGATGCCCTGATTGCGCAAAACACCGGGAAGATAACCGTAAGTGTAGATATATGCAATGTTTCCGGAGGAATTGTGTGGTCCGTGAGAATAGGATCCGCTGAGTTGCACGCCGAAACCCCATTTGGGGAAGAGACGGCTCTTGGGATTGGGCAGCACCTTATAGTAGCGCACTCCATAGGTCAAACTATGGCGATAGATGCTTTTGTGTCCGAAAAGAGAGTATTTGTCGTTGCTGAAGTCATATTTCAACTGAGGTATAAGGCCGCTATTCCATCCCGACTTGCTGAAGTTGAGAGGGACGTATGTTCTCAATGAGACATCCCATGAGGGAATGTCCGTAGTATCTATAGTGTATCTTATGGGATACATATCTCCGGGAAGCATAGCGGGATCGGATCTCATTATAGTCTGATTGTGGTGTGCCTCCTCAATGGTGGTGTTGGTACGGTATCTGTCGTTATAGTCCACTGCAATTTCCAATACCGGATAGAGTCCCGAGTAGTTGAAGTTTAGGTGTCCGGAGTGGAATCCCTTGTGATATGAGTATCCGAGCTGCATTGTGGCAGTACTTAGGTCGTTTTGTGAAATGACCGTTGCGCCGGCTGACACCAGCTGATAGAAATGCTCATAGCTCATATTCATAATCCTGTTTATATTGGCGTAGAAAGGAGCCCAGGAGTGAATTCTTAGAAGGTGCGGAAATTTTTTGTACTCTTTTGCGGGTATGGAGTCTATTTTTGTCTTGAGCGCGAAATCTTCCTTTTCGGAGAGGGGTTCCGTGTTGAGCCTGGCCTGACGAGACAGATGTTCTGCCCCATCATTTACAAAGGGTTTTTCAAAGTCTGCCACTCTCCAGTCAAGCGAGTCAAGAGGTGCCGATACGGGCTGGTAGCCTTTGAGTCCGAAGTCCGCCCAGTAGAGTCGTCCGACTTTATTGTCGATATGAGGGTATTTGGCGCCGAATCGCGAATTGGTGAGTTTGCGCAATAATTTTAGCTTGGGGTTGTAAATATAACTGTTTACAAGACCATCCAGATCAGAGGTGAAACAGAGACTGCTGCCGCTAACGGTCAGATCCTGTATGTATCTATGCTGATCGGGTATTTCGTTGTACCATACTCCATCGCCTTTTGAGAGCTCCGTCCAATAGAGCCCCATTCCCAATTCTGTTATGATCAGCGCGTAGAGCGAATCTCCAATCGGTGCTATCTCCGTAATTTGTCCTCCTTGAGGAGCGGGAATGCTTTTTGTCACATCTCCGCTTTCTTTTTCGATCTGAACCAGGCGGGAACCTCCTCCGACCGGATATTCCACGACAAAGAGGGATTGTCCGTCAGTCGAGAGTGCCGGATTGAAGTACTTAGTTCGGGACGTGATGTCCATTATTTTTCCATTGTTGAGGTTGTAGCTGCGTATGATGGAGAAATTTTGCAGCTCCCAGCGCAGGTCGGGCACAGTCTCTGCCCAGATGAGGGTGCCGTCTCCATCAGATATGATATTGCCGGTAGTGTACGAGAAGGGTCTTATCCTGCGTTCTTTACCGAAAGAGTCAATGGAGACAAGTGTTCTGGAGTCATGATACCCGCTTTTAGTCGCAATGATTCCCCTATTTGTCGGAAGAATGTCGGTATAATTGGTGTATATGCGTGGTTCTTTGGCAAGCAACGGCTCCGCTATGTGATAGGGCCCTCTGCTCAGATAATCTTTCTGCCATACATCACTCATGAATGAGACCGTTAGACGCCAGTTTTTCCTCGAGACGCCCCGTAGCCCTGATGAAACTGGTGTTCCAGACGCCAAAGAAGTCCCACCACCTTTTAACCTGGACCGACATCGCATCGCCTGTAGCATGATAATTTCCGGAGGCATATCTCATCATACTGGTCAGCATATAACCGAATGCATATTTATTGGGAGCAAAATATTGATATGAACCATATCTCCAATGGTCATAGGAACGAATGTCATTTTGAAGAAATGCCGTTCTGTAATACATTAAAAACTCCCCGCTACGACCGCGTCCGGCGTTGGAAAAGTCGGTCTCGTTGAGGACCGCATCGCCTTCGAGAAGCCATACCGAAGGGTAAAAACCTATTCCCAGTGCTATCGACTGTTCTCCGAAGAGGATGTTGAAGAAACTGAATACGCCTTTGGTGTAGTGCTGCATCTGCCCAAGGTGCCGTCCCTCGTGAAGAGCCAGCTGTGTCTCCCAATTCTGAGCGTATCCCCCTGTCGCCGGTGGCGAGGTAAATATTTCCATTCTCTTTGGGGCCCAAACTACGGTGGCATTACTCGTTGTGGTGTAGGGGTGGAGGATTATTGGCATTTTAGGGGACTCTATCTTGAGTCCGACCAGATTGGTATGCTTATATTTCTCGAAAAGATAGAGGTACCTCCTTGCCAGAGAATCGGTCTGCTGCGGGTATATGACTTTGTATGTTTCTCCCTGTATGACAGACCATTTTGCCTTCGCAGGGTCATTGCCCAGCGTATAATACTGCGCTGCTGCCCGATTTTGTGACAACAAAAGGGCTGCAATGAGTATTGTCAGGAGGACAAATGGGCCTACGCGGGGTGTAATTCTCATAAATAGGGCTCAAAGATAGCAATTTTGCAACAAATACTTGAAAAACAGGCATTAGCCTGCAATCCTAACCAGCCGTGAGATTATTTTCTCGGGTGGAGCATCCTTAATAATAACTTTCTTCTCTTTATCGAGGAGATAGAGTGAAGGTATCGCACGGATGTTATAGATGGTCTGCATATTTAGTACCAAATCCTGATCGTAACCATTTATCCAGGTTTCGGGATAGTGTGGCAGGTATTCATACCATTCATCCAACTCAGTATCGGGGTAGATGTTGAGTACCGCCAGCCTTTTTTGGTCGATAAGTTGTGAAATTTCGGGCAAATTGGCGAGAATATCCACTATCTCCTTGCAACTTTGACATTCGGGATTGCTAAAAAACAGCAGTACATATTCTGCTTTTATTTGGTATAAAGTGCTTGTGTTGCCCTTTTTTAAGGTGTATTTGAAATTTGCCGCCGGTGTGCCAATTCGGTTGTAAGAGCAAAGGCGGTACAGGTGGCTATAGTGAACTTTCTCTTCATCGGTGGTGAAGGGGGACTCTTTCAAATGAGCCAACACGGGGAGAAACATCTCTTCATTTCTGTAGGGAGAATTGGGGTCATAAAGATACTTCCCGGAAAGTTCGGTAATGGTTTCCCAAATCCTACTCTCAGGATGAGAGAGCTTGTGTCCGGCTGCACGGGCAAGCATTGTATCCTGAGCGACATTCATTACGGGAAGAGGTACATTGTCCAGCGTTGTAAGATATTTTGCAAAAGCCTCTTCAAAATCGGCGTATGTGACTCCCATTACCAGAGAACTATCTTTGGAGTATTCGATTCCCGGGGCGAAGAGCCTATCCCAGAAATGCAGAGCGATATATTGGGATGCCTGCTCCATATTGCTCCCGAGCATTGCTGGTACTTGTGGCATGGGGAATGCTCTGGCCGGCACTTCAGTTCTATCTTTACACGCGGAAAGCAGTAGAAGCGATGCTAAAAGGAGAGCTATGAGTGATTGTTTTGTCATCGTACACCAATTTTTTTGCAAATGTAAAGAAAATAGTGTGACAAATTGGCAGAAATATAGCGATGGCATCTATTTTGCCGAAAATAGAGCATAAGATTTTATAAAATTAAAACATTTCATACTATGAATATTAAACCATTAGCAGACAGAGTTCTGATTGAACCTAAAGAGGCGGAAACCAAGACCGCGGGCGGATTGTTCATTCCGGACACCGCTAAAGAAAAGCCCCAGCAGGGCATTGTAGTAGCCGTAGGTAACGGTAAAAAAGACGAACCCATGGAGCTCACCGTGGGTGATACCGTATTGTACGGCAAATATGCCGGCACTGAAATCAGTGTTGACGGTAAAGATTATCTAATAATGCGTCAGTCAGACGTAGTCGCAGTACTTAAATAATTAAAGAAATTTCCATATCATGGCAAAAGAAATCAAATTTGACATAGAAGCACGTAATCTCATCAAAGGGTGCAGATGCTTTGGCCAACGCGGTGAAGGTCACTCTCGGACCTAAAGGCCGCAACGTAGTTATTGACAAGAAATATGGTGCTCCCCAGGTAACCAAGGATGGAGTCACCGTAGCCAGAGAAATTGAACTTGAGGACAGATTCGCCAATATGGGCGCTCAGATGGTTAAAGAGGTAGCCTCTCAGACCAACGACCAGGCCGGTGACGGTACCACCGCTACGGTTCTCGCTCCAGTCCATCATCAACGTAGGACTTAAGAATGTTACCGCAAATCCCATGGACCTCAAGCGAGGTATCGGTTGCCGTTGTTGTGGAGAGCCTCAAGTCACAGACCACTCCCGTAGGTGACGATTACTCAAAGATCGAACAAGTCGGAACCATCTCCGCCAACAATGACAACGCCATTGGCAAGCTCCATCGCAGACGCGATGTCCAAAGTTAAGAAAGATGGCGTCATTACTGTTGAGGAGGCAAAAGGTACCACTACCGAAGTAAAATTGGTAGAGGGAATGCAATTTGACAGAGGCTATATTTCAGCCTACTTCATGACTAACCCCGACAAGATGGAGGCAGTGCTTGAGAATCCCTACATTCTCATCACCGATAAGAAAATTTCCACCATGAAGGATCTCCTTCCCGTGCTCGAGCCCATAGCGAGAGACGGCAAATCTCTGCTCATCATAGCAGAGGATGTGGAAGGCGAAGCACTTACCACCCTTGTGGTCAACAGACTACGCGGCACCATCAAGATTGCTGCAGTAAAGGCACCGGGCTTCGGTGACCGTCGCAAAGAGATGCTTCAGGATATAGCAATCCTTACAGGGGGAGCCGTAATTTCCGAGGAGAGAGGGTTTACTCTCGAGAATGCAACCGTAGCAATGCTCGGACAGGCTGAAAAAGTAGTAATCGACAAGGAGAATACCACCATTGTCAATGGCGCCGGCAAGAAAGGACAGATTGACGACCGCGCCAATCAGATCCGCAAGCAGATCGAAACTACGACATCCGACTATGACCGTGAAAAGCTCCAGGAGCGTCTGGGTAAGCTTGCGGGCGGTGTAGCAGTACTTTATGTTGGTGCCGCAACCGAGGTTGAGATGAAGGAGAAGAAAGATAGAGTTGAGGATGCTCTCAATGCTACCCGTGCTGCAGTTGAAGAGGGTATTATCCCCGGTGGTGGCGTAGCCTTTATCAGAGCTACTTCAGCACTCAAGGGCCTCAAGGGTGACAATGATGACGAAACCACAGGTATCAATATCATTGCACGTGCCATTGAGGAGCCCATCAGAATGATTTGTGAAAACGCGGGTAAAGAGGGTAGCGTAATTGTACAGAAGGTTAAGGAAGGTAAAGGTGACTACGGTTATAATGCCCACACCGACACTTTTGAGAACTTCTTCAGTACAGGCGTAATCGACCCCACAAAGGTTATGCGCGTGGCTCTTGAGAATGCAGCTTCAGTGGCCGGAATGTTGCTCACTACCGAGTGTGCACTCGCCGATATCAAGGAGGAGCTGCCTCCGATGCCAATGGGCGGTGGTGCTCCCGGTATGGGAATGATGTAATCCCGTATATTGGATAGAAATATTATATTTGCGGGGAGCAATCATATGTGGTTGCTCCCCTTTTATTTCAGACAATGGATGATATCAGATATATGCGCGAAGCGCTAAAGGAGGCTAAAGAGGCACTTAAACAGGGAGAGGTGCCCATAGGAGGGATTGTGGTATGTAAGGGCCACATAATTGCGCGCGGCCACAATCTTACCGAACTTCTCACGGATCCTACCGCCCATGCGGAGATGCAGTTGATCACCATGGCTACCGAATCTATTGGTGGCAAATATCTGACCGACTGTACTCTTTATGTGACTATAGAGCCTTGCCCCATGTGCGCCGCAGCGCTGGCTTGGGCGCAACTTGGCCGCCTTGTTTATGGAGCCGACGATCCTAAGAGGGGTTATTCGCTCTTTGCTCCTTCGATGCTACATCCTAAGACAGAGGTGACTAAAGGGGTTCTTGCTCCCGAGTGTGGCAATCTGGTAGCCGACTTCTTCAGAGACAAACGAAGCTGATGTTTGGTTGCGATTTACAAGTAAAGTTAAGAGCCAAAGGCCAACGGCTAACGGCTAATGGCAATTTCAAGTATTGAGTATGGAATGGCTTGAAGGACTTGGTCTTCTGGGACTGTTTCTGGGTACATTTATGGCAGCCACCATTGTGCCTTTTAGTTCGGACGTCCTATACATAGGAATGCTTCTTACCGGAGTAAATCCTTGGATAGTGTGGCTGGTCGGCACACTGGGTAACTGGTCGGGAGGCCTGACCTCGTATGGTGTCGGATATATAGGCAAATGGGAGTGGATAGAGAGGTGGTTTAAGGTGAAACCCGAGACTCTCGCTGCGCAAAAAGTAAAGATAGATCGCTGGGGGCCGCCTCTGGCCCTTGTTACCTGGCTTCCATTTATAGGAGACGTCTTTGCAATAGCACTCGGTTTTTATAAAGTTCCTTTCTGGAAATGTTCCCTCTATATGTTTATAGGCAAAGGATTGAGATTTCTGCTCTGGACCATTCTGTTCATCAAATACGGCGAGGCCGTAATGAATTATATTTTTTAGTCTGCACTTGCGCTAAACGGTGGTACTTTCACTCTCTCCATCAACGTTTTTTATTGTTCCCATATATTGACATAAAGGTCGAGATCATGCCGCTTAACCCTTGACGTTCACCTAACATCTCCTTCAATTCCTTACCTCTCCGTCGCGATACCGGTAACTCGGCATTATCTGTAAGGGTAATTTTAAGAGTTTGGTGGTTGTAACGCTTGATGTACTCCCTATTGAGCAAAATGCTGTTGCTGAGAGGAACAAAGTCATGTTCAAGAATCAGGAGATCCTTATAGTACCCCAAGTTTCTATTCACTGTTATGGTTTCACCATTTTTTAAGTGTACTTTAGATACCACCCCGTCAGCCTCAATGTATTTGAGTTCATTGACGGATATCATTTGCAAGATCCCGCTATGCAAGTGAACCGTTATTTTATCCGGTTTCACCGTGGAGCGTTCGTCCATCCGTTGCAACAGCAATTTAACTTGATTGTTAAGATCCTTGGCTTTCTCGTTTGTCCAGTGCTCTATTTGTATCACGAGTTCGCCGTCATCTAACGGTTTGTATAAGAAATCTATGGCCGAATATTTTATGGCCCTTAGAATATGCTCATATCGCTTTCTCCGGTAATAAAGATAATTTCAAAGTTTATGACACCTTTATCCGACAAGCGTTTCAACAGATCGAAACTGGTACCGGCTTGCATGCGGATATCGAGAAAAACAATGTCGTAACGGTTGCTTTCTATTAAATCCTCCGCCTCGCTTAAGGTCAGTGCCTGGTCAATTTTTTTTATTGATGGACAAAGCAATGAGACTCGCCGACAAATATAATCGGAAGTTTCTTTTACATCCTCTACAATAAGCGCACTATATTTCTCCATAACATGTTAATTTTGAATGGTAATGATAACGATCGTTCCTCCCGACTTGGGATCTTCGAAATCTATTTTTATGTAGTAACCAAGCTCGTTGAGCAGTTTTACTCGTTGCATGATCAACTGTAATTCCCTCGATTTGTGTGCCAGAATCTCTTTTTCCTTGTTTAGAGCCGATTGTTTCCGTCCGATGCCATCATCGATGATTTTGCAAACAAGCACATCATCATCTTGTTCAAACCGAACGATAACTTTTCCCGTTCCCTCTTTTGGCAGAATGCCATGTTTGATGGCGTTTTCCACGAATGGCTGCAATAGCATCGGAGGAATGCAGCGATCCAATAATGAATCGGATTCCAGTTCAACATCAAATGTTATTTTTCCGTCGGGATACTTCATTTTTTCCAAATCCACATAGGTCCTCAGCAAATCAATCTCCTCTTTGATGCTGTTTTCATTCTCTGTAAATGATCGACCAAGTAGTTTAGAAGACTTGATGGAAGATTCCATATAGGCGCGAATCAACCGCGAAAATTTCACCAGATAATCATTGGTTTTTTCAGGTTTATTTTGACCGATAAGGTTTTGAATGGAGGACAAAAAGTTAAAAATGAAGTGCGGACTCAATTGAGTCTGAAGTGTCCCCACCTCCAAGAGTTTTATATCTCTTTCGCGAGCCTGAACCGCCATTCGGTTTTTATATGTTCTCCATATTAAAAATGCCACGACAATCGTCAGCAGGGCGAAAACGAAAAAAGCATATTTGAAGAAATCAGGTTCTCTAAAGAAAGGCATATCAATTATGATCTCCACCGAACTCTCTTTTTCTTCGTAGGGGGCAAGCTTATCTCCGTTTTTGGCAACGACACGGAAAATGTACTTTCCTGAACTTAAGCCCGAATAATAGGCGCTTCCGGCCTGCGTCCATTCGCTCAATCATTATCTTTCCCCTCTAGTTTTTGTATTTAAAAACAGGATAGGTAGGCAATCCGAACCCCACGGTTTCGTAATGAATAGTCAGCCTGTTATTGCCTTTGCCGGCATAAAACGGTTTCATTCCACCCTGTTCCTCATCACTTAACCCTGTTTCGTTGATGGAGGTTACAAATAGGTTAAAGTAATCGGGTGTAAAGGATACATCATTGTAGTAGAGCTCACTGGTGGAGGTTGATGAGGGTATGAAGACCCTGTCGCCATCTGGAAAAAACCCGTTTTTGTGCCACTTCTTCGCTGAAAAACCCGTTGCGATGATTGAACATTTTAAACTCAATTGTCCCATCCTCATAATATTTGTCCAATCTCAAAGCAAATATTTCGCGCGATGTACCGATCAGCAATAGCGTAGAGTCAGGAGAGAGAAGGCTGAGGATTTTAGTGTTGAAATAATCTTTTCCAATATGCGTGAAACTCTCTTCTCGCCCATTGTATAACCATAGTTCAGACTTTCCACCGATCCACACATTGCCTTTATGGTCTTTTGCCATAGATACCACCTGTTCTCTTAGGATAATCCTCGTAATGTAGCTTGGATACATGCTTCAGTTGTTTGTCAGCCTTGTCGAAAAGTACCAGTCCCGAGCGATTTCCAATCCAGATATTGCCGTCGGATTTAAACTCGAGGGCTGAGGGGTGAAAGGTTAATATTTCACCGGAGTTGTCCATAAAAGCCTCAATTTTCTCGTTGATATCGATAAACCCGATACCATAATCGTGACCAAACACAATTTTATCTTCATGTGGATCATATTTTGATATCATCGAAATGCCGGTTTTGAATATTCTCGCTTTCTTGTAGTCATATTTTACCAACCCCTTATGCGTAGGAAAATAGAGATTCCCGTGCTTATCCATTGATGAACCATAGTAAAAAGCCTTATCATATACATCAACAGCACCTTCCACCAATATCTCTTTCTTTTCTTGTTTGGATAGGTCCAACTGAAACAATCCCACCCTATACTGTGCACCATAATAATTACCATCCTTACCCCGTATCATCGTCCAAAAATTGTTCATGAATGTACGAGGATATGCACGGAAAACCTTGTTGTTGATTTGATATAATCCATTGTCGGTTCCGAGCCAAAAATTATTGTCCTTGTCAATGAGAAAGGGATAGACCTCTTCCTCGAATGGTAACTCAATGGGTTGCACACTGTTTGTAGTACTATCAAGCAACAGGTATTGCCTTGTGTTGAAATTGAATAACAGATGTTGCCGGACGGGAAGTTTGTGGATTTCAACGTCGTGGATATGCTTATCATCTTTGTATCGCAGTAATATTTCCCGACTCTCGGAATCGATACAGATATTTTCAGTTGAGGAGGTGAGAAGACGATAATAGATAAGACCGTTTGAAAAGGCTGAAACCTTCACCGGCGACTCAAATTCAGCCAATTCTATTATCTTTTTCTCCTTTAAACCGTAAATCTTGTTCGTTGAGGTAGAAAATACGAGACGGTCATTTTTACGATCATATGCCCTGCTTGTGAAACTTCCTTCAAAGTCAAGATTGCTCTGTATGGTTAGGTATAGCGTGTCCGACCTATATTCCCTTACTTCGTTAACCGAATACAACCAATAGCGCTCTTTGCCTGCTAATAGATTCATTCCTTCTCCATTAAGTGATGCCACGCTCTTCATTGTCCCTCTTTCATGTTTATAGATATTATAGAGCGTTACAAAATAGAGGTCCCCATTTAGGGTCTCGCCCATACCGTATATATATTCGTTATGAAGAAATTGTTGAAAAGTGGAACCGTTGAATTTTGCCAACCCTCCTTTTGTACCTATCCAAATATAGCCTTTGCTGTCTTGATATAACCACTGTACCTGTATTTGCGGCAAACCGTTGTGCGTGTTGTAGTTGATAAAAGGCAAATGCTGTGCGTTCACCTTAATGGGAATAAAGGCGAGACCAAAGAGGCAAACAAGCCACACCCGTTTAAAAAAGGCAGACATTTTAACTACTATTTTTAACAGTAAAGGTAGCCAGTTCACAAAAATAATAATAATTGTCATTTAAACAGCACTAAATAGTAACTTGTTCTGCCGGTTGTTACGTAAATCATACCGTTGGTTACGAAGCTCATGCCGGTTGTTAAAAATAGCATGCCGTTATTCTTAATTCTGGTTAGCTTTGGTAGAAATAGTAACTTAAAAATATATAAACAACATAATTACCAATATTCGGAAAAGTCCGGATAGCAGGGTCGCAGATTTATATTTTTTTAACAATAAACAATATGAACATGGAAAAACTTAAATCAAACGAATGCCAACCAGGCTTGGCTAACGCGGAACGATACACCGCGCCCGACATTGAAGTTGTCGAAATTGAACTGACCCAAAACATTCTTAATGGAAGTGGTAATATATTTGATTTTGATGGTGAGGATTGGTAAAAAATGTGATCACATCTAAATTTTTAAACAAATTTCACATTAATAAAGAACAGAGATATGAGAAATATAATTTTTTTATGGATAGCATCGGCTCTTCTTATTATTACAGGATGCACCAAAAATGAGATTGACAACGAGCAACCGAATCCGGAGAAGGAAGGACAAACACTTGTGATGACGGTATCCGTACCGAATGGAGCACCACAAACCCGTCTCAACTTGGAACCTGATATAGGGACAAAGAATATTATCGTTAAATGGAAAGTGAATGATGTAATTAATTTCTTCTTCGAGCAAGGTATCACGCTTTTGCAGGGAACCCCCGTAACCTTGGCTTCGCAGAATATTTCTGAGGACGGAAAGAAAGCTACCTTTATCGTCAATATTCCGACAGGACAGGGAGAGATTAACATTGGAGACCCTTTTACAATTTACGCCCTTCACGGAGCGCCGTTTGTTTTAGACCAAACGAATGGTAAGATAAATGTAAACGTTTCTCCTGTGGGCTTTAGTTTGTTGTCCGAGTTGAACAATGTGCCTGTATCCGGTGAGGTTACAATTACCCCCCAGTCAGGCCAATCTACCATTAATTTCAATCATTTGGGAGTATTGCAATGCCTTAATTTCAAGAATAGTTCGGGAGCGGATTTTGTTATTACTCCTACATTGGCAAATGAGGGGGGAACAACTTGGTATTACACCTACTCGGGTGGCACTACTGCCCCTCACTACGATTTGATCGGACAACTGGTTGAAGATGTTACGGTAACCCCTTCAGGTGCGGGAACTGTTACTATCCCTGCCGGAAGTACCGTACAATTGGCGCAATGGGTGATGCCCAAGGTCGTGAATACTCCGGAAATCAAATTGAATGCTTTGGCCAGCGGAGGGACAAACTATGTTTCAGAAAACAGCAAGCCGGCGCGAAGTTCTGCCATGCAGGAAGGAAGCGCATATCATCTATACGCTTTATGGGACGGCAGCAAGCTCTATTTTACCAATAGTACTTTCATCCCTCCGATCCCACCTACGGGTGATGTGATGCATGCCGACGGCGGCAGCGATTTTATCGGAGTGGTTTACTCCAGAGTGGAAATGTATATTATAACAGCACACAAGATGGAAACACCTGGTCGGGTGAAACCCTTTTTTAGGAGCAGGTACGGAACGCGCATTGCAGATGGAACTAATAAAACGCATGTAGTGTTCACTACGGGGGGTAAAATTACCTATACCAAATATGATGGTTCAAGTTGGAGTGATGTAGTTTATATTGAAACGAACTACTCAGGCTCTTGCTCAAAACCCGATATAGATGTGGACGGTAGCGGCTACGTTCATGTTACCTATACCGATACGAGAGGAAACGCGGGAAACTGGTCTGATTTTCCTGATATTATGTACGCGCAAAATACTACCGGCGTATTCCAAAAAACTCTCATATACAACGGATATCGTGAGTCTTTAGGTGGCTCATCTTATGATTCTAAATATTATAATAAAGGTTCTTGTATCGCTGTGGATGCAGCCGGAAATTATTACATTATAGCACATCAGTACATTCTCGAACAGTGGATGGGTGGGAGCTATAAAAATTATAACATAGTTATAAAAACTGCTACAGCAGGCGGAGGTGCTTCATCCTCTTCAACTGATAATCATGTTTTATATGATTTAGAGTATGACGGCACCAATGTTATTGCTCTTTATAAAGATAGTAATGGAAATCGCACAGCCATTATTCAAGTTAGTGGAAATGCCGCATCCTTCATTAATCAGAGCGGTATTTCAGGTACTTTATCTCCTCACACTCTATCCCGTTTGGGAGAAGTTGCGGGCCTTGCCGGTTCAAATAAATTATTTGCCAAGTATTTAGTAGGAGGAATCTCGACTGAAACGGTTTATTCAGACATAACGGTGAAGAGCAGTACGAAAGTAGCTGCGGTAAATAAAGTCGATACAGCGGACAGAGTTTATGCTGTGTATACCGATAATACCGATTCGGTAATAAAAGTAAAGGAAATTACAACCTCTCCAGCAATTTAGAGAAGTAGTAAAAACACATTACACCTCAAATTCCCTCCCGCTATCATCACGGTAAGAGGGAATTTGAATTTACTAAATACCGGAAATTTTTATTAAAAATAGTATTGGTATATCCTTAATTTGGTTAACTTTGTTAGTATTAGAAAATTAGAGACGTCAGCTATGAAAAAATTCAGTTACCTTTTGATGGCAGCATCACTACTGCTGCTTATCGCCTGTCCCGGGGATGTCGTTGACTCCAAAGAGGCTATTTTAAATCGTCAGTTAAAGAGTGTGATTTCCCCTGAAATGATGAAAACCATCAAGGGCATGGGCATGCCGATTCATTACGGCACGAATCCTCCCGATGTTGAGGGAACATATCTGGCAGACGATCAGACTATGAAAAAGTCGAATATTGAAGATGATGATCCTCCGGGGACAAAGTACAAGGATGAGGTGTTGACTATAAGCGATCAGGACAATGACAACTTCACCGCAAAATTGAAATTGGAAACCGAAAGTTATTCAAACACCTATCCGATGGTAATCAGCGGCAAAGGTGATGATTTCACCCTTTATGCTTCAACGAAAGTTTTTTTTGAAGACAACACCAGCGCAAATGCCGTAGTGATCTATTCCGGCACCATCAAAGATGGAGAGCTTCACGATTTGCACAATGGCTTGTTCATCACAGACGAGGAGTACTTTGGAATGGGGCAAATCTACTATGAGGCCGATGGTATAGCGGAGCGAATCGGTGGAAATACCAGCAGCGAACCCATTGTAGTGACGGGAGAAACAGCAACAGGAGCCTACAAGGGAAAGGATTTGGTAATAAAATTCCCTTCAAATCTTCAAGTATCCATAAAGGCGTCCAAGAACAAAGGTGCTTCTACCGGAGAAATTAGCATTACCGAAGCCAAAGAGATGGAAATGTTCAATTTGGGTAAACATATCATCCTCGATTTCTCAAAAACGAAATCTACTTACACCGTTGATGTAGAAACGGTGGTGGATAAAGGACTTAATGCGGAGGAAGATATAGATTGCAGCCTTTTCACGACAGACCGGCAAAGTGCTTTAGCGACAAATGGACGAATTTACAAGAAGGTTGATTTTACATACGATAAGGAAACAGGAAAATTAACCCTCTCTTTTCAAGCCAATGCGCCTTTTAGTGCCACGAAATCTGAAAGTGGCAGGTACAGTCATCTCGCCGTTACCATTACCCCCGATTATAATTTCGAGACAGAAAGTATTACCATGAAAGCACCCTACCTGGAGCAGGTTAGTGAAACCTGTTGGGCAGCCTGCGCCATGATGTTTATACGTTCTTACCGGGATTTGGATCCCAAACAAGACAATAGCCTGTTCAAGTTTGTAAAAGATATTGGACACACTACGCTTGATCAGGGATGGAATACCAATTTCATTACCTTTTGGAGTGACGATACGGGAAGCATTACCGATGCCATAAAAGAAATGATTGGCGGGAATGTTAAAATCTCCTCTTCCTCCTTCCGCAGGACAAAAAGCGCTGCAATCGAAATGGTAAAACTTCTTAAAAAAAGACATCCGGTAATTTTAAACTACGGGACACATGTCTTGTTTGTCATAGGATATAAAAAAGGAGCAAACGCGGGCGCCACTTCATTCCTCGTCCACGATCCTCAAGGAGTAAGCGGTGATATGTACAAATGGATAGTGTGGGACGACTACTTGAAGAAAGTGAATTTTAATGAGGCTTGGTTCCGGGGCGATGCCATTTATATTATTTATGCGGATAAACCCATGCTGGATAACCCTGTACTGCAAACCATAGCAATACCGGCGGCAGATACCAAAGACCAAATGTGTCCCACGGGCACTGACTTGACATTCGTTATGAAAGCCTATGGAAAATCGCGAAACGTATATCCGAAATATGATTACAAAGAATCCACGGGAATTAGTTGGGGGAAATTTGGATATGATGATAAAAACGCAGATAACGACACTATTTACTCGCCAACACAGTTAAAGGTGGCAATGAGAGTTTATAACGCCGATGAAAAACCGATATCCATGCTACTTGATATGGACCTTGGCGGAGGTGCGTTTAAACATTATGTTGCAGAATTTACTCCTCCTGCCAAAAGTTTTTACACGGTAAAGGGTGCCGATTTTAAAGATGTGTCGGGCAAGCAGTTTGACCATACATTGTCCGATTTTTTCAAAGTACCCGGCGATAAAGACCTTCGTTTGGAATTTGCACTTAAAAATGTTTGGGGGGATGGAAGCATTGAAGAATTTGATTATTATGGATTGGTGGTGAAATCGCAACCATCACAAGGGATTTTGCTTACTACCACCAAGGGTATAGGAGAGACCATAGAATTAAGTATAATTACATCCGACCTCTCTAATGCTTGGATAGACCTAAACAACAATGGCAAAAAAGATGCGGGAGAAGAAGCGTCAGTTAGCCAAAAAACTTATAGATTAGGTGCGCAAACCATCCGGATTTACGGTACAGTAGTTTATTTGGATTGCAGTAATAATCAGTTCACCACGTTAGACGCGAACAATTGTGCAACTTTGACAACTTTATGGTGCCAAGATAATCAACTTACCTCGTTAAATATAAGTGGATGCACGGCGTTGGAAACTTTAAGGTGTGACAATAACCCGCTTACCTCACTGGATGCAAGCGGGTGTACCGCATTGACAGAATTACGCTACTATGACGAGAACAAACTCACATCATTAAACGTAAGTGGATGTACCGCATTACAAAATTTATCCTGCTACGGAAACCAAATCAGCTCATTAAACATAAGTGGGTGTACGGCATTGCAAAGTTTATCCTGCCACAAGAATCAGCTTACCTCTTTAGACGTAAGCGGGTTTACAGCATTAAAAGAATTATCATGCCACAACAACAAGCTCACCTCGTTAGACGTAAGCGGATTTACAGCATTGCATAACCTGTCCTGCTACAATAACCAGCTCACTTCCTTAAATGTAAAAGGATGTACGGCATTACAAATTTTATATTGTTATAATAACAAGCTCACCTCATTAAATATGAGTGGATATAAGGCATTAGAAGCTCTTTTGTGCAACGATAACCAACTTGCATCGTTAAATGTAGCCGGATGTACGTCATTACAAACTCTAGATTGCCAAAGTAACAAACTTACCTCTTTAGACGTAAGCAGTTGTACGGCATTGATAACCTTGAAGTGTGCGGCGAACAATATTTGTGAGGTCAGACCTGCTTATTTTGATAAAATACGATTCCTTTCGTATGACATTAGATACTCATACTCGTTCGATTATGAACAAAATAAATATGTATTAGCTAAAGATCACGGCAAAGGGTATTGGTACTCTCACGAGCCTGAAGGTGGGTGTCATAAACCCAATCCTTGCAATAAATAGCAAATTTATTGTTGAAGATAGGACTAAATTGTGTAAATTGCGGCTAACGGAATTTCAAAAACAGATAACACCAAACTTTAGATTATGATTAGAAGAGATTTCCTTAAGAGTATAGGTCTGGTAACGGCAGGTTTAGCTATTACAGACCCCTTTGCTATGGCGAGAGAGATGGCCGCCAAGTCTGCGAAAGAGCTTGCAATGCTTTCGCCGGATGATCTGATTCATTTTCCATTACGAAGTTTGAGACCCGATACCGGAGGCAAGCAGATTACGGGAATAATAGTTGGAGCGGGTAATCGGGGGAGAATCTATGCGGCTTATGCGGAAAGATATCCGGAAAACTTCAAGATCGTGGGCGTAGCGGAGCCGATAGAGGGCCGCA
Source organism: Bacteroidales bacterium (assembly GCA_040766795.1). Classification (GTDB taxonomy): domain Bacteria; phylum Bacteroidota; class Bacteroidia; order Bacteroidales; family UBA932; genus Cacconaster. Next base: position 5,606 of record JAXGPW010000005.1, on the reverse strand, counting down.
GGGATGCCATGATCAACAAACATGGTATTCCAAAGGAAAACGCATTCGTAGGCTTTAAAGAGCTGTTGGAGCAACCAAAGCTTGCAGATGTCGTGGTAATTGCCACTCCGGATGACCTTCACTATGAGCCATGTATGAAGGCTTTGGAGCTTGGCTATGATGTGCTTTTGGAAAAACCCATATCTCCAACCGAGAAAGAGTGCAGGGATATATTGCGACAGACGGAAAAGTATAATAGGATCGTGGCAGTATGTCATGTGTTGAGATATGCGCCCTATTTTATTGCCCTAAGGGAATATCTCAAGTCCGGAGCTATAGGAGATGTTGTGAGCATTCAGCACATGGAGCCGATAGAATCCGCCCACATGGCACATTCGTATGTTCGTGGAAAGTGGAGAATCGAAAAGGAGACGACACCTATTATTCTTGCCAAATCTTGTCACGACCTTGACATTTTGCGTTGGCTGATGGACAAGCCCTGCAAGGTCATTGCGGCCGAAGGGTCGCTGCACCTCTTCAAAGCGGAAAACAAGCCGGAGGGTGCGCCATTCAGGTGTACCGATGGCTGTCCACATGAAGAGACATGTCCCTATTCGGCAATTGATATCTATGTGAGACGAAAAGTGCACCTCGGAGTATTTGACCTCAAGGATAGAAAAGATGATGAGGAAATCTTGGAAAAACTTCGCACTACGGAATATGGTAGATGTGTTTACCAGTGTGACAATGATCAACCTGACCACTATGTAACAACTTTGTTATTTGAAGATGGCAGGACAGCTTCATTTACAATGGATGCATTTACGCCTTGGGGTGGTCGCCGTACACGTGTTATGGGCACCAAGGGTTTCGTTGAGGGAGATATGAGCAAGTTCGTGGCCTGGGATTTTAGGACAAAGAAGACCAAAGTTTGGTCGAGAGAGGTGGAAGAATTGGAGGAATATAAGGGTTCAGGCCACGGTGGAGGCGATTTTGCGCTGGTGCGTGACTTTATTGAGGCGGTAGCAGCTCAGGATCAGTCCAAGCTCAGCAGCACGCTGGAAGCCTCCGTTGAGAGCCACGTGATGGGCTTTGCAGCCGAAAAGAGCCGCAAGTCCATGAGAAAGGCAAGGGTTAAAATGAGAGATTAGAGATAGTAAGATGGAATAGTTTTGATTAAATTAAATAATTCTTACCTTTGCAGTTTACTGAGATATGGTGTAATGGTAGCACTACAGGTTTTGGTTCTGTCTGTCTAGGTTCGAATCCTGGTATCTCAACTTATTAACCAATTAAAAGCGCTGTCTTGGAACCTCCGAGTTGTCAATTTCCATATACGGATGAAAGCTCTTCCGGGCCTTCTTCCACGCACAGTGCAATCCTAATCACTTTAATTCACTTATCCCCGCTCTAACAGGTGGCGGATGCCTTATCCTTTATCATAACTATGGCACTTTTTCTTAAAAAAGAACTTGACAATGATGCACAAATCTTCGTCTGGGAGGTTACCGAGAGTGAAGAGCAATTGATGGCTCTATCAGCCCCGATACCAAAAGATGAGCTCGAAGACCTGAGTTTTATTAAGAGCGAAGCCCGCAGGAGGGAGAAGCTTGCAGTGAGGGCTCTTCTCAATGAGATATTCGAGGATAAGGTATATCTTGGTCACCATGACAACGGCCGCCCTTACCTTCAGAATATGGCAACTGAGATAAGCATTGCGCATACAAACCGTTTCGTGGCCATTATCATCCATCCGGATGAAACATTGGGCATCGACATCGAGTCTCTTGACCGTGATTTCTCTGCCGTAGAGAAGAAAGCCCTCTCCGAGGATGAGGTTGAGGATCTCTCCGAAAGAAATAAAAACCTCCATCTGGCCATCTATTGGTGTGCAAAGGAGGCTATCTACAAGAGAATGTCTCTCCATGGAGTCGATTTCGCCGAGCAGATAGAGCTGGAAAGGTTCAGTCCGGATGACGAAGGAGAGCTGGAGGCTACTTTTACGCACAAGGATGGCGTTGAAATGGAGTTTGATCTGGAATATATGGTTTTGAAAATCACGTGATGGTTTGGGTAGTGGGATAGTCCCTCTCCCGCACCTTTCGAAATGGATATGACCGCTGTTGCATTTATGGCATCAGCGGTTTTTTAATCTCTATAAAATAACTACCTTTGTAGGTTAAATCGACAATAGAAACGTAGATAAGAATATGGTAAAGATATCAAAGAACTTCGTCAAGGAGTTGGAGTGGAGGGGAATGATCCATGACATGATGCCAGGCACGGAAGAACAGTTGATGAAAGAGCCTACATCGGCCTATGTGGGTATTGATCCTACTGCGGATTCACTCCATATCGGCCACCTGGTGAGCATTATGATGCTCAAACATTTTCAGAATTGCGGTCACAGGCCGATAGCTCTGGTAGGTGGTGCCACAGGTATGATCGGCGACCCCTCAATGAAGTCATCCGAGCGCAATCTCATAGATGAGGCTACTCTCAGGCACAACGAAGCGGCCATTAAGAGACAGCTCTCCAAATTCCTCGATTTTGACAGTGAAGCTCCCAATGCGGCCAAACTGGTCAACAACTACGACTGGATGAAGGATTTTACTTTTCTGGATTTTATACGCGATATCGGAAAGCATATCACCGTCAATTATATGATGAGTAAGGATTCGGTCAGAAAGCGTATCTCCGGTGATGAGCGCGAGGGTATGTCCTTTACCGAATTTACCTATCAGCTGGTACAGGGTTACGACTTTTTATGGCTTTATGAGCATGAAGGGTGCAAACTCCAGATGGGCGGCAGCGACCAGTGGGGCAATATTACCACCGGTACGGAACTCATCCGCCGCAAACTTTCCGGCGAAGCCTTTGCGATGACCTGCCCACTGATAACAAGGGCTGACGGGGGCAAATTTGGAAAAACCGAACAGGGCAATATCTGGCTCGATGCAAGATACACCTCTCCTTATACCTTCTATCAGTTCTGGCTCAACGTGAGCGATGAGGATGCGCAGAAATATATAAGGATTTTTACGATGCTCACCCGTGAAGAGGTTGAGGCGGCAGTAGCCGAACATCTACAGGCTCCTCATCAAAGAAATCTTCAGAAGCTGCTCGCAAAGGAGATTACCGTGATGGTGCATGGAGAGCAGGAATACGTCAATGCGCTTAATGCCTCGTCCATTCTTTTCGGCAACGCCACTTCGGAGGCCTTAAAGGCGCTCGATGAGCAGACATTCCTCTCGGTATTTGAGGGCGTACCCCGGTTTGAACTCCGTAAGGAGCAACTCCCTTCCGACATCATCGAGATGTTGGCGGTGACCACCTCCGTATTTCCTCCAAGGGGGAATGTCGCAAGATGATACAGGGCGGCGGTCTCTCCATCAATAAGGAAAAGGTGACGGAGACAGACTTCTTGCTGTCAAAGGAACACCTGCTTTTAGACGACAAGTATATTTGGTACAAAAAGGCAAGAAGAACTACTTCATATTGAAATTTGAACAATAAAAATATAAGGTTATGGAAAACGAAAAAAGCAAAAGACAGCGAATGGTAGCAAGGCAGATCCAGCGGGATCTTGCTGAAATAATAAGGGGTAGAGGTATGGCTGCCTTTGACGGGGCTATGGTAACGGTAAGTGGAGTAAAGATGAGTCCCGACCTCTCGCTTGCGAGAGTTTATGTGAGCATTTTCCCTTCAGATAAGAGTCAAAAAGGTAATGGATACCCTAAGCCTTCAGAACAGGAGTCTGCGGGGAGAATTGGGCAATCTTGTGGCAAAACAGTTGAGGATTGTGCCTGAGCTTACATTCTTCATAGATGATTCGCTCGACTATGTCGAGCATATAGACGAGCTGCTCAATAAGGAGTAATGAACCTATCGACTTTTATTGCCGGGCGCTATCTCTTCGCAAAGAAGTCTCACAATGTGATTAATATCATATCAGGCATCTCTGCGGCGGGAATTGCCATAGGTTGTGCCGCCCTGGTGGTGATAATGTCGATATACAATGGTTTTGACTCCATTATACGCACACTCTACAACAGTTATACCCCGATCTTCTTATAACCCCCGCAGAGGGAAAGGTCTTTACAACTGAGAGTGAAGGATTCGAAAGATAAGGAGCGATGCTTCGGTTCTTTCTTTTTGTGAGGTGTTGGAGGAAAATCTCTTTGTCAGATATGGCGACAGTCACATCGTTGCTACGGCGAGAGGAGTGGATTCGGTCTATATAAGTGCCACGGGATTGAAGGATTATGTGGTTGAGGGCAGTTTTGAACTGGAGTTCGGTGATCTTAAGCAGGTGGTCTTAGGCCATACGCTCGCGCAGGAACTGGGATTGAAGATAGCATTTGTATCACCCTTGGAGGTCTATTTTCCTTCCAGGACTGCGGATGTTTCGCCGGTCAACCCTTTTGCCTCGCTTCGCAGCCAGCGTCTCTATCCTGGCGGCATCATCTCTCTTGACCAAAATTTTGACAAGAAGTACATGTTTATGCCGGTTGAGAGCCTCCGCTCCCTGCTGGATTATGACAAAGAGGTTACTTCGGTTGAGATATATGTCGATTCCAGCGCTCTTTCGCCGAATGGAGTGATAACTGCGGATTTTCAGAAGAGGGTAAGTGCAGCATTGGGTGACTCTTTTACGGTTAAAAACCGGCAACAGCAAAATGAGTCTCTCTATAAACTTCTCTCTTATGAGAAAATTGCCATCTACGCCATACTGCTCTTTGTTATGATTATAATTTCGTGCAATATCTTCGGCTCGCTTTCGATGCTGATTATAGAGAAGCGCGACGATATAGAGATATTGAAGTCGATGGGAGCCGATGAGAGGCTTATAAAAAAGATTTTTGTCAAGGAGGAATGGATGATTTCGCTACTCGACATTGCAGCCGGCATAGCTCTGGGGCTTTTGGTCTGTCTATTGCAGCAGAGAGTCGGATTGGTCAGGATGCCCGGCAATTTTATAGTTGAATATTACCCGGTAGTGATACGCTGGAGTGATATTTTGGTTATTGCGAGTGGTGTGGGATTGATAGGTTATCTGGCTGCGGTGGTTTCACGAGCAGCCAACTGATAGGTATATGTAAAAAAAAAAGGGCTGACCCTCTGCCGGAATCAAACCCCTTTCCTTGTGTACTAAAACCTAAACCTACTATATAGATGATAGATGCAATAAAGGGTAAAAACGTTGCATCATTTTTGCAAAAAAGTTGAAATATTTTAAAAATAATGGATAACGAGAGAAAAGTCATAGAAGAAATTGCCGGTGGAGAGTACCGGCATGGCTTCGAAACCGACCTGGAACAGGAATTTATTCCCAAAGGATTGAACGAGGATATAATCCGCATTATCTCCGCCAAAAAGGAAGAACCTGAGTGGATGCTGGATTTTCGCCTCAAGGCTTTTGCCAAATGGCAGCAGAAGAGCATGCCCACCTGGGCCCATCTTGAGATTCCCGAAATTGATTTCCAGGATATCATATATTATGCTGCTCCGAAGATTACGAATAGCTCCGGAGAGATTGATCCTGAGCTGGCAGCTACTTTTGACAAGCTGGGGATCCCGCTACATGAGCGCAATGTGCTGGGCGGAGTGGCGGTGGATGCCGTATT
>JAXGPW010000004.1:0-147507 GCA_040766795.1 Bacteroidales bacterium | reverse complement strand
GCAAAGAAAATTGGAACATATCCTCTTGTCTCTCTGGGCAGATAATGGTATATATCCCAGAAGTCAGTCTTTCCACCTGAGCGACGTATTGCTTTCAGCACATTGCCGGCTCCACAATTATATGATGCTATGGCAAGAGACCAGTCTCCGAAAATATTGTATGAGTCCCTGAGGTATCTTGCTGCCGCATGGCAGGATTTATATGGATCATACCTTTCATCCACAAACGATGTCATATCCAGATCGTAAAGTCTTGCGGTATAGTGCATGAATTGCCACATTCCCCTCGCCTTGGCCCTCGAGACTGCTTTTGTGTTAAATGCGGACTCGATCATTGCCATGGCTTTGAGCTCCTTGGGTAGGTCATACATATCAAAAATCCCCTCGATTATAGGGAGATAATAGGTCGAAAGAGAGATGATGTTGGCAGTCACCTTAGGCATTTTTTCCGTGTAAAGAATGATATTGTTCCTTACGTAGTGGTTGAATTGAATGGGAATAAATGAATTCAATCTGTTTAGCCTTTCAATATAAACAGAGTCAGGAATGGATGACCTGAGGGTATCCCTTTCCAGCATTTCAAAATCCGGGTTGAATGCCTCGGCCTTTTTGTGCAAATACCACACACTGCGGAGAGAGTCAATGCTTTCAGGTGTATAAGTTTCAGTTTTAAACTCCTTCTCCATGGTAGCCTCCACTTCTACATCTCCCGAAACAGGTTCAGCAAGAAGGTTGTATTCGAATGCCAGAGAGTCATAAGCATTCTGAAGCGAATCCAGTCTGCGTGTAAGATCCTCTATAATCTGTTTTCTGGATCTGATCTGTGCTCCTGCATCCGGCAGGAAACTTAACAGGGAAGTGAGGAGAATAACAATGGAAATTAGGGTTCTTGCTTTCATATAATTAGAAATTGAGGGTCAATTGAAGTCCGAATGAATGCATCGGAGCGTATGTTGGAGAATAGTAAGGAGTAAGTGGCTGGATTATGGCAGGCTCAAACTGAAGTGTAGCTAAATTGTCGCTCACGTCAAAATCCGCCATATGTGCAAATACATTGGCATCTATGATATTGAGTGCATACACAAGTACAAATGCCACGACCGAGTAATCCCGAAATCTTCTGTAGGTATCTCTGTACCATTCCGCCTGGCCGGATGTAATATTTCCTATGTAGCCGCTATTAGGGTCATTGTCCATTTTGCAAATATACTTGAAGCGCTTATACTGGATATCATTTTGGTGGAAAAAGTATCCACATGCTACGAATCCGCTCCACCAGATGGGTATTTTCCAGTAATCACCGTTGTATGCCTGTCCCAGGCCGGGTAGAAGTGCCGAGTATATGGTAGATTTTGCAGCGACGGGTACAGGTACCTCTGTCTTGTATGAAATGGTTGCATCCAGTAGTGAACCCCAGTAGGTAAGTCCGGCGCCAATGTACCCAAGATTGCGGTAGAGTTTGTACTTTTGGTCACCTGTTTCCTGGTATTTTAGATTATTGGAAACACCGGTATAGATTCCGGCTCCTATACCTCCGTAAATAATAGGGACTTTCCACCATTGTTTATTATAAATCTGACCGGCACCCGGTAAAACAGCAGTTCCCAGGAGCATATAACCGGGCTTGAGTGTATCTCTACCCATATAACCGCGAATAAGCGCCTTCATTGAGAAGCCGGCGGTAGTATCGGCTTTGACATCACTTTCCGGATTGACCTGTGTACCTCTCTGCATATTGGCACCCGGAGGGCCTCCCATTTGACCCATAGTAACGTTACCTGAACGCTGAAACTGTGCTTCAGCGCCGAAATGGAAAACTATGAGTAAAAATATGACGGCAAGAGATCTCTTCACTATGTAAGCTATAACTGTTTATCTTCTATAACCTTTAGGAAAGCATCGAGCTCGTTGTCATTCTTAAAACGTACTGTCATTGTTCCACCTCCATTGTCGGTGCGTTTGAAGGAGACGCCTCTATCAAAATATTTCCCTACAATGTCGGCTAGACGGTAGTAGCTCTCAGGATAATTGTCCTGCCGCTTATTGCTCTGCTGCACGGGTGCCGGGATGGAGCTTTGACGTACTTTTTCTTCGAGCTGACGCACGTTGAGGTCTTTGCGTATGGTGAGTTCACATAGTTCGATCTGTTGTGCATGGTTGTCCAGCGAGAGCAATGCTTTGGCATGGCCTACGCTTATTTTACCGGTTTTCACAGCCTTTTGGATCTCTACGGGGAGCTTCAGCAGGCGGAGATAATTTGCTACGGTAGCCCTTTTCTTGCCAATCCTTGAGGACATCTCCTCTTGAGTCAGATTACATTCCTCCATTAGCCTTTGGAATCCGAGTGCAGTCTCAATGGCATCCAGATCTTCCCTCTGTATGTTCTCCACAATAGCCATTTCGAGCATCGAAGTATCATCTGCCTCGCGAATGTAGGCAGGGACTGTCTGAAGGTGAGCTAACTTGGCTGCCCTGAAGCGCCTTTCGCCGCTAATAATCTGGTACTGAGAGGGACCGATCTTGCGAAGCGTAAGGGGTTGAATAATTCCGAGTGTGCGAATCGAATCTGCAAGTTCCAACAGGCCCTCTTCGTCAAACGAGAGGCGGGGTTGTGCCGGATTAGGTATAATTTGGCTCAGAGGCACCTCACAAATAGATGCCGGGTTGCTCCTTTCTGAGGGAGATACAGGTCTGTATTCTGGTTGTCGGATCTCGCCGGCATCTCCTAATAGCGCTCCGAGTCCTCTTCCTAATGCTTCTCTTTTTGCCATGACTGGTTCTTTTTGATTATTTCCTTAGCCAGCTCCAGGTAATTGGATGCTCCGGGTGAGCCTACATCATATAGGATTGCGGGCTTGCCGAAGGAGGGAGCTTCGCTCAACCTAATGTTCCTACAATAATCGTGCTGAAGACCATCTCCTTGAAATGTGTCTTTACCTCTTCCACCACCTGATTGTGTAAGCGTAGGCGACTGTCAAACATTGTAAACAGGAATCCTTCTATGTTTAGAGCCGGATTTAGACGATTCTGGACAAGTTTAATGGTATTAAGCAACTTGCCAAGTCCTTCGAGGGCAAAAAACTCAGGCTGTACAGGTATGATCACAGAGTCGGCAGCAGTCAATGCGTTGACATAATCAGTCCAAGTGAGGGTGCACAATCCAGAATGATGTATTCATAACGGTCACGCAGGACTGCAGGCACCTTTTCATCACAGACTCACGATTTTCTACATTGAGCATCTCTATCTCTGCGCCTAAGGTTGATATGGGAGGTAATAATATCGAGGTAATCCAGCTCTGTGGGCATAATGGTTTGCTCAATATCCTTTTGACCGATAAGAACCTCGTAGAGAAGTGTTTTCTGAATCTGCGTCCGGGTTGAAATTGAGTCCAGAGGTGATGTTGGCCTGAGGATCCGCATCAATCAGCAGGGTTTCCTCTCCAGCACAGCCAATGAGGCCTGGAGTTAATAGCTGTGGTGGTTTTTCCAACTCCACCTTTCTGATTGGCTATTGCAATGATTTTTCCCATAGATGCTCCAAATTTGGTCTAAATAAAATACAAATTTACAAATTCTTTTTCTTAGGAAAGGTATTTATGTTAATTTGTCAGAAAATGATTTTTGAGCAAGTATGGCAGACTTCTGAAGTGATTGTAAGCAGTATGTCCGGCAGGGGCAAAGCGGGTCGTGAATGGCCTGAAATAGCGGCCCGCCTCGAAGCCAGAAGGCATCGCATACTCGGTTTCTTTTACTGAATATCGTTTTCATGCGCGGAAATCGCTGCTGAAGCCATTAAAAGGTATTCGGCAGATGATTGTCGTTGGTGGAGATGGAGCGTTGCATGAAAGTGCTTTCAGGTATAATGTTACAGAATAAAGTTCCATCAAATCAGATTACCCTCGCCATAATTCCTGTTGGCTCCGGCAATGACTGGGCTCGTTTATGGATCCCCTGGGGGGTACGATGATGTTACGGATGTGATCGCAAGGTAAGAGCGTGCTGCAGGATGTTGCAAAAGTAGAGTCTTTATGGATGGCGCCCCTTTTATCTCCTATATGGTCAATATTGGCGGATTGAGCTTCGTGCTGGAGTTTGCCACAATTTTGGCCTGGAAAAAAGGAGGGCCGGGCCACAGAGTGATGCCCTATATCTCAAGTGTCTTCTCAAGGGTTTTATGGGATATGATGCACGCAAGTTTAGTATAGTGGCTGACGGTAATCTTTTCTACGAGAGATGTGTTTTTCAGTTGCGCTGGGAATAGGGAGGTATTCAGGTGGTGGTATGATACAGACCCCTAATGCCAAATTCGATGATGGTCTGATCGATTTGACAAGTTATCAAAAGATATTCCGAAATCAAAGATTTTGCGTAAGATTCCCACTCTATTTACGGGAAAAATCCATGATGTAAATGAGGTAATTCACATGGAAACGCGGGTTCTTGAAATTTCGGCTGAACCTGAGTCATTTTTGTAGAGGTTGACGGAGAAGGGTTGGATTGAGTCCCATCCGTGTAGGAGGTAATTCCTGCTGCCGTCAGGTGATTACCAATCTGTAATATTTATCACTATGAAGAATATTTTGGAAAATTGAAAAAATTGCTGCCATATCTGGTTGCAGCAATAGTCTTTATAACCATTGCTGTGGCTTACTGCCATCCGGTTCTCAGAGGTAAGGTGCTTCATCAGGGAGATGTCAACCAGTGGAAAGGCATGGCGCAGGAAACTCTCCAATATTACGAGCAGACGGGTAAGTCTTCTGCCTGGACTAATTCGATGTTCTCCGGCATGCCTACTTACCAGATAGCCGGCGGCGGCAGTTATGAAGTGACCTGGTACACGAAGGTATGTTCAGCGCTGATTGTTTTTGCTAACATAACCCATCTGTTTTTAAGAACAGTGTTCTAATGCTCATAATAGGATATCTGGTAGGATTCTATATTTTGCTTTCCTCTTTCAAGGTTGATAAATAGCTTTCGATTGTAGGATCCATCGCCATCACCTTTTCATCCTATTTCTTCATTATAATAGTGGCAGGGCACGAATCAAAGGCTCTGACTCTTGGATTAATAACTTTTCAGTATGTAGGATTTTATCTCATATTTCGCAAGAGATACCTCTGGGGTATTTGCTTGACTATGCTCTATACAGCATTTGGACTCTTCAAGCATCCCCAGATGTCATACTATATCTTTATGATGATCGGAGTACTCGCAATTGGGGAGATATGGCAACATATAAAAGAGAAACGTTTCAAGGATATGGCAATTGCCATTTTTCTCTTTGTCATGTCGGTACTTATTGGAGCAGGTACCGGCTGCGGCAACTATAAATCCAATGCTGACTATATAAAAGAGACTATGCGCGGAGGGCACTCGGAGATAGTTAGGGAAGAGGTCAGTTCAAATTCGAAATTACTGACTGGGACTTAACTTTGATTATGCTACTCAGTGGAGTTATGGCATTGGCAAAAACTTTTACCCTTATGATACCCAATTTCAAGGGAGGAGCTTCAGGCTCGGATATCGGTACTGATTCTCATTTTGCACAGGTACTAAAATAAAGGGTTTAGATTCCCAAACTATAAAGTACTATTCCTCTATTACCCCCACCTATTGGGGGGAACAGCCATTCACTGCAGGACCGTGGTATATGTGGGTGCTATAGTCTGTTTGCTCTTTGTGCTCGGACTCTGTGTAGTGAAGGGGCCACTATAAGTGGGGATTATTGATTGCAACCCTGTTTTCGATACTTCTTTCCTGGGGGCACAATTTTGAGTGGTTCTCCAGACTTTTTTTCAACTATTTTCCATTTTATAACAAGTTTAGAGCTGTCTCATCAATATTGGTGGTTGCTCAAATAGCGATGCCTCTACTTGGTTTTCTTGCTCTGCGAGAAATATTTGAGGGAGAAGTAGAGTTGACGCCGGTAAAATTAAAGGTTTCTTCTCATTGCACTTTTAGGCACCACAGGTGGCATTTCTCTCTTCTTTGCACTTTTTGGCGGCTTGATTTTTTTTTTAATTTCACCTCTTCCGGAGATGCCTACCACTGGCTGCCCAATTTCCGGACTGGTTTATGGAGGCACTCATCGACCAGAACGATGTTCCGTAGTGACAGTTTCAGGTCTCTCGTGTTTATTCTTCTTGCAGCTCTTCTGATTCTGCTTTTGCAAAGCAAAAAATCAAACCGGCACTCTTTACCCTCCTACTTGGAGTACTTATCGTTGCCGATATGTGGCCGGTTAACAGAAGATATTTTAATGACAGCCATTTTGTGGCTACTTAAGGATAACGACTCTTATTTCCAAAAATATGCATACGAAGAGGAGATTCTCCACAAGATCCCGATCCTCACTTCCAGGGTACTGAACCTTACCACCAATACTTTCAACGAGTCACGCACTTCATATTATTTAAAATCCATTGGTGGGTATCATGCAGCAAAACTTCGCAGGTATCAGGATTTGATAGACGAGCATCTTTCGAAGATGAATATGAGTGTATTAAATATGCTCAATACCAAATACATAATTGTCGAACAAGGTGGGGCAGCCGTACCGATGCTTAATGAGGAACGACTGGGTAATGCCTGGTTTGTTGATGAGATAATTCTGGTCGAGACCCCCAATCAGGAGAGTGACGCACTCAGAGTCATTGATCCCACCACCGTAGCAGTTGCCGACTGAAAAATTTGTCGACTTTGTTACCAATCCTAGAACTTCCGCAGATACCTCCGCGAGCATAAAACTTACTTCGTACGCTCCTGATGTACTGACCTACAAGAGCAATTGCTCATACGACAAAACGGCAGTCTTCTCCGAAATTTATTATCCTTACGGCTGGAAAGCTTACATAGATGGCGTTCCGGTTGAACACTTCCGTGTCCAGTACCTGCTTAGAGCTCTAAATATTCCCGCAGGTAATCACGATATTCGTTTTGAATTCCACGCCCTGATTCGGTAATCAAAGGCTACAAAGTCTCATTTGCTTTTTTAGGTATAATGTATGTGATACTTATTGGCTCTATAATATTTAGTTTATATACCGATTTGTTGTAAAAAATGAAGATGAATAAAAAGATTTTCGACAGGATTCTAATAACCGGAGGTGCAGGTTTATTGGCTCCAATGTTGCCCTGAAGCTTTTGGAAAAAGGTTATTCAGTAACGGTGTTTGACAATTTGAATCCGCAGATTCACGGAAATGACCTGAAAACACATCACCACTCTTCGCAGTATAAAGGATAAAGTGCAGTTCATTTACGGATCTGTTGCCGATGGAAGCTGATTGGATCCGTGCTTTGGATGGACAGGAGGCTATAATACATCTTGCTGCAAGACCGAGTACCGGTCAGAGTATGTATGAGATTGAAAGGTATAGTAGTGTTAATATCGGCGGTACGGCATTGATGTTGGATATCCTCACTAATACTGAGCATAGTGTTAAGAAGGTGATAGTTGCCTCTTCAAGGGCTATATATGGTGAAGGCAGATATAAATGCCAGGCACGGTGAAGTTTTTCCTGAGAGCAGAACGGATGAAGATATGGCCGGAGGTGATTTTGAGTGCAAATGTCCGGTTTGTGGGGCAGAGGTAATCTTGATGTCCACTACAGAGAGAGCAAGATTCATCCTACATCTGTATATGGAATATCCAAGCAGACACAAGAGCAACTTGTTATGACTGTCTGTCCCACCATTGGTATAGCACCGGTCGCTTTCCTTCTACCAGAATGTATATGGTGCAGGACAATCATTGAGCAATCCGTATACCGGCATTCTTTCGATTTTCTCTACACGCATCAAGAATGGCAATGGAATCAATATCTTTGAAGATGGACGCGAAACCAGAGATTTTGTATATATAGAAGATGTGGTTGATGCCACTATAGCAGCTCTTGAGACCACTTTGGCAGATGAAGAAATATTCAATGTGGGGACCGGAGTGCCAACCGATGTTTCAACCGTTGCGCATACACTTGTCAAATGTTATGGGCTTGAGGTTCCCGTAACTGTCTCCGGCAATTATCGTCTCGGAGATATTCGTCACAATTATGCTGATATTACTAAAGCCAGGACTCTACTCGGTTTTGAGCCGGTCTATGATTTTGAAAAGGGTATAAGAAAATTTTCTGCCTGGGTAGACCGTCAGCAGGTAATGGAAGATAAATACGAGGACTCCATTTCTGAAATGAAAGCGAAAGGGCTCTACAAGTAGTTATGCAATGGATAAAGTTCTGATTATATCTTCTCCCTTTTTTGACTATCAGAAAAGTGTAGGACGGGCCTTTGAAGAGCTGGGCTATGAGGTTCGCATTGAAACCTATGATGAGCCTATTCATCCTTTCAAAGGATTGTTGAGGTGGAGACACAAATTAGCTTCTCAAGCGAGGAAAGAGGTGCTTAGGCAACGGAGCAGAGAGCGTTATGATACCTATATCCGCTCGGTTTTCGAAGAGTTTACCCCTGATATAGTTTTTAGTTACAATGGAACTATTCTGCTTGATGCGACCCTTGACTGGTTTAGGCAGAGATCAAAGGTAATACTCTGGATGTACGATAGTGTTCTCCGTAAGGATAGGGAAATGTGCCGCAACCATATAGATCATGCCGATGCAGTGTTCTGTTTTGAGAAAAAAGATGTGGATTATTATGATTCAATAGGGAAAAAAGCCTTTTTTCTGCCGCTGGCTTGTGATACAACTATATATTATCCTCCTGAAAATCCACTCGGATGGGATGAGAAAGAGATTGATATTCTATTTGTCGGCACTATTTATACAAGCCCCCATCGGGCGAAAATTTTAAAAGAGATAGTTTCTCATTATCCTGATAGGAAAATAGTAGTTTACGGTCACTACAAGCCCTATTTCAAGAATCCCATTAAATGGTTTTTCCGTGAAAAACGAAATATCTTCAAAAACCGGAATATATTGCCAGAAGAGGTCAATGCTCTCTTTGCAAGAACCAAAATAGCTCTCAATATCCACCACAAGCAAACCTCATTCGGAGCGAACCAGAGGGTGTTTGAAGCCTCAGGTGCCGGCGCATACCAGATTTGTGACCGGAACCCTTTTATTGAGTCACTTTTCCCCAATGGCGAAGCAGGTCTTTATCGAAACGAGGAAGAATTGTTTGCCCTAATCGACGATGCTCTGGCTAACGATAAGAGTGATTGTGCATTAAAAGGGTATAATATAATAATCTCCTCCCATACCTTCAAAGTTAGGGTAGAAGAGATGCTGAGGACAATCGGGGTTAAGTGACCTTTTCCCAGACCCTGCTTTCAGCATTATACTTTTTAATTACTTTTGCCGGACTGCCGACGGCAATGCAATAATCCGGAATATCACGAGTTACAACTGAGTTGGCTCCAATAATGCTGTGTTTGCCAATGGAAGCTCCTATGATACAGACATTCTCTCCAATCCAACTACCATCGCCAATAGTGACTTCTGCAACTTGCCTAATAGGCTGTTTGAGGATAGGTGTCTCAGGGTCTTCATAGCTGTGAAGATTGTCAGATATGTAAACTTTATCGGCAGTAAGCACGAACTTACCAATACGGATGGAGGAGGTAGCATATATATGATTGAAGTTTCCGATGACACTTCCATCACCTATGAAAAGTCCAGGTGTTTTACAACCTGTTAATGGCATGCATCCTAACCATGTGCGGTAATGTATGTGAACATTGTCGCCTATGTAGATAGTTTTTTTGCCTTCCAGCTTCAGGGGCGCATCTATTCTGCTTTTTTTGCCAAATTTTCCAAATTGGAATTTGTAAATACAAACAGCCAACAACTTGTAATATGCTTTGAATAGAAATGAATTGACTATCATAGTAGAATTAATTTTTGAGGGTCTTCTCTGTGTCAAGAACCTCTTTTAGCAAATCAGGATTGAATTTCCGGAAGAATTGAGGCTCGGTTTTATGTAAAGGGGAGGAAATAATACTCTCCAACTCTGTTGTACTTTCAAACAGATGAAGATTGGGATGATCGAAACATGCATCCTGAGACTGATAGTTTGAAGCTTTTAGTATAGCTACCTTAGCTCCCTTGTCCAGCGCTTCATACTGAGCAGTGGAATTGATGACTACAACAAGGGCTGCAGTATCAAATAGGGAGGAGGTGTTCATTTCATTTCTGACAATCTCAACATTTTTAATTTCGCTGAATTCCTGTACCATTTCATCATACCTGAAAAACTCTCCGGGATGTAATTTGAAAATGACTCTAAACTCAGGATGGGATGATGCCAATTCCTACAACAATCGGAATAAGGAAAGAAGAGTGTACAATAGAGGATATGAAGACAATAGTGTTAGAATCACGAATTGCATTGGCAGGTTCATTATAAAAACAGTCATTGCCTGGGGAACTATACGTGTAGGAGCATTAAAATCTTTACCCCACATTGAACCAAAAGTGAAAAAGACATCAGGATATAATTGATCGGTAATGTTATCTATCTTAGGATAGTAGTATAAAACATATTTTTTCCCATAGAGTCCGTGTTGCATTTCATATATAGGAATGCCAGAAATCCTGGCGGCGGCAATCATGCCCTTTTGTATACCGTTCTGAACAAATATAATTCTATCAGGTGACACTCTTTTAAATAATCTTACGTAATAAGCGCGTTCCTGTTGAAATGCACGGTATTGTGAGTTTAGAAAGTCATATGGAATAGAGAATCCTGGAACATTATCCGAGAATGCCTCTCTTATTCTGCCATATGTATTCTCTGAGAGGTTAGGGTAATTTTTGTGAGTAAGTTTGAAAATTTCAAGAGGATTGTATGTGATCTTGTTTAAATACTTGTTGCCGGGTTTTATGTTGTCGAGGTTAAGCAGCCTACCTTGATTAGTTTCAAAAAACCTCATTATATCCTCACTTGCCTTGTCATACCAAAATCCATCTTTGTTGGAATATCTGTTTGCTGAAAAGAGTATCGTGTTATATCTTGTTTCCTTCAATCGAATAATAGATTTGAGTAGAATGGGTACAAATCGTATTAACTTATTCGTTGAAAGTCTAATCCTCTGATTCTTTTCAAAAGGTGTTGCCATCTTATTGAGCACCGAAAACCTAAATAGATCCCAAGGTGCCGCGCAATCCTCCTCTTTGAGATTGAAAAGATTGAATTCTTGTTCAATTTGGTAGAATAAGTCTATCGAGTCTTCCATATGGGCTTAAGTATTTTTCTGATGATGCCGTTGATTTCTTCCGATATCCCACTAAAATAGAGTGCTAAAATAGAAATTGTGCCGAACAATACACTCCTAATAATACAATCTGTAATGGTTGCCAGTAGTGCATTATCAAAAGAAATTTGAACTAACGGCGTCAAGAATCTATTCCATAAGTAGTTTGCGACAAACAAAATAAGTGCTCCAACAACTAATGTCAGATGATGCCAGGTCATAATATTTACACCTACTTTCCATTTGACTAGTAGCAACTGTAGTGCAAAAACCAATACATAAGAAGCAAGAGTTGCAAAAGAGGCCCCTTCTATGCCGTATTGAGGGATTAGGATAAGGTTCAGTATTATAGCTATACCGGTCAATAAAAATGAAAAAAATAATGAGTAATAAAAGTATTTGGAAAAACTCAGGACAGAGCTGCTGATATTGAGAGTTGAGAATATTACTTTTGATATGCCGAGTATCAAAATAACATATTTGCCTTTGCTATATAAATTACCGTTAGGGAGAATATCAAAGAACAAATCGATATTGATCCATATAATGAGAAATACAAGTGTGGCAACAATAAGCTGGTGGTAGGATACTTTTTTGCTTAACTTCTCGGCTTCTTCAATATCCTTATTATGGATTGCATGGGAGATTAGTGGTTGGGAAATATTGTACAAGGATACGTATGCCATTCCTATGACTGATGTCACATAGGTTGCAATTGTAAAGACTCCTGTAGATTCAAGTCCCATTTTCGCAGTCACGAAAAACGAGTTTATGCTGGGAGTAATCAATCCGCCCAATGCTGCAAGAACAAGAAACAACGTGTATTTCAGGTACTCTCTACTGAGTTCTTTAGTAATGAATTTTAAATCCGGCTTCAAAGAGATTTTTCTCAATGAGAGTAAATAAATGATGTTTAGAAGGGTTGCTATTGCATAAATAGCACAGAATGATATCATCATTCCGTCCAAAGAAATTATCTTGAATCCATATAGGAGGTAAGTTGCCAGAAGCATAAGTCGAATACCCACTTCACGTATCAACTTAGGAACAGCTATCCTGTGCAGTACATTCGAGTTTGTCTCAAAAACCGTCGTGTAAAGCATAAAGAAAGCCAAAGGAATAACTAAATAGTAGTAATCAACAAAGAGTTGTGAATTCTGAGCAAAGAAATTAGAGATGGGTACTTTCAGTAGCAAATAGATAATGCTATATATAGATATACCTATAAAGGGAACTACTATGGTCCAGAAAAAGAACCCATGGTCCCCATTCTTCTCGTCATTGAAGTGTGGAAAGAAACGCATAATGGATGTGTTGGTGCCCAACTGGCCTAAGCCTGCGAGCAGGACGGCAGCATCCATCATTACTTTGGTTAAACCGATCTCTTCAGCGGTCAGATATTTTGTCAGAACAAAGAAAGTAGTAAAGAAACCAAGTGCTGCTCCCAAATAGGTAACAACGGTTCCCTTTATGCTTTGTCTGGCTATTATTCCCATAAAATGCTTACCAATATCAAATCCCGTTTATATGTCTAACAAGTTCGTTTGCTTTCTTGTAGTCCTCGTTTTTACCGATGTCTATCCAGTAGCCTGTGATTGGGAACCTGACAACTTTTGAGCCACGTGAGATCAAAAGTTCAATAAGATCTGTGGCATCGAAATACTCATTGTCGGGTATTAGTGAGAGCATCTCTTTCTTTATCAGATAGAGGCCAGCATTTGCATAGTAGTTGTAGGTTGGCTTTTCAGCAAGAGCAGTAATCGAACCCTCTTCGATCTCAAGAATACCGTAGGGAATGGAAACGGAGTAGGGGATAGCAGCGACAGACATATCTGCTTCACTTCTCACAAAGTTGAGATAGAAATCCTCGTAATTGATGTTGGTAAAAAGATCTGAATTCATTACCAATATCGTGTCGTTATGGAGTGTTTCCACAAACTTAACTGATCCTATGGTTCCAAGAAATTTTGGCTCTCTAACGGTATTGATTTTTACACCGTTTCTTGGTTTAGAAAAATGCTCTTCCAGCTGCTCTTTAAGGTAATTGACGGTAACTGAAATATGCTTGATGCCGTATGACAACAGACGGTCAACATTGTGGTCAATAATGGCTTGATCTCCCACTTTTAATAGCGGTTTAGGTGTTTCATCTGTAAGAGGTCTAAGACGTTCTCCCTTACCACCTGCCATTAGCACAGCGTCTATGGGGAGTACAGACTTCTGTTTTGCAGTATCAATAATTCCAACCAATATCGACTCATCATCGAGTATTGGAATAACCTTTACGCCTCTTTGTTTGATTTTGTGAAATGATTCTACAGTTTCATTCTCATTTGATGAGAAGAATGAAAACTCGCTATTCATAGCCGATGTAACACAGTCCGTCAAGGCTCCACCTCCAACCAGTCTTCTGCGGATATCTCCATCGGTAATTGTGCCGACAACCCTGTTGGAGGGATCTGTCACGAACAAAGTAAGTCCTATAACAGTAAAATCGTTAAGCAACTTAAGCGCATCCAGTATTGTAGCTGAATCGCTTATGGTATTATTCTTTATCATTGTATTATATTGCTGTCCAGCCGCCATCCACGGCTATATTTTGTCCGGTAATATATTTAGCCCCGTCTGACACAAGGAAAAGGCAGATCGGAGCAATATCATCAGGATTGCCCATCCGTTTCATTGGGCATTTGTGAGTATATCTTTTTAAAAATTCTTCGCGCTGATTGTCAAAAATACCTCCGGGAGAGACACAATTGACTCTGACATTATACTTTCCAAAATAAGAAGCAAGGTAGCGTGTCAAATTTATTATTGCACCTTTATTGCGCAGTATTCGCCCGGTGAAGTGCCGTTATAATCCTCGTAAATAGTAAAATCATTTCCAACAATCCCATAGATGGAACCGAAGTTGACTATAGAGCCATATTTCTGCTCCTTCATAATTTTCAGGACTTGTTGGCTAAGATAAAAAACAGAGTTCAGTTGAAGATTGATATTATTTTCCCAGTGGGAAAAGGGGATTCTTCGAAATAGTACTTTCCCCAATCTTTTGTACGAGGATATGCTGCATTTACCAGTCCATCAATTCGACCATATTTGCCAATTACAAAATTGATTAAAGCATCTATGGATGAATTTTCAGCAAGATCAAGTTTGAATGTGTTATCATCTGAGGAGGTTTCATTGGAAATATCCGCATCAATTACAATTGAGTCTCTCTCTTTGAACTGTTTGACGATTTCTCTTCCAATCAACCCTTTTCCACCTGTAACAATTACCACTTTATTCTCAAGGTCTCTCATAATTCAAACATAATTTTAAAATCTCATTTGCAAATATAATATCATTGAAAGAATCTTTCTCATTATTTGAGACAAGGTTGATGAAGTATTGCATCTGATCTGTGTATGTGTCAATACCGCTTTGTTCTGACTCAAAGATGATAACTCCATTTGAATCAACAATAGTGTTTTTAGGCAGAGTCCACCTTCCAGGTTACGGAATCAAATAAAATCTCTATTTCCCTTTTATAGTCACGCCTGAAATAATTGAGTGTTAAGTCGCAAGCAAAATCTTTATAAAAAAGGAGATATTTTGCATAATCTATTGCGTCAATATTAAGAGATGATTTGTTGCGACAAAATGCTTTGTAGCTATCCGGCATCCCGAAAATCCAGCAAATATAATCCAGTTCGTGAATCAGATCGAGATGAACACCTCCTCCCATTTCCGGTCGAGCACTATAGCACTCCCTAAAATCGGTTCCGGGATGCCACTCAGGCAGATATGAACCGCAATAGACATTTACCTCATTGATTCTTCCGGGTGTATCTCCCGATTCGATGCGTTCCTTTAAAAATTCAATAACTTCAAGGAATCGCAGGTTACAGGCCACGTATGACAATATTTTGCTCGCTTTAATGCTATTTATGAGATCGTCGATGGGCGAGGAGGATACCGGTTTTTCTATAAAGAGTGGAATTCTGAATTCCAAAAGTTTTTGTATTGCATGTTTGTGCTCTGATGTCGGATTGGATATTATGGCAAAATCAAATCCAATATTTGATGCCTCACCAAATGAGTAAAGATTTGTGATTTCGTCATAGGCCTGCGCATTGTGTTGTGACCTCAATGCGTAGATGGAAGCATTGCTGTCAATAGAGCGTATTGCTGCGATGTGTTTTTTTGCTATAGAGCCAAGTCCGATAATCAGAATTTTCATTATAATTCAATTAGTTTTGAAGAGAGCAAAAATGAGAGATAGTCAAAGTCGTGAGGTTCGTCCAGATCAAAGCAAATGTGGTCCATTACATAGACTTTTGATTTATCTGTGATAGGCGAAGATGAGTCTGTGTCGAAAAAAGGACGCTTATAGACATAAATAGAGGCATTCATATCGTAAACTTCAGGCGCAGCTTGCCTTGAAAGGTATTTTCCTCCAAGTACGATTTTACAATAACCATCGCCTTTCTCCTCTACTTGATTGAAATATGGGTTTCTGGCACAAGGATTCACTGAGAAGACCGTCTTAAGGTCACTATCATCATTAAACATATTGAGACAATCCACTATGTCATCTGTCGTTCTTATCGGTGAAGTGACATCCAAGTCCACTATGAAATCATATTTGCAATCATTCTTCTTTTCCGAGTGAAACACAAGATCCCTAATGGCGTCCACTTTGCCGCTTGTATCGTTAGCCAGATATGCCGGACGTTTATAATCTGATTTCAGACCATACTCTGCTGTACATTTTCTTATTTCTTCCGAATCGGTTGAGAGCTCTACGTCAACTCTGCACCCACTTAATTTATCTTTTACTTTCTCTGCTGCCTCAATAGTATAAGCTATGAGTGGTTTCCCACCCACTTCCTTGATATTCTTACCCGGGATGCCTTTTGAACCTCCTCTTGCACAGATTGTAATAAGTATATTGCTGTTATTTTTCATTATTTCAAATCATAAAAACTCTTGTTAATGCAATTTTGAAGATCAAAAGATGAAATGATTTCGTAAATGGTCTCTGCACACCTCTCTTTTTCGTATGGGTTGATACTGTTTGCAGAAATTGCCTGATGTCCCGGAGATAAAACATGCTCTATACCTTTTGATATGGATTCTCTGTCATTGGCACAGTGAATCACACTTTGAGACGCAATGCGACCTTTTTGACGGTCACCAATATTGAGAGTAGGAATTCCAAATGAAGGTACTTCAATAATTCCGCTTGAAGAGTTTCCTATGACCGCCTTGACATATTGCAGTGCTGAAAGATAACGTTTTACTCCCAGAGAAGTGAAGGCTTTGGAGCTATCCAGATGTTGTTTTACATACTCTTCAATGGCTTGCATAATCGGTTGATGGCCGGTGTCCGAATTGGGCATTGTGAATATCACTCTGAGTTCAGGATATTGCAATACAGCTGCGAGTAACTCAGCAATACCTTTTTTGGAATCACCTTCAAGAGTCTCAGGATGATATGTGACAAGGATTGTACGGTCATTGAATTTGAAATTAATAGAGCTCTCAAGCTCTTCTTTCTCCATTAATGGTATTTGTTTTATGTTCTCCACTCCGATAGAGCCTACATTAAAGACCCTTTCCGGATTTTCACCGAGCTGTATGACACGTTTTCGATACTCTTCACATGAAGTGAAATGAAGTGTACTCATTTTGGTGATTGAGTGACGGATTGCATCGTCATAAGCTCCTTCAGTTACCTCTCCTCCATGAAGATGAGCTATCGGAATCCTGGAAATCAGTGCTGCGGTGGCAGCTGCAAGCATTTCATGTCTGTCACCTAGAATGATGATTATATCAGGTTTTAGTTCCGAATAGGCTATTCCAAATCCCTCCAGTCCCCTTGACATTGCCATTAATGTGGAAACAGGCGAGTCTTCAGCCTGTTCATCAATAATTGGAACCCTTTTATCAATTTTAAATCCATCACTCTCGATTTCCCGATATGTTTCACCAAACTTTGGGGATAGATGCATATTAGTGGCAATAATCTGCAATTGCAAGGTTGAATCCCCCTGCACAAGGCGCATAAGGCGACTTAAAAGGCCATACTCGGCACGGGTTCCTGTTACAAAGCAGATTTTTCTCATATATCAATCAATTGGTCTTCTAAAAAATCTCTCTTAGCTATTTGTCCTATAACTTCATCCCATCTCATTGGAGAGATACCATTTCCAGGTCGTTTTACGGTGAGATTTTCTTCTGTAAACAATTCTCCTTTCTTTATTTGACGGGAAGCCACAATACTTTTGCGTGCAGCCTCCAGATTCTTTCTCTCTGATTCAGTAATGCTCTTATGGCCTGTACCAAACGCCAGCTCGATATTACGGATGGCGGTTACCATTGCTTTCAATTCATCCGGCTCTAGGGAGGCTTTATGGTCGGGACCCTCCATTTTCTTATCAAGAGTAAAATGCTTCTCGATTATCGTTGCTCCCAGTGCAACAGCTGCAATAGGGACCTCTATGCCCATTGTGTGGTCTGAATAACCTATTTTAACACCGAATTTATCACCAATTGTAAGCATAGCCTTAAGATTTACATCCTTAAATGGTGTAGGATATTCTGTGTTACAATGAAGCACGGTAATCTGATCAACAGATAATCCATTCTCCACCAATACCTTAATAGCAACTTCTATATCAGACATCTCGCACATTCCAGTAGAAAGAATAACGGGTTCATGATATTGTGCAATCTTACGCAGATATGGATAATTGGTGACTTCTCCGGAGGGAATTTTCCACAAACCAAGGTTTAGAGAATGAAGAAACTCTATTGAGTCCATATCGAAAGCAGTTGATAAGAACCGGATTCCATTTTTCTTGCAATAGTCAAGAAGCTCTCTATGTTCATCCTCGGAGAGCTCCAGGCTCTTAAGCATATCAAGCTGGCTTCCACCTTGCTTGCCGATATTCTTTTGCTGATACTCTGCTTGTTTGGCAGATTTTGATACTAACTTTTCCGACTTGAAGGTTTGGAACTTAATTATATCAGTTCCGGCTTCAACAGCTTTGTCAACAAGCAGTTTTGCAATTTCAAGACTACCATTATGATTCACACCTGCTTCAGCTATGATTATGACTTTGTTCACTTGATACGATTTTTGTAAGAAGAATGCATATTTACGCTACTTGGAATATTGACAACCCTGTCTGCAAGCCATTCAGTGTTTTCCAGTCCATCCGTTTGGCAGTTGCGGAACATCGGGAGCCGATTCATAAGCTCCCAGATGGGACGTGTCATAATTCCGTTGTTGTTGGTATAGTAGAGGAAACTGTCACGTGTTTTCCTGTCTTTCGTTATGACTGCATTGAGCCAATAGTTTGACCGGCAGCCTGCTGGTTCGGTGAAGAATTCAAACCCCTCAATCTCCTTGAAAAAGTCCGAATAACGGGAGGCCGTTTCGCGTTTGTTGAGCACAAACTCTTCAAGATTCTCCATTTGGGCACATCCGAGGGCGGCATTGATATTTGGCATACGGTAATTGTAACCAACCTCATCGTGATAAAACTCCCATTTATGTGGTCTCTTTGCCTGTTTAGTGAGATGTTTTGCTCGGGCGGCAAGTGCTTCATCATTGAAAAGGAGCATTCCTCCACCTCCGGTGGTAATGGTTTTATTTCCGTTGAAAGAAATGATGCCTATGCGGCCGAAAGTACCGGTATGTTTTCCTTTGTAAAATGAGCCAATGCTGGCGGCATCTTCGACCAGTTCCAGATGCCATTTGTTACAAACTTCCATAAGCTCATCGAGGTGGACGGGATGACCGAATGTGTGCATCGGCACGCAACAACGGATTCGACGGCCGGTGCTTTTGTTGAAGCACTTGTCTCCCCGCAGTTGTGCGTTGGCACTCAGCCAATTATCTACAGCTGTAGGGGAGAGTCCCATTGTGTCGCGGTCAACATCAATGAAAATGGGATAAGCTCCAATATAACTAATCGAGTTACAAGTTGCAACAAAGGTGAGAGCCTGAGTGATCACTTCATCCTCGCGCTCCACGCCTGCCAGCATCATAGCCATATGAAGAGCATTAGTGCCATTAACACAAACTACAGCTTTCCCTGCTCCCGTGTAGTCTGCAACCATCTTTTCAAAGCGGTCAACAAATTTTCCCACGCCGGAGACAAAAGTGGAATCGATACACTCTTCCAGGTATTTCTTCTCATTACCGATAAATACCGGTGCGCTGAGAGGGATGAAATCCTGTGAATTATAGAGTTCTCTTATATATGACGCAATCTTGCTAAACATCGTTAATTACATTTTCTGGTCAAGGTTTTTGCCCTTTTCCTCATGTTCGAAAGTGGGCAGAAAACCGCATAAGGTATTGATAATATCTGCTTTATTACACTCCTTGAAATCAAAAAGCAATTCAAGTTTTGAAAGAAAATCGGAGATTTCATCAACTGAGCAGCAATCTTCAACTTTAATAACCCCAAGCGATGAGAAACTCTCCATATTCACCTCTTCTCCGGGAATGAAAAATTCCTCGAAATCCTTTTCTCCGGTAGTGTCGCTCTTAAAATAGAATACAGGATATTCTTTATCACCTTCTTTCATCTGCGAAGCATACAAACGTGCTTCACTTTCATTGTTAAATTCCTTTTTGATATAGCCTAACTCCTCTACAAATTTATCGCAGATTGAAGAAAAAGTAATCATCTGCTCTTCTTTGAGTTTTGGAAAAAATATCTCTCCGCTCTTGCCGAGAATGCAAGCAAGCATACATATCTCTCCACTTTCCTGAGGTGAAACGAAGTACCTCATAACATCGGATGGAGCCACCAAAGGCTGCTTTTTCATCATTCTGCTAATCCAGCTGTCAGGCAGGGAGCCATTGGAAAATGCAACATTTGCAAATCTGGCAGTAGTTACGGGGAAACGGTCACGGTAAGACATCACCAACTTTTCCATCAGGAGTTTGCTGGCTCCCATAATATTAACCGGATTTGCTGCTTTGTCTGTGGAGACACAGAAAAAGTGTTTAGGCGGGTATTTGGACAAGAGCTCCATCAGAACCTTTGCCTTGAAAACATTGTTAGTAATAAGTGCCTGTACGGAGAGAGTGTCGCGTTCGCTACGGACATGTTTGTGAGCAGAAAAATTTGCAACAATGTCAAACCCTTTTTCTCTGATAAACATTTGCTCAAATAAAGGGCTGGCGAAGTCAAGTGTGTATGTGCGGTAATCATCCGGCACAAACATACCCTTGGTAGATCTGAGGTCCCTGGTTAGTTCTACCAGGCTGTTTTCGCTCAAGTCAATGACTACAAGGGAAGATGGTCTGAACGGAAGCAGGGCTTTGATGAATGAGGATCCTATGCTGCCGGCACCTCCTATTACACATACCCTCTTGTCACGAATTACTTCTTCGAGCTGCTGCCGGTTGGATTCTATGTCATTTAGAAAAAGACTTTTATCCCTTTTGGTTATATATTTGGAAATGAATTTATTGATATCAAACATTAGGATTTGCGCATTTTGTTATTAACCTACAAAGTTAGTAATAATTTCTTGCAAGTCATTGACGACTTTCGTGAAGCTTATTTATGTCATTAGCTACGGCTTATTCATTCGGCGGGAGTCTTCTCAGATTCAAAATTTATCCTCTCTTCCTCTATTACCAATGGTCTTTTCATTACTCGTGTATTTACACTCATAACATATTCGCCCACAAGACCGATAAAAACAAGCTCCACGGCATGAAGGAAAAATAATCCTATCAACATAGGCATTATACCAGCAGAAAATCGGTCCCAATAGATTAATTTGAGTACTAAGTATACCAAACCTACCAATATCGACAATATGCTTAGTATAAAGCCTGTTATTGTCACAAGATGCATTTAACTGCATATGAGGTGAAACTCAGCATAGCAAACTCAAACAAATCCATAAAACTGTTTTTGGGTTTACCGGCTCTTCTTTTTGCTTGGTATATTCAATCGAAATCCTTTTATAACCCAATTCCGCAACAATTCCTCTTAAGAAAGGAGTTGGATCCTCCAATTTTCTCAAAACATCGATAAATGACTTGTCATATAGTCCGAAGCCGGTAAAATGCTCAATCTGTTCTATTGAGGACATCTTTTTGATGATCTTATAGCAACATGTTCTTATAAAACGCATTACTCTATTTTCCTTGCTCTTTGTTTTGATGCAAGAGACTATTTTTGCTCCCTTTTCCACTCATCTACCAAAAGAGGTATCATTTCCACAGGATCCTGAAAATCACAACATAACAAAATTGTGCAATCTCCACCAGTTTGTAGCAATCCATAATAAGGACTGTTGACCGGACCAGTTTTTAGCATTGAAAATAGCCTTAACCTTGGATTTCTCTTCAAATTTCCCGGATTAGCGGGCAATTACTATCCTTAGAGTTATTGTCAATAAAGACTATTTCGTAATCGTAATCGGGCAGATTGCTCTTTATTTCATTCGATACAGCCGACGCTATCTGTACCACATTCTCTTCCTCGTTATAGCAAGGAATCAATACACTTATTTTTTTCAAAATCTCTTTATTCATTTTCATTAATCTGTGGAGAAGGTTGATTGATGGGTCTGTTATATTCCAATTTTGGGGAGACCGTCGTCAGGTCATCTATTTGGTATTCGTAAAAAATATTATGAATTGCCAAATCTTCCTTTATAGTACTCAAGATTCTTCATTTCTTGCAACGTAATTCAAACCATAAGCTATTGCAATTTCTTTATAATCGGGATTTATGAAGCCACCTTGTGAAGTGGTTCCTTTCATTCTTCCGTTGAAATATAAGGATTGAAATTGGGTTATCATACCAAGCGCATTGTTGTTGAGAACAATTATCTTAATATTTAGATTATATTGGGAAATGAGCAACAACGACTGGATAGAGATATGGAGTCCTCCATCTCCTGTTATTGCATAAATGGTTTTATCAGGACTGGCGAATGCCATTCCGATGGCAACGGGAAGTGAAAATCCCATTGGAGCCAGGCCTCCGCTGGTGATGAATTTCTGTCCTCTCTTCAATTTGACAGTTTGAGCCGCCCACATCTGATTTTGTCCAATGTCAACTGTTATTATATCATCTTCCTGAGTGATATTGTTCAGTGTCTGAATAAATCTGTAAGGTGCTTTGTTCGCTACAAACTTTTCTACCTCATTTTCTTGATTGTACTTTGATTTAAGCAGTTGGATCCGTTTAATCCAATTAGAGTTTCCTTTTGGAGAAAAATATTGTGCGTCAATGTTTGGAGGAAATCTTCTACAGAGGAATTAAGTTTAATCCGGTTATTTAACCTATGGTGTTCGAGCTCATTTTTATCAATATCCACATGGATTATTTTTCCTTTCGGCAGGAATTCCTCCACCATAGCACCCGTCTGTCTGGTGTCTAATCTTGTCCCCAATGCCAATAATATGTCAGACTCCGCAATGGCCATATTTGCACAACGATTTCCATAACTGCCGATCATGCCAATGTGATTGATATATGTTTCATCAACTGCACCTTTACCCATCAATGATGTTACAACCGGAATTTGAGTCTGCTTTATAAAAGAAGTTAGCAACTCCTTACTTTTTTCACTCTGACATCCTCCGCCTACGAGTAACATTGGTCTTGATGCGGAATTTATGATAGAAACCACTTCTGCGAGGTCGTAGCTATCGGTTTTTTCAATTTCCGGAATATAGGATTTTAATTCCGAAGGATTAATTTCCGCTCTGGAAATATCCATCGGCAAATCTATTACAACCGGACCTTTTTCTTCCTGTAGTTGCAATATGAACAGCTTTTTCTAATTCGTAACGCAAATTATAAGCATCATCAATCATGACCGCATACTTGGTGATTGGCTTTACAATGCTTACGATATCCGTTTCCTGAAAACCTTGCTGACGAATCGGTTTGTTATACTTGTACTC
Source organism: Bacteroidales bacterium (assembly GCA_040766795.1). Taxonomy (GTDB): domain Bacteria; phylum Bacteroidota; class Bacteroidia; order Bacteroidales; family UBA932; genus Cacconaster. The sequence goes on along the minus strand of JAXGPW010000004.1, from coordinate 124,356 downwards.
GTGAGTATTAACTTGTCCCGATATATATAACACCGATATTGATCCGAAATATGCGTCGGCTATACCGGTCATGAGATTGGTAGCACCGGGACCGCTCGTACAAATGGCTACACCGAATTTTCCACTTTCGAGAGCATACCCCTCAGCTGCAATAGCTGCAGTCTGTTCATGGTAGGTTTGAATATATCGCACATCTTCAGACTGTGCCAGGGAATCTACCAGATGGGTTATCATTCCGCCTATATACCCAAAAACCACTTTTACACCCCTTTCTGAAAGAAATGAAACTATATAATCAGATGCTTTCATCCTGTTTGATTTTTATTACTAATCGTTGTAGCCCTCAGTATGGCTTTTTATTGTTTCGTGAAATTTTTTATTTGATTATAATGTTTTTCATTATGTAAAAAAGAAATTTGTTTCTACCGTATTTTCATTCATAGTGTTAAAAGGTAATAGATGATCTTTATTAGTAGTAAAACAAGAATATCCTAAATCTTTAAATAAATATATTATATCATTTGGGTGATAATTAAATTTAGCACTCCATTTTCTCAACATTTCTGTAAAAATAATCGGACAATCTCTTTTAATGGTATTGATTCCGCCTTTGTAAACCAGTAATTCAGCACCCTCAACATCACATTTTATAAAATCCACGATAACTTTCCGTTCCTGAACAAAATTATCCAATCTTTTTACGGAACACTCAACATTAGAAATCTCTTTATCTTCAGAGACGTTAGCCATGCTTGCATTAACGGAGAGATTGGGATTTAAATAAAATTGAAATACACCCTCATTATCGGAAAATCCAAAATTAAAAGTACTGATATTCATAAGATTATTCAGAGAGACATTTTTATTTAAAAAATTAAAAGTATTTGGAATAGGCTCAAAAGAATAAATATGAGCTTTAGGTTTTTCTTTTGCAATATGCATTGCATACCAACCATAATTGGCTCCGATATCAAAAACATTATGATCTTCTTCAATTAATTTAAGTTGCATTGACAATTCATCTTGTTCGTAATTTCCAAAATTTAAAGTCTCCAATGGAGCTAAACGTTTGTCATTCCTCGAACAAATGAAACGTATTCCCGAATCACGAAATGTCATCAAAACCTCATTATCAATAATTTCAATGGAGGAGATATTCGTTTTATCGATATATTCGGCGTAGTCAAAAAGAATAGAATGTATTGAGTACATTTTGTCAATATACTCCCATTTGTTGATAGTACCTGTATTAAATTCTTTATTTATATCAATCAGCTTGCTCATAACTTAATATTGTTCTGTGAAATCCTAAATCCATATTTATTTGGGAGTCCAGCCCAAACTGTTTATTTTAGTTAAGTCCGGACAAATTCGAGATACATTACTTTTTATGTACCCGGTATTATGTTCTTCGTTGGTAATAATTATTAATTTTTTTTCGGGAAATAAATTTACCAATTTATGGGCTAAATCATATATGCTTATCTCACATTCTTGATTCCCCACATTATATGCTTCGCCAATTTCCCCCTTCAATAAAACAAGGAAAAAAGCGATTGTCGCATCGGATATATAACAAAAAGCCCTTTTTGCACTTCCGTCGCTTTTTAATACAATATTGCGATTATTAACAATATCCGAAACGAAATCCGCATATACTCTTCCATCGTCTAATGCCATTTCCGGCCCATAAGTATGGAACGGTCGAACAATCTTAACTGGTACATTATGTTGATGTAACCACGAAATAGATATGGTTTCGCCCATCCGTTTGCTCTCAGCATAACATGACCTGACATTTGTTGGATCCAAATATCCGAAATCATTTTCTTTTGTAGGTATTTTGGTGTCATCAAGAGAACCATAAACCTCGCCGGAACTGAAATATAAAAAAGATTCGACTGAATTAGCTTGTGCTAATTTAAGCAAATTGATTGTACCTAATGTATTTGCACTCAATGTTCCCACCGGATCTGAACCATAATATTTCGGGCTTGCCTGACTTGCAGCATGAATGACAAAATCAATCTTTTTGTCAATTTTTAGGGGCTCACATACATCCTGTACAATAAATTCCAAATTGTCATCATTTAAATAGTGTTTAAATCTGGATTTTGCTTTTTCAATATTTCTTACCAATCCTATGATTTTAACACCATTGATCAAACCTTTATGATTCAAAAACAGTAGCGTTTCTACCATATATGCCGGTAAAAATCCATTTGCACCACTTATCAATATGGTTTTGTTATTAAATCTGCCCCAATCAATCGGTGCATCTGTTATTTGATTTAAATCCTCTAATATGATTTTATTGTTCGTCATTCAGTTATGTTTGATTTTCTCAAAAACCACTCAATCTCCTCTATACAGAGGTTGTAAACATTTTCGTTTTTATATCGTTTATACCAGTCTGCAGTTAGGGCTATAGTCTGCGTAGCATCCAAACGAGGGTGCCATCCCAGACGTTTCTTCGCTTTGGTGATGTCAGCATCAAGTAGGAGGCTTCGTGTGGGGAGTCGGGGTCGGAAACGTCCCTGAGTTTACCGTAACCGAAATTTTCCACCATTGCAGTGGCTATTTCCCATACTGTAAGTACCGAATCCATCTCCGGGCCGAAGTTCCAACCCTCACAGTATTCCGTAGGATTTTCCCACATATTCTTAGCCAGGAGGAGATAACCGCTTAGGGGTTCAAGAACATGCTCCCACGGTCGTACAGCCTTTGGTGAACGTATATTAATGAACTTGTCAGATTCAAGTGCACGTATGCAGTCCGGAATGATACGGTCAAGGGCCCAATCGCCGCCACCTATCACATTGCCGGCACGAGCTGATGAGAGCGACACGGTGTGTTTTTTATCATAGTCTGCAGGATTGAAAAAACTGTTTCTCCAAGATTGAATTGACAATTCACAGGCTCCTTTGGATGAAGAATAGGGGTCATAACCACCCAATGGGTCCTCTTCTTTATAACCTGTGAGGTTCTCCTTATTATCGTAACATTTGTCGGTCGTAATCATTACACCCACCTTCACGCTCTTGGTGGCGCGAATTGCTTCCATTATATTGATCGTGCCCATCACATTGGTTTCATAGGTTTCTACCGGGATTTCATAACTCAAGCGGACAAGAGGCTGTGCTGCAAGGTGAAATACAATTTCAGGTTGGTATTCTGCTAAAATTTGCTTCATCAGCGCACCATCTCGGATATCTGCACGAATATCAGCTTTTATCCTACTGCCAATGCCGGAAAGTACAAAATTGTCACGGTCAGAGAATGGGTCCAGGGCAATACCAATTACATCTGCACCCAGTTCGTTGAGCCAGATGGAGAGCCAGGAGCCCTTAAAACCGGTGTGACCGGTCACAAGAACACGCTTACCTTTGTAGAAGTTGTTGAATATATCAATCACAATTATCAATATTTAGGGATGGATTGTTCCCATTTCTTCCATGGGGCCTTGTCTTCAAGTAAAAGGCGCTCCAGCATCATTTTCTCTCTGATATTGTCCATACACTGCCAAAAACCTTCGTGTATGTAAGACATCAATTCTCCCTCTGCTGCAAGTCTTTCCAAAGGTTCACGCTCAAGGGCTTGATGATCGCCTTCCAAATAATCGAAAATAGCAGGTTCAAACACCATATACCCGGCATTGATTGGAGCACCGTCTTTAATGTTTTTTTCGCGGAATGATTTGACTGCCATCTCTTTTGTGATATCGAGTACACCCTTATCCAGCCCCATCTTTACAGCAGTAAGAGTGGCTTTCTTACCATGTGATTTATGATATTCGATGAGTTTATTTATATCCACATCACATACTCCATCACCGTAAGTCATCAAGAAGGTTTCATTGCCTACATACTTTTGAATGCGTTTTATGCGCCCGCCTGTCATAGTATTGTAGCCTGTGTCTACTACGGTTACTTTCCAAGGTTCACATTCATGTGAGTGTACTGTCATCTCATTTTTACCGTTGCGGTAATCAAAAGATATATCGCTCTTGAAAAGGAAGTAGTATTGGCAAACCCACTCTTTTATATATTCCTGCTTGTATCCGGCACATATTATAAACTCTGTGTGACCGTAGTGCGCATACTCTTTCATAATATGCCAAAGGATGGGCATTCCGCCGATCTCAATCATTGGTTTCGGTTTAAATGCCGACTCTTCGCTAATGCGAGTGCCAAAACCACCGGCAAGGAGAACTACTTTCATAATTATTTCGCAATATGTTTGTAACAGAATTCTTTTATGGATGTTATCATGTGTTGTAGCATTTCGTGTGTCATTCCGGGATAAACGCCAATCCAGAAGGTGTTGTTCATTACAAAATCGGTCCATTGCATATCACCAACAACGCGATAGCCTCTGCCTGATGCACGCATCTCATCAAACGCCGGATGTTTAATAAGGTTGCCCGCAAAAAAGGTTGCGGGTTTGAATTTTCTTACTCTCGAGATATTCGGAGAGTTGATTACGTGTAAAGCCCGCATTTTCCTTTACTGAAATAGAGGAATCCAAACCAGGAAGGTTTGGAATTTTCACTTGGCCTTGGCAAAATAAGTCCCGGTGTCCCTTCTAACCCCTTATAAAGCACATTAAAATTGCGGCGGCGAGCTTCTACTATTTCGTCCAATTTATCAAGTTGAGCACACCCTATTGCTGCTTGCATGTCTGTTGCCTTTAGATTGAACCCAAAATGACTGTAAACATACTTGTGGTCGTAGCCCTTTGGGAGTTCTCCATATTGTCCTGTAAAGCGTTGTTTACACGTATTATCCACTCCACCGATGCACCAACAATCGCGGCCCCAATCCCTGAAAGATCTGCAAATGCGGTCAAGTTCAGTATTATTTGTATATAAGGCACCACCTTCGCCCATTGTAATATGGTGTGGAGGGTAGAAGGAACTTGTCCCCAAATCTCCCCAGGTGCCGGTTTTTTGTAACACCATTTATGGTGAATTCAGAACCAAGAGCGTCACAGTTATCCTCAATAAGCCATAACCCGTGCCTGTCGCAGAAAGATTTAACGCACCTAAGGTCAAATGGATTTCCAAGTGAGTGGGCGATCATGACAGCTTTTGTACGAATGCTTATTGCCTCTTCCAGTTTTGTTACGTCAATGTTGTATTCAGGTACCGTAATATCTACAAAAACAGGAATAGCACCGAATTGAATGATGGGAGTAATAGTGGTAGGGAAGCCTGCCGCTACCGTAATTACCTCATCACCCTTTTGAATACGGCGGTCACCTAATTTAGGGGAAGTAAGAGTATAAAAAGCCAAAAGGTTGGCAGAGGAACCTGAGTTGGTCAAAGCACAATGTTTTACACCGAGCCATTCGGCAAAACGGTGTTCAAACTTGTTAGCCCGGACCGGCAGTCAACCAAAAGTCTAGTGAAGAATCGACAAGATTAACCAACTCCTGATCATCAAAAAAGCGTCCTCCATAGTTGACAAATGATATACCGGGAATAAAATCTTTTTTCTGTCCATGCACTTCTGCATAATATTCACGTGTAAGATCAAGAATCTGATTTTTTATTTCATCTTTTCTACTCATGAGATATTAATTATTATTACTATCGAAAAATTCAACTCTGATATCAAAATCTTCTTTAAGAGACTCTCTGTATTTATTTGAGTTGATTCTATAATAAAACTCCCTTAATAATGTTCTGGCATTGTTGTTTGAATTACCACTTATGAAAATACCAATTGATGGTTCACCGAGAACAGCATCTTTTTGATTAAGTCTTTCAGTAAGATATTCTTCTTTTTTCTGCTCGTATAATTTTCCAACATTAACCATCATGAACATTTTATCCTGACGACCGGTAGCAATCCTATATAGTCCTGACCAAGTATAAAAGCGTGATGGAATATTGAATTCCGATTCTGCAACAATTACATTTCCTGATGGCATGGGAGTGTTCTTAAACATTGACACAATAACATCATTTTGATGAGAATAATAAGTACATTTAATATATTGTGAAAAAGAGTAAGTCATCGATACGGACAGACAGAGACAAAAAATAATTTTTCTGACTTGTTGTTCTTTAATTGTGGCATTTACCAGTAGAGCAATAAATGTTACAATGACAAATGGAATAAAAATCCCATGCCTGTCTTCCATCGTATTGAATATGGGGATTTTTCCAATTGCCACATAAGCGCCTATGCTTGATAAGAACAATAACACAAATATTATAAGTGTTTTTAAAGAGAATTGTTCTCTTTGGCAATTAAAAGATTTCTTCTTTAATATGAACCAAAAGGCCATTAAAACAACTATGGCAATTAGCAGCAATAGCTTTGATGTCAATATGCCGGTAAATTGAGTTAAAAGGAATACTATAGTATTTATGAAAGCAGAACAAATGTTCATTGGGAGCATAATCAGAGACTCAATTGTAATTAAATTATATGAGTCTGCAGCGTATACCCCTTCGGATTGCCATAAAACTGACTTTATCGCAAAAAATATGATACCAGGTATAAACCATAGAAGATTAAGTAGTCTGGTTTTATTGAAAATATACCCGACTATATGTTTAAGGGACTTGGGAAGAGTAATCTCTTTATACGTATATGTAAATAAATAGCCCAACCATAATACAATACAAGAGTTAAGGAACATAGTCGCAAGGAACTGTGAACAAACAAATATAGGTATAAGATAAAGCTGTTTTTTTTCATTGAATCTGTGGAACAGGAGTATTGAGATCAGTTGCAGCAACAAACCTACCTGATATGCAAAGCAACACATTTCCAAATGTGCGTATCCGAGTGGCCAAACTGCAAATAGCAAAGTGGAATACCAAATAATTTCTTTGTTCAAACTCCAATATTTCAGAATTGAACGAAACAATAAAACATTTAGCAATCCTATGACAAAAATCAGAATACGATAGGGAATGACCATATCAATTCCCAAAAAATGAGAGAGATTCAAAAGGGACAAGTGAAAGCCAATTCGCCAGGGAGCTCCGATTCCGATCAATGTCTGTTTAATTCCTTCAGGGTGTTCATAAAAAGCCCAATCATCCCAGAAAACACCTCTAACAAACAATATCAGTACATTAGCGACCAAATATGCTAATACCGGAATTGCTTGTTTAATGCTATTATACTTTTCATTTTCCATGATTCTGTCACTCTATCACCTTTTTGTATAGCGGATACTTGAAAATTATGTTACTACAAGCCTTTTCATTAAGTATTAAAACTATAAAGATAATGAAAATTTACTTCACATCATGGAAAACAAGCGGTAAATTCATATCGTATGTTTATATCCGGATATTGGTTTGTAAAAAGTATCGAAATGGCGCTTTTGGTCAAATACAGAACAAAATTGAGAGTAGTCTCCTTCAAGAAATGTTTTTGTTTGAAGATATAGCCCCGGCTTGAAGTCCGTGTCATAATTGTTGGGATCGATGTCTGCTTCGTTTGTTTGCAATTGAGTCAATATTCTGGATCATGAGCTTCCATAGGGCGAAGGTGGAGTCTGTGTTAGGGGTCATTATTTCAACAGACCACCTTCCGGCAGATTGCCAATTTGCATTATAAGAAAATAGAGCCCCCTCTTTCGTTATACCTGCTCCAGCGAATATTGAGGGTTTATGCCATTCAAGTGTGCCGGCATGATAACAGGAGATCCTTTCCGGCGTGCCCCCAAGGTAGAACGCCGTATCTACAACATGTGAAGAGTTGGTAAGAAAAAGAGTTTTCAAAGATTCTATTTTGTGAGAGTATAATCCGAATAACTTATTAGTCCATTCTGTAAATTCGAAGTGAAAGGAGGTGACACCACCATCTTCTTTTGTAATCTCACGCGCTTTGATTACTGAGGCGTAAAAACGCCTGTTGTAAGCAATCATTACTTTTGCATTGTACTTCAGTGTTAAATTGCAAATCTCATCAATCTCGTCAAAATCCTGCACTCCGGGTTTTTCAATAAGAATATGTTTAATTCCATAATTTAGTAATTCATGTGCAGTATCTTTAAGATATTCGAAATTGACAGCAACTATTGCAGCATCGGGTAGTTGCGGTTTTCGTTTCAAAAATTCTTCTATTCCGCCGGAAATAGCCTCATGGCCGGTTTTTTCAGAAAAGAGGGACGTGGATTTCTCACTTCTTCCGATAGCGGTATAATTAACTTCGATGGAGTCAAGTACTCTGGAATACTCATATCCCATATTTCCTAATCCTATAAGCCAGATATTATTATGTGACATATTGTTCTGAATTTATATTTTAAATGCCTTGTTCAAAAAAAAATCCTCAACATTTTAAAAACCAATCACCTGGAGCAGCGTCTTTATCCTTGGGTATATCATTTGTGTCAAGTCTCGGCAAAGCATATCTGTTGTCTCTTTGTATGTCAGCTACATTCACTACTGTCGTAAATGCAAGTTTACAATTATATTCCTTTAGCAATTCAATAGTTGTCTCATTGTAATTGCCATAAGGATAACACATTGTCCAATTGTCTATATCACTTCCAATTAATATTAAAAACTCAATTGCTTTTTCAATCTCAATTCTTTGTTTTTGCTCATCTAAAGAGCCTAACCAGTAATGATCATATCCGTGACTGCCGATATGCATTCCATTTCTATTCATACATTGTATTTGTTCAGTATCCATGTATAATTCTCTGCTGAATGAGCTTTCATCAATTCCAACTATTTTTTCAAATAGATTATTAGTAATGATTTTTCTAAGAGATTCCTCAAGTTCAACTTGCAGTAGACGTTTAATAAAAATAACGTCTGCTGTATCGAAGCGATTTGCTTTGGCTAATTTGTTATAATAAACTGAAATATCGTCGAGATTATACTCTTTTCTGAATTTATCCAATTCATTTTTGATTTCAGAAATAATTTTTGATTTATCACTTTCAGCTGCGAGGATAAAGTGAATTTTTATTTACATCTAAACCGTATGCTCAGAAATTGCTTTGACAGGAGGGAAAATGTAGAACTTGATTTTGTGCTTATCGAGAAATGGAAATACATATTCAAAATGGTCTGAATAGGCATCATCAAAAGTCAATAAAACAGATTTATCAGGTAGGGCAGAACCGTTTTCAAACGAATCTATCAGCATTTCCATTGTGATGAATTTATAATGCTTTTTTAGAAACATTATTTGCTCATAAAATAGTGAAATATCTAAATCCTCGGTTTCAGGATATCTACTATGCTTTAAATCCCCGACATAGTGATACATTACAATTGTGACTTTTTAGAGTTCATCTTATTGTTGGTTGTTGGATTATTTTTGTGATATTCTTGCTATTCTATCTCGGTCGGCGTCAATCCTGTGCAAAATATACGTTTTCGTAACAGAAAGTGAGTGTATTTCATTACTTTGAATTGTAATAAATTCATGATTGGGTCGGTTTTCAATAGGTGCCGTTACCATAGGCAATATACATATCATCATTTTCTAATTTATCAAAACCTATTTGTATGAGTTCTTCTTCATATAATTTCCATATTTTGAAAAGTCAATGTAGATTGAATTATTAAGAATCGAGTAATTAATCGTGTGATTTAATAAATTCACTACTCCCTCTTTATTACCAAATAGGTCTATTATCCTATTTACTTTGTAACTCATAGGTAAAAGTGTTTCCTCACGAATTACAACATATGAGATGATTCTGTCTTTTCTTAAGTGTCCAAAAACTTTGTAATTTATATAAGGGTTTTCAAATACTCTCCATTTTAAGAAATTTTTATTTCTCTGTAGGTTGTGCAATTAAATTGGCATCAACCTCTAAATCAAAAATATAGTTATTACAATTATCTTCCGACAATTCCACAATTTTTTCCGAATCGATTTGTACATTATCCGGATTTTGACCTGGGCGATTTGATTTACCTTCTCACGAGAAAAATCCAAGGTAAGATGTAATGTCAAAAGTTTTCAAATCCAAGGCATAGATAAACCTACAAAATGTTTCTTTATTAAAGATATTGTAACCATTTTGTTTGTAAAAATAGGGAGCATCAAAGGGCATTCCAATTACAGCATTTGCTTCATTATTCTCGCTAATAAAAGACACAATCTTACCGTTTATGCCCTTGCCGTTTTCACTCGGGTAATGTAAAGCATAGCGACACCCCGCCCAAATGAGAGAAACTTCACACTATTGTTCATGCCATGAATTTGTAGTCCAACCCACCATAATGAGAAACAATATCACTCCTTTTTAGTCACTCCAACGACTGAGTAATATAGAGGATCTAAATCATTATAAATTGTTCTATAATAGTACAATAAGAAGTTTTCATCTTGAAAGCACTGTACTTTCTCCATAAGTCTTTATGAAGAACTCTTTTCAGTTTTTCCATATCAGATTTCTTTGCTCTTCTGATTATTACTTTATTAGCATCTATCATATTTATTGTATCACTCAGGTAATGGGACAAGAATCACCATTTGATCCAACAATTGCATTGTAAAATGAAACGGCCTCCTTAAGGAAGGCGATGTGAAGCAGTGATGACTCTTCAAATGAGGTTAGAGGAGAATCTCTACTGACAAGTATCTCAGTGGCGGTAATTTCGGTCAATTCGCTTTGATACATTGCTCTAATGGCTTTATCTTCTCCATTTTGAATCATCAGAGACTTGCTTTCGAAAAATTCGTAATAATCATCTCCTGCGGTAATGCGGATCACGGAATCACCGGAATAATCTTTAAGAGAGGAGAGCATCAATTTGTCGCCTCTTGACGAAGTTACCTCTACAGTGCCTAGAAACTCAACATAGCCTTTGCGTTTGCTTGGAATTATCTTTTTTTCTACAGCACTAAAATCACATTTCATCTCAGAAGTACCTGAGAGTAGAGCAAATAAATCAATAAAATGGATTGAATTGCAACCCAGCCCCCAATCTATGCCTATGACTTCCATTTTAATTTGAATTGAATTGTTTATAGAGGTTGAGAGTATCTTGTAATTATCAAACATTCTTCTGGGACAGTTCACTTTGGCATTAATTCCTCTGTCTGACAGAAGTTTGCTCATAAGAGCATATTCTGAGAGTTTAGGAAATAGAAATTTCTCAAAAAGTATATTTTTTACTATCCTGTTTTCCAGAAGATTGGAAGTAACCCGAAATCGTGGGCCCGAACTTGTGGATATAATTGCAAGATCAATATAATCGGGGAGTTCTTCAAACCGGGTCGTGAACAAAATGCCTTTGATCAGTGGGTTATCAGGCACTTCATGATAACGCTGTTCGGCTATATGTAGAGAATCGGCACAAGTATCGAACACTGTGATATTCATTGATGTGGGGGCCTTTTTTAGACCCTGTAAATGCCTGCTTCCAAGTTGGCCGGCTCCAATTATTGCTATAGACCAATTTTTCATGCGTGTAATAGTTTGCAAGGAATCACCCAATCAAATTTCTAGTCACATTCCATCTGAACCTTACAAGCATATTCCCGCGACGAGGCTTGAATTGTATGGCATACCAGAACCACAACACAAGCGTACCGCCCCATTTTATTAATTCTGCGAAAAGACGCTTAGCGTAGCAACTTTTGGATATTTTCAGAGTGCGGATTTTTTCGCTTGCACCTATACCGCAAGTTACACGGTGGAAATAATCCTTTTCAAGCTTATATCGGGGTATTTTGTGATAGAGTATACACTGTGGCAGATATTTGAATTTAATCCCGGCAGCACTCATTTTTCTGAATATGTCTTTCTCTTCGCCACCGGCAACAAGCATGCCTCCGGTGCGGCCAAGGTCGATATCGTAGAATCCGACTCTATCAAAGACCACTCTGCGGTAGGCAGCATTTCCTCCGCCTGGGTAGTTATTGAAAGGGAAATTGCGTTCTTTATCCCCAAAATATAGATAAGCAGTAAGGAGCCTTCGTATAAAATAGGTCATCCATTCCGGTTCTTTTCCATCTTCGTAGTCGGGGAAAATTGGGCCTCCGGCAGCGTAGATATTGGGGTTTGCCTCAAAAAAAACTGCATATCCGGCAATATATTCCTTATTGACGGTTGCATCGTCATCCACAAAAATTAATATGTCACCTATGGCCTCTTCAGTTCCTCGATTGCGTGCATAAGCTACGCCCTGATTTGTCTCTATAAAATTCCGGAGCTTAACATCCGGGTAATTAGAAGCGAATCGCGCAACTTCAGCCTCTGTATTGTCAGTGCTATTGTTGTTAACCAGCACTATTTCATATTTTGATTTTGGATAATCATTGAGCGCTAGGCTCTCAAGCACGCCGTAAATATATTTGTCCCTGTTGTAGGTGCAGATGATGACTGAAATCATTGTTGAAGTCCCTGTTAGTCGCAATTTATTATCACGCAAAGTTAACATTATGAATTGATTCAACAAAACGATTAGAGTGCTCCTCGAAACCATTTTATATAAAAATAGTTACCTTTGCGACTTATGATTGAAAAGTTATTAAAAGAGAGGATAGTCATACTTGACGGTGCGATGGGGACCATGCTGCAGAATTCCAGAGTAGCCAGGCACAATCTACCTCTGAATGATCTGCTCAACGAAGTCAATCCCGATCTGATTGAGGATATCCACCTACAATATATCGATGCAGGGGCCGATATAATTGAGACCAACACCTTCAATTCAAATGCCATTTCTCTCGCGGAATACAACCTGCAGGATAAGGCTTATAAATTCAATCTAAAGGGAGCACGTATTGCATGCAGAGCTGCTGCAAGTGCCACGGCGAGGCAGAATTCGCGAAGAGTCTTTGTAGCCGGATGCATAGGTCCGACTTCCGTAATGCTCTCTCTCTCTCCGGATGTATCCAGACCCGATTATCGTGCAATTTCATTTGAAGAGATGGCCTTAGCATATTCGGAGCAGGTGAGGGGCCTCATCGATGGAGGGGCAGACCTGCTGCTGGTGGAGACGATATTTGACTCCATCAATGCGAGAGCTGCACTTTATGCAATCTCCTCGGTTCAGCAAGAGATGGGAACGAGTTTACCGGTAATGGTATCTGCGACGGTTAATGACCGCAACGGTAATATTCTTACAGGACAAAGCGTGGAGGCCTCTACCATACCCTTGCCGGCCATAATTTGCTCAGTTTCGGACTAAATTGCTCCTTTGGTGCCAAGGATCAAGCCAATTATTACTGCACTTTCAGAGATACTGCCTTGTGCAATCTCCATATATCCAAATGCCGGCCTACCAAACGAAATGGGGGCGTATGACGAGACTCCCGGATGACCGCAGCTCTTCTAAAGGAGATGGCACTCGAGGGAATGCTAAACATAGCAGGGGGATGCTGCGGCACTACTCCCGACCATATCCGCGCCATAGACGAAGCACTAAAGGGTATCCCTCCGCGAATAATAGAGCCGCGCATGATTGAGAGAGGTACACTTCGGCTCCTTTGATAGTTACGGGGCTCAGAACAGTGGTCGTGGATAGGCGGGAGCAGAATTTTATCAATGTCGGAGAGCGCACCAATGTTGCCGGCAGCAGGAAATTTGCCCGTCTGATAAAGGAACAGCAATATGAAGAGGCAGCTTCCATAGCTGAAAAACAGATAGAGGATGGTGCCTCGATCATAGATATCAATATGGACGATCCTATGTTGGATAGTGCTGTAGAGATGGGGAAGTTCGTCAGATATATATCCAATGACCCTAAAATCGCAAAAGCTGCCTTAATGATTGACTCCTCTGACTGGGAGACTCTTTTGGAGGGGTTGCGCTGGTCTCCCGGCAAGAGCATAGTTAACTCAATTTCGCTAAAAGAGGGTGAAGAGGAGTTCCTCCGCAAGGCGGCTGAGATAAAAAAGTTCGGAGCTGCCGTAATTGTGATGGCTTTTGATGAAGAGGGTCAGGCAGTCACATTTCAGCGCAAGATTGAGATTTGCCGAAGGGCTTATGAGCTGCTTACGCAGAGGGGCGGGTATGCGCCAAACGATATAATTTTCGACGCAAATATACTTACTATTGCTACCGGTATCAAGGAGCACAATCGTTATGCCGTGGATTTCATCGAAGCGGTGCGCTGGATCAAGTCCAATCTCCCCGGCTGTCACACCTCCGGAGGACTCTCCAATATCTCTTTTTCCTTCAGAGGCAACAATACCATCCGAGAGGCAATGCACTCGGTATTTCTTTACCACGCTATTGATGCGGGTCTGGATATGGCAATTGTCAATCCTTCAATGCTCCGGATATACAGCACTATAGAGCCATCTCTGCTAAAGGCGGTAGAGGATGTGGTGCTTGACCGGGATCCCGAAGCTACGGCAAGATTGGTGGATTTGGCGGAGAGCCTGAAGGCCGACACACAAGATTCAAAACAACCTTCTGCAGGTGCTTCTCAGGTAGAAAAGCGCTCTGAAAAGAGTGTTGAAGAGCGTTTATCTGATGCAATGGTTTCCGGTGACACACTTTATCTGGAAGAGGATATTCGGAAGGCACTGGATAAATACAGTCCCATAGATATAGTTGAGGGAGCCCTCCTCGAGGGAATGGAGCGTGTAGGACGGCTTTTCAGTGAGGGTAAGATGTTTCTTCCGCAGGTAATTAAGTCTGCTAAGGTTATGCGCAATGCGGTAGCTATTCTCCAGCCATTGATGGAGAGTGATCAGGTCGATATTCCCCGGCTACGCCGGAAAATGATACTATCAACGGCAAAAGGCGATGTTCACGACATTGGGAAGAATATTCTGGGTATTGTTTTGAGTTGCAATAATATCGAGATCATTGACCTCGGTGTAATGGTAGATAATGAGACTATAATAGAGGCCATTCACTCTTATAAACCCGATTTTGTCGGAGTCAGTGGTCTGATAACACCCTCATTGCAATATATGGAGCAATTGTGCCGTATGATGGAAAAAGAGGGTCTGGAGCTCCCTTTGTTTATTGGAGGAGCCACCACTTCTGCTCTTCATACTGCCGTTAAACTTGCTCCGCTGCGTACATCAGCTGTAATACATACTGCTGGTGCTTCCGATTGTGCCAATATGATAAGCCGTCTTTCACGCGAACCGCAGAAAACTAGAAGAGGTAAAGGCTTCTCAGGAGCAGCTCCGCAACTTGCATCATCAAAGCAATGAAACTTTTGTCTCGCTTGAAGAGGCACGTGCCAGGGTGGAAAAATATCCTCTTGAGAGCTATCAATTGCCCGAAGCTTTTGGGGAAGACAATCTGCATGTGCGATTTCTTCCGGTGGAGACTCTTGTCGACAAGATCGACTGGAATATGCTGCTAGCCTTTTGGGGATTCAAAGGAGGATATCCTGCTATCGTATATTCCAATCCGGAGGCAGCGCAATGCTATGAATCTGCAATAGCTGCCATAGATTCAATGATTGTCGACAGAAGTGTAGATATATCAATGGAAGTGCGTTTTTTTGATGCGCAAAGTAGTGGTGAGACAATCATTTTGGATGGCAAACATAGATTTGAGATGCCCCGATCCACTTCGGAGAGGAGCGACTATAGGTCGCTTGCAGACTTTGTTGTTCCCGAAGGATCAGGCTTAGTATCAACGGTAGGTCTTTTTGCCATAAAGGTGGAGGATCTGCAAAGATGTGACGATTGCAGGGATTACGAACATCTGCTTAGGGAAAGTATCTGTGCCCGCCTCGCAGAGGCAACTGCCGAATGGATGGAAGAACAGGTTAGTGAGGGAACGGTGCTGATAAGACCCGCTTTCGGCTATGCTGCCTGTCCCGACCATTCACAGAAAAATCTTGCCTGCCGGCTTTTGGATGCCTCTGAACGTATAGGAGTGCAATTGAGCGAGACCTCTGCTCTAATTCCCTCCACTTCGCTATGCGGAATGCTCATATCGCATCCGAAAGCCCATTATCCTATTATTAGAAACAAGAAAGAGTAACCGAAATGAAGGTAATAGATATAATTAACAGCAAAAGCGGGCCATTCCCGTCATTGGAATTTGTTCCGCCGTTAAAAGGTAGTGACATAAACCGCCTCTACTCTTCCATTGAACCGTTTATGGAGTTCAATCCACCCTTTATCAATATAACTTGTCATAGAGAGGAGATCGAATATAGGGAGAATGCCGATGGTACAATTTCCAGGTATGTCTTGACCAAACGTCCCGGTACAGTAGCTATTGCGGCAGCGGTAATGAAGAGATTTCCCATTGAGGTAGTTCCTCATATAATTTGTAGTGGAACAAACAGGTTTGCCATAGAAAACGAGTTGATTGACCTCAATTTCCTGGATATACAGAATGTCATGGCCCTTCGTGGTGATGCACCCGCAGGTCACAAGAAATTTAAAAGCCGAGCCTGACGGTTGTAGATATAGCAACGAACTTGTTGCGCAGATAGAGGCTATGAATGAGGGTAGGTATATTGATGACTCCATTAAGGATGCAGTGCCGACAAATTTCTGTATCGGTGTTGCCGGTTATCCGGAAAAGCACTTTGAGGCTCCTAATCTCGAAGTAGATATCGAAAATCTTAAAAGAAAAGTGGCCGCGGGTGCCGATTACATCATCACTCAGATGTTTTTTGATAACAACAAGTATTTTGAATTTGTTGCCAAATGTCGTGAAAAGGGGATCAAAGTACCTATTATTCCCGGACTGAAACCCCTTTCCACAGCTGCTCATCTGACAAAGTTGCCCGAAGCCTTTTCAATTGGCATACCGCAGGAACTGGTTAGTCTTGTAAAAGAGTGCAAAAGTGAAGAACAAATATATCATTTAGGTATAGAGTGGTGTGTGAGTCAGAGCAAAGATCTGATTGCAAAAGGAGCACCTGCAATCCACTACTATACGATGGGGCGCGGCAACAATGTCACAGAAGTTCTCAAAAGGGTCTTTTGAGAAATTAAATGCTGATGCCCAAAATCTTCCGGAGAGGCCTACAGGTATCTTACTCGTTATCCTTTTTCTCTGAACGCTTTTTAGGAGGGTTCACGGCCACTTCCACATGGATAGGTCGGTTCATGTGTTTGCTGCCGTTGAGTGCGGCTATGGCGGCAGCACCTTCTTCATCATTCATTTCCACAAATCCGTAGCCTCTGGAACGTTTGGTCTCGGGGTCAACTATGATACGTGCAGATGTAACAGTACCATACTGTTCAAACAACTGTATCAGATGTTCTCGCCTCGCCTTATAGCTGAGGCCATAGATAAAAATCATCATCGTTAATTATATCTTGGTAAGGTTGTTTCATTGTTCCGTCCATTAGTTAAATCACTGACCGTAGCCTGTTCCGTCAAAGCAATGCGTACAGAGAGATTCTTTGGGGAGTCCTATGGCCTGCACTATCTCTTTTACACTATTAAAACATAGGGTACTCATATTTAGCTTTTTCCGTATATATTCCACCATACGGGCATGCTCAGGACAACTCTCACAGGAGTATTTGTGTAAATCGGCCGGCCCGGCTTTATCTACCTCATCTATAAATTTGCGGGTAATCAACTCCAGTGAGGACCTTGATGATGAGAAGTTTAGGTATGGACAGGGATAGATGATAGGCGGGCAACTTATCCTGATATGAACCTTCTTGAGCTCCGTGATTGTAGAGAGCTTTGACATTGTTCTTAAGCTGCGTGCCACGTACAATTGAATCGTCACAAAAGGCAACTCTCTTGTTTTTAATTATGGAGTAGTTGGGTATGAGTTTCATCTTTGCTACCAGTTCTCTTGTACTCTGACTGACCGGAGTAAAGCTGCGGGCCAAGTAGTATTATATTTGACCATTGCGGCACGGAAGGGGATACCTTTGCCGCGCATATCCTACCGCCATACAGGTACCAGAGTCCGGAATGGATGAGACAACATCCAGTGGGGTGTCATCTTTTGCCCCCATTATACTGCCGAGTCTGTTGCGTACATCATCTACATTGATGCCCTCATAGTTGCTTGTGGGATAGCCGTAATAGATCCACAGGAAGGAACAAATCTGAAGCTCCTTTTGCGGTGCCAGCAACTGTGTTGTGCCATCCGCAGTTAGCAGCACCGTCTCACCCGGTCCGAGTATGTATTCACTTTCAAACCCGATGTTGGGGAATGAGCAATCTTCGGAGGCGACGGCCATAGAGTCTTCGTTTCGCCCTATAATAAGTGGTGTACGTCCATATTTGTCTCTGGCTGCAATAATACCCTCAGATGTGAGGATAAGCATTGTCAGTGAACCTCTTATTCGGTTTTGTGCATATTTTATGCCTTCGGCAAATGAATTCTTTTCGGTGACAAGGTGAGAAACGAGCTCGGTCTGGTTGGTCTTTCCGGAACTTATTTCAGCAAAATTCTTACCTTTTGCAAGAAATTCTTCCTCGAGTTCTTCGACATTGTTGATCTTACCTACCGTGACGATCGCAAATCTGCCGAGGCGAGAGTTGATCAGTATAGGCTGTGCATCGGTATCGCTTATGACTCCGATACCGGAATTACCGTCAAATTTGTGAAGGTCCGATTCAAATTTTATCCTGAAATAGGAATTCTGGATATCGTGAATGGAGCGTGCGAAGAGTCCGTCGCGGTTGAGAACCGCCATTCCGGCACGTTTGGTGCCTAGATGTGAGTGATAATCTGTTCCGTAAAAAGTTCGGTTTTGCATTCGCGTTTGGATATTACTCCAAATAGACCTCCCATAATTTCAGATTTGTAATTTAAGCCACAAAGTTAGCATAAATAAAAATATAAACTATCCCAATCCGGCAATAATGGCAATAATTTTATTCAATAATCCCACTGTAAATTGTAGTGCCGAAGCGGCGAAATGGCTGGCGTAAGGGATATTCTTGCTAATGAGCGCAGCTGCTGTAAGATAGAGCGATATCCCTGTAAGAGGGATTGCAAGAATGTTGGTGATTAAAAAATATGCGGGAAAACTCCCGAAATAAAGAAATGCGACAACACCGGTTGTCATCTGACAACTTAGACTTATGCAGATGCTATTCCAGAGTTTCTCCAAAATTAGTATGCGGGTGTGCATTAATCCTTTTATCGCAGGGTAGATGGTAAAAATCGAAAACACTGCAAGGAACGAGAGCTGAAATCCCACTTCCCGTGGTGCTTCAGGGTTAACAATAGTGATTATAAGTGCGCTTGCAGCAAGTGAAGTGAGGCCATCCTTATCGGAGTAGCGCCAACCGGACAATTCGTGGATAGTAATCATCAATACCGCTCTGAAGATAGAGGAGCTCAGTCCGGTAATTACGGCAAATCCCCATAGCAGCAGTATTATTAAAATACTCTTAAATCGCTTGGCCGAGATTGAACCGCCTATAAAAAAGAGCATCAGCTCCACCAGTTTATAAATGATACCTACATGAAGACCTGAGAGTGCAAGAAGGTGCATGGCACCGCTTTTTCCGATAATTCTCTCTCAATTCCCGGTTGATATCGCTCTTGTCGCCTATCGTCAATGCGCGTACTATCGCCAATTCCTCTCCCTCGCTAAGTATTTTACCCAGAGATGCTGAAAACTCCGCTTTAATTGAGCCTGCCGCATGACCGATTGCCGATTCTCCGCTCAGGGTAGGTATTCTTGAGATCTGAAGAGTAGCAGCGCCCAGCAAAAAGAGAGTAATTAGAGTTATAATCCTGTTTTTAGTTGTCAGCCCCATTATGGCACAAAAGGCTGCCATTGTAAGGAATAGGGCAGGTGGCAGTGTCAGCCAACCTCCAAATAAATCGCCCGCGATAAAGGCTAGCGAATAGAAAAAAAGTCTCCTACCTTTCCACATAATCCTTCCCTCTATGTTTATGATTGCAATGTACAATTATTTTTTGAAAGGTCACCTATAATGACTACTTTTGCCGGATAAATCCGACAATTATAACCAGATATATATTATGATCATACTTGTACTAAATTGCGGTAGTTCCTCTTTGAAATATCAAGTGCTTGATATGAAGAGCGACAATGACTATTCACTCTTGGCTAAAGGCCTTGTAGAACGTATCGGAGAACCGATGGGTATTTATAATCATCAGTTACCGGGCAAAGATAAATTTTCAGTAGAAAAACCTGTGCCCAATCACACTGTTGGTATCTCCAAAGTGCTTGAACTGCTTACCGACAAATCTCTCGGAGTCATCTCTTCACTCAAGGAAATAGAGGCCGTAGGCCATAGGGTGGCACATGGTGGAGAATATTTTTCAGGCAGTGCTGCAATTGATGATGAGGCTATCTCAAAGATTGAAAAGTGTGCGGAACTCGCCCCTCTTCACAATCCGGCCAACCTGCTCGGTATTCGTGCTGTGCAGTCCCTAATGCCGGACATTCCTCAGGTGGCTGTATTTGATACATCATTCCATCAGACCATTCCGGATTATGCATATATGTACGCAATCCCTTACGAGTACTATCGGAAATATAAGATCCGCCGCTACGGATTTCACGGTACCAGCCATAAATATGTAGCAAAGAAGGCCTGCAACCTTGTAGGCATGGATATCTCAAATTCAAAAATCATCACTTGCCACCTCGGTAACGGTAGTTCCATAACAGCCATAAAGAATGGACGTTCCATAGATACCTCAATGGGATTTACTCCTATGGAGGGACTTGTTATGGGTACAAGAAGTGGAAGCGTTGATGCGGGCGTAGTAACATTTCTCGAGGAGAAAGAAAAGCTAAGCGCAGCCGAGATCAACACAATTCTGAACAAAAAAAGCGGACTTCTCGGTGTATCACAGGCCTCTTCAGATATGAGGGATATCGAGTCTGGTGCAGGAAGTGGCAATGCCAATGCAGCACTTGCTCAGGAGATGCTATTTTATGGTATTCGCAAGTTTATCGGAGCCTATGCAGCAGCCATGGGTGGACTTGATATGATTGTCTTTACCGGCGGTATTGGAGAAAATTCCTCTACGACACGAGAGCAGGCTTGCGAGGAGCTTGAATTCCTCGGAGTAGATTTTGACAAGGATGTCAACAGAGCTGTCAGAGGGAAGGATGTAATCCTTTCTACCCCTTCATCCAAAGTGAAAGTTGTTGCGGTCACCACCAACGAGGAGTTGGTAATCGCTCAGGACACAATGAATATCGTAAATAACAAATAAAATAATTCTAAGAACAATGATTACAAGTTTCGAACAGATTTTTACGCAGTTGCGTTCTAAAAACAGAAAACGCCTTGTCGCTGCTTGGGGTGTAGATGATCACACAATTACTGCTGCCCGTTTGGCAGTTGACAAAGGTATAGTCAAAGCTATTCTTGTGGGCGATGCCGACATGATCAACGAGGTATGCAAGGCAGAGGGTATCAACCCCTCGATGTTCACTATAGTTGACAACAAAGATGAACTCCAATCAATTGCACAGGCTGTGGACATGATCAATGCAGGCGAAGCCGACATCCTGATGAAGGGTCTTTGCAGCACCGACAAATATATGCGTGCCATTCTTCACAAAGAGCGAGGCCTTCTTCCTCCTAAGGCAGTTTTGAGCCACGTTTCCGTCCTTGAGAATCCAAACTACCATAAACTTATCATTCTTGGAGACATGGCAGTAATCCCTGCACCCGACTTCAAGCAGAAAGTCGCTATCACAAACTATCTGGTTCAGACTGCGCATGCCCTAGGTATAGAAAAACCTAAAGTAGCAGCTATTGCAGCCACCGAGCAGATGCTCGAGGGTATGCCTGCTTGTGTAGAGGGAGCAATGCTTGCAAAGATGGCTGACAGAGGCCAGATCAAAGGCTGTTACCTCGATGGTCCCCTTGCGCTCGACGTGGCTATCTCCAAAGAGGCTGTTGAAATTAAGAAACTTGAGAGTAATGTAGCGGGTGACGCAGACTGCCTGTTGTTCCCCAACATAGAGTCCGCCAACGTCTTCTACAAGGTAAATTCACAGCTTTCGGTAGGTGTAAAACAGGCTGCCATAGTGGCCGGAGCTAAAGCTCCATGCGTGCTTTCCAGTCGTGCTGACAGTATCTACACAAAGCTTAACTCAATCGCTCTCGCAGCCCTTACGGCAAAATAGATCCCTCAGATGAAAATTCTTTCCATCAATCCCGGATCAACTTCTACCAAGATTGCCGTTTTTGAAGATGGTAAACAGGTCTTCGTCACCAATATCAAGCACTCCGCAGAGGAGATCGCAAAATATGATTCGGTCATAGACCAGTATAAATTCAGAGAGGAGATTATTCTCAAGACTCTTGAAGATAACGGTTTCGACAAATCGAAATTCAGTGCCATAGTGGGTCGTGGAGGGCTTCTTAAGCCGATCCCCTCAGGTACTTACGAGGTGAATGAGGCGCTGCTGGCTGATCTTCGGGCTTCCATTGGTGGTGAGCATGCTTCCAACCTGGGTGGAATAATCGCTGACTCTATTGCATCTGATATTCCCGGGTGCCGTGCATTTATTGCCGACCCTGTGGTTGTGGATGAACTTAGCGATCTTGCCAGGGTGGCGGGTCATCCCGAGTTCAAGAGGATATCCATTTTTCATGCTCTCAATCAGAAAGCCATAGCCAAGCTATATGCAAGCGAAATAGGCGTCCCCTATGACTCGCTTAATCTTATCGTTGCGCATCTTGGTGGAGGAGTATCTGTAGGGGCACATTGCCATGGAAAAGTAATTGATGTCAATAATGCTCTAAACGGGGATGGGCCTTTCTCGCCTGAGCGCTCCGGTACCTTGCCTACATATCAGTTGGCTGAACTGTGTTTTTCCGGTAAATATACACTCGACCAGGTAAAAAAGATAATTTGTGGAAAGGGTGGAGTGGTAGCCTATCTGGGAACAAATGATTTCTATGAAGTAGAACTCAAGATGGCGGATGATCCTCGCTTTAAGTTTATAGCCGATGCATTCATTTACAATGTGGCTAAGGAGGTAGGAGCAATGGCAGCCGTCCTAAAAGGTAAGGTGGATGCAATCCTGCTTACTGGAGGTGTAGCTAAAGGCAAGGGATTGATGAAGGATCTTACAGAGTATATTGAGTTTATTGCTCCCGTTAAGGTTTATCCCGGAGAGGATGAAATGGCTGCTCTCGCAATGAATGGCTTCGCCGTTCTCGAAGGACGCGAAGAAGCGAAGGTGTATAACTAATCGTTACCTCTTCATCAGCGTAGCTGCAATCTGGTGTGCCATCATTAGGAAGTCATCGGCAATTACGGAGTCGAATGAGATAACCACATTGAGCTGGATGTCATCTACGATGATGGCCTTCTTGTAGATGTAGGTGTCCTCCTTGTGCCCGATGATATAAAATTCCTTATCAGAAATAAATGTATCATCGAGGGTATACCCCATCTCTCTAAACCCTTGACACTTTTCCTCAAAGTGTTCCCGAAGGGTCTGGTTAAACATTACGATGTCGCTATAACCGCCGTAGGCATAAAATCTGGCAAGCCCGCTATCCGAAATGAATAACTGTCCATCTCCATTTTCGGGCTCGCCCTGACCTGTGAAGTTGAAAGGAGACCTGATTGTAAACCCGAAACGTTCATTGTAGTAGCATCTATCCATCACCAGATCAAGTTGGTCGAAACCTCCGAAACCATCCCATTCGAGGTGGCCTACTTTCTGGTACTCTTCACCTCTAACATAGACGGTAATGTCTTTACCTTTCTGAGGCAATTCAATGTAGTAACGTTTTGCATCGGGAATGGATGCAGCGAGTTGAGGGAGGGGTTTTAGAGATTGTTCTTCGATGCGGTGCTCATAAAACATTTTGATTACACTATCCTCTTCTCTTAGGATAATTCCGACTATGCGTCTGCCATCAGGTACTCTCCAGTAACACATTTGCAGATTACCCTCCTGCTCACCGGCAACGCCTGCACGCATATAGCCGTTGCGTTTATCCATAACAACATAACAATTAGGGTCACTTTCGACATCTATTTCGTGGTAGACATTGTATGCCACTTGCAAGACGTTGTTAGAAAATGCTTTGACAATGGCATCAAAGTAGTACTCAATATCCGGAACGGACTGGTCGGGAAGCGTGATGACCTTATCCTGCCAGATCTGTCCGATCCGGGGAACATTCATCCTGCCGGCACAAAAAGATCCTGAAAGCAGCAGCGCCGACAGTGTGCTGAATAGGATTAGCAGTCGTTTCATGGCATATAGGTATTGGTTGTTAGTAATTTCAGTCAGTTTTTAGCCTTTAGTTATTGGCCGTTGGCTTTTAGCCGTTAGCCTTTAGCCATTGGCTTTTAACATTGCGTGATTATTAATTGTCAATGACAATAATCATCACTATTCGTGTCACCCTCGTTGTATCCTACTCTCAATTCTCAAATATACAAAAATTTTCAAATCTTAATGCTTATCTTTGCCCGGAAGTAGAATTATAATTATGGCAGAGAAGATACCTGTAGAGCTTGGAACGGAAAAGATAGGAACATTGCTGAGACAATATGCAGTACTGGCAATTATTGCGATGACTGCATCCTCGCTTTACAATATGGTGGACAGCATATTTATTGGTCAAGGAGTGGGACCTCTCGCAATATCGGGTCTTGCGGTGACCTTTCCCCTTATGAATATTTCAGCAGCTTTTGGAACTCTGGTAGGTGCCGGAGGTGCTACGCTCGTATCTGTCCTGCTGGGACAGCGCAACTACGATATGGCTAAAAAAGTGCTTGCAAACGTCTTTATCCTCAATGTCACCATTGGAGTTTTCTTCATCATATTTTCCCTCTCCTTCCTAACCCCAATCCTTAGATTTTTCGGAGCCAGTGATGCGACACTCCCTTATGCCAAGGAGTACATGACAGTGATATTACTCGGTAATATCATCACCCACTCTATTTTGGACTGAATGCCATATTAAGGTCGGCTGGATTTCCTAAAAAGGCGATGACTGCTACGATTTTGACCGTGGTGCTTAATACTATTTTGGATCCGATATTCATCTTCGTGTTCGATATGGGTATTCAGGGCGCAGCTATTGCGACAGTCCTTTCACAAGCAGTAGCACTGGTATGGGTCTTCAGAATGCTTTCCGATAAAAGCAGGGTACTCCATTTTTCAAGGGAACAGTTCTTCCTTGACCGGAAGATTGCAGGTCGTTCGCTTTCAATAGGCATGGCACCTTTTCTTGATGAATCTCACCTCTTCTTTAGTGGTAATTCTGATGAATAATCAGCTAAGGAGTCATGGCGGTGACATGGCTATTGGAGCTTACGGTATAATAAATAGGGTTGTATTCCTTTTTATGATGATAGTCATGGGATTTACGCATGGCATGCAGCCTATAGCGGGGTACAATTATGGAGCTAAACTCTATTCGAGGGTGGTCGAGGTCTTCCGGTTGACAGTTTTCTGGGCGACACTTATAACCACACTCTGCTTCCTTGTAGGCATGTTTTTTCCGGAAGTTCCGGTATCGCTATTTACCAGAGATCCCGAACTGAAAGCAATTGCTTCGCGTGGGTTCAGAATTGGTGTTTCCCTCTTTCCTATAGTGGGCTTTCAGATGGTTACATCCAACTTTTTCCAGAGTCTCGGACTTGCAAGAAGAGCTATTTTCCTCTCTCGTTCACGTCAGTTACTCTTTTTGATTCCGAGCCTTGCAATATTACCCGGCTTTTTCGGAGTTGACGGAGTATGGATCAGCATGCCGGTCTCTGATGCCATTGCATCCATAGTGGCAGCACTGATGCTTGCCTCTTTGATTCGTAAATTCAGGGCTGAAACAGCCCTTCAGAATATTGAAGAAGAACCCATCCCGTAACCCCGTAACTCACACCCCGTAACCCGTAACTCAATATGAACAATTTTGTAATAACTATAGGACGCCAGATTGGCAGTGGAGGACTTGCCACGGCCTGCATGCTATCCGAGCAGCTCGGCGTTAAGATGTATGATAAGAACCTGTTGCTGGAAGTCTCCAAACAGAGCGGCCTGGCTTGCGAATGTTTTGAAAAACGCGATGAAAAAAGAGCCAAGAGGCCTCTAGTGCGTTTTTTTGGACTAAGGTCGACAATGCAGGGAAATGACGCATTCTCTTCCTTTAATGCCATCTCAGATGAAGAACTATTTAAAATACAGAGCGAAGTTATGAGGTGTATTGCAGAAAGAGAATCCTGCATCATAGTGGGAAGATGTGCGGACTATGTCCTTCGCGATCATCCCCGTCGCCTTTCTGTTTTCATTAGTGCCTCGAAAGAGGACAGAGTCGCCAGACTTGTCTCAGATCAAGGTATAACTGAGGCTGAGGCCTGCCGCCTGATAGAGCGGGGAGACCGTAAGCGGTCCGATTATTACAACTACTACACCTTCAGACAGTGGGGAGATTGTTCCAGTTACCATCTCTCTCTCAACTCCACAAAATTAGGCAGTATAGAAAATGTAGTGAAGGTTATTCGCAATTACATGGAAATAATAAATTTTTAACATATCATGGCTGACGAAAAAATTATCTTTTCGATGAACGGGGTAAGTAAAATTCTGCCCCACAACAACAAAGTAATCTTAAAGGATATTTATCTCTCATTTTTTTACGGAGCAAAAATCGGTATCATAGGTCTTAACGGATCGGGTAAATCCACCGTATTGAAGATCATAGCCGGTGTCGAGATTCCAACACAGGGAGAAGTAGTTTTTGCCCCCGGATACTCCGTGGGATATCTGGAGCAGGAGCCGCAGCTTGATGACTCCAAAACAGTGATAGAAGTGGTTAGGGAAGGAGTACAGGAGGTAATGGACTTGCTGAGCGAGTACGAAGAGGTTAACCTCAAATTTATGGAGCCGATGGATGATGATGAGATGAATGCTCTTATCGAGCGTCAGGGTGAATTAACCGATAGGATCGAGCAGGTAAGCGGTTGGGATATTGACTCCAGGCTGGAAAGGGCGATGGATGCGCTTCAGTGCCCGGACCCGGATGCATACATTTCTACGCTCAGTGGTGGAGAGAGGCGCAGGGTGGCACTTTGTCGCCTTCTACTCAAGGAGCCGGACGTATTATTGCTTGATGAACCCACCAACCACCTTGATACCGAGAGTATCCAGTGGCTCGAAGCCCATCTCAAGCAGTACAAGGGTACGGTCATAGCTGTGACTCACGATAGATATTTTCTCGACAACGTAGCCGGATGGATACTCGAACTGGACCGGGGAGAGGGAATCCCCTGGAAGGGTAATTATTCATCATGGCTTGAGCAGAAAAGCATTCGCCTTGCAATGGAGGAGAAACAGGAGAGTAAGCGTCGTAAGACCCTCGAGCGGGAGCTTGAATGGGTCAGAATGGCCCCAAAAGCTCGTCATGCCAAGTCTAAGGCCCGTTTGGGTGCTTACGAAAAACTTCTTAGCGAAGATGGACGCCAGAAAGATGAGAGGCTTGAAATCTTTATCCCAAATGGTCCTCGTCTCGGCGACAAGGTAATCGACTGCCAGGGAGTGAGCAAGGCTTATGGTGACAAGATATTATTTGAGGATTTGACCTTTAAACTGCCTCCGGCAGGAATTGTAGGTGTAATTGGTCCAAACGGATCCGGCAAAACCACACTTTTCAGGCTGATTATGGGATATGATAAGCCTGATAGCGGAACCTTTGAGATAGGAGAGAGTGTCAAAATAGCCTATGTGGATCAGCAGCACAAGCAGATTGATCCCGATCTTACAGTTTACGAGACCATTGCGCAGAATTCCGAATATGTAAAGCTTGGCAATCGTGAGGTTAATGCCCGTGCATACGTTTCGAGATTCAATTTTGGAGGGGCTGATCAGGAAAAACTTTGCGGGGTTCTCTCGGGAGGAGAGAGGAATCGTCTCCACCTTGCATTGACCCTAAAGGAGAATGCAAACGTGCTGTTGCTTGACGAGCCTACGAACGATGTGGATGTCAACACTATCCGAGCCCTCGAGGAGGGTCTCGAAAATTTTGCAGGTTGTGCCGTAGTCATCTCTCACGACAGATGGTTTCTCGACCGTATTGCAACCCATATCCTTGCATTTGAGGGTGACTCAAAGGTCTATTTCTTTGAAGGGACCTACTCGGAATATGAGGAGAATAAGAAGCGTCGTCTGGGTAATGTAGAACCTAAACGCTTCAAATACAAGAAACTTATGGGATAGGTGGCTTTTAAGCCAATTTAGGCGAACTCTATGCTTATCTCAGGCCAGGTCTATGCCGTTTTTATGGCACTCAATGCGCATCTCTTCGGGCCAGATACTGCTCTGAATTTCGCCTATGTGAGCTTTTCTGAGCAGGAACATGCAGAGGCGTGATTGTCCTATGCCACCGCCTATGGAAAGAGGCAATTCTCCGGCAAGCAGCTTTCGGTGGAAGTAGAGTTCAGACTTCCACTCTTCACCTCTGAGAGCAAGTTGGTAACGCAGAGCTTCCTCATCTACCCTTATACCCATGGAGGAAATCTCAAAGGCACTCCCCAGTACAGGATTCCATAGCAGCAGGTCTCCGTTCAGCCCATTATACCCATCCGAATTCAGAGTACTCCAGTCATCATAGTCGGATGCCCTCGAGTCGTGAGGTTTTCCATCAGAGAGTTCTCCGCCGATGCCGATTATAAAGACCGCCTTTTTCTCCTTGCAAATTGCATCTTCTCTCTCCTTGGATGAGAGTCCCGGATATCTTTGCAATAATTCTTCCGAATGGATAAAGAAAATTTCTTCCGGTAGTATTGGGTAAATCTGTGGAAAATCCCATATATCTTATTTTCAGTCACCTTTATGGCCTCATAGATACGGCGGACTATCTTTTGAAGGGAAATCAATCAAGGTTTCTTTCGGAACTCTCAATTACTCTTTCCCAGTCCCATTGATCCACATAGATAGAGTGGATGTTGTCCAGTTCCTCATCGGGTCTCAGAGCATTCCATATCAGTATAAATACCGCTTCCGACCGGAGTTTGGAGTGTTGCCAACTTTAAGCGTTTCCATTTTGCAAGAGAGTGTACAACTTCTGCGGGGCTATCTTCCGGAATCCTGATAGGGAAGGTCACAGGACGCTCAACTCCCGTTGAGATCATCGTTGATCCCTGTTCCCTTCATAACCACCATTGGAGCAGTCACTCGCAACAGAGAGAGTTGAGCCGAAGGTTGAGTTGAAACATATCTTTAACCACTTTGATGGCCTTTTTCGGTCCGACGACCGTACCAAGGATATTGCTGTAACCGGTGAATATGAAGTGACATAATCTGTATTAAGTATTTTGAGGGATCAAATCTATGCCAACTCTGACAATTATCCAAATATTTTATATCTTTGTCATTTAAATGAACCCCGTTTCTATAAGGTATGAGGAGAATTTCAAAAACGTGCATTGAAGAGGTGGCGCGAAAATAACATTGACACCCTTGGCACGCTATATGACTATTCAACCACGAAATATAGAGATAACAAGCAGTCGCAGGTAATAGACGGGGAACTCTTTTATACCTACGGTTCATTTAAGGAAAAGTGCGAATTCCTCTCGAGAAAACTAAGTCAATATGGCATAGGGGCCGGTGACAAGGTCGCAATACTCTCCCACAATACTCCCAACTGGACGGTAGCTTTCTTTGCATGCGTACCGTTCAGTCGCATTGCTGTCCCCATTCTCGTAGATTCTTCAGAAAATGAGGTGACCAACATACTGCAACATTCCGACAGCAAGGTGATTTTCATCTCCGAGAAACTGCTCTATAAGCTCTCGAAGGAGTCCCTTAACAGAATGAGATTGGTGGTGGACATTGATACCTTCGAGACAATAAAAGCTGATGACGAGGGTTTTACCGGCGACGGTACTGTAGCGGTGCCCACGCCGAATGATGTTGCCGCCATTATCTACACCTCAGGCACCACAGGCACTGCCAAGGGAGTGATGCTGAGCCACCGCAATTTCCCAGCCAATCTGATGGCCTGTAATTACTCTCACAAGTGTACGGATAAGGATAGCTGTATTTCCATCCTATGATGGCCTATACATACGAACTTTCCCTCGCAGGTGCTCTATCCTATCTGTTGCGGTGCAACAGCCTATTGTCTCCACACCGCCGGTACCCGCACTACTAATAGCTGCTTTGGAAAATCCGTCCTACGGCACTTCTCACCGTACCACTTATTATTGAAAAAATCCGCAACAGCGTCCCCCTACCATTAGAAGAGCAAGGCCCGCTTTCATAGTTAAATGAGCACCACAATAGACTGATGTGTCTCATTATTGGATTGAAACTTAAAAAAGATTCTGGGAGGAAGGCTCAATTTCTTTGGCATTGGCGGTGCCAAGCTCGACACCATAGTCGAGGATTTCTCTGGAGAAGGCGCGCTTTCCTTATGCAATAGGCTATGGACTCACCGAGACTGCTCCCCTTATCTGCCACGCTATGGGCAAGGATAGTGCGGATCTATAGGATATCCGGTATATGGGGTAGAGATGCGTTTGGATAATGTCAATTCCGAAACCGGAGAAGGGGAAATTGTGGTTAAGGGAGACAATGTCATGCTCGGTTATTATAAGGACGAACCGAGGAGGGAGGCCTTTACTGAGGATGGTTGGTTTAAGACTAATGATGTCGCCTCTACTGGATGATAAAGGACGGTACTATATCAAAGAGCCGTGTTGGGAATATGATTGTCGGCCATTCGGGCGAAAATATCTATCCGGAAGAGATAGAGAGCCTGATCAATGAGATAGAAGGTGTCAATGAAGCAATAATTGTTGAGCGCAAAGGATAAATTGGTGGCACTTATTCGGTTTTGATGAGAATATTATTGACTTGGGGATGCGAAGGTGAGGCGGAATTTTATGAGAAAAAATTGAAGCCATAAAAGCCATGGTGATGAACGGTGATGTCAACAAAAGGGTGAGTAAAAACTCTAAAATAAACTATGTCGAGGTAATGAAAGAGCCTTTTGATATGACCGCTACAAGAAAAATCCGCAGATATAAGTATAGGGAGTTCTGAGTTCTGAGTTCCGGGTATAGGTTATGTAGTAATATTCGTTGTTTTAAGTCTATTTATGACTTATATTTCCGTTAATTCCGACAATTAGATGGTTATTTGACAACTTTGCATATCTTTGCAGGCCTTTTTTGTATACCCCTTTTACCAAGTATGAAGAGAATTTTGAAAATATTTAAGAGGATGCGTGAAAATTATGTTGACACCCTCGGCAACCTCTATGATTATGCAACCACCCGTATACTCCGACAATAAACTCGCAGGTAATTGGCGGAGCTTTCATATACCTGATAGCTCATTCAGAAAAAGTGCGACTCCATCTCCAAAAAACTTACAGTACGGTATAGGATCCGGGGGATAAAGTGGCAATTCTTGCCAACAATACTCAAATTGGACGGTGGCTTTCTTTGCCTGCGTGCCATTCAGCCGTATAGTGGTACCCATATCTTATTGATTCCTCTGAAAATGAAGTGACCAATATCCTGCAACATTCCGAGAGCAAAGCGATTTTCATTTTCAACTCCTTCACAAGCTCTCTCAGGAAGTCTCGAACAATATGCACTTGGTGGTGGACATTGATACTTTCGAGACTATAAAAGCCGATGACGAGGCATTTACCTGCGACGTAGAGTAGAATTACCGATGCCCGAAGATAATTGCGGCCATCATCTATACCTCCGGCTTTCACCGGTAGCGCAAAGGGGTAGTTCTAAGCCATCGTAATTTTACATCCAACGTGATCTCCTGCTATCATTCTCACAAGTGTGCCGAGAGAGATACGGCTCTCCATCCTTCCGATATGGCTCATACCTACGAACTGACACTCGGAGTACTCTATCCAATCTATTGCGGTTGCAACCGTCTATTATCTCTCTACACCACCGGTACCCGCACTGCTATTGGCCGCCATGAAGAAAATTCGCCCTACAGTACTTCTCACTGTGCCGCTGATTATAGAGAAAATCTACCGAAACAGTGTGCTTCCGACTATTCGCAAGAGTAAAACCCTCTCTTGGATGAATGTGCGTCACAACAAACTGATGTCTCTCATTATAGGGATGAAGTTGAAAAAGAGTTTCGGCGGCAAAATCACCTTTTTCGGTATTGGAGGAGCCAAGCTCGACACTACGGTTGAGGAGTTTCTCTACAAGGCACGCTTTCCCTACGCTATTGGCTACGGGCTTACCGAGACTTCCCCTCTTCTCAGCCATGCCGTTGGCAAGCACAGATACCCCGGATCCATGGGATTTCCCGTATATGGAGTTGAGATGCGTCTGGAAAACCCCAATCCGGAGACAGGAGAGGGAGAAATTGTGGTTAAGGGGGACAATGTGATGCTTGGATATTACAAGGACCCCAAGCGTACCAAGGAGGCCTTTACAGAGGATGGATGGTTCAAGACCAAGGACGTTGCCACTATGGACAAGAAGGGTCGCTACTATGTAAGAGGGCGTATTGGCAATATGATAGTCGGCCCTTCGGGCGAAAATATCTACCCGGAAGAGATTGAGAGCGTCATCAATGATATAGAAGGTGTAAATGAATCCATCATCATTCAGCGTAAAGGGAAACTTGTAGCACTCGTCCAGTTCAATGAGAATATTATCGACTGGGATAGCGAAGGTGAAGCGGAGTTTTATGAGAAACTTGAGGCCAGAAAAGCTACGGTTATGAATATAGTCAATAAAAAGGTCAGCAAAACCTCCAAAATCAACGATGTCGAGGTGATGAAGGAGCCCTTTGACAGGACTGCAACGAGGAAAATCCGCAGATTTAAGTATAAAGAAGAATAGAGGATGCAACCTTTTGGCTTTTTTTGCATCTAATATATAGATAGTTCTTTGACTTCTGCTGATGTCATATATGGGGATGTCTGGTTTTGACAGCATATGATGACGGATGGCAAGCATGCCGAGCTTTGTGACCTGGCTCGTTAATCTCAGATCTCAAGCCATTAACTGGCAACAACAACTATGCACTCGCTGCGTAATCTAGACTAAGTCAGATTCCTTAATCGAGCCGGCCAGGCCGGTATCGACGAGTATCCCGCCGGACTTTAAGCGGACTATGTTCGGTAAACGGGGTATCATCCAAGTTCGCTGCACGCGACGACTCCTCTGCATCGCGCCAAGACATCGAGGATAAGGGGGCGGTGGCAGGCCTGCAAGCAGTCTCCTCCCGACAATCAACAGCAGGATAAGCATGTAGAAAACCCTCTGGCGCTATGTTTGGACGGCGGTTCGACTCCGCCCATCTCCACTAAGTTTAACTTAGGTGAGTTATATTTTTACGCAGAATTTTACGCAGAAAGACGTAAGGTTCTGCGTTTTTTTGTTTCGTGGTACGTGTTGTGCGGTGCGGGTTGGGGGTTATAGCGTGTTAGGATAGGAGGATGATAGTAGTGCTCCAAGAACTGTTACAATCTCAATCGTTTAGGTTGCTGATAAGGTAATAATTTTACTTATCTTTGCTTACAAAACAAGTTTCTGGTGATGAAATAGTTGAAGTATATGGCATAAGAAACTTATTATTTGGAATAATATTATGATCAATGTATTTAATAAAATGGCTTTTGCCTGTTTACTCTTATCGGTTTCGATTGGAGTATTTGCTCAAAAAAACGTTATTCTCGAACCTGCTATTATAGAGTGTCGTTATATTGATAGATCGATTAAGGATACGTTGACCGGTGAAATTGAGGCTGATACGATGATATTGCGTATTGGGCGAAATATTTCCTGTTTTTATAGCAAGGATGTTCTGTTTTCAGATTCTTTAAAGCTTACGCCCAATGGATTTCAAAAATGGATGCGCTTGCTGACTCAATATATAAAGGAAGGTCGTCGTCTCGATCTGCTGGGCAACGATTCCGACTATTACTATCTTAATTATCCTGAACAGGGGCAGATTACAGTAAGGACAACGGTTAGCAGTAAGGGTGTGGAATATAGTGAAGAAAGGGAAACTATACAATGGGAATTTCGTGATTCTGTTAAGACGGTGCTTGGGTTTGAATGCTATTTGGCCGAGGCTGATTTTCGTGGCAGGAGGTGGTCAGCGTGGTACACATTGGAGGTTCCTGTTTCGCAGGGCCCTTGGAAACTATGGGGGTTGCCAGGATTGATATGTGAGGCATATGAAGATCAGGGTCAGTATAGTTACTCCCTGGTCTCGTTTATTCCGGATCCTGGTGTGGATGTCGTGCTTTATAATCTGTTTAAGTCTTACGATATCAAAACTCGATTTGAGATATATGAGGCTATTGAGCGAAGTAGAGAACTAATGAAAGAGAGTGCTCGTCAGAGCGGTACCTCACATATGCTAGGATCCCGCGTTCCTCCGGGCCGTAAAGAATTGGATTGGAAGTGGTAATACAATAAACTATGAATAAGAAGCGCCTTTTCTTGCTACTTGTTGCCTTGTGTTATTTGGCGGCAGCATCCGCCCAGACCGTAATTTCAGGAACTGTACAATATGCAGATAAAGAAGGTGGACCTGCGGCCGGCATTGGCGTAATGCTGATGTCTATTGACGGGAAGTCTATGTTTGGTTTCCAGAATACAGATGCAGAAGGTGCCTTTTCGTTGACATATCGGGGTAGTACCGATTCATTACTGATACGCTGCCACGCGCTTGACATCAAGCAGTTGGAGCGGAGAATTGTAGCTCGGACACAATATTTACGGCTTGCGGTTGAGTCTGCGCCGCTTTCAATTGCTGAGGCGCGAGTCAAGGAACCGCCGATGCGGCAGCGGGGAGACACGTTGGTCTTTACTGTAGCGCAATATCTTGACAGCACCGATCGGGCAATTGCCGATGTGTTGAAGAAGATGCCTGGAATTTATGTTGAAAAGAGCGGCAGGATCTCTTACGATGGCAAGGAAATTATCCGTTTCTATATAGAGGGAATGGATATGCTGGGTCGTAGCTATGGCGTAGCGACAAACAATATTAAAGCATCTGATATAGCCTCGGTAGAGGTCTATGAGCGTCACCAGCCTATACGGGCGCTTGAGTCACTTGAACGTCCGGACCAGGCGGCACTGAATCTGAAGCTGAAAGAGTCAGCTCGCGGAGCCTGGACGACGACTCTGCAACTGGGAGGAGGATACAAGCCATGGATGTGGAATGCAGAGGCAGTAGCTATGTATTTTACCAGAAAAGTTCAGACAATGCTCACTTACAAGACCAACAACGAGGGAGACGATGTGGTGGTCTCTGAACTGATTTCGTTTGAAATACCGCCAATTGATGGCGCTGCATCACTGTTGACCTTGCGTACACCATCAGAGCCGCCGGTTGATCGTTCGCGCTATCTTATGAATAATGTCCATGCGATCTCGACCAATGTACTAACACGCCTTCGTCCTACCATTGATCTTTCTGCGCGGGCATCATATGTCCACGATCGTCAGACCGCTGAAGGTAGTTCGTTGACCCGTTATTATTTCCTGAAGGAGCAACCGGTAGATGTTGAGGAACTCATCTCCTCACAAATTCGTACCGATCAAGCTGAAGTTTCGATACGACTCGTGAATAATAGTGCAAATCACTATCTAGACGAGCGGCTGAACATTACGGGACGGCTGTACGACGCCAACGGCACGGTAGGGAGCATCAATCAAAATCTATATCGTCCGGCCTTTTCAATAGAGAATCGTTTTTCTGATATGATTCGAAAGAACGAACGGATTTATTCCGTCAATTCCAATACTTCCTATACGGAGGGGAGCGCCACGCTTAAAGTCTCGCCGCTGCCTTTCAATGACCTGGCCACTGAATTTGCTCCTAATGCCGTACAACAACTTTACACGCGGCGGCTCGATAGCCAAAATAATCTTCGCTGGTCACAAAACATAGGCTATTGGCAGATGATGGTACGGGCCTATTTCAATGCTCGGATCGAAAAAATGGAGTCAACCTTTTTACTTGCTGATAGTGAATTCTATACTTTTCCTTCTGTAGATTCGATGACCAATGACGTATCGCTCCATCGTTTCGATGTAATTCTGGCACCCCGCTTCGAGTATAACGCCGGTGAACGGTTTAAAATTTCCCTTGATTTGCCTCTCGACGTCCGATTCACTAGTTATGCGGATGAGTATGAACATCGTTTCCATTTTCTACCGAGGCTCTCTCTTTCGGGAGATATCGCAGGAGGTCTGCGCTACAACCTTGATGCACGTCTCACCTCCGGTGTGGGAGGTGTAAATAGTCTCTATATGGGCTATCTGATGACGAATTATCGCAGCATCGGTCGTCGCAGCGGACAACTCCTCCATAGTTCAGGTAAGACTTCTACCGTCGGTCTTGAATACAAGAATCCATGGATTGGGATGATTACATCATTGCGTGGCACTTGGTCGCGTAATGAACAGGACTTGTTGACGGGCTCAGTCATCGAGGGGATATTGGTACGACAAGAGAGTCTGCCAGTTGCACACCATTCCGATCGCTACGGTTTTGAACTGGCATACAGTCAACGTATAAGCGTACTGGCCACGACTCTGGGCATTGCGTTGAACCGTACATGGCAACAAGCCCAGATCCTACGGCAAGAGCAACTTATACCCTCGCTCCGTGGCTTATGGCAGGGAAGGCTTACCGCTACGACACGAATTTCCGACAAGGCACAGATATTTTATCGGGGGAGTGGCTCACTAGTAACGAGCCGAATGTCCGGAGGAGAGGATATTTCACGCTACACCTATTTGCAACAGAGTCTTTCCGGCCAGTTCGTGCTTGGCCGCGGCTTTCGTCTGGACGGCTCCGTTGAACATTACTTCAACGACGCCGTCTCAGGCAGTCACCGCCATCTGGTCTTTGCAGACCTATCCTTTGGCTGGCTCCATAAACGTATGGAATTCCGCCTCGAAGCTCGCAACCTATTCAACCACAAAACATTTAACTATATCAGCAGTAACAACCTCATTGATATATCAACTATGAGCCCTCTTCGCGGCGCTTCAGTGGTGTTGAAGGTGCGATTTAGTATTCTTTAAAAAGAATACTTTTGAAACTATCTTTATTTTTCACGGATGAACTAAGTTGCCCGCCATTTTAGACAGATACTATTTATCCTCTAAAGAAAAAACAGCGACACTCCCGCGATACTTATAAAGGCTCCGATAACCTCTATGACTTTCACTTTTTGCTTAAAAATCAGGTGAGATGGCAGAATAATGAGAACCGGTGTCAGTGCCATAATGGTTGATGCTATTCCGGCGTTGGTATATTGTACAGCCATCAGTGAGAGCGAGACACCGATAAAGGGTCCCGTGATGGTCGCGAGAGAGGCATAAAGCATTCCCCGGCGATCATTTAGGGCATGGACAAGCTTTGGACCTTCTTTTCTAATCAGAAGGATTAATATAAATCCGATAGCACCCATCACCGCTCTAATGAAGGTCGACGCAAAGGGAACCATTGTGCTTACCGTAGTAGCACCCTCGGGAATTGCAGCATGATAGTGGCCCATACCTACCTTACTCAGCACCAGCCCCACGCCTTGACCGACTCCTGCACCTATACCAAGCAAAACTCCTCTTATAGGAAGCTTGACGGCCACTTTGTGTCCATGACCCCTGCTTAGAATGGACATAGCAATTCCGGAGAGAGTCACAAACATACCCAGCAGACCCTTCCACGAGACGATCTCTCCAAGTAGCGCCCACGCAGTTATAGCGGCCACCGGCGGAGCAAGAGTCATGAAGAGCTGTCCGAAACGCGCACCAATTACAAGGTAGGAGTTGAAGAGGCACCAGTCGCCAAACACATAGCCTATGAGTCCCGAGAGCAGCAGCCAGAGCCAGGTGCTGCCATCAGCAAAGCGCGGCCAGGGCGCTCCGGTCACTATCCAGAGAGTAGCCGCCAGCATAAGCAGCGACAGCGTCATTCTTATGATATTTAGCTGCAACGAACCTATACGCTTTGTGCCTATCTCGGCAAAAAGCGCTGTAGCCGTCCAACTAAATGCTACCGCCAATGATATGAGTTCTCCTGAATATCCCATAACCGGCGGCAAAGATAGTTATTTTTGGAGTTGGGAGTATCGAGTTAGGAGAATCGAGTTGGGATAAAAAAATCCCCCGTTAAAGCACGAGGGAACCTAATGTTTTCACAACAAGGAGCTTTTTCATTATGTTTATGGCATCGCTGTTTGCGATATATCAAAGATACAAAAAAGATGTAGTTAATCTACTGCAGCATTCTTTTGTTCTATAAATAATCAATACATTTAAACTCCGAAATAATGGAAATGTCAATCAATTCTGTAAGAATAAAATATTAAGTAGCACTTAATCATTTTATGAGAGTTATTAAATATTTGCTACAGAGTTGCAATATTCATCATAAAATGATTATATTTGCAACCAGATTGCAATAATTATGAAACAGCAAGAACAAAGTATATCAGATTGGATTAATGAAAAGGTATTGAGAGGTTATTATACCTTCACTATTGAGGATATTCAAATTAATTTTCCTCAATTTAGCAGGGCCTATATAAGTACCTCATTATATCGTCTAACCGTCAAGAAGAAAATTATTTCTCCTTGGAGGGGATTTTACGTAATTATGCCAATTGAATTTGCTTTGAAGGGGGTTATTCCACCTATATTTTACATTGATTCGTTAATGTCATTCCTAAATAAAAAATATTACGTCAGTTTGCTTAACGCGGCCTCTTTTTATGGAGCTTCTCACCAGAGGGTACAAACATTTTCCGTAATGACGGAAGCACCTAAACTTAGAAATACTGCTAAAACAGGAACGCCCATTCTTTTCTTCTCAAAGAAAGAAATACCGGAAAAATTCATCAGGCATCATAAGACCCAATTGGGTTATGTAAATGTATCATCTCCGGAATTAACCGCAATTGATCTGGTGGATAATGAAAAATATGTTGGAGGATTGAATAGGGTATGTACCGTGCTAAATGAATTGGTAGAGAGCTTTGATTTTGATAAACTGGAAGATGATTTTTTTGATCTTGCACCAACTCCTATATATCAAAGATTTGGGTATATTTTAGATTCTGTTTTGGAAAGAGAAGACCTTGCAGAAATATTTAAGACCAAAATTTCTCTTAATCTAACTCCAATTAGAAATGTGCCCTTTAAAGTAGGTAAATCAACAGAAGGCTGTATAATAGATAAAAAATGGAAAGTAATAATTAACCAAGAAATAGATATAGACGAATGATACCGGAATTTGCAATAAGAGAGTGGAGTGAAACTGTTTCTTGGATAGAATCAGAACAGGTGGAGCAGGATTTGCTTATTTGCAGGGCTTTGACTGAAATATATAAGGATGAATATTTGGCATCTCATCTTGCTTTTCGTGGTGGCACGGCATTACATAAGTTATATCTTTCACCTCAGTCTCGATATAGTGAGGATATTGACCTTGTTCAGATTAGAGCAGAGCCAATCAAAGAAACCTATGATCGTATCAGAGAGGCATTGTCGTTTCTTGGGGAACCTAAGGTAAGGCAAAAAAGGAATAATAATACGCTAATATTCAGGATGGAATCTGAGATACCTCCGGTTGTGCCGATACATTTAAAAGTAGAAATCAACTGCAAGGAGCATTTCAATGTCTTGCCTATGCAAGAAATTCCCTTTTCTGTAACTAACAAGTGGTATAGTGGGGAATGCAATGTTCTTACATATCAACTTGAGGAACTTATTGGGACCAAACTTCGGGCAT
This sequence comes from Bacteroidales bacterium, assembly GCA_040766795.1. GTDB lineage: Bacteria > Bacteroidota > Bacteroidia > Bacteroidales > UBA932 > Cacconaster. The sequence goes on along the minus strand of JAXGPW010000004.1, from coordinate 84,775 downwards.
TATACCAGCGAAGTAAAGGAAGAGATCTTTATGATTTATATAAGGCACTTACTATTCGAGAGATAAATATAGATAAGGTCTTAAATTGCTATAATGCGTATATGGACTTCGTGGTTGACCATACCCCCACATACAAGGAGTTTATAATTAATCTTGAGAACAAAATGCAAGACGATGAATTCTTGGGTGATACCCGGCAATTGCTTCGTTCTGATGAAGATTTCAGTCCACAAGAGGGATATAAAGTTGTAAGAGCACTGTTGATTGATAGGTTAAAAAAATAAGGTATGTGGATTATGTTTGCAATATGAAAAGAGCAATTTTAATGGCGGTGGTGGTGCTTGTGACGGTGGGTGCTGCTGCGCAGGAAAGATATCAGAAAGTAATTCCTCCCAGGCGTTATGAGGAGGCTAATAAAGAAGTGAAAGTGAGACCTTTAGCTGTATTATTCGGAGATTCGATTACCGATGCCTGGCCTATGATGAGCCCGGAGTTTTTTAAGTTTAACAATCTGGTCGGTAGAGGAATAAGCGGGGAGACTACCTCTGATATGCTCATCAGATTCCAGAAGGATGTGGTGGCTCTGCGGCCCAAATATGTGGTAATCTTGGCAGGAACCAACGATATTGCGATGAACGACGGGCCGATCTCTCTGGAGCATATCCTCGACAATATAATCTCGATGTGTCAGATTGCCAAGGCCAATCGCATCCAACCTATACTCTGCTCCGTACTGCCAGCTTATCTATCAGGTGGCGTACGGAGCTGACTCCTGCTGAGGAAATAATAGAGCTAAATGAGATGATCCGTGCCTACGCAAAAAGTACCCGTATTCCTTATGTGGATTATCACTCGCAGATGAAGGATGAGCGCAACGGACTTCCGGAAAATCTTGGGCCGGACGGCGTACACCCCAATCTTGAAGGCTACCATATGATGGAATCGATTTTGATTGATTACCTCAAGTAGCACTTAATCGATATTACAGCATAGCACCTGACAGTATAGGAGAGCTTACCAGCACAGACAAGTATTGCATAATAGATCGCAGACTATCTTATTAAAGTATGAAACCGCAAATCACCATCCGTCAGGCGACCAAAGAGGATATCGCTCTGATTCGCGATTTGGCGCAAATTATTTTTCCCCATACCTACAGAAAAATGCTCTCACAGGAGCAGATTGACTATATGATGGAGTGGATGTACTCTCCGGAAAATATTGCAGCAGGAATTGATTCGGGGCAGGAATATTTTATTGTGGAAGTGGAAGGGGAGGCGGTGAGCTATGCGGGTATTGCGCCTCAAGAGGATGATCCGGACGGCACCAAGGTATTTGAATTGATGCGCCTATATATTCTACCTGAATATCAGAAAACCGGACTTGGTAAACTATTGTTTGAGCATGTTTGTGACCATATTCGAAGCAAGGGCTTCAAAAAGAGCAGAATGATGTTACATGTCAATCGCGAGAATCCGGCAGTACAGTTTTACCTTCATCAAGGGATGCGAATCCTTTACAGCAAGGACTTTGACATTGGCAATAACTTCTGGATGAATGACCATATTATGGGCATGGATCTCTGAATTCTCACAAATAGAGCGTGCTGCGGGAGTAGAGGCGGGCGGTGCCGGAGATGAGGACGCGGTCGCCGCAATCTTCGCAAAATAGGGTACCTCCGCGGGGCGAAATTTGTTTGGCGGTCATAATGCGTTTGCCGAGACGTGCACTCCAATAGGGGATAAGCGTACAATGAGCCGAGCCTGTCACGGGGTCCTCCAAAATGGTGCTTTGTGGGGTGAAGAAGCGGGATACGAAGTCAACTTCGGGTTCCGAAGCGGGGGCAGTTATGATCACTCCTCCCGGATCCATATTTACCATATCAAATAGGTTGCGGTCTATCGCTATCTCTTCGATCTGTTGCTGTGACTCGTATATTAGAATGTAGTCGCGGGCTTTAAAGACCTCCAATGGTTTAATACTCAGAGAATCATAAGTCTCTCTGGGAATTGTTGACGGTACTGCCGGTCGCGAAGGGAAGTTGAGCGTAAAGAGATCATTATCCACACCTACCCTCAATTCTCCGCTAAAGCGGAGTTAAAGAGTATCTCATTGAGTGGTTCTTTCGAGATCATATCGATGACAAAAGAGGTTGCCAAAGTGGCGTGACCGCAAAGATCCATCTCCAGATCAGGAGTAAACCAGCGTATGGAATAGCCTCCGGAGTCTTTGTTTTTCTTGAAAAATGCGGTTTCAGCCACTGCATTTTCAGCTGCGATTTTAAGCATCAAATCATCTGCAAGCCACTCCCCAAGCTGAACCACACAAGCTGGATTGCCTTTGAAGAGTTGGTCTGTAAAAGCATCGACATGGTAAGAAGTGAGTTCCATATAGGACAAATTTCATTGTTTTTCAAAAATAGTAAATAATAGGCTTCTATAATAATACTTGCTCTACTTCATTCTCTTTGAGGTACCAGATATATCCCGATACTTCAGTTAAGCCCATTTGAGTCAGTTTCTCCATATAACCGCGAACCTGCTTCAGATATTTCTTATCGCGTTCTCCAAATTTGTAATCTATCACCAGAGTACGCCCATCTCCCGTGAGAATCCTGTCCGGACGAAGTGTATCCCCATTTTTAACAAGTATCTCTTGTTCGTTAAGTGTATAATAGGTACCATCAAACCAGTGTTTCTCTGCTACTGACTGTAGTCTCCGGTAGAGAAAATCCTTTTGCATCCACGGATTCTGATTTTTTAGATCTCCCTGAATAACGTCTCTCTCAACAGCTGCTTGCAGATCCTCAATGGTACGAATTTCCGATAGGATATCGTGGAGTACAATTCCTTTGATACGGGGAGTCTCCAAAGGATCCTTTTCAAATTCAAAAAAGTCGCGATCGGAATGATTGCTCGAGTTCATCACCAATAGAGATTGAGCGGAATGATTTAACAGTTTTGGTCTCGATGCCATTTTCGAGAACTTCGGTCTTTTTGGTTGCTCCTTGTTGCTGTTTCTTAGCTATATCCTTAGCATCCCTATAACGCCATTGGCCATTATTTGCCCGTGCTTCGTAGCATCCGTTGCCTAAATCTTTAATTTTTATAAACCTGCCGATTTCTTCCTCCTGAGACTCTTTTTTCTCCTGAGCCTCTACTATATAGATACCATTGTCCTCATTTTGGGATTCCTCCTTGAGAAACTTTATGAGTTTTTGGGCCATTGAATCTTTTGGTTGTTTTGCCTCTTTACCCTCTTCCGGTTTCTCAGTTTCATCAGGAGTATAGATCACCATTTCAAAATAGGCGCGCCATCGCAACATAAGCGATGTTCAAAGTGTCAATATAGGTCTCTTTTCTTTCCGTTTCAAAATCCTTTTCAAAGCCAGTGTTCTCCTTGGTAGTGTATTTAACAGGAATCAGGCCTATGTTTTTTAGCTCATCAATATCCGGTATGCACCAGAGATAGGGGGCGAAAGTGCCGCTTTTCACTGAGGTTTTTTCATTAAAAAATGGGATAATGACCGCTTTGAAACCAAGTCCTTTTGCTTTGTGTATTGTCATTACACGCACAGCATTTTGGTCAGAAGAGGAATTGATTTTTACATTCTGACCACTTTCCTCCCACCACTCCAGAAATGCAGGCAAATCGGATCCATTACGCGTCATAAATCTATTAACCTCATCCAGAAATGCCTGTACAAACTCAATCTCATACTCCGGAATCTCATCATAAATGCTTCTTAGCATAACCTCACAACTTTCATAAAGCGAGAGAGCTTTCAGATCATTTCTCTGATCCTCGTTAAATAGAGCAGTAAATATAGCCTCACAACCCTCTTTAAGTGGCATTTCTGCTAATTCCTTAATGGTTAAATCGCCTATATTGCTCTCTTGATTTTCCGTAAATAGGGTTTTGAGCATCAGTTGGTTTACCTGGTCATCCGGATTGTCCCGATATTTAAGGAGTGTCACAATCTTGAGGACGGCCCTGGAATATCCAAGCACCAACACTTCTTCAGTGACGACGTTGATCCCTTTTGAAATCAGTTTGTCGACCACCATTTTGCCTTCATTGTTGGTACGGACAAGAATTGTGATGTCGCGTAGCTCATATCCATCGTCTGTAAGCCGTGCTATCTCGCCAAGATCATTGACATCGTCTGCTTTGCCTGCAAGGGCATCCAGGGCCTCCTGCATCCAGGCTTTTTTATCCTCTTCATCAACTTCAAACACTCTGACTTTAACAGCCCCGGCATCATAACGGTTGAGGTTGCCTTGGTTTTTTGACTTGCTGGGCATTACCTGACTACAGCCTGTGTAAATATCTTTTACGATAGGATCATTTTTTGTGATAGTTTCAAAGAAATCGCTATTAAATCGGACTATTGTATCAGCGCTACGCCAGTTTTCATATTTAATTTCAGGTGTAACCTTTTTGTTTTTAGGAAGATTCCTTAAAAGAGAGGAGTCTGAGCCTCTGAATCTGTAGATACTCTGCTTGACGTCTCCTACAATAAGGTTGTCATTGCTATTGGAGATGTTGTTGTCGATCAGAGGCTCGAAATTTTGCCATTGTAGCTTTGATGTATCCTGAAATTCGTCCAGCAATATATGGTCAATTCTGTTCCCGATTCTTTCATAGATGAAGGGAGTGTCGCTCCGGTCAATTATTCTGTTTAGGATGTCAGCTGTGCTGCTGAGTAATACAAGATTGTTTTCATTGAGATATTTGTCCAGTTCTTTGAAAATATCGGTTGTAAGTCCCAGAAGATAGATGTTTTTTCGAATAGTTTTTGCCGTGTTGTATGTGATAAAATGGTTGTCGAAGTAGGACTTTAAATCATCAGATAACTTCTGGAGGTCATCCAAATAAGTATCTTTATAATACTGATAAATCTCTTTTTCTTGTTTGTTTTTGCCGGCATAGCACCATTTTGATGCATAATGGAATGAATCGCAATAGAGTTTTCCTCCGGAGTTTTCATATATGCCATTGATGATTTTTTCAAATCCATTTCTTGCTGACCTGTCGTCAACTCTCATTTTGCCAATGATGCCATTCACCCGATCATACTCAATAATTATATTTTCAGCCAGTACCTTTGCTTCACTTTCAAACTTTGTTGTAATTGTATTAATTTCCTTTAGGGACTTTTTGATTTCTGCCTTTGGATCAATTCCGGAACCATCATCTACCCTATAAAGATATCCCGCTTCACCTCTTTTTTTGATAAGAAAATCCTCTTTGTAGAACAGGTCCGAAAATTTATAGAGCTCTTTGCGCACATCCCAGGAACGGCCCTCATCAATAACGTTGCGCGAGTAATCTACAAGCCATTTCAACAAGGTTGTATCCTTATCATCCCCGAGGGAGTCCATCATACGGTCGATAGCCTCTATAGTAGCACTTTCTGAGTCAAGTTCCACATCGTATGAGCCATATTCCCCCAGCTCCCTTGCAAAGGTCTTCATTACCAGCTGAAAAAATCTGTCGATAGTACTTACATTAAAGCCGGAATAGTCGTGAAGGATCTCCTTTAGGAGCTTCTCCGCATTATGATCCCCTTTTGCCGCTTTAATAAAGAGTTTCTCCAGTATGCGCTCTTTCATCTCATCTGTAGCCTTGTTGGTAAAGGTTACCGCAAGGATATTTCTATGGGGATGTGGATTGCCGGCGTCATAGCTCTTTTCAAGCATCTTTAGGTAGGTCTCAGTCAGTTTATGCGTTTTACCTGCACCCGCAGAAGCGATAATAATCTCAGGATTCTGTTTTGTCTTGCACATATTGGGTAGGTTTTACAAGATTTTACAAATGTTTTGGTAATTGCAGTAACGGCAGGTGCCAAACTCTCCGTCATCAAAGGTGATAGCTTTGAAAGGAATACTGTCGTCAAATATCTCCTTAATCTTTTCCTTCACTTTATCCTCAAATTCATCCATGATCTCCTTTGTAAGCCCCTCCTGAGAGCGTAAGCCCTTATTTTCGTGGAAATGTCTTAGCGCAAAGACAGCAGGTAGGATATTGTCTCCATTTTCCATATTAGGCTGATGCAAGTACATCATTTTATAGAGTAGAAGCTGAAATGAAACAGAGTTTTTAACGCAAGAGCCATTTTTTTCTTCTTTGAAAAGTTTTGGTATCGTATCATTGGGTTTGGCTCCTTTTCATCGCGCATTTTTCCATCCACACTCCCCGTTTTGTAGTCGATTATCCTGATTGTACCACTCTTTTTATCAACCCTGTCGATGGAGCCTTTGATTTTCACAGTGCCGATATAGTCAATATCCATGTGATAGTTGATTTTCATTTCGGCAGCCTTGAATGTGAAAGGGGCATACTCTTTATCAATTTCGAGGGTTTTGTCCACAAAATCAGCTATCAATTCGAATACGATCCTTTCCTGGCCGGAGAGGTCATCATAACTGACGGTATTATTTGCATAACTGTATCCCCGTTTTTCTCTCGCTTTGGCAAATCCTTCAAGTATTAAATCTTTGATATGATCTTTCTCCTCTCTAAGACCCTTTATATCACTCTTATTTACGGTTGAAGATTTGTTGCTCACATGCTGAGTATAGAGTTTCTCCATCACATAGTGAAAAATTGTGCCGAATTGTGCTCCGTCCACCTCTTCCACCACTTCATCCTCTTCGCCGATTCCTTCGACGTGTTTGAGGTAGAACAATCTTTGGCATTTGAAATAATCATTGAGAGTGGAGGCGGAAAAACTGCCGTTGAAGTCGCCGTCAGGCCCCATAATATATTTTTCCCGCAGTCTCGCCATTATAGCCGGACTTTTTTCGATATCCAGGTTGTTCTCCTCCCTGCCTTTCATTTCGTATGAGAGTGCCAGCTGCTTTATATCTAATCTGCGTTTCCCATCATTTTCCGGTATTTTGTAGCCATATTTGAGCTGGTGAATGTAGCGACTCGGTTCTCCGACCTTAGTGCTTTCGGTGCGGGAATCGTATAGAAGCCAGATATGTTCTGCCCTGCAGATGCTGCGATAGAAGTGGTAGGCGGAGATGGAGTCCTGATACTCGTATGTAGGGAGTCCGAAGCCAAGTCGAAGGTTGTATGGTATAAAGGAGTTGCTCACATTTGATGAAGGGAAGATTCCCTCATTGGTGGAGAGTATAATCACATTTTTGAAGTCGAGAGCTCTGGTCTCCAGAGGTCCCATAATCTGGATACCTTGCAGAGGCTCGCCTCTGTATGGGACTGAGAGCACTGATACGATTTGCTTTAAGAGACGGAAGTAGGTTTTAATGTCCGTTAGAGGGAGATTAAGGTCGGAGATGCGTTTGATTACTCTGAGGTAATGGTATGCAGCCTCCCTGTCAATGCCATCCAGGTTTTCTTGAATAAGTTGGAGAATCTTTTCAAGCCAATTTCCAACATTTTCAGGATCGGGAGTCGTGCTGAATATTGCCTTAAATAACTCATTTTTGCTGAGTTGTTGCGCACAGGCCTCAAGCGGTTGATTGCCGAAGTCGGGTTGCTGTTTATCGCCCTTAAATGATTGCTCGTTTGTATCGACTTGATTATCGTCTCTTTCAAGTTGTTCCTCCACAAGAGTCTCTAAATTGACATATACGAGGTTTCTGCCGATAATCTCATTTTTGATGCTCTTTAGCCCCTCCGCAGGGAGCAAAGATGTAAGGAAGGGGTGGCCGAGAAGTGCCATTACGCTTTTATGGTGAAATGAGACCCCACCACTCTTTTTTGGACGAGTTTTTTTATGCAGTTCTTCCAGTTTGGAGACAAATGTGGCAGTGTGTGAGTTGATCAATGGATAACCCATAGTGACATTGACCTTATCAACGCATTTCGTAATGGAATTGAGCATTGGATGGAGCAGACTTTCATCCGGTAGAACTATGGCGGTCTCTTCGAGGTCAAGGTTGGGGAGAAGAGTCCCATCTTTATTACAGTGAATACCTTCCAGTATTTCCGTCACATATCTCGTCTGACCTACTGCTGAGGGGACACTCACAATATTAATTTTTCCAGGTCCTACATCATCACGAAGGGGCTCAAGGGGTGTCCCGTAAGGCTTAATGATAGCTTTTTGGGCAAATTCTACGACATTCCCGTAGGGTGTCTTCTCCCTTCCGCTGTGACGAAGCATAAATTGCGATGATTTGTTGGCTTCGTCAGTGAGGATATCGCCATAATAATCCCAGATGAAATCTACATCAATCCCACTCCCAGGCTTATTAAGGTGCCTGAAAAGAGACTTTTCGCACTCATTCAGGGCGTTTAGACCTACAAAAATGATTTTATCATATTTGCGACATTTTTTTAAAATCTCTTCTTTTCTCTCTTTTTCCTGCGGCCCTTTAATCTCTTCTTTCAGCGTTTCTGCAACCTCTCTATAGATCATTCCCTCATACATCAGCCCCTTATCCTTCAGCGCTTCTCGGAATGAGGTGTAAAGTCTGTGCAAGTTCTCCCAAATTGTAGAAAATTCCTCCTTGATATCTATTTTATCCTCTCTTCATTCCCTTTGTTTATCTCATTATTTTCCTCTCTTCGTTCTCTTTCTGTTCCTTATATTCAGCATCCTCTCCACTCTTTGCTTTATCTCCATTTTCTTCATTCTTTTTGGTCACTATATCCCTATTTTTGCTATGGTTCCAACTTGTGTAGAACTCCTTTATAGCTCTCTTCTGCTCTTCACTCATATAATCGTTCTCTTCTGCCGTAAGCTTTTGAAGATCTCCTATATTGGTGAAAAGTTTCTCAGCATCGACCAGATATTTGTCGATATCATCGAAATCATTCAGAAAGACATCCCCCCAATAAATAAACTCATCAAATGTGCTCTGTACCTTACCCTCCTTATCTTTAAAAAGATTCGCGTAATTTTGGTACAAGATATAGAGCGCCTCCACCTTATCAATTAACACTCCTCCGGAAAGTTCAAGGAAGAAGTCATTGATTGTAATCATCTTTGGAGCAAAAAGGGCTTCACCCGCCATGCATTGTGTCAGATACTTCTTGAAAAATATTGACGAGCGCCTGTTTGGAAAGACAAAACGGAGCTTATTTATCCTATTTCCCTGCTTTTCGTAAAAATGGCGTGCAACGCTGTAGAGGAATTTGTTTTCCATGTTTTCCTGTTTAAAATAGTATTATCCGGAGGTGACTATTTGGTATGATTTACAAATATACGATTTTAAGGTGATAAAAAGTTTTGTATATTTGTCACAATCTTTCAAGGGAACAAAATGAAGCTTACTTTCGGTTTCAGGGCTACGGTTTGTGAAATTATTGAGGGCAAAGGCTCCATAGCTCACGTCGGAAATCTTGTCGGAAAAGCGCGCAATGTGCTTGTGATTACTGATAGTGGCGTGCCACTGCAATATGCCGAATCGGTGCTTGCCCAATTCTACAATGCTTCCCTTCTGATAATACCTCAAGGAGAAGAGAGTAAAAATTTCAATACTTTGGAATTGATTATAGATACTCTTAGAAAACGGGAGATCGACCGTTACGGTGCGCTGATAGCAGTAGGAGGAGGAATGACGTGTGATATAACCGGCTTCGCAGCTTCCTGTTACAACCGCGGCATAGATTATTACAACGTACCCACAACGCTGCTTGCTCAGGTTGATGCCTCTATTGGAGGTAAGACCGCCCTCAATTTCGGCGGCATCAAGAATCTGGTTGGGGCTTTCCACCACCCTAAAGGCGTCGTTATCGACACAAATACCCTCAAGACCCTAGATAAAAGAGAACTTTATAGCGGACTTGCAGAAGTCATTAAGATGGCAGCCACTTCAGATGCCGTCCTTTTTTCCTTGCTGGAGTCTGATTTACCCCTAAATGAGATATTGGATGATATTGTTGGTGCTGCGCTGCAAATAAAGTGTGACGTAGTGCTGGAAGATCCTTTGGAGCATGGGCTGCGTAAAGTGCTCAACTTTGGGCATACCATAGGCCATGCCATCGAAATTGCCTCAAATGGCAGGCTCTTACATGGAGAATCCATTGCCGCGGGAATGACCTATTTTTGTTCGGATGAGATGCGTAAGAGGCTTGAACGGCTACTAAAGAGATATTATTTACCTGTCAAATCACCTTTTTCCGGTGAGGTGCTACTACCATATATTGCTCTGGATAAGAAACGTACCGAGGGTTTGATCACTACTGTTTATGTGGAATCCCCCGGTATTTTTGATTTTAGAAAGATGACTCCTGAGGAGGTTGTAGCACTAATCTAAAATATAAAACTATTATGAAATACAGTGAGCTTGAATATGGACTTATCGGAGAAAAACTGGGGCATAGTTTGTCCGGAGAAATACACCGGAGACTTTCGTCTCGTCCGTACGAGTTGTGCGAGGTTCCCAAGGATGAGTTGGAACTGTTCTTTCGGGAATCGAATTTCAAAGGTATAAATGTTACATTCCCTTATAAGAGGGCGGTCTTACCATTTATTAATGTCCTCTCTCCTGTTGTTGCGAGTGTAGGTTCGGTCAATACCATACTTCGGAAGGAAGATGGCCTCCTATATGGTCATAATACCGATTATCCTGGATTCAACTCCCTTGCAAAACATGCTGACATCGTTTTTGCCTGTAAAAATATTCTTATTTTAGGTAACGGGGGTACTGCAAAAACTATTCGTACCGTAGCACTGGCAGCAGGTGCTAAATCCGTCATTCTTGCAGTAAGGAGAGTGACAGGGGAGGGTCAGGTGCTTATATCGGATCTGGAATCGAATCCGCAGTTGCGTAATGATATTCATATAATAGTTAACGCAACTCCCGTAGGCATGAGTCCCGATGATGAGGGTATAATAGTTGATCCGGCAATGTTCCCCAATTTGGAGGCAGTATTGGACTCAATATATAATCCGCTGCGCACCAATCTTGTGCTTAATGCACGAAGACTTGGGCTGAAGGCGGAAGGAGGACTCTACATGCTTATCGTGCAGGCTTGCTTTGCTCATGAACTCTTTCAAGACAGTGTCAACGAGCCTATATCCGACTTTAAAAAAATAGAATCGCTTTACTACGAACTTCTTCATGCTAAGGAGAACATTGTCCTAACCGGAATGCCATCGAGTGGCAAGAGTCTCATCGGAGTTAGTGATTGCCAAGAAACTTGGCAGGGAATTTCTTGACGTTGATAAGATGATAGAGGAGCAGACCGGAATAGAGATCGGTAATACATTCCGTGAAAAAGGAGAAGAGGGCTTCCGTGAGCTTGAGAAGGGTGTCGTGGCGAGCGTTTCGTTGCGACAGGGAGTTGTCATATCTACCGGCGGAGGCACTGTGCTTGATGCTCTCAATGTCCATCGCCTAAAGCGAAATGGACGCATCTATCTATTGGATAGAGATCTAAATCTGCTCATACCCTCTCCGGATCGTCCACTTGCATCGGACAAGAGGCAACTGGTTGATCTTTTCGCGAAACGCAGAAATTTTTTATCTTGATACAGCCGATGCCATTATTGACAACAACAGCTCTCTTGAAGATGCAGTGGAGAGGCTAATCGAAGCGCACTTTCAGTTTTAGAATCTCCTTTCCTGCTTGTCAGAAAATCACGAAAGTCTTTTCAAAATTCCAGTTTTCTATTTGAATAAAGGCTTTGCGAGAGTCAATCTCCAATCCTATATATACATCGGCGAGGCTTTCAGCAGAGAAGTCATAGCCTAATTCTTCCATATAGCGCCCCAGAGTAGGTGTTAGTCTTGCAGCGGAAGCAGTTGTATCCTTTGATGATACATCGAGAGTAAGCTCTATCATTATGGAGGCGTCACCCTGTCTTGGAATGCGTACTGAATATTCTCCGATAGGGGAGGCTGCCGCTACGATGCAGTCAAACTTGCCGGGTAGAGGCTCCAAGGTGCGTTTTGATCTATACCTTGATAGTTTCCTACTACTCTCATTTGTATCTTATCCAGTCTCTGTTGTGCAGCACTTTTAGAATTCTTTACTCCACTCTCTTTTATATGAACGGTTGTGAATTGTTTGTGCGCATCCATCAGAACATAGGTTTTTTCACCAGTGGCTTCGATTTTGGTGTTAAATGCATAAAGGGAGTCGGCCTGATTGCCTTCTGTGACAATCATGGCCTCTATCCCTTTTCTCGAAAGAACACCGGATATACTAATGCTTCCCTTGGAGACGCTCTTACGACGGATAGTATCCATCAAATGGACCGGAATGTTTTCGCTTAAGCTGAAATCCGCTCCGTTGAGGGTAACGTTGTATTCTCCATCACTCATTCGGTTGATGAAATCATATTTGAGCACTTTTGAATAGTCCATAGTAAGAAGAGAGGGACATGGTGTCCGATCTTCAAGAATGGAGCAACTGCAAAACAGGAGTGCCAATAATCCGGTTAGGTTCTTTCTCATTAAAACAACATGAATAAAGATATTAACTTAACAATCTCTGACAGTAATGATTAAATTTCTTCCGTAATCTCTCCACCCTCTTCCCATGGGGCAACCACAATTGTAGTTGTTACAGCATCTGTGGAGGGTTTGGTCTCGGGGTCATTGGAGCCGAGCTCTTTTATAGTCAGAGAGATGTCATACGCGCTGTTGCGTGCGAACGAAGGGAGTGTAACCGGATAGTAGTAGATAGCACCCTGTATTTCCGCTACAACCACCAAGCGCGTTTTTCGTGCAGACCAGTTTGTGATGTCAGTGGAGTCGTCACTTGTCCCATTTGCGTAACCATAGAAACGAAAACCGGGAGTATCACTGTTTCCGGTAGAAATATTCCTTTCGGTAGGATTGCCGAGGAGTGATTCGGGTGCTTCGGATCTGGTGGTGCCGTCAATCTTGGTACCCGAATTGCGTCCCATCTTATTGTTCCATGTAGATATGGCTGCCGTGCCGGCAATATTTTGGTTCGATACGACATTATCAAGCATGACATATTTGATCTTTACCGGCCATAACCGGCCGAGAGGCTGTTTGTGACCTTTACAAGTCTGGCACGCGCCACAAAACGGGTAATAGTGATTTCGACCGATTCCGTGCCTGAGGCCTTCACTTCAACCTGACTCATACCTGCCATCACAAAACCACTCGCAGCGGCATTTTGTGCAAGTGTCAGTGCCTTTGCCTTAAGTGATGTTTTACTGATTGAAGCAGAGAGTGTCTCTCCCAGATTGGCTACCGCCCAGATTTCGTAAGTACTCTGTTTTTACCTTGTCAATGGTTTTGGAGAGAGTTGTGCCGTTGTCAAAGTAGTATTTGCAGATATCGCCGTCAAAAATGAATATTTGGAGGTTATTAACAGTCGCCTCATTGCCGACTACATCGGTAATAGCTTTTGTCACTATCTCTCCCTTTACATTAATTGTCAAGCTTCCTTCGCCTTTGCTACTATCGGGTTCTCAATAGGGTTGCAGGCTATAAAAAAGCGCTGCAACAGCTGGAATGGAAAGAATTTTTTTCATCATTTTGAATTTTTTGATAAAGTTTGTAAATTGTGATTAGTTATTTGGTTGACTGAAAGAGGGTTGCCACTATATTTCATCATCTATTTCTCCGCCTTCATTCCATTTACCGATTTTTACGATAGTTTCGATGCTCCTGCTCTGTAATAGGAATTTCAGGGTGCTCTCACCTTCTCGTGTTATTGTTATATCATAAAGGTAGGTGGGTGTTGGCTACCGTCTTTTCCATCGTTATTGGATAGTACCAAAATTTCTCGCCCAATGTGGCTTCAACCACCAGTCTGGTCTTTCTTGCACTCCAGAGCGTACGGTCAAAACAATCTATGTTTGAATTAGGGTATGGGTAAAGAGTCTCGCGAATCAGTAACGAGTCTCCGTCAAACATTCGCCGGTCTATATGAGTACCACAGATTAATTCATCACAGGAACTCTGCCGGTACTCCATTTTGTTGTACCAGAGACCATCATTCCCCTGTATGGCGGTGAGTGCAAAATTATTCTTACCTGCAACGTTGGTCAAATATATTCTATGCACTGTAAATGGCATTCCGGCAAGGTGCGAATTGGCAAATTTCGTTCTTATCACACACTCTACTTTTGCTACTATCCTCTTGACCTTAATTTCAAGTTCCCTGTCGGAATCAATTTTTGCAGTTGCAGTGCCTACCATTTGAAATGATCCCCTGCTGTTATTCCAGAGATAGCTATCACACCTAAACAATTCTTCCGCTGAAGAAGGTGCTACCGGCAGTCCGAGAGAGTTGACGAAGCAGCAAAACGTACATTCTCCTGAAGGAGTTATTACTTCAAAAGTATCACTTGAGCCGGTTATCCTTTGGAGAAAGTTCCCTTCACTGCCGAAAATGTAGAGCTGTACACTGTTGATACGCCTCTCCTCTTCCAATGTCTCTGCGATAGCGCGTGTGGCCAATGGTGGTGCGGGTTGCGTGTTGTTTAGATGAATAACCACTCTATGCATTTTACAATCAGCGCAGGGAATAGGATCGTTGCACGCCCATAACAATGGCAGCAGCACTACAATTATCATCATATATGTGGCTATTCGTTTCATTCAAAGTATCGGTTTAAGTCATACATCTTGACTAATGCATATATTTCGGGATCGAGATTTCCTCTGTGTATGTAGTGGCTATCTTCTCTGCAGGCTTTTAGATAGTACTCAGCGGCACTCTTGCTCCTTCCGTTGCGCGCCTCCAGCAATGCCATCAGATAGTTTACCCGCGGTGTAGGAGGGAGTTCGGAGAGGAGATCCAGCGCCGATAAGTTGTAGTCGGCTGCGCAGTAGGCGACTGCCGTATTGAAGTCCCTGTAGGGTGCAAGCAAGCTGACTGCCAGTTTATAATCTCTATTGCGCAGAGCCTCCACGCCCGCCATATATGTGCTGTCAATAATTGTAGTATGGATGGTATCCTGTACCATATCCTTACGGTGCAGATGGAAGTCAAACCTCACAGTACGCAACCTGGGATAGATTGTGCTATTAAGATATGGGTAGCTATCTTCCATTGAGAGCAATCTTTCGCGCCTATCGGGGTTTTGTTCTGCTGAAAGCAGGAAATATCTCTCCTTCTGCAAGGAGGTTAGCACCGTATCTGTCATCACCAATTGATTTAGAGTACTCCAGTCTTCAGCAATGCTTCGCGAAATGAATTCAACGGCAACATTGGCCCTTTTCATCTCACTATTCGCTAAAACTCCATCCATATTGATGGAAAAGCCACCCTCACGATCTGAAGAGTCTCGCCAGCTTTTGATGAATCGTTCAAAATAACGGCTTACTGAGGCACTTCTGCGCTTGCTTAATCCGGAATTGTACTCCCAGCTCCCCTCAGGAGAAGAACTCGCGGTGATCACGATGGAGTCTAAGTTAAAATCCCTGTTCTCGAGGAGTACACGCAGAGTCCTACGTATGCGCGCTATCTCCTGAAAATTATTTGAAAGCTCCCCCAGTACCTCTTCACGCCCCTTTTCAAATTCTATATAGCAAACATCATCGGCTTTAACCCTTCTGGATATTACCTGTGTCAGATATCTCTCCCTCTCTTCGGCAAAACTGCTGAGAGAAGAGATGTAAAAAGTGAGAGGAGCACTGGGTTCGATAGTGTAGATTCTATTGTCTTGCTCATATATCTCTCCTTCCAATATAATATCGACTTTCCTGAGGTGAGGTCTGGTTTGGATCCGTTGTACGTAGTTGTAGATAAAATCTCCTCGGGCATTGTACATGACGGTATCGAGACGGAGGTGTTCCGTCACAATGGGAGCCTTTACATAGCGGTCATACATTCTACCGATGTTGGCCTTTTTCCATTCGTTGTGACGAACAAGCAGACCGTAAGTATAGTGATTTATGGCTTCCTGTGCACTTATGCCATAATAGGACAAGAACAGTTCATCCGAAACATATGCGGAATCGGTTCGGTATTTATAGAGCTCGGGGATATTTCTTTTGATGAAAACCTCCAGTTGACGCACGTCCATAAATTTTGTGCTGTCTGTGACTATGGAATTGAGGAATCTGCGATATTGCTGGTACCCGCGCAACTGACTTCTACGGTAGCTTTCGCCTGTGATAAGAATGCGGTCAAGCTCCACCGTATCTTCCAGGATATGCATTACCGGCATCATCCTGAGCTGCCACTTACTGTCCTGAAGCTCTTTTGGCACTAGTACCTGAAACTCAATCTCCACTTTCCCATGCCTTTCGGCTACATTGCGAAATCTGGCCGTTACCACGGCAGCCTGTAACTCTTCAGTTGCCACCATTTCTCCGGTTTTCTCATCCTTTACCGCCCTCATAAGGTGGTAGGAGTTCCCTTTCTCATCTTCGACTACCGAGGTGTCGCGCATAACCTCCGGTATTGAGAGTTCCCGTAGAGCGCTTCTGTTTTCCTGAGGCAGGGAGATTGATGCCGAATAGTTGCCAAGCGACTCCATCCTCCCGGAAAGGCTTCCACAAGAGATAATTGTGAGCGTCATTACAACTCCGGCAGCAAGTATGGTTATTTTACTTTTCATGCTATAATTAAAAAATGTAAACAAGTGATATTATCACTTCTCCCGGAAACAGAAACCATCCGTGTGAATTTTCTTCAGAAATAATTGTCCCGCAGCGTGGGCAATCGTAGCGAGTATACCATTTGTGTCCGCTCCAAACCCCTGCTCCGAACTCGACATTCAACCGGCTATGGATCATATAGGAATATCCGAAAGCAGCCTCTGCACCCACTGCAATCCCCTCTTCCGTAACTTTCCGCCCGAAAAATCCTCCCCAATTATATTCGCGTACCTGTGTACGCATACCAAACCACCAGGAGGAGAAAATATTCCATGGCCAGTACCTCACTCCGAGCGAAGCTTCGCGTTTTCTGTTCTGAACAAAACCTTTTTCCTGAGAACCATACTGCCAGGGATTATATCTTACACCGGCATTGAGAGAGATATGGCGTGAGGTGGCTACAGAGATCTCACCGCTCAAAGTGCCGAGATTAACTATGTCCGCCAAATTGGCTGAAACAGCAACTCGCTGTGCCTTTACATTTAAAGCGGAGCTGAAAATAATAACTACTACCAATATCAACCTGACCATACCCATCGCACATTAGTTATTTGACTGCAAAAATATATAATATTTATATAATCACAAAAATAAATCACTAAAATTATAGTAGATATTGACAAAATAAAAATAATGCTATATTTGTACTAGTAATATATAATACATAAATAATATGATACCTATAATAAAAGAGAGTCTGTGGCTGCGGTGATTTTAATGTTGGTTGCGATGGCAACGCAGGGTTGTATGGAAGGGGCAGACTTTGTGCCTGAAAATGTTGAATTGAGATTCGATTGGTCATCATTTGCATCGGAAATATTTTATGAAGCGCAAGACCATGAAGTTTTTTATGGAAATTTGGAGATAAGAGCTCCATTCAAGACCGCTTTAGAGAGCACATTCTTCAGTAAAAGCACATCAGAGAGCTATCGGACGGAGGAGGGCTACCACACCTATTATGGGTTTACTCCCCGCTGGATACCTGCTGTAAGAGTAGAGTCACAGCTGCGTTCCTACTCAAGGGAACGCATTTTCTACGTAACATCCCTTAACCCGGTGATGATAGGTAATATAGGCCTCTTCCGCTACCCTATAGCGGTAAGGCAGAGGGGCACCTATGGTACCTATTACCTTGATGAAGCTCAGATAGCTTCGTGCATTGAAGATCCCGGACGATGGAGAGATACTACATTAATACCGGTAGGAGAGGACCAGCGCTTTGTCAGAGGAAGGAGAGTCGTTTGGAACATTGCAGAGGGCAATGACTGCCGTCGGAGGCTCACCGCTTTCAGGTATTGCATACACCTCTCCACAGCCGCTCCAGACGAAGGAAGTGATAATTTCCATAGGCTCCCTGCGTATGCTCCTTAGTACGCAGTATGATGCTTTTTATGAGCTTTTCGGCAAATATGATCCTTCTGAGGAGTTAAGCGTGGGTGATTCTGTGGAAATAAATATCCCGACGGTGGGTGTGGACACATACCCGGAGTCTTTCTTGTCTATCCGCAGAGCATCAGAGCTATCAAGGAGTGATTTAATTGTTATTTTTGCAATATGGATACTATTGCAATAATTATAGCGGCGGGGCGGCGCTGCTTACCGGTATTATTGTTGAAATGGAGATATTTATGGAGACGATTATTGATTTGGATAGAGGTATTTATAAAAATCCATTATCATTCTTATAATCATCTTTTCGTGCGCTATATCCTCATGGATATATTCGACATCAGCATTTATCTCCTTTAAATACTCGTATAGTTTATCCCCACAAATAGAGGGAACATATAGGTCTTTATGGCAGTTGTATAAACGAACTTTGACGTCAGGTCGCCAATCATTTGGTATAGAGTGTTTTTTCAATGCATCCATAACCAACTGACGGTATTGATTCTCTTCGTTTTGTAAAAAATCCTCATCGAAATAGTCGTTAAGATCAGTTCCGATATAGGAGGTCACATCATGAACCGCCTCTGGATCCATTGCACAATCCGGGAAATCCATCCAATAGTTTGCCCTTGAAAATCTTGGTAAAATCCAGATTTAAATTGTCATAGTAGTTTAAAGACCAGAGTATAAAGGGGCTTGAGGCAAATTCCGAATAGCGGCTTTCAAATAAATCCTTCATACAGAGGTCAGGATAATAAGGGCCTCCTCCGACAAAAATATCTTTAACACCGATTTCCAACTCTTTATGTATTGACAGATATCGGGCAAGTGACCAGGTAGCGGAACCGCCGAGGGAATAGCCAAACAGAATAAGCCGTTTAGGGAGCTTATAGTGATAGCGATTATAAATGAACTCTCTAACTGCCAGATAAAAATCTATACCTGTTTCAGCTAAATTTTCATGCTGGATTATAGACATCGGTTGATCCGAATTGATGCCCATGCCAATACCATCCGGTATAATACATACATAATCACCTGCCACAGCTAAGAGAGATTCTACACTGTATCGAGTGTCAGTACCGCTTACCCCTTTGCTCTTGAAAAATGGGTAGACGAAGATTACGCCTTTAGGTAATCTGTTTTGCGGACAATATAGGAGTCCCGATGCCACGACAGACTCGCCAAGGGGATCTTTAGTATTATATGCAATACCATGTACGGTATAATCTTTTGAAAGCGCAACATATAGGTTGAGTTTTTCAAGAAATTGTTCTGCTTGCGTCTCGCTATAACCCGCTTTTAACAACATTTCTTTTGGGGTGGCACCAAACTCTCTTGAAGCCTTCTGGATAAGCTCTCCCATCCTCGTATTCTCTTCGAATAGTTGATGACTGTATTTAACATATTCAATTTCCTCAAAGAGAGGCTCTCTCTCACAACTTAACAGAGAGAAGGCTATAATGAATAGTGTTAAAAATGAGTATTTCATCCCTTTGTAAACTAATCTATTTTATTACACCTCAAAAATAATATTTTAAATGTAGAGTGCCTGCAAGCCCATCCATTGAATAGGATTGCCCCAAGGTATAATCAAATGCACCAACCATCAAAGATAGTTCAAAATTCTTAAAAATTTGATAGCTCATTTCCGCCCCAACCAAAAATGCTTTTTGATCGTGGAAATATGCCACTAAGGAGTTTATTGAGAACAAATTGGAAAAAGGATAATAAAGTTGTCCTGCAAAGCTCCATGAAGAGATAGTCAACTCTCTCACAGATTGCCTTTTAGGAACGTATGAAAAGAGAACATCCGATATGTCGTATGGTTTATTTGTATATAAGACTTCAGTTTGTAAAATAAGGTTGTTTGAAAATATTTTATCAATACCCAGAGCAATCTGAACGACGTTACGCTTATCACCTACCTTTCGGAAATCGCGAAAATATGATCCTTCAAATCGGATATTGACATGCTTCAGCTCAGTAGTAAAGCCCCCACCGGCAAAGAGATAATGCCCCTTATATACTCCTCCCAATAATTGATAATCTAATTTTTGGAAATTATTCCTATGAAATAAAGCTGCCGTAGGGGAACCATCTCTGTCGGCAGACAGAGCAATTTCACTGGTAGCAACCTCACTGTGATAAAATGTAGCACGCACTGCATCACAGCCCATTTTCTCAGGGTAAGTGAAATTAATGACAGGTGATGAGTCAAAGATGTCATTTGGGTTCCACAATATTGTATTTCCCCAGTTAATCCTTTGCCGACCCAGAGTAATTTCAAAATCATCAGCAGCCCACCGTAACGCAAGCCGGTCCAAAGCAACTCCTAACCATTTATCATCCTTGTCTACCGGTGAATAGGATAGTTTCATCAGATTATAGTCATCAGTCGAAGTGGCTTTTATCATTTTTAAGATAGTACTGTTTCCAATAGAGAAATTCGTTCTGCTGCTTATGTATATGTTGAAATTGTTGTTGATCCTCCAATTGAAATTAAATCTTTGAGAGGTCATATTCTGCCATAAAGTCTCATCAAAAGGATTAGGCCTGGTCTCTCCAATCAGTGAGTAGTTGTTGATGTATCCCGTCAGGTCGACTTGAGCATTTGCGCTGTAAAAACAGAGCTGAAACAGAGAAATGCTATGATGAACCTACCGAACATATCTCTCATCCTTTGTAATCCTGCCATCCTCAAGGGTTATCAATCGTCTGGCCTTGTTCATCACACGAGGATCGTGCGTAGAAAAGAGAAAGTGATCTTCTCCTTTTCGTTAAGAAGAAGCATTGTGTTAAGCAAAGTTTCGGCAGCCTCCGTGTCGAGATTTGCCGTGGGTTCATCTGCAAGAATAAAGAGAGGTTTAGAGGCTAGAGCACGTGCTACTGCAACCCTTTGCTTTTGACCACCGGAAAGAGTGGATGGACGAGAGCCGGCACGGTCTTTCATGCCAATCAACTCAAGCAGTTCGGCTGTCCGCGCAATTCGTTGCTCTTTGTCTGCCCCCTGCAACTCCATTACAAATCCTATATTCTCTTCTACCGTCAATACCGGAATCAGATTGAGTAATTGGAAAACAAATCCTATGTTATGCAAACGAAAATTTACAAGCTCTTTATCTTTAAGCTGATTTATATCTATTCCTTTTACAACAACTTTTCCGGAAGAGGGTGTGGTAAGTCCTCCAATCAGGTTAAGAAGGGTAGTCTTGCCGGAGCCAGAGGGACCTACTACCGCAGTAAACTCTCCACTTGCAATGGTCAGGTTGATACGATCAGTTGCTTTTATTATAGACTGGCCGTTGAGAAAGGACTTGGAAAGATCCTCTGTTCTTACGATTATTGATTTGTCATTATCTTTTAACTCATTCATGACTACTATTAAATTTACTTAAGAACCTTTTTAATAGGTGATAGGGTTGCAATTACACTGATAACCGAGACCAGCACAAATATATGAACAAAATCTCTGTTATCTATTGTGGGATAAATTACTGTTGAATAACCATGTCTGGAATCATTATCGAATAAAAATTTGATATCGATACCTGACTTAGAAAAGGTCTCTACGGCAAGCACACATAATAACAATCCTATCGACATGGCGATTAGTGTAGTAAAAAGTGTTTCCATTATAATCATCAGCCCAATGCGGTTTCCGGCCATTCCTACTTTGTTCAGCATTCTGAACTCACCTTTTCTCTCTAAAACCGACATCATCATAAAATTGGTTGTACTAACTCCTAAAGCGATGAAGAAAAGTAGTAAAAAGAGAAAAGTGGCTATCCCATGCCAGGCATTTATCAAGTGCAAGAGGGGATATAATTCGTCCCACTTCTTAATGTCGTGTCGAGGCAATAGTTGAGATAACTTATGCTTAACCTCATCACATTGCCGAAAATCCTTCACGACAATGGCAACTTCATGGATAGCTTCTTCAGGAATATTTAAATAAGGTATCAGGTCAGACTTTTTTACAAAAGCAGTTGTGTTATCAAATCTTGTGCTATTGGTTTGATACAATCCTCCAACTCTGAACATAGTCCTTTGAATCTCTCCCGATGAATCTTGTAAAGAGAGAATGATTCTGGAATTAATACCTGCATTTAACCTTTCTGCTGAACTCTTACTTATAACTATGGGTCTTACGATAGCACTTTCGAAAAAGCCTCCGTCATCACTCCCGATAGTGCTGTGAATAGAAGAGACTTTAATCTCTTCATCTCTATCCACTCCAATTAATATGAGTCCTACGCTTGTGTATGCGGTAGATAAAAGAGCGTTGGTTTTCAACCGGTAAGAAGCATAAACCACTTCATCTACAGCACTCAGGGTCTCCTGAACCACACTCTTATCCATAAACTCGGCTACTTCATTCGCATCAGAAAATTTATTCGCATGAATTTGCAAATGGGAGGTCTGCATATCTATATGCTCCCTATAGACACTCTCCGACCAACCATTGGAAAGGGAGACTCCAAATGAAGCTGCAAAAACACCAAGTGCAATAACAACTATTATTAAACCGCTACGGCCTTTCTTCCTGAAAATATTTCTAAAAGCCATTTTATAGATTATCTTCATTTGCATCTCTTTTACTTAATCCCTCATCTACTTTTAAATGTTGTATGAAAGAAATCGGATATGCGGCGAATGCCAGACACATGCCTATGACTATTAAAAACTGTTTTATAAACAGGGTGAAGTCCAATGACATATAAATTCCTGAATATATGGAGAACTGTTTCAATGTTGCAATATCTTCACCATAGAGTGGTATAGGGTGGATAGTGAAAAAATATACAATAGGCAGAGTTACTATGACGGCCAGAATTACACCCAAAAGAGCTACAATCATGAGCTCATAAAATAGACTTTTACTAAGCTTAATGCGTGACATTCCAACAGAGATCAATACTGAAAATTCAAGTTTTCTCTCTTTTGACATCAAGATGATCGTTCCAAGAATATTTGAGCCTACAAGTATGTATAGAAAAAGCATAATAATAAATCCGAACGCATCAGCTAATCGAAAATAAAATAAAAAATCCTCTATAAGAGATTTCCAATCCCTTATCATATTCATCGGAAGAAATATCTTTGTAATTTGGGATTTTATAAAGGTCAACTTTATCCAACACTTTCCGATATGATATAGATTTCGCTATAGCAATCCTCGGCCTGAAACAGTTCCTGTGCAGCGGATAATGTCATGAACATAGTGTTTTTGTCAACCGCGGCGACAGGTATAACATACACCTGAATAGGAATTAATCAACACTTTGGCTCCATGATACCCCACACCATTACTGCCAAAGTATCGCCAACTCTCAGACCCAGTTCTTCTCTCATATTTTCTCCTACGATTACTCCTTTATCATATTTTGAAAACCAGTCACCTTCAACCATTTCGGTAACCGTCAGGATGCGATCCTTTTCTGATTCGGGTCTATGCCAATTATCGAAACTGCTTTGGTGGTGGTAGATGATGAATGTGATATGAGCAGATAGGATTGAAGAATAGGTAAAACTCTATTCACATATGGGAGCCTTGAGATAGAATGGCATTGCAGAATCAGCTGCATTATGTCGTAATGAACTGCTTGTAGAATAACTTTTTGATCTTATTTCAATATCCCCTCCGGAGAGCTTTAAAATGCTCTCTGTAGAAGAGTTGAGTATTCCGTTTTTAACGGATCCAAAAATAATGGAGAAAAATGCGGCTATAAATACGGACAATATAGTTAGCAATGCACGAGAGGATTCCTTTGCAGATTCAACCAAGCCAATTTCATCATGGAAAACTATCAGTTAAGTCGTCTCATATTTTGTAGAGAGAAGAAGCTCTCTTTGAAAGGTGTGTCATAGTCCCAATCCAGTATCGTAACTATAGTCTTATATCCCTCTTTGCCGGCGAATAACCTCTAAATGAAGGGGTATATAGTGTTCTTTGATTTTTTTACATTGTCGGCAAAATATTTCTAATCAAAGCGCCATTTTCATCATAGTACTCTATCTTACGTTCCACGAAACTTATCTTGCTGATCCAGACAATTACTTTACTCCAGAAGTGTTTGTACTTTCGAATGCGGTGTCAGGAGCAATTTATTACGAGATCTCTACTTCTTCCTCACCTAACAACTCATGAGTAAAATCATGTAAAAAAGAGGTGGTGTTCATCATGTCATCAATCATTAAAATCACTTCCCTGCCGGGAAGCCCCGCAGCAGAAATTGCTATTTTTACCGTTCTCTCTATCACAGGTTGCCAGCTCCATATATTGTCTCCCTTTTTTAGGTATGATTGTCCTTTCTCTTTTGGAGGAGAGACAATGAGGAGCATAACCATTTCTCTGGATCTCAGCCAAGTTTTAATTCCTATGGTACGTTGCCATGTAGGTCTGTAAACCGTCATTTCTGCCTGAGCTTGAAAGTTGCTTATGAAGCGGTTGTTGTGCGCTTTTTCAACAATCCGATATGCGCCGGCAGACTGAGCCCAAATGGAGGGTATCCATAATAGTATTAATATTGTTGTATGAACTACTCTTACAAACATATCATATTATCTGTCCACAAGATGTTAGGAGGACACACCTAATATTGGCAATTCCAAAATAATTGCCGGTTGATCTTTGGGGATAGGGATATAAACCAACTTTCCCTACCGGTTGATAGGGAAAGTCAGTCAAATATCCGATAGGTCTAGATAAACTAGAAATAATATACTGCTCCAAGCATCAAATTATTTCCATCCAGATCCAGACCAAGTCGTGTAAGATTAATGCCACCCTTGTCCGTAGATCTGAAGTGTTGGAAGCCTATAGACCCCGTTTTGGCTAAAAGTTTTACACTATCGCTGATTGCAAAAGAAATACCCGGTCTTAAACAGGCTTCCAATGAGATATAATTAGAGCCTGCTGATTTATCCAAAATGTAATTGAAACCTGCAACTACATCGGTAAAAATCTCAAATCCTCCTTTTCTGATCATGGTGTAGCGAATATATGGTGCCAAACGTATTGCATGGTAACCACCACCTTCAGATTGAGTATCCGCTGCCGTACTAATAACCGTACTAAGCATAGCCTTGTAATCTGTTATATCCATTGAACCAAGTGCGGCATAGCCTTTGATATAACCGAAACTAACTCCGGCAGCCATGCTGAGGGACAAGTGGTAACCTATTTCCGGAAGTAATTTGAAGGAAAAACCTGTCTGTGCATCAGACGACCCGTAATCATCATAATCATCATAATCGTCATAATCACCAAAACCGCCAAAATCCATCATTCCGCCCGCTCCGGCTAGTCGACTGTACGTAACACCAAAAGTACCGCCTACGTAAAATTGTGCATATCCTTGGGTACCAATAAATACGAACAACAAAGCAATAAGTAATTTTTTCATAATAGGTAAGTTTTATTAAAGTTCAATTTCTTTTAATAGATAAATGTACAAAAAAATATATTATTTCCTATACCAAAATCACAATTATCCTTTACTCTACTTATTTAATTAATAATAAGGTGTCATCCTTACTATAATTTGATCTAATTTGCAACAATTCTAATTTAGAATCGTTTAATAAATAAAAAAGAAATCTAAAAACAGATGCTTTTCAATAATTTAAAAATGAAAGCCAGCAAAAACAATAATGTTTTTTTTATTGAAAATGGGGATTGGCTACTATGCTAATAATCAATTCGTTTGTAGGATGTTCCCAAATCTGAATGTGATCGATAACTCACGAATGCCGAAAAAGAAGGAATCCTTCTGATGCGCGAAGAGGAGAAACTGGCTCACGACGCATATCTTTTGCGAATAAATATGTTTATTCCGATTTTCGAAATATCATGAAAAGCGAAGTGGTACACCAGAACTTAGTGGTAGATCCTTATGAAGCGATATGAGATCGAAGACCCTTCGTTTGAGGAAGAGGAAATCTCCCATAATAAGGAACTTCAAAAAAATTCGCGATAAGTTGACAGTAGAAGGCAACACCTTTCTGAAGCATTAAAGATAGGTGCATACATTGAAGAGCTCGGATATTTTGGATTAAAACAATTGATGAAAGAGTATTCTACAATGAAGATATTCTGTACCACCTACAATCCACTGATACTGGGATCTGAAACCATTTGCGGGCTTTTGTCCGAAATCTTTCGGGAAGGGGTAGAATATCAACTGCAGTTTTGTCAATTGAAGA
The DNA here is from genome assembly GCA_040766795.1 of Bacteroidales bacterium. GTDB lineage: Bacteria > Bacteroidota > Bacteroidia > Bacteroidales > UBA932 > Cacconaster. The sequence continues at coordinate 58,664 of JAXGPW010000004.1, read as the reverse complement.
GTTCAATTCACTTTAAACAAAGATAACCACTCACTGCAAGGTTACCGTCCGGAAAGCGCGTTCCGTGGGCGGTAGTGCTTTGCAATCCGTCGTCAGTAGTGTATAGCCATAACTGGCTACCCGGTTGGTAGTATATTCCTCTTCATCAAACAGTTGGTTGTAGGAGACGGTGTTGCCGGAAATAAATCCCTGTACCACCGTCTGAGTGTAGTATGGTATAGTCCAAATTGAAGAGGAGGTATACCTATCGATGCCCTCATTATATATGGCTACAGCACTAAATAGAAATGTGGATTGTCCTGATGACAAAGCCACTCCTGAGTGGTGAAGTGCGAAGTATTGTTGGATGGAGGAGATATTGATACTGATGTATATTTTGGTCTGACATTTAGAGTTCGCGAATCCGTAATCGTGGCTCTCCGGATGAATAAGTCACCTCGACTGTAACCTGTCCATATGAATTGCTGCTATTTGATGCTTCAATCGTATTGCCGGTGAGATTTGCAAAGCGAAATATTTTCTCTCTCAAGTGAGTAGGTGACTCCGTATGAGGTAAATGTTTCGGTGCTTCCATCACTATATGTTACCATGGCGGAGAGTATGCATGGGCTATCACCCTGTGCGATGGTATTCCTATTCATATATAGTACGATTCCCGATGGGGTGACACTCTCTTTAGCTTGAATAATAACAGTTATAGTATTGGTTAATACGACTTCACCATAAGAGTATGTTCCCGTATTGTGAATATGCCTGTCAGTGGATGTGCTATTGTTGCCTCTGAGAGAGCCTCCTTCACTTGGTAATTGTAAACATATTCTCACCGGAGAGAATAATGTAGCTTATATCGCTTTCCGTAGTTACTGAACCGTCACTCCATGCAATACTGAAAGAGAGCAGAGCGGTTCCGTTCCATTTTTATGGTAGTACGGGGATGCGTGAGATTGATAAAGGAAGTCGGAATCTTTTGTTATTCCTTCACTGAAAGGTTTGCCGTTGCGCTCATTCCTGAATATGTTGCCAGATTATGGTTGTCTTCGTAGAAGAGGTGGTATTGCATCCCGTTGCCATCCTGCTGCTTATGGTAGTGGCGGCATCATCTGAGCTGCTCCAGAGTGAGTTTACGTGATATCTTCAATCGTCCCATCTGAAATAGGTTGCCGTCGCAAAGAATATCGCTTCCGGTTGCCGTAATGTTATGGAGTGTGGGAGAGAGTGTTATGGATGTTGTTTCGGGAGTACTCTGCGGTATTATTTGCAATATTGTGAATCCTGTCTCTCCGCTGTGCTCTGCCATAATTGCAGTCGTCCTTATAGATAGAGTGGTGACTTACCTTGCGGAGACTGTTGCTTTATCGGGATGTAGGCTGCCTCACTTGAGCGGAATTTGTAAGATCTTCATGAGATGAGTCGATTTCTACCCGTCAATGCTGTAGTGGTGGTCAATGCTGCCGTAATCTGCATGAGGAGCCAAGACTCACTTTAGCAAATGTGGGGTCGAGATTTAGCAGATAACTGTAATGCAGGCGAGCGCGATAACAATGAACGAGTACGGTACCAATTTCCTTAAAGAGTTCTGCCGTAATTATTCTCAGTATAATCCCCCTACTTCCTGAGTAAATGTTTGTTACCATACCTGAAGAGGAGAGGAGAGCTGCACCGGGTATGCTGTTATCCCACGAACAGTACGCCGTAATGTCACTTGTAGAGCTATCGTGACCATACTGCTGTCATCAAGCTGTTCACTCTTTCCATAGTATAAGGATAAAAGAAGGATGGTTCTTACAACACCATGCGACGCTCATCGCCGGCGCTTACGTAGCGACTGTAGTGTGCTGCTCTTTTGAAGGTCAAGGGTGCTTGCGGTCAGAGTAGCATTTATAGCCGTGCTGTCGTTGGAGGTGCTGCTAATGATCACTTTTTCTCTCACGGGAAAAGTGTAGAGCTCCATTTTCAAACTCATTACTGCCCTTGAGGATTACCGGCAGCGAAGGCGAGAGTTGCAGAGTAGCTTTATCTTTTCCTGTATAGATAAAAGATTTATGGTTATGGTCCCAGCCGATGCTTCGTTGTCCTCCTTGCAATTCCCGGATCCACTTCACGATTGTGCGGAGATGAGTTGTTTGAAGTGGAATAATGGAGGTTCGCATAGTATTTCGTACTATACTAAAAGAAGAGGTATTGTCTGCTCCCAGATAGATCCTGAAGGTCATCTCCTTTCAGAATTGAGCCCCTGTTGGAACTCCTCCCTCCTATAGGTCTACCCTCAATTTCTATATAAGTGTCAGGTGATCCTTTTGCCAATGGAATGTTGTCGGGAATTTTGGCCCAGGGGTCTTTATTGTTTGGGAGCAGAATGCCTTGGAGGTTTTCGAACATATAAAATGAGACGGAAGAGCCGCTATTCATGCGTTGAATGTCGGATAATGTGGCAATATCACCATCAAGGGTCTGAGTAGCAGCTTTAGCTGAAAATGGAAAGGCATGGGCTGCCGAGTTGCGAAGTTTAACTCCGGTTACCTCGAAACTGCCTTCCATATTGCTCCGATCTATAATTAAGTCATATCTTGCAACAAGGCGTGTAAAATCTACTGTGTAAGTGTTATTACCTTGTGCTACTGTAAAAGTTCCTTTGTGGGACATAGGAAAGCCAACTGAAGTCATACCTGCCAGTCCCGGCCAATCTATGCAAATTTCCTCCATTTCGCTTTCCAAAGCGGGTGGAGTGAATCCTATGACATTGGCAAGTGCATACAAGGTATAACTGATTCCAATTGGCAGATCAAGAGAAATATCTGCTCCGTTAGCAACACTATGTGATTCGGCAAGTCTTCCCAGATTGTCGTAAAGGGAGAGTTCCATTCTCATTATTGCCGAATCATCTACATCAATGCTGCTTTTTGTAGCGATTTCATCCTTCACTACAGAGTGGAATGTTACATTTCCGGTGACTATATTGCTCTCCGAACTTTCCCTACAACCAACCATCATAAGGGCAAATACCGTAATGAGGAATATTCTTGTTACTCTTTTCATTGCGAATGTTTTAGATATGAACTTATTTTGACCTTAAATATCTAAAACATTTACGAAACAATAAAATATACTGACAAACGCCATTATCTCTAACCACCTTCATATCTCATTCCGGCAGGGGTGGTCAAATCCGATAAATAACATTTATGTTTCTCCGTTTGACCACCAATTGCTATGAAAATCTCTCAACATCCTTAGTGATACGGCATTGATTTTTTTGTAAAAAGAGATAGACAGCGACAATCGCAAATAATCTTCAAAACATCTATCATTCCTGTTTTCTGACCAATTCAATGCTTTTCTTTGTAAAAAAAGCCCACAAATAAGCAAGCAGACGGAATTATGACAGAACTACTAACTATTTCCTTTGATGAAGCAAGCAGCGAATTCTTCATAGAAATAAATCGTGATTACCTCCATGCTAAAGAACTAATAGTACTTGGATTGAATTCGCTCTACAAGGATTTCCCCGACATTCTACCCTCATCCTTGGCACTTGCCCTCTATATCTCTGAAGATCCTCACTATCTGGCCGGTATGCTGCATTACCGTGTTAATAGGATTGTATCATCGCTTGAAGTTATAAACGATATTAAATCTAAAAACTATAACAAAATCAATAAAAACAGATAAAAAGTTAAAATAAATTATTAAATAATGCTTTTTTTTATTATTTTTGTATAGTAATCAACAAATAAAATTAAAAAAGCATTATGGTAGGAAAACGTCCAAGCAAACTCTCCACTCTCGTTAATCTGGATTTCATCGCACACTTCTTAAAGATGTCTGGTGAAAATGTCTCCTCATTCTCCCGCAAAGCCGGTATATCCAAGCAATCCATGCAACAATGGTTTGAGTATGATGATATGACTATTGCCAAAATCAAAGATATTTTTGGCAACTATGGTTATGACTGGGATTATCGTTTGGTTTCCAGACGTGTTAAAAAGGAGATAGAGATGCCTGAGCATCTTGAGATCGAAGTTGCAGAGCGTGCATATCCGCGCCTTGATTCTACCAAACGCCTTTTTGAGTTGCGCCGGGCCTATTCTTGATGCCGGTTATACTAATAAAGATTTTATTCCAGAGCAATTACGTCAAGGTCTTGCACACAGTGGGCATGCCCGCGGTGGATACACTGTGTCAAGGTTGATTCCATATATCTGAGTGATCTCCGCAATATGGCCGAAGAGCTTGACTGCGACCTAAAGATCAGCATCAAGCCCAAGTCTGAGTCGGAGGATTAGGGTTCCTTATTAGGATCACAGGTGAGGTCAACACCCAATTTTCTGAAAATCTTGCGGTCTACCTCACTAAGCATTACCGTAGAGTGCACCTGACAGCGCAATCGAGTTCCGGGAAGTTTTTCCAGAGCACGGCGGCAATTTTCATCTGGTACTGAGCATTGATAATGCAACCAGCACTTCATCCGTGTGCAGGCGCGGATTGCTGCCGTGCAGATGGAGACCTTGGTCTTCTGGATGAGCTCTATCATGCTCTGGGATCAGTTTTACGCTATGGTCAATGCCGGCCAGATATTTTGTGGCGTTAAGTATCAATGCGGCGCTGGGATTTAAAAAGGGCTTTGTCTTCGCTGTAATGATGGTACCGTCAGCAAGTTCTATTGCAGAAGCGTTGACATTGGAGCTCTCTTTGCGCTCTTCAGCAGCCACTGTTGTTTTGCGAAAAAGCGGTTGTTATCTTGGCCTGCTTCATTACCAGAGCTATTTTCTTTACCTCGGCATCATTGAGCTCCCCATCGCAGGTTTCCCAGTGCAGTGTAATATCTGCGGATTATCTCATTGCGTGCGGCATTTGCTGCACACCTCCTCATCACTTATGCAGAAACCTATCATATTTACACCCATATCTGTGGGTGATTTATAGTGGTTTTTCACCATAAATACCCTCGAAAAGTGCATTGAGTACGGGAAATATCTCTATGTCACGGTTGTAGTTGACTACAACCGTGCCCGTGTCATCCAGATGGAATGGGTCAACTATGCTTGGCCCCGTCGTTCAGATCTGCCGTGGCTGCCTCGTAAGCGAGATGGATAGGATGTTTGAGGTGGCAGGTTCCAAACGGGGAATGTTTCAGAAATTTGGCATAGCCGGCCTTACTTCCTCTCTGCTGGTGTTGGTATAGCTGACTCAGACATACCAAACTTACCGCTGCCGGATCCGGGAGATGTAACTATCACCAGAGGACGTGTGGTCTCTACAAAGTCATTCTTGCCAAACCCTTCATCCGACTCAATCAGGGCCACATCGTTGGGGTATCCTTCAATGGTATAGTGATAAAATGTGCGAGATCCCCATACGCTCAAGCTTTAAGCGATAATGGTCATACTGGCCTGACCGTTGTAGTGAGTTATAACCACGAACTCCACAAGAAAACCCTGCTGGAGATTCTTGACGAAGTCGCAGAACGTCCATATCGTAAGTGATACCGAGGTCGTTGGCATCTTGTTTTTTCAATATCAACAGCACTTATTACAATTACGATTTCGGCCTCATCACTCATCTGCATAAGCATGTGAAGCTTGGTGTCGGGTTTGAATCCCGGCAAGAGCGCGGCTGGCATGATAATCGTCAAAAGTTTACCTCCGAACTTGGTGAGAGCTTGTCGCCAAACTGGGCGATACGTTCCCGTATACGTTCGGACTGAATTTTCAGGTATTTTTTGTTGTCAAATCCAAAAGTCATAACGGGATGCAAATTTAAATATTTTAAAAAAAGACAAAAGTTTTGTTTAAGAAAATCAATTATTAATATTTAAATTCCGGCCTTTTTGTTCTTTTTCTGAAATAGATTACTAACATTTATTTTATGATACGACAAAACACGACTATTTTCACAAGGATATGGAATATTTTTTTTAATTATTTCATTTTTCTTCTTACATTTGTACGGGGAATTTTATGTTTTTTTAAAAAAAAAGGTCTATATTCCATGTTTGGACAAAATAGAAACATTTCATTATGTCAATACGGACGCTCGTTTGTGCGTTCACTATATCTCTTTGATATAGAGGTAGTTATCCACCATTCCACTACTCCCCCCATTGCCACGCATAGCGGTAGCATTTCTGCCCATTAGTTTACCTATTGTTGGCTCAGCCGTAGCCGACAAATAGTGCCTTTTTTACTTGATAAACGGATCGTACGGAAGTAACGATCGGTTTTACTATGAAGAAAGAAATTTATAGGCTCTTTTATATCACTATATATTCAGACAATAATTATAAACTATTCGCATTATGAAACAAGAAGTTGACAACTATTTGGCAGTGGAACAATACACTGCGCCGATATCGAAGTTATAGATATTGAGCTGACTCAAAACATCCTCAATGCAAGTGGTATACTTCCTCCCATCGGTGATGGAGGAGAGAATATTAAGGAGGATCAGCTGTTAGCTATTAAGTGTTATCTATTAGCCATTGGCGATCAACAATCAGCTCTTAGTCCTTGGTCAATAGACCTTGGTTGAAATTCAAAGGATAAAAACAAGAAGTAAAAAACAACAAATTAAATAAAGGTTATTGGCAATACTTTTAGTCAGTCCAATTCATAGCCAATGATCTACAGCTTAAACAAACACAGGCATGAAATTCAAATCAGTTATTTTACACTGCTTGCCATATTGGTGGCGAGTTGTACGCGCGAACTATTTGAACCTGTTGTGGAACAAGAAGAAAATATCGTTACCACAAATGTAGCGATCTCACCGGAAACCCGCGTGACATACACCGGTGGAACCGGCAACAATGTACTTTCATGGGAGGGTGGCGATAAGCTCTTACTCGCCGGATATAACGGTACAACTTTTATAAGGAGCGAAGTTTTTACCAATATCGGAGGCAACAAATTTAGCGGCACACCGGTAGCAGGTGCCGACAACTACACAGCCTACTATCCCGGAGATGTTATAACGCTGGATGCGAACGGCAATGTGAATCCTTTTGGAGTCAACTTCTGGCAACAGACCCAGAATGGAGACGGTACAACCGGACATCTTAAAAACAAACTGCTTTTGTTCGACGAAACGCCCAATGCTATTGGCGATGGATTTGCATTGAACCTGAAGAGCAGCATCTTAAAATTGACTCTGTCGGGCATACCGGCTGCTGTAGGGACGCTCAATAAGCTGATTTATACGGTAGAGACTGCATCGGGAGTCTTCAAATCCGTGGATCTTAACGTAACAAATGTCACATTCTCTTCCGACAAAACCGATCTGACAGCTTATATCGCTTTCGATCCCACCGTTGTAACCGGAATCATTGCAGGTGGAACGGTGACAATAAATTTGTCAGGCGCCAAATCGTACAAGTGGAGTACACAGGCTGCAAACGTGAAGACCTATACCGCAGGCAAATGTTACCTGGGTATCGTGACCACCGGTTGGGCAATAGAGATTAACAACCCGCTCAGCTACTTTGCCGAGCACAACATGGCAAACCTCACCGGTACGTTCGAGACAGGTCACGACGCCACAGGGCAGTACCTCTTTTACTGGAATGATGCCATGACAGCCTACAATACTACCCCGGCCACGCTTGACGGCAAAAGTTACTACCTCCCCACTATTCTAGAGTGGCGAGCAATTATCCCGGAATCGAACACTTACATAAATTTTAACGGTTGGAAGGCTAATACACTCAGTAACGCGGCTGTAACTGTTGGCGGTGAAAGTTATACCATGAGCGGTACTTTTGAGCATGTTAGCGGTGTGGTTTACGCCACTTTAACCTACACGCACCAATCCTACCCGACGTTATACGCGATAGCTCGTTACCGGAAGGAGAATCAGGGTGCTGGCAATCCGGATTCCCGAATGGTGATAGATATGAAGTCAACCGCCACACAATACACGCTTCAACAGTCAAAAGATGCCGATTGGAGTAGCGTTGGCGTAGTGTCGCGCGTGTTCCCGGCGGCGGGGTATAGTACTGCCCTTACACCCATCCACCAAGGCCAGTACGGCTACCACTGGTCTTCCACGGTGGACAGCGGCAGCAACGTGTGGAACATGCTCTACGACAACAACGCCGCGTACAGCGCCAGCTTCACCACCACCGACCGCAAGCATACCATTCGTCTGGTGTCCCGGTAATAGTTGGTGATTGTCCCGGCCGCTTTTAAGCGGTATGAGGGTTATACCTTCGGCTGATTAATCAGGCCTATAGCCTGACTATTATAGCATAACCCATGGGTTGGAACCACAAAAAGTTCCAACCCTATTTTGTTTGCCTGATCTCTCTTTCCGGATGCTTTTCCGGAGTGTGAGGAGACTATAAACATTATTGCAGTTATTAAACAAATATTTGAACTGCACTTCATACGTTTAACAAAACCTTCCGGGGTTTAGCCGTCCCGAAAAAAAATCCTAACTTTGTAGATCAACAATTGACTTAATTGATTATAAACACAACAGAATTCAAATTGGCCTAACAATACTATACTCCTGGCTGTTTAAACTAACGGATATGAAATTAAAACTATCTATTCTAGCCCTTCTTGCCCTGTTGATTGCGGGCTGTAATCGCGAACCTCTTCCGGTTCCTTTAGAGGAAGGGGGAAAGATCGTTACCATAAGCGTATATATCTCACCGGAAACCCGTGTAGCTTACGATGACGCAAACCGCACACTTTCATGGGAGAGTGGCGATCAACTCTTGCTTGCCGGATATGATGCAGACGGTCTCTATATGAACCAAACTCTCTCTTTACATACAACACCGGTACCGTCAATAGTTTTAATGGACAACAGATAATTGGTGCTGCCACCTACAAAGCCTACTATCCCGCAACTGTCACACTCGATGCCAACGGCAGCGTGCAACCCTTACCTGATGCTTTCTGGCAGCAGACACAGACCGGAGACGGCACGACGGGACATCTCAAAAACAAACTGCTCCTGTTCGATGAAGTGGCAACTCCATCGATCAAGCCTTTAATTTGGAATTGAAGAACAGCATTCTCAAATTCAACCTCAGCAATATACCACAAAAGGTAGGGGAACTCGATCAACTGATTTATACTGTAGAGACTTCATCGGGAGTCTTTAAATCTATGACACTTAACGTGACCGGTATAACATTTTCTTCAACTGTAAACAGTATGACCGCTTTCCTCGCTTTTGACCCCGCCGTGGTGAAGATTGCTGCAAACGGAAAAGCGAGAAAATATTACTGATCGGAGTACTGCCGTATGTGTGGAGGAGCGGCAAGGTCACAGGTGGAAAGAACTACCTCAAAGGGAATCGTTATACAGGCACCGTAAGCAGCGGTTGGACACTGGACAATCCACTTATCTATGTTGCTGAGTCCAATGTGAATCCTGCCGGCAATGGTTTTGTAGCGAATCCAACTGCTTGCCAAGGCTGCGGGTACTTCGATTTTAACGCTGCAAAAGCTATCGACATTCCAGGTCATCACTTACCCGACCTGAATTGTCCGGTATCGTTCCAAAATATGTCACCAACCAGAATTATTACGTTCGCTTCAATTCTCCATATTCTTATGTTGGCATTACTGAGAACGTCACGGTTCAGGGTGAGAACGTAGTATGACCAGCGATTTTCGTACTACCTCAAATCGGGTTTCTTATGCTCTTCGTTACAAAGGTACCCATATGGTTTCTGCTTGGAAGTATGAGTACGTTTACGATACGAATAAGGAACATACGCACCTGAAAATAACTTCCCGCAATGTAGCACCATCGTACCATCGGTGATATAGACGATGGTACTTTCTGACAAGCGACCGGTAATGACGTTGTTCGTTATTTCCCTGCCGGAGGTTATTATAATAATGGCTCGCCCAACAACGTAGGCGTACAGGGATACTACAGGTCATCGACTGTATATTCTACTGCCGGAGCGTGGAATATGTACTTCAACAGCACCTATGCAATCTCTTACTATGGCAATATCCAGACCAATGAATTTACCGTTCGTTTGTTCGTTCCGGGAAATTAATCAGGTGCTCTTTCGGCCCTAAGGTGGGAGAATAATTTGTATATAAAAAACGGGTATGACAGCAGAGTCATACCCGTTTTTTTGTTATGCTGATTCAAGTCTTAATTGAAGAGGTAGCGTATTCCGATCTGGAATTTCCATGCCTGGTCATAGTGGTAACTGTAGTCGTAAGAGTGGGTTAGGTAGTTACCATCCTTCTGGTACATGGAGAATATGGGCTGCTTTTTATCGTTCTGTCCCTCATACTTGAGGATGGCGCTGTTGTTGGAAATGGCGTTGATTTGATAAACACCCCACTTTGAATTCAAGAGGTTGCCGATATTCATAAAGTCAAATACAAGCTGGAAATTGTGTCTTGTGTTACCGATTCTGAATGCGAAGTCTTCTGCGATGCGAAGATCAAAACGGTGAACCCAGGGAGTGCGTGCAGCATAAGCCTCGGCATACTCTCCCTTGTGAGTGCTGAGGTATTTGTCCTGAGCTACAAATTTCCAGAATGCAGCGCGGTCAGCATCGGTTTTGAAGTTGATTTCGTTGTCATCCTTAGGGATATACATAAGGTCGCGGTTTATGCCGTCTCCATTCATGTCATTGGAGTAAACATAGCTATAGCCACTGCCTGATGATCCGCTGTAGAAGAGGTTAAGATGAAGTCCCTTTCCTCCGAAAAATTTGAAGGGAATGAAATAATTAACACTCGCAATCAATTTATGAGGAACTACATATTGCGAACGCTGAACAGTGCCGAAGTTGGGGCCGTCCACGGTAATAAGCCCTTGCCATGTTGATACGGGGTCGCTACCGGGCATTCCCGATACCTCTTTGGACTCGGTCATCGTGTATGCAACCATAATATCCAGGTTGTTTACAGGCTGGGCGTTCAGAGTGACATTTGCTATGTAGCCGTAACCCTTATTTGTATTGGCCAGAATTACAGCGTTCTTGCCCTTATTGATTGCATAGTTTGCAGGATAGATAAGACGATTGTCAGCACCGCGGAAACGCTCCCAGCTCGTGGTATTCTCAATATTGATATTGTCAATGGTAACTCCGCTGATAGTTTTATTGAACATGAATTCACCGGTGAGGGTCAAGGGGAATGAAACGGGAAGCTGCCAGTCAACTGCAACGGAAGATTTCCAAATCTGGGGCATCTTGAAATTGCGGTCAACACCTGAAATCTTGGAACCTGCAACGTGATTGCTTTCGTTGAGCTCTGACTGGAGACCGAGGGCCTTGATAGCATCCTGAACATTGGTCATCATGCCACCATTGAATTTTTCAAGGCGACTGTCATACCCGGTAGGAACACCATTTTTGTAGGTAGTTCTAAATTGTACCGAGTTCTGAACCAGACCGGCATTGGTAGGCATATTGGTGAAGAATACCAGCGGGAGACGACCTGCAAAGAGACCTGTACCTCCTCTAACCTTGATGGACTTGTCGCCCTTTACATCCCATATAAAACCTACCCTTGGAGATATCTGGAGGTTAGCCTTGGGCCAAAGTCCCGTGTCAATCTTTTCGCCATCCCTGAAGGTGAGACCGTAGATGGCTTTGTTGGTGGCAATATCGCTATTGTCAAAAAGGAGCTCATCAAAACGAACACCATAAGTAAGTTTAAATTTATTGCTTACACTCCACTCGTCCTGTACATAGAGACCGATCTGGTTGAATGTAACGCGGGCATTCGGATTGGGTTCGCCATTCCAGCCGTAGGTGATTGCAAATGACTCCGGAGTCCTGCTATTGAGGAAATCATCGATACTATTGTAACGATAGTACATAGTACCGTTACGCATGTATGCGTTATCAGCAAATTGATACTCATAGCTTATACCTGCAAGTACCTTGTGCTTTCCTTTGAGCCAGGTAATATCATCCTTGATTGTAAGAATGTTGTTGTGTACTCCGTTGTTCCAGGTAAATAGCTCATAACCGAGAGACATATAAGGCTCCATAATCTGTTTGCCCGTAGCATCCTTGCCGGCCATAATGTCAATGTGGGGGAAGGGTGCGGACTTGGAACCTCTGACGTCATCGATTTTTGAGAAAGTAACGAGAAGCTGGTTGGATAGATTGTCGGTAAACTTGCTATTCAGGTCAGCTGAAATTGACTGTACCTTGTTATCCATTGAATACATATTGTTGGCGAAAGCCATGGACTGATTGCCCACGCGGTAAGTGCCGTTAAGACGGTATCCCGTGTCGGAAGAGTTGCCGTTTGGAGCATTCCAGGCAGTATTCTTGGTATAGTTGTAGCGGAGGTTCAGTCTGTGGTTGTCATTGATGTTCCAGTCAATGCGTGCAAGTAACTTCATATTTGACTGATCTCCGGGGAAGTCAGTATAAGAACCTGTATCGTATCCATATTTCTGCATCATGAAATCCTGAACTTTCTTCATATCTGAAGCAAGTGTACGGGATACATTACCTTCAGCTTTCTCACCTCCATTGTTGGCGCGGTAGTTAATCACCTGCCCGGGAGTTTTATCCATTTCAAAGTTGGTGAAGAAGAAGAGCTTGTTTTTAATGATAGGACCGCCGAAGGTGAAGCCGTAAACAGTCTGAGACTCTTTTGCGCGGTCACCGAGATCCTTGTCGTTTATTTTATTACCCCTCATTTCCTGGTTGCGGAAATAGGTATAAGCCGTACCCTTGAAGGTGTTGGTACCTGATTTGGTGATGGCATTGATACCGCCTCCGATGAAGTTGGTCTGACGCACGTCAAAAGGAGCTACAACCACCTGTATCTCATCGATGGCATCCATTGAGATGGGGTTGCCGCCACCGGGAAGATTTGGACTCAGACCAAAGTTGTTGTTGAAGTTTGCACCGTCAACAGTGAAGTTGGTAGAACGTCCGTCACCACCGGCAAAGCTCATTCCATTTGCGTAAGGTGAGATACGCGCAATATCGGAGATGCTGCGGTTGATAGTGGGCATGTTGCCTATCTGAGATGAACTGATATTGGTAGCTGCACCTGTCTTCTCTGTAGTAAATTTGGAGGCAGGTGATGCGACAATAACGATTTCCTCAAGTTCTTCCGTGGAAATAACAAGTGTGGCATCTTGTGTAAATGCTACACCGAGCTGAAGTGTTATATCCTGGAAGAGGGTAGTCTGATAGCCGAGAAGGTGTACTTTAACTTCGTATGGGCCACCTGGACGCATACCTTGGATTGCGTAGCGGCCATCTTCGTTGGCTACAGCATAATAATTGGTGCCCGAGGGCATGTGTGTTGCTATTACAGTGGCTCCGATGAGCTTTTCTCCCGAATCACTGAGTATCTGGCCGTTTATACTTGATGTAGTAATCTGAGCACTGGTATTAATAGAGAAAAACACTAGTGCCAGAAGCGGCAATAATTTCTTAAGTAATTTATCCATAGTTTTTTATGTAAAAAAGTTGTTTTATATTTAATGAGATTATTAAATGATTGTCATTTCAAATGTAGTAGCTGTGTTACAATTATGTTAATTTGTAGAAAATAAATGTTAAGTATCAGTATTTCAGAGATTTACATGCTATAAATCTATACCGGGAATCCTACAAATGATGCCTATTTCGGTTCTAAACTCGTAATTCCAAACTAAATCACATTCAAAACTCAAAACCCGTAACTCGTAACCCGCCCCCCGCAACTCTAAACCTTCGGTCCCATGCTGATACAAGCGCAGCACCCGCAGGTTTGCCGGTAAACTTGGCGAAATTCTTCACAAATTTGCCTGCAAGATCCATTGCCTTTCTATCCCAATCGCAAGAGCAGGGATAGGTATTGCGTGGATCGAGAATATTGGTGTCAACATTAGGGGAGAGCTTTGGGTATCTCCAGATTAAATACCGGAATAAATGAAGTCTCCGCCTTGTCAATTGAGCCGTCAAAGGATAGCGTCAATGATGGCGCGGGTATCATGATGGAGATGCGTTTGCCGGTACCATTCCACCCTGTATTTACCATAGGTATGCGGTAGCTCCGCTGGCCTTCATCCTCTTTACAAATACTCACCATACTTAGTAGGGTGTAGGGAGAAGATAACTCCAAAGCAGGCAGAGAAGGTGGGAAGTAGGTTCGGTAATTCCCTTTCGGTGCCTGCCAGTTCAGTAAAGCCGCTGAGAAATAATATTGTGTCTGCTCAGGAGTGAGCTTGGATACGGGAGGAATACCCCAAATGCGTCAACAGTAAGGAAAATTACCTTTTTAGCATGACCGGCCAGCGGAGATCCCGATTTTAACGATGTTGTCAATGTGATATGGGATGGGGGATAACGGGTATTCTCAGTCACGCTCTTGTCGGTGAAATCTATTTTTCCGTTTTTTGTCGACAGTAACGTTTTCAAGCAGAGCATCCGCGTTTTATGGCATTATAGATATCAGGCCCGGCCTCTTCACTGAGGTTGATGACCTTTCCTTAGCAACCTCCCTCGAAATTGAAAATTCCGTCGTCATCCCAGCCGTGTTCATCATCACCGATAAGTTGACGCTTGGGATCGGTGAAAGAGTAGTCTTACCCGTACCGGAGAGACCGAAGATAGCTGTATCACCATCTTCTTCACCAACGTTGGCAGAGCAATGCGGTGAGGCAATACCTGGAGGGAGATAATTCATATAAGGAGAACATACCCTTTTTCATTCTCCACCATACCAGGTATTTATTATCACCTGCATCTTCTCGGTGAGTTGAATACAACTGCGGTTTCCGAGTTAAGTCCGAGTTCTTCATAATTCTCAACCTTTGCAGCAGGCGGTAAGTACGACGAAATCGGGTTCTCGAAATTCGCAAGCTCCTCTTCCGTAGGGCATAGAACATATTCTTTACGAAATGTGCCTGCCATGCCACTTCTACTATGAAGCAGTTTTTAATGCGTGAGTTTTTCATTAGCACCGCAAAATGCATCCATCACATACAGTCTTATCTAAGGGAAGTTGCTCCTGAAGCAATTTTTTTCAGCACCTTCCATGCTTCCGGAGTAACCGGCTTATTGTCATTAAGGTATTCATCAAAGTCCGCAAATCCGTATCTCGTAACATCATCCATTACCCAGAATTTGTCTCTGGAGAACGTCCCGTATAGATACCTGTCATTACGTTAACGGCACCAAGCTCCGTCAATTGACCCGCCTCAAATCCTTCACGAACGGATCAAGTTCAGCTTTTGTACAACTCCTCATAACTGGGGTTGTGTATTACTTTTTTGACATTGGTTATGCCGTACTTAGATAAATCGATATTTGCCATAATTGTTATTTTTATTTCTTTTTATTATTTGTCGGGCAAAGATAATAATTATTTATATGTACCCCTAATTTTACGCAAAAAGTTTGCCATATAATTACTATTTTTGCGCAATGAGAGAAACTTTGAAAAAGTACTGGGGATATGACTCCTTCCGTCCGATGCAGGAGGATATTATCACCTCTGTGCTGGAGGGGAGGATACGCTTGCCATTTTACCCCTACCGGCTTGAACGATATTTGTTTTCAGGTACCCTCAATGATGTTCCGGAATATGTATAGTGGTATCGCCACTGATAGCTGATGAAAGATCAGGTGGAGAGTCTTAATGAACGCGGTATCCTTCGTGCAGCTAGTCTGTTCGGGTATGTCCTACCGCAGGAGATGAACATAGCTCTCGACAATGCGATTTATGGCGACTATAAATTCTTTATCTCTCCTGAGCGTCTGAGAACGGAAATTTTCCGTGTTAGAGTTGCCGGATGAATGTCGGTGCTCTGGCGCGGTGGATGAGGCACACTGTAGCGTATCAGCCAATGGGGCCATGATTTCAGGCCGGATTATCTCCAGATTGCGGAAATTAGAGAGATAATCAACACACAAAAGCGTGTCCCTGTCATAGCTCTTACGCTACTGCCACTTTAAAAGTTGCGGATGACATTATGTCCAAATCTGGAGTTCATTCCACCAACAGAATACCCTCATCTTTTGGAAAAGCCTAATCTTTCCCCATAATTTTCCGGGAAATATGAGAACAAAATGGGACAGTTGCTCTCAATATGTCAAAATGTGCCGGGGAGTGGAATAGTCTATGTAGGCAAGAATACTGCCGGGCAATTTTCTTTCCTCTCCGTAGTCAAAAAAATTGATGCACGGGCTTATCACGCCGGAATGGAAAGGGACGCTCGCGTGATACAAGACCAATGGAAGAGCAACCGGACTCGTATATTAGTATCACCAACGCCTTTGGAATGGGCATTGGCAAGCCCGACGTGAGATTTGCCATTTTGACGCCTGATACAACGCGGAAGGGATATTTCAGGAAGCGAGCAGGGCCAAACTGAGACGGGGAGCCATCTTATACGTATGCTGGAATGAAAGCGATATCAGACGTTTGCGACAGATTGGTAGCCAGCTTTTCCTCCTCTGGACACTATCGTGATGTTACCAGAAGGTTTTCATTTCTGGGGATACCCTATGAGGAGGTCGGGGAGGGTAGTGTTAAGTTTGATCTTGATGAATTTGTGCGGCATTTTTCGAGCTCCGCGCTACTTGCCTATTATGCGATCAGATGCATTGAGCAAGCGGGATACTGGACTACTTTCCGAAGAGTTGGAAATACCTCAAAGGTGCGTTTTGACGTTTTCGAGGGATGAACTATACAGAGTCCAGCTCGGTTCCAATGAGATGGATACCTTTGTGAAAGTACTTTTTGAGGATGTACCCAGGATTTTTTCCGGCTATGTGACTATAGATGACAAAATTGCCGGGCAGGACGTTATGCCGTGGATGCAGTCAAGGCCAAGCTCATCTCTCTGTCAAAGAGACACGTTTTGACCTATGTGCAAAAATTCGGTCGCTATTCTTACATTTTATAATGACGTTGCTAACGGTGGGGCATTGTGTCGTCTTCCGCCTTTATCTGTTGCTTTTTTGTGTTTTTTATGGCGAAAAAACCTACGGTTGCGGAGTCGGAATATGATGAAAAAGTAGAGCGCCGCAACGCCGGGGTGAACGCCATGATATCCATTGTTACCGACAACTCCACCTGTCGCAGCGTATCTCTGCTGAGCTATTTCGGTCAGAAGGAATCTGCCCCCTGTGGAAAATGTGATATTTGTATTGACAAAAAAAGAGATAAAGAATAACAACAAATGAAGACTGAAAATATGTTTGAAAACATTAAAGCATTTGTATTTGACGTGGACGGAGTTTTTACCGATGGTTCTGTTTTGGCGATGCCGGACGGGGGACGCTCTTCGCACATACAACGCAAAAGGTGTTTTGCAGTAAGAATGGCGATGGATAATGGCTATCCGGTAGCGATTATTACAGGAGGTTGCTCACAAAGTATTATGCATAGGGCTATTTCACTGGGGGTGAGCTCAGGATCTTTATCAGCTTTCGAGAGACAAGCGTCCCGATTTCCTTAAATTTTGCTTCGAGATTATGGAATTGAAACCCTCGGAAGTGGCATTTGTCGGAGATGATGTTCCGGACATACCGGTACTTCGTGAGGCCGGTCTTGCAGTCTGCCCATCCTGATGCCGTGGCTGATGTAAAAGAGGCATGTAACTATATTTCTCCTTTCCCGGGTGGTCGGGGATGCATCAAAGATATTGTTGAAAAGGTTCTGAAAATGCAGGGAAGATGGCAGTTTGATCCTGAGATACCTGTAAGTCCCAGCACAACCGACCATATAATGGAGTTATCAAAGAAAACAGGAAGAAATGTTTGAGGGTTATAGATTTATTCTTGCTTCAAAGTCGCCCCGAAGAGCACGAGCTTCTGTAGCGGGATTGGATATTAAATTCAAAGTGGAAACAGGCCTGAAGCGCGGGGCTGCCAGCGGCGATATTCCGCACTCACAAGTTCGATATAACTGAGGCTAAATCCCTCGCATTTCCGGAGGCGCTGGAGGCTGACGAAGTGCTTATAACAGCTGATACGCTTGTCTTTGGTTCGCATGAAAAACTGGAAATCGGAATGCTCTCTGACGAAATTCTTCAAAAATGTCTGATATTGGGTAAACCGAAAATTAAGGAGGATGCAGTAAAGATACTCTCTCTACTATCGGACAACACCCACTATGTGCTGACAGGAGTGGCAATCCGTACACCCAATGAGATGCGTTCATTTACCCGCAACGACAGAGGTGACTTTCAAAAAGCTCTCCATGGAGGAGATCTCCTATTATATAGGCAAATATGAGCCGTACGACAAAGCCGGGGCTTACGGCGTACAGGAGTGGATAGGCCATATTGGCATTACCGCAATCAGCGGCTCTTACTATGACGCTATAATGGGACTTCCCGTACAACGCCTTTATCAAGAGCTGTGCGAGCTGTGTCCTAAAAAGTGATTATACTAAAGAGATTAGGCGACCATTTAGCGGGAGATGCTGTTCTCATTCTTAGGGATAATTTACCGAAATTGTTTATTTTTGCAAGTTTGAATAATTGATCACAACAAAGCTATATATTTAGATAGATGGAACTCCCCCAACAAATACGACCCTTCCCTTACGGAAGACAAGTGGTATTCTTACTGGCTTGAGAATGGATTTTTCCACTCGGAACCGGATGAACGTGAACCCTGTTATACTATGATCCCGCCTCCAATGTGACCGGAGTGCTCCACATGGGTCACATGCTCAACAATACACTTCAGGATGTGTTGGTGCGTCGGTACGAGGATGACGGGCTATTACCTGCTGGGTTCCGGGTACGGATCATGCTTCTATCGCAACAGAGGCGAAGGTGGTGGAAAAGCTCAAAGTTAGAGAATAGAGAAGTCCGACCTGACACGTGACCAATTTTTAAAGCATGCCTGGGAGTGGAGGGATAAACATGGTGGTATCGTACAGACAACTGAAAAAGCTCGGAGCCTCCTGTGATTGGAATCGTACCAGATTTACAATGGACCCCGATCTAAGTGCTGCCGTCATCAATACATTTGTCCATTTCTACAAAAAAGGACTCATCTACCGCGGAGTGCGTATGGTCAATTGGGACCCCGAAGGTTTGACGGCGGTAAGCGACGAGGAGGTAATCCATAGGGAGACCGACTCCAAATTCTACTACCTGAGGTATAAAATAGCAGGTGGTGTCTCACAAGGAGGGTGTGATTATGTCACCATTGCCACGACCCGCCCTGAAACCATTATGGCTGACGTGGCGGTCTGTGTCAATCCTAAAGATGAAAGATATCTTCATTTGCGTGGAAAAAATGTGATTATCCCGCTTATCAATAAAGAGATTCCTATAATTGAGGATGAGTATGTGACGATGGACCTCGGCACCGGAGCCCTTAAAATCACCCCGGCCCATGACATCAATGACTACGAAATAGGCTTGCGTCACAAACTCCCCGTAATCGACATTATCAACGATGACGGAACCCTCAATGAACGAGCTCAAATCCTTGTAGGAGAGGAGAGATTCGTCGCTCGTAAAAAGATAGTTAAAATGCTCGAAGAGGCCGCACTTCTAGAGAAGGTGGAGGACTACAAGTCGCAGGTAGGTTACTCGGAGCGTACAAATGCCGTGATTGAGCCAAAACTCTCCATGCAATGGTTCCTCAAAATGGAGGATCTTGCACAAGAGGCCCTACAGGTGGTGGAAGATGACTCCGTTAGACTCATTCCTGATAAATTCAAGAATACATATCGTCACTGGATGGAGAATGTGCGTGACTGGTGTATATCACGACAGTTATGGTGGGGACAGCAGATTCCGGCCTATTATCTTCCCAATGGGGAATACGTGGTTGAATCTACATTTGAAGAAGCCCTGGAGGCTGCACGCCGAATTGACCCTTCAATAAAAGAGGAGGATTTGGTTCAGGACGAGGATGTACTGGATACATGGTTCTCATCCTGGCTATGGCCGATATCGGTATTTGACCCTTCCAAGCCCGGCTTCCCCGATAAGGAGCCAAATCGCGACCTCGCATACTACTATCCGACAAATGATCTTGTGACTGCCCCTGAAATTCTCTTTTTCTGGGTTGCAAGGATGATCATGGCAGGCCAGGTATTCTGTCAGGATATACCTTTTAGAAATGTCTACCTGACGGGTATAGTGCGTGATAAATTGGGTCGCAAGATGTCAAAACAGCTTGGCAACTCTCCCGATCCCATTAAATTAATGAAGGAGTATGGAGCAGACGGCGTGCGCTTGGGAATGCTCCTCTGTACATCTGCCGGCAACGACATCCTTTTCGACGAGAGTCAGGTAGAACAGGGACGTAATTTCAGCAATAAGATCTGGAATGCCTATCGTTTGGTAAAAGGCTGGAAGATTAGTGAGGCTAAGAGGCAGAGTGATGTCAATCTCCTTGCCGTCTCCTGGTTTTCCGCCAAACTGAATAAGGCTATTGAGAGTATCAACGAAGATTTTGCCAAGTTCCGTATTTCAGATGCAGTAATGACTATTTACAAGCTCTTCTGGGATGATTTCTGCTCCTGGTATCTGGAGATTATCAAGCCTCCATTCGCAGATGGTGCTCAGGAGAGCATAGACAAGACTACCTTCGATGCTACAATCTCCTATTTTGATTCTCTCCTAAAGATACTTCATCCCGTTATGCCCTTCATTACTGAAGAACTATGGCAGAATATAGAAGAACGTGAAAAAGGGGAAACCATCATGCTTCAACAGATGCCTGTTTCAACTGGCTATGATGAGGCCATTATTTCTGCTTTCGATAAGGCTATTGAGACTGTCGTATCTATCAGGGCACTAAGACAGTTAAAAAATATCTCTCCTAAAGAGCCGCTAATGGTGCAGGTCAAGAGTACTTACTACCCTGAAATGATTACTCCGGTAATTTCCAAAATGGCGAATGTGCCCGATTTACAAGTTGTGGAGCACTTTGACACCACATCGGTAGGTCAATCTTTTATGGTTGGTACTATCGAGTATTTTGTACCTTTGGCTGAAATGATAGACCTTGATGAAGAGATTGCAAAGATAGAATCCGAGATCAAACGTTACGAAGGTTTTATCAAAGGAGTGAATGCAAAACTGGGTAATGCGGCATTTGTGGCAAATGCTCCCGAAAAGGTCGTAGCTCTGGAGCGAAAAAAACTCTCCGATGCGACTACCAAAATAGAGACATTACAGGCGCGCCTGGCCACTATGAAATAGTGTTGAAAATAATATAACACCAATATAAGATGAGAAATTTGTGATTATTCGGATCATTCGGATGGCAGGAAATCCTGATCATCGCCTTTATCGTTCTCCTTCTTTTTGGAGGGAAAAAGATACCCGAGCTTATGAAGGGGCTTGGAAAAGGTGTTCGTAGTTTCAAAGAGGGAATGAAGGATGTGGAAAATGAGGTAAAAGGAACGGACGATGACTCCAAGAATGGAGATAAGGAGAAGAAATAACACTTCCACACCGGTTTTCTGATGGGAAGCAGTAATATGTCTTTTTGGGAGCATCTCGATGAGTTGAGGAAAGTGCTTTTTCGCTCAGTCGCAGTGCTCGCGGTACTGATGGTCGTCGCCTTTTTTTTTAAGGAGACGATTTTCGGTGATATAATATTTGCGCCTCTCACATCCGATTTTTGTCTTTACCGGTGGTTGGATTCCCTGCTTGCCCTTATGGGTTTGGCACCGGTTGGAAAGTTTTCAATTGAGCTGATCAACATAGAGATGGCCGCTCAGTTTTTTACTCATATAAGGGTATCTCTCTATGTTGCATTGATTGTTGCGATGCCCTTTATTTTCTACCAAATATGGACATTTGTACGCCCGGCTCTTTATGAAAATGAAAAAAGAGTCGTAAGGCGGGCATTTGGCTTTGCGGGGATTTTGTTCTATATTGGGATAGCAGTAGGATACCTATTGGTCTTCCCTCTGACTGTAAGATTTCTCGGCACCTATCAGGTCTCATCCGATGTCCCTAACCACATATCGCTCAACTCTTACATAGGGATGTTCGTCTCACTGATTCTAATTATGGGAATTGTCTTTGAGATGCCCGCACTTGCTGCCGTACTATCCAGATTCGGATTTATAACGAAAGAGTTTCTGAAGAAATATCGGAAACACGCCATAGTGATACTTCTCGTCATTGCAGCACTGATAACCCCCTCTGGAGATGCTGTAACACTTTTCTTTGTGGCCATTCCGCTCTACTGTCTCTACGAGGTAAGTATATTGGTCTGTAGGACGGGCAAATCTGAAACGGATGAAATTGCGGCTGATGCCCCGGGAGGTGAGGCGTGATTTCCATAAGCGATCTTACTGTCTCTTACGGGGGATTTACTCTTCTGGACAGCATAAATTTTCACATTAGCGAGAAAGAGAAAGTAGGACTTGTCGGCAAGAACGGAGCCGGTAAATCCACCATTCTAAAACTCATAATGGGCCTTCAGTCGCCCACTTCGGGTAAGGTCTCGATGCCGGCAGATCGGAAAGTGGGCTATCTTCCACAGATAATGAAGCATTCACGCGATAAAAGCGTAATTGATGAGGCTATGACGGCATTTGCTGAGCATAATGAGCTCAATATGCGGATGGATCAGATATCGCATGAGTTGGCAAGCCGCACAGACTACGAGTCGGATGAGTACCACAGACTGATAATTGAACTGAATGAAATAAGTGATCAACTCAGGCTTTACCCCTTGAATCTCCCCATGTGCAGGCTGAGAAAACTCTTCGACTTGGCTTTCGCAAAGGAGAACTCGACAGGATGATAAACACATTCAGCCACGGCTGGAATATGCGCATCGAACTGGCAAAAATCCTACTTCGCAATCCCGACATACTGTTGTTGGATGAGCCGACAAACCATCTCGACATCGAATCCATTCAGTGGCTCGAAGAGTACCTCAAGAGCTTTTCAGGTGCATTGGTGCTGATCTCCCACGATCGCAGATTCCTCGACAACTGTACCAATCGTACAGTAGAGGTGATGCTGGGAAAAATTCATGACTATAAAGTACCCTACTCGCAATTTGTGGAGCTGAGGAAGGAGAGGATTGCCCAGCAGCGTGCCGCATACGACAACCAAAGTGCGTTGGCGTCTTATAGAAAAGAGCGAGGAGTTTATTGAAAAATTTCGCTACAAGCCTACCAAGAGCAACCAGGTCCAATCCCGAATTAAACAACTGGAGAAGTTGGAGCGCATTGAGATAGATGAAGAGGATTTGAGCACCATTACCGTTCGTTTTCCTCTGCACCGCGCCCGGAGATGTGGTATTTTCCCTTAAGGATGCAACTATAGGATATTCCAAACCCAAGAAGAAGATAGTATTGCGCGGAGCAAACATGACAATAAGAAGAGGGGAGAAGGTGGCCTTCGTCGGGAGGAACGGAGAGGGTAAGACTACTCTTATGCGACTGCTCACCGGTCAACTTCAGCCCTTTGAAGGGGAATCGGTTGTAGGTTACAATGTTAAAACCGGATATTTTGCGCAGAATCAGGAGGATTTATTGGACAAAAAAGATACGGTATATGAAACTCTGGACAAGATTGCAGTTGGAGATATTAGAACCAAACTTCGCGATATACTGGGTGCTTTCCTCTTCAGAGGCGAAGATATAGATAAAAAGGTAGCGGTACTTAGCGGAGGAGAACGCTCCAGACTTGCAATGGCAAAACTTATTCTACATCCCTACACCCGGTTTGCCTTGGACGAGCCTTACCAACCACATGGACCTTCGCTCAAAGGATGTGTTGAAACAAGCACTGCAGAAATATGACGGTACCCTGATCATCGTTTCGCACGATAGAGATTTCCTTGATGGTCTGGTGGAGAAAATATATGAGTTCGCTGACGGAGGGGTGAAGGAGCACCTCGGAGGTGTAGATGATTTTCTCTATAGGAAGAAGATAAGTTCCCTAAGGGAAATAGAAACTGCTAAGCAATCTTCTACTCAGCCGGCTCCTGAGTCCAAAAAGGAAAAATCCTCCGCTTACGAGGAACAGAAATACCTTTCAAGGAGGAACGTAAAATAAAAATAGCCGGCAGCGGCTGGAAAATGAAATATCATCTATTGAGGAAAAGATTGCAACTGTGGAATCCATTCTTGCATCACCCTCCCCGGAAGATGATATGGTAGAACTTACGCACAAATACCAGGCACTTAAATCGGATCTTGAAACAAAAATGGATGAATGGGCATCCCTTACAATAGATTGACACCATGGAAGAAAGCAACACTACCTCTACGGGATGCATCCTGTATATGAAGCAATAAGAACAGGCAGGAAATTTGAAAAAATTCTATTCAAGCAAGGTCTCGAAGGCGACCGTTTTAGGGGAATTTATTCGACGGTTAAACAAAACGATCCTTTCCAGTTTGTTCCGGGCGAAAAGATGAACAAACTATGTCGTGGTTCACACCAGGGCGTTATCGGGTATATGTCACAAATAGATTATCTGCCTTTTGAGGATATTGTAGAAAAGGCACTTGAAGATGATCCCGCCCCCATTTTTAATGCTTGACGGGGTAAGCGACGTACGCACTGGTGCAATAGTCAGAAGTGGCGGAATGTGCCGGAATAAGTGGTGTGATCCTGCCTGCCAAAGGTGGAGCGGCCATAAATGCCGATGCCATAAAAACATCAGCCGGAGCTCTTCTAAGAGTACCTGTCAGTAAGGTTCCCAACTTGCGTATTCCTTTGTATTATATGATTTGATGCCGGTTTTCAGGTTGTGTGTGCAACAGAAAAAGGCCGGCGGTTCAATCTACGATGTAGATTTCACTCAGCCGACCGTAATCGTCATGGGTTCTGAAGGTAAGGGAATTTCCGATTCTCTGCTCTCTCTCTGCTCTGTTCAGGCAGCGATTCCCATGTCAGGTAAAATCGGTTCCCTCAATGTTTCCGTGGCCACTGCCATAGTACTGTTTGAAGCAGTAAGGCAGAGGATGCCCAAAATTTAGTCTATGCGGCGAAGAATACTTAATCTCTCTGCTGACCTCTGATGTAATGCTAATTGACTTGTCTGTCTTGTAAGTGCAGGAAGAAGCTCCGGAGCACTCTACATCAAGACGTCTTGTCACATAGATGCTTGCTCAGCTGTACCTGAAAGGTCAATTTTGGCATCTTTGACCTTCATTCCCTCAGCCACGATGGTGCTTACACCGCTACCTTCGAGTGATACTTCATCACTGTTACCGGAAAGAATCGCTTCAGCGCCACTGCACTCAAGATTTACCTTTTCAAATTCTCCATCTACCTCAGCCTTGATGCACCGGAAACTTCAATGTCAAGTTCATCTGCGTGGATATTTCCATAAAATTTACTTGCTCCGGATACTTTAATGTCGGCGTCTAGAAAATCACCTTTGAAATCTCTGACAGTAGATGCCCCATTTATTGTAATCAAGGTCTCTTTTGCGCTTACATTCAATCCGTAGACTAAGCTTGCACCGCTAAGTTTCATTACAAATCTGGTCTTTCCGCAGTCAAAAGTATCGTTGGTGTGGAATTTCGATGCTCCTGAGAGTGTCAGTTTGTTGAGGACCGGCATCGTGATTGTTGCTCTGGCGAGTTTGTCTTGATTTCTAAGAACCCTCTTGCTGGGATTGTCCAGACCTACAGTAAGAGTTCCTCTGGATTCCTTCACTGATAGAAATTTCTCAATGTCGTCGCTGATTTCGATTACAATTGAATAGGTGTTACCCTTTATTACCTCCACATCGAACCAATGTGAGATTTCTAGTCCTTCAAAGCCCTATAGTCAAAAGTTTTTTACAGTTTGTGCATTGCTTGAAAGAATAAAGCCGAGCATTACGGCAAATGTTAGGATGATACGTTTCCATTTGACTTGTTTTTAATGTTATTAATGATAATATTATTGTGTCTAGTATAAATGCTGGATACGTCTATGCGTGATTGAAGCTTCACATATTTCCGCAGTGCAACCACGTTTTCTACCCTTTGCGCAGTAGCATTCTTTGAGGACTTCGGCCTTTTCTTGCTCACTCATCTCTTCAGGAAGTGCCTCAGCAGTGGAATATATTCAGATGTGATGTTTTCCAGAGTGTGCGGAAATGTTCGTTCAATCCATCATCTGGATCATTAGCTGTCAGTGACGAAAGATACTCGAAACTATCTCTGACCACATCCATATAGGCGTGGTAGATATCCTGCGGATCTTCCATAACTGCTACGGTCTTGGAGAAACTATCACTTTTTATGCTCATGGTCTTGATAAGCAGATTGGCTCCAAAATCATCATCACCGATGCAGCGACAGTAGCAGCACGCCTCCAGAATACTGTTTGCGTGGAGTATTCCTGCAGGAATTCAATCCTTTTCGAGGGATTTGCTTTTTTCCAAAACCTCTCAAAATTTGCCCTCTGCTGGCTCCATGTCGTCAAAAATCTTCCTGATGTTGTCAATATCTCTCATTTTGCAATATTTTTAAAAGTGCTGCCTTTCCTCTGCTAACCTGGGAGCGTATCGTCACCTCTTTCTGCCCGGTAATCTCCGCAATCTCCTGATAATCCATTCCTTCAACCAGCGAGAGTGTCAAAACCAATCGATAGGATTCTTCATGGTTTGGAGTGCCTCTTTTACGCGTTTACTCTCCTCCCTTGTGGATATCTCCATCTCCCACTTTCTTCAGCGGAAATGCTTTCAGGTTCTTCATAGTTTTCCTTAAAACTCATTTCCCTTTGATGACCCTCAGTCTGTCAATAGACCTTCTTATGAAGGTGCGAATAAGCCAAGCAGATATTTGAGCAGGTTCCTTAGGCGGATTCTCCATTTCTAAAAAATCTCAGCAACGTATCATGCATAATTTCTTCAGCATCTGCACTGTTGCCTACTATCCTGTAACTCGCATTGAAAAGTCGCCTGTAGTGAGTGTCATAAAACTTCTTGATCTCTTTCTGTGTCATCACTCTCTTTTCTAACTATAAGACGGAGCTTTCTGGCCCCGATTGTTGCAACTATTGCACAATTTCCCGATAATTTGTAAATTTGACCATTATTTATCTAACCTTAAAATATTATTGAGATTTTATGATATTTTTATTGGATTCCCACTGTGACTCGCTAATGCTGGTCAAGGGTGCAGATTTTGGGCAGACAGTACAGCAAGGCTACACTCCCGGCAAGTTTCCCGTTACACACGTGGATTTCGCCAAAATGAAAAAGGGAGGAGTCAACGGCTCTTTTTTCGCAATTTACACCTCTAATTCTCTCTCTCCCGACGAGTCTACCAGACGAGCTTTCTGAACTTATATCGAGTGTTTATGATGCAGTGGAGCAAAATCCTGACAAAGTGGCCTTCGCCACCACTCCTGCACAGGCCAAACGCAATAAAAAGAATGGACTTATCTCCATTTTTCTCGGTATGAAAAATGGCGCTCCGATACAATAAGGATCTCTCCATGCTCCGGATGTTTTACCGTATGGGAGTACGATATCTAACACTGACACATGCAGGTAATAATGAGATTTGTGACTCCTGCGCTCCAAAGGAGAAACGCTGGGGTGGTGTGAGTCCCTTCGGGAAAGAGGTGATAGAGGAGTGCAACCGCCTTGGCATACTTCAGACGTGTCTCACATCTCCCGATGAGTCGTTTTGGGATGTCCTCAAATATTCAAAAGCCCCTGTAGTGGCTTCACACTCCTGCTGTCGGGCGCTTGCCTCACATCCGCGCACATGTCAGATGAAATGATTGTAGCCTTGGCTGAAAAAAGGGTGGTGTAATCCAGATCAATTTTTATCCCGCTTTTCTGGATAATGAGTATGCGGCATCAGAGATATGGGATCTCGAGGATATATTCGACGAAGCTGACAAGGCCTACAGAAAGACAAGTCCAATGTCGAGCTTGGTGAACAACTTGAAAAGTCCGTCATCGCAATGAACGCCGTCAGGAAGCCTCCTACAAAAGGGTCGTAGACCATATAGACCATGTGGTCAGTCTGGTAGGGGCGTGAAACATGTTGGACTCGGCAGTGATTTCGACGGTATAAATACCACTCCAAAAGGTCTCGAGGATATCAGCAAAATGCAGCGAATAATCATCGAACTTCGTAGGCGCGGTTATAAGGAACACGAAATCAAAGCGATTGCCGGTGGCAATTTCTTCCGTGTCATGGATGCAGCCCAGAGGATTGTTGACGAAGAATAATCTTTGTGCAACAAATTATTTTATCAGATATGAAATTTTTTATAGATACTGCCAATCTAGAGCAGATCAAAGAGGCTCAGGAACTGGGAGTCCTGGATGGAGTTACAACCAACCCTTCACTTATGGCAAAGGAGGGTATCAAGGGTGATGCCGCCATCAAGGCACACTATCAGCAGATATGTGAAATTGTTGATTTGTGACGTAAGTGCCGAAGTATTCGGCACCGAGACGCGACGAGGATATGATACGTCAAGGGAAGAGCTTGCAGCGCTGCATTCTCAGATTACCATTAAGTTGCCATGTACTAAAGATGGCATCCGAGCAGTAAAGTATTTCTCGGAAAAAGGCGTAAAGACCAATTGCACTCTCTTGTTTTTACTGTAGGACAGGCGCTGCCTGCTGCCAAAGCTGGGAGCCACCTATGTCTCTCCATTTGTAGGGCGTCTGGATGACATTTCGAGCGATGGAGTTGCTCTTATCAAAGAAATCGTAGATGTTTTCAATTACTACGGTTATCAGACGCAGGTTCTCGCAGCTTCACCCGCCACACCCAACATATCATTGACTGTATGAAGCAGGTGCCGACGTAGCCACTTGTCCTCTAAAGGCCATCCTCGGTCTTCTCA
The DNA here is from genome assembly GCA_040766795.1 of Bacteroidales bacterium. GTDB lineage: Bacteria > Bacteroidota > Bacteroidia > Bacteroidales > UBA932 > Cacconaster. The sequence goes on along the minus strand of JAXGPW010000004.1, from coordinate 29,952 downwards.
ACCATCCTCTGACAGATAAAGGTGTGGAAATCTTCGTGGCGGATGCCAGAAAATGGAAGGCTGATGAGAAACCTTCGGAAACATAGGGAAAATTCATGCGCCTTGCGATTGATCTCGCTGCCGAAAACATTAAAAATGGGGGAGGTCCCTTCGGTGCCGCGCAATCGTCAAGGATGGAGAAGTGGTTGCCACGGGATGCAACCGCGTTGACAGCCTCTAATGACCCCACTGCTCATGCGGAAGCGGAGTGCAATTCGTGCAGCCTGTAAAGCACTTAATACGTTCGTTCTCGAAGGATGCGAGATTTATTCCTCCTGTGAACCCTGTCCTATGTGCCTCGGGGCCATCTATTGGGCTCATCTCGATAAACTATATTATGCCGCAAACAAGCACGATGCCGCTGATGCGGGATTCGATGACTCCTTCATTTATGAGGAACTCGAAATAAAGCCGGAAGATCGCCGCTTAAAAGCAGAGGTTCTGCTACAAAAAGAAGCCCTCCGGGTTTTCGAATCCCGGAAGACTCAAGAAGACAAAGTAGAGTATTGAGTCGTCTGTATACTGAAGTATGTAGTATAGTATGTAGTGTGTCTTTGAGGGCTACTCGGAACTTATAACTCCAAACTCAGAACTCTACAACCCTAACGCTTCCTCTATCTGTTGCATTACGGCATAACGGTTCAAGTCTGCACGGTTGGCGAATACCAGAACGAGAGTTTCACTCTCAGGATAACGTGCAGGCAAGGATTTTAAATCCGCCGTTATCGCCGGTGTGGTAAATTTTCAGAGGTGAAGAATCGGTTGCGGGCTCAATAAACCAGCCATATCCATACCAGGTGTTGGGGCGGTTTTGATAACTGCTGAATTTGCTGCCGCTTACCTTTATCTGTGGTGTATGAGCAGCATTCATTTCTCTTCTCCAAGAACCGTATGGTTGCGAAGCGCTTTTTCCCACAATACGAATTCATGTGTTGAAGTGTACATGCCGCCGTCTGCCTTGGTTGCGAAAAAGTTGACCTCACCATAATCATACTCGTACCACTCTTTCTTAACTTCTTTATCTATCTCGCTTGCAGTACGCTCCTCAGGCATATTTGAGACATCTTCATATTCATATCCGTGAGCCATATTGGGGATCAGAGCCTCTTTTCCGCCTCAAAATAGAGAGTTTTCTCCATTCCTGCCGGAATGAAAATATGCTCTTTAACATAATCTGCAAATGGCATCCCTGATACTTTTTCAACTATGGAGGCTAGAATAAGAAATGTAGGATTGATATATTCATATTCTGTCCCCGGCTCAAAATGGATGAAATCGAGGTCAGGCAGATACTGCATCACAATCTCTTCAGTAGCGACCAGATTGCGCTCTTTATCGCTCCTGTCGGGTGCATCAGGAATGCCTGAGGAGTGGGAGAGGAGGTGTTTGATCTGAATTTTTTCATAAAAATCAGCCTGGGCGATACTCAGGGAAATAGCTCTTTAAATTATCCTCCAGCGAAAGTTTGCCCTGCTCGGCGAGTTGTAGTACCGCCACTGCCGTAAACTGTTTCGAAACTGATGCAATGTTGAAAAATGTATTGCCGTCGATAGGTGCGCGGCCTTCGAGGTCAGCTATACCGTAACCTTTGTCAAAAACGATCTCATCACCTCAGAACGAGGACCGCTGCACCCGGCTCATCTTGCAGGAAATAGTTCCGAAAAAATGGAATCGATTTTCGAGATTGCCTCATCCTTAGGATTTGGGGAACAGGCTGCTATAAATGTTGCTGCCATAATTAGTAGAATTTTTCTTTTCATAGTAGTTATTGTTATATTTGATTTTTCTCGTCTTTTTCAATTTCAAGACGTAGGAGATTGAGGGCATTTGATGAAAATCTCTCGATATTAGTTATTCTATCTGCAGAGAATTTTACCCTTTTAGTCACCACACGATCTCTCGAAGCAACTGCCAACCAGGCAGTTCCTACCGGATTATCAGGAGTGCCGCCTCCGGGTCCGGCCACACCGGTTGTAGCTATGGTATAATCCGTATCAAGCAGTTGAAGCAGTCCTGTAGACATAGCTATTGCGGTTTGCTCGCTCACTGCCCCGTAAGTTTCAATAGTTTCGGCAGGTACAGCGAGGAGGTTGGTCTTTACCCCGTTTGCATAAGATATTACTGATCCTTTATAATATTCGGAACACCCCGGCACTTGGGTTATAAGTTCGGAAATGCGACCGCCGGTGCAGGACTCGGCTACTGCAAGCGTTCTGCCCAGGCTCCTTAGTTTACGCCCTATGACCGTCTGAAGGTTATCCTCACCTTCACCATATATTGCGTCTCCGATAATTTCCTTCAAGGAAGAGATATAAGGGGAGAAGTCTGGTACACCCTTCCCAAAGTGTGAGAGTCTTAGCCTCACTCCTATAGTAGGGTTGGGCAGATAGGCCAGTTTAATGTTCTCCGGAAGGGCATCCTCCCAGCTTTCTATCTGTTTGGCGAGTGTGGATTCTGGGATACCAAATGTAACGATGGTGTGATGAGTGATATGCTCAAGGTCAAAGTGGGTTCTTATGTCATCCATTACTTTCGGAAGCAATCCCATCATCTCAAAAGGGACTCCGGGGAGCGAATAGAGCGTAGAGGTGCCTTTTGGGCCTACCTGGCGAAAGACCATGCAGGGAGCTGTACCCAGTTCGTTCGGAATTACTTCACAGGTGTCGGGTACGGTAGCCTGCTCTCTATTTGACTCTATCATAGGGATGCCTCTGGCACTCATGAGCCTCTCTATGATTATATATTGTTCTACTGAGCGGACAAAAGATGATGCCCCCGTGAGCTCCTTGAGGGCAAGTTTGGTAATATCGTCTCTGGTTGGACCAAGACCTCCCGTAACTATCACTATATCTGTCTGCTCCAGGCAAAAACGCAATTTGGATACAATATCCTCATGAAGATCACCTATTGAGAGGTGATAGCGAACTCTTATACCGGATCGGTTGAGAGCTCTTGATATCTCTGAGGAGTTGGTATTGGTTATTTGGTCGATTAGAATCTCATCGCCAATGGTACATATTGATGCTGTAGTCATTTTGCGCCGGAAAGTTGATTTTCAGTAATGGCAGCTTGACTTCTCTCTTTATCCACACTGCGAAGGTGCTTAAGGATTTTTTTAACATATCCGGGGCCATTGTATATAAATCCCGTATAAACTTCTATCAGAGATGCACCTGCATCCAGCATCTCCTGTGCCTGTTCCGGAGTCATTATGCCGCCTACGCCTATGATGGGTATGGAGCCCTTGGTCCTATTGTGGATATATTTTACCATCCTTAGGGATTTTTCGAAAATAGGGGCGCCGCTAAGACCTCCTTCACCGATATTCTTCACATCTTCATAGGGAGTCACAAGCCCCTCGCGACTGCGTGTAGTATTAGTTGCTACAATGCCGTCGATACCGCTAATCTGTACAAGGTCTATTATCTCATCAATCTGCTCTAATGGAATGTCAGGAGAGAGTTTTAAGAGTATAGGGTGGTATTCTTCGTTGAATTTGCGGATGGTAATGAGCTTGTCAATGATATTTGAGAGCATCTCTATGTCCTGTAGTTCCGTAAAGGTCCTTGACATTAGGACAGGAGATATTGAGAACGGTCATATCCGCAAAATCATACATCAATGTCAGGGCCTTTTCGTAATCTTCAGCCGCATCTTCGTTGGATGTTGTGGAATTTTTGCTGATGTTGGCTGCAATTATGACATTGCGGGGTGGGTTACTCCTCAGATTATCAATAGCGTTTCTCACTCCAAGGTTATTGATTCCCATGAGATTGATAAGTGCGATGTCCTTAACGAGTCGGAAGCTGCGTGGTTTTGGATTTCCTGCCTGAGCCTTTGGTGTGAGCGATCCTATTTCTATAAAACTAAATCCGAAGCAGGCCAGTTCATTGTAGCATTCTGCATTTTTGTCAAGGCCTCCGGCTATTCCTATGGGATTCTTGAAATGAAGACCGAAGAGGTTACGCTCAAGTGTCGGAGTCTTGACTCTATAGATAAGTCGCAGGAGAGCCTGGAGTCCCGGAATATGTCCGGAAAATTTAAGGAACGAGAAAATTATTTTATGCGCCCTTTCAGGATTGAAGAGAAAGAGAACCGGCCTTATGAAAAGCTTGTACATATTTTGTAATGATTGTCATTACAAAAGTAGTCATTTTTCTTCAAATGTGCCATCGCTATAAAAAACGGTAATGCGAACTATCCTTTTATCTCTTTTTGAGGCCTGAATATTTGGGCTGATGGCAGTCGGGGGCTCTACAATGGGATTCTCAGAGGGTTGCGGGTACCCTGAATCCCTTGTAATATGCTGAGTTACAGGAGTAGTGGGGTCTGTTTCGCTCTGTACGTCATTTAATGCGCTCGGTACGGAAACTACTTCAATCGGGCTCTCAGCTTTGGTTTCAGAGATAAATTGAGTCGAATCGGGGAGTGATTCCTGAGTTTTGATGACCGGAGTATCAAAAAGAGTATAAGGGGAAGAAGATGGTAGAACTGTAGCTTCATTCATCGAGGTAGGGGGAGTTACAGATGTTGCAGTTTGACTCCTGTAAGGTTTACCTTTTCCAAGAATAAGCCAATCGGGATTTATCTGGGGAAAATTGATGAGAATCCCCTGGATAAAATCAAAACTTGGCTTATTACGACCTGAGAGAAGATGGGAAATACCGGAGCGCTGAATCTTCAATATATCGGCAAGTTTTGAGGGAGTAAGGTCCTCCAGATCCAAAAATTGTTGTAAACGCTTATCCATAATCTTGTAAACTTAGTTTGATACAAATGTAATGATAATTTCGATTACAAATGTAATAAACGGAAGATATTTTAATGATTACAAATGTAAATTACATAAATAAACAACAGGATAGGGGTATAAATATGAGTTTGATATGAAGTTTTATTTTAGATAAAATTATTAAGTTATTGAGTTTTAATATTTTAATCTAATATTTTATCCAATTTAACCACGAAAAGGGCTTTTATAGCCATAATTTACTGTTGTATTCATAAATATTCTTTAGATAATTATAGTTAATTAATTGAGTTTCAATAATATAATTTTATAAATAATTTAAAATAACTTTTAGTTATTAACCTACGTAGATAACTTTTATGAATATTACCCTCACATCTGTAAACACGCCTCTCAGACTTACATAATTTACAAATGTAAATGAATGGGTTTTCTTTGGTAGACATTTGTAAACAATTATCCTTTTCACAAATGTAAACAAATCGCACCAGAGCAATTTAATTTGACATAATATAGATTTATACACCTACAGATGTAAACCTCTTAAATCGCTTAAAATTGGCCTTTATTCAAATCTAAAGTTTTACCTTTGTGAACAACATTGTAAATATGATTGCGGACAAGATCAGAATTGAAGAATATGATTATCCCCTTCCTGACGAGAGAATCTCTAAATTCCCCCTTCAGGAGCGCGACTCTTCCAAGTTGCTTATTTTTACCGGTAGTAACGATTTTCTTCCTGTCGAAGGAAAATTCTCGGACATCGACCGTTTTTTACCTCAAGACTCCCTTATAATCTTCAATAATACTAAGGTAATTCCCGCAAGATTGATTTTTAAGCGTGATTCCGGCGCTTTAATTGAGATTTTTTGTCTGGAACCGGCAGATCCCGAGGATTATCAACTTAATTTTGCTTGTACGGAGAAATGTCGCTGGAAAGTCATCGTAGGAAATATTAAAAGATGGAAGGAAGATGCTGTTTCGCTGCTCAATTCCTCTAATGATCCACTAATTGCCGCAATAGATCTGAGGGCGGAACTGGTCGAGAGAGAAAGTAACAGGATTGTTGTGGAATTTTCCTGGAAAAATGGCTCTTCTTTTTCCGGAGTACTGGAAATATGCGGTAAAATCCCTATTCCACCCTATCTCAAACGTGATCCTCAACCACTGGACAGATTGCGCTACCAGACCTGCTATGCCCGTATAGAGGGTTCAGTCGCTGCACCTACGGCAGGACTCCACTTTACTGGGAAGGTACTTGAAAAAATCTTCCAAAAGGGGATAAATCAGGGCTATATTTCACTTCATGTGGGTGCGGGCACCTTTCTTCCGGTAAAAAGCGAGTATATATCTGAACACAATATGCACAGCGAGCCCTTTTCAATAACCCTGGAAATGGTCAAATCCCTGAGGAATTACACTTCAAAGCATATAATAGCCGTAGGTACTACTTCCACCCGCTGTCTTGAGTCGCTCTATTTTCTCGGAGTCCAGGTTATAGAGAAAAAAATTCCTACATACGTTTCGCAATGGGAACCATATCGTGATGAGGGCTACGATTATACACTTGAAGAGGCTTTGGATGCTCTGATAGGCTATCTCGAAGAAAATTCACTCGATCTTTTGCTCTCCCGTACAGAGATCATTATACTTCCGGGCTACCGGTTTAGAGTGATTGATTACCTTATTACCAACTTTCATCAGCCCAAAAGTACACTACTGTTACTAATCTCTGCTTTTGTCGGCCCATCCTGGAGAGACATCTATAAATTTGCACTCGAAAATGAGTTTCGTTTCCTGAGTTATGGCGACTCTTCCTTGTTGGAAATTAGAAAATAAAAAATTATATTTGTAACTTGATTAAGACTAAAACCTATAATATTATGATCAAAAAAACCATTATTGACCATTTTGAGCAGGCTGTTGCGCAGTTCCCCGACAATGCTTACCTGCTTGAGAGCAAAACAGGTACTTTTGAACCTACTACCTATAAGCAGACAAGAGATGCTGCATATAAATTCGGAGCCGGACTCGTACTTGAAGGCGTCAAACCAAAAGAGAATATAGCCATTCTTGCGGAAGGTTGCAATATGTGGATAATCAGTGAGTTGGGCATGTTTTACGCCGGAGGCGTGAGCGTACCTCTCTCCATCAAACTCGAAGAATCAAACGATTTGCTCTTTCGACTGATTCATGGCGATGTAAAATACATCATCACCAGTTCCAGACAGCTTAATAAGATTCGTCTGATAAGGGACCGGCTGCCCCTCGTAGAGAAGGTTATTGTCCTTGATCCGGTCGAGAGTTACGAGGCGGGGGAGATTGCTGCTGAGGATCTTATGAAACGCGGTGCTAAATATCTGGAGACAAATATGGATGAATTCCTGAAAATCGGTCAATCCATACAAAACGACGATATTGCCACTATTACCTATACATCCGGCACTACTGCAGATCCCAAAGGCGTGGTTCTGACTCACCGTAACTATACTGCAAATGTGGAGCAGTCGCTTTCTTGCATCAATATCGACGAGAGTGTCAAGATGCTGATTATATTGCCGTTGGACCACTGTTTCGCTCACGTGGTTGGAATGTACGCTATGATGGCCAGAGGAGCCAAAATAGCCACCGTACCACAGGGTAAAACAGCAATGGAGACCCTTCGTAACATACCTATGAGTATAGCTGCAGTCAAACCCAACATAATGCTTTCCGTGCCTGCGCTTGCCAAGAATTTCAAGAAGAACATCGAGAGTTCGGTGGAGAAGAGCGGCAAGAAAAAATCTTTGATTTTGCACTCAAATTGGCCATCTGGTACAATCAGGAGGGTTGGAATAGGGGCAGAGGGCTGAGAATTTTCGCCGTACCGTTGGTAAAACTCTTCGACAAACTGATTTTCAGTAAAGTGCGCATGGCTATGGGCGGTGAACTGGATTTCTTCATCGGCGGTGGTGCACTTTTGGACATAGATATTCAGAGGTTTTATTATGCACTCGGTATACCTATGTTCCGGGTTACGGCCTTTCCGAGGCCACTCCGGTTATCTCAACCAATACTCCCAAAAAGCATCGTCCAGAGCTCTTCCGGCATACTTGTGAAGCCCATGGACCTTAAGATTTGCGATGAGAATGGCAATGAAGTTACAGATGGAGTTACCGGTGAAATAGTTATCCGTGGAGAAAATGTGATGGCCGGTTACTGGAAGAATCCGACATCTACTGCCGACACCGTCAAAGATGGATGGCTCTACACCGGCGATATGGGCTATATGCACAAGTCGGGATTCCTGTATGTTCTAGGCCGTTTCAAATCCCTCCTTATCTCAAGTGACGGTGAAAAATATGCACCCGAAGGTATCGAGGAGTCTATAATCGTTAATTCCAGGATTATTCAGAATATCATGCTCCACAACAACCAGAATCCCTACACGATTTGTGTTGTCCAGGTGGACAAGAAGGCCCTGCCGGAAGGCGAGGCGGGTATTATGGCGATCAAGGCGGAGTTTGACAAATATCGTTCAGGAGGTCAGTTTGCCGGAATGTTCCCTGAAAGGTGGCTTCCCACTACATTTATCATCGCTGATGAACCTTTTAGTGAGGCAAACAAGATGATAAACAGTACCATGAAGCTTGTAAGAAATGCAGTCGAGAAGGCTTATGCGGATAGAATTGACTTTGCTTTTACAGCAGAAGGTAAAAATCCTGTAAACGAAGCCAACCTTGCCGCTCTTGCAAAGATTGACTAAAACAATACGAAACATTTATGAGAAAATATAGGTTATTTATACTGATAGCCGCTGCAGTACTCTCTGCATTGGCAGCGTACGGTCTATTTACTGCTCCGAGGGTCGAACCTTCGGATTCCGACTGTTTTTCAGCTGAAAGAGTGGCTGCCGATATTAAAGTTATCAGTCAGAAACCCCATTCCGTTATACATCCGGTGGAAAGAGCCGAAGTAAGAGACTATTTGTACAATCGTTTAGTTGATCTCACAGACTCTTCCGTGGTGCTCTATCCTTATGAAAATGCTGTAGAATATGAGGGTACACCGATTGATATTACCAATATCCTCGCACAGCTGGATCCTGTCATTGATGATCCCGATCACCCGAACCCCACCTATTTGATGCTGATAGCTCATTATGATTCAAGATACCCTCAGAAGGTACTGGATCAGATAGTGCTTTCGTACGGTGCAGCTGACGACGGATATGGATGTGGTGTGGCTCTGGAGTCTCTTAGTCAGGCTTTACGCTATCGCGGAGAATGGAGACAGGGCATTAAGATCCTTTTTACAGACTCGGAGGAGTGGAAACTCGCCGGTATCAATTCCGCTTTGGAACACAATCCTGAGATTTTTGAGAATGTAGGGTTTATAATCAACCTTGAAAGTCGTGGCAACAAGGGGCCCGTACTGCTCTTTGAGACGGGTAAAAACAATTCTAAAACTCTTGCTCTCTATAAAAAGGCAAAGGCTCCCTACACCTACACATTTACTACGGTGGTTTATGAGTTCATGCCCAATTTCACCGACTTCACCCCTTTGAAGGATTCCTATCCGGGCCTCAATTTCTCCAATCTTGACGATATCAACCACTATCACACGGATCTGGATAATTACGATAATATATCCTTACATACGATACAGCATTATGGTGCTCAATTGGAGCCAATCATAGAGGAATATCTGACCAACCACGAATATCGTGACCCCAACGCACTGGTATCAGACAAATCGTCGATAGCTTTAACAATTCCTGCTCTTGGCTTTTTCTCCTTCTCCAAAGGCGGTTACCTTCTGGTTAACTCCATTATTCTGGCACTTTTCTGCCTTATTTTCAGTTTTGCGGTTATAAGTGGCAGAATAAGACCGCTCAAGGTTCTTGTAGCTTCTGCAAAAATACTGTTGTGGGCTCTTACAGCGTTGATCATCGGTGAGCTGATTGCCTGGGTGATCTCTATGATCGTAGGAGCAAAGTTTTCGATTATGGGTGTTGTGCGTGGAGTACAGTTTGATGAATGGGTTATGATAGGAACTGCGGCTGCTACTGCACTTATAGTTACAATCTGCTTCCTTTGGGGTAGGAAGAGGTCAGCAGACCGCATTTCTTCTACCGCTATTCGTAAGAGTGCCTCCACCAGTGGTGCAACAAAGTATTCCTACAACCTTCTATTTGGGGCTATGTTGCTAATGCTGCTCTTATCGGCAGTTCTATTGTTGACCATAGGGGAAAATTTCTTTTTTGCATTACCCTTGGGGCTTGCTGCTGCCTCTCTCTTCCTTTGGAGGATTACAACCTGGCGCGGATGGCTCCTGCCTGCAATAGTAGTAATTTTATTACATGCATTCTCATTCCTCTACGTGGTCATAACAGCCCTGACGATGGGTGCTTTAGGAGTACTTCCGCTTTTTATAGTTATCTATCTTGCCCTGCTGTTGCCCCTTGCAGACATTTACACCCGCAAAGAAAAAAACATCTGATAAATAGTGTTCGACAATATAAGGCCATATAATGATCGTGAAACAGTTGAAGCACTTGCTAGGGTGGCAGCTCATCCTTTGACCGGCAGCATTTCCAAATATTTCTATCCCGATAAGGATAGGGGATACCTTGGAGAGCTTCTAAGGAGTGTTACCGGTACCTATGATTTTCAATTAAAGGTTATGTATCACGTCATAGGCGCTGTAATGAAGGGTACTACAGACGGGGTTACATTCTCAGGACTGGAGTATTTCGAAACGGATAAGAAGCGTAACTTCTTGCTTTTATCCAATCATCGTGACATAGTACTGGATTCTGCATTCATACAATTTATTCTGGAGGATCATCATCTGCCCTTGACGGAAATTGCGGTAGGGGACAATCTTATAGCAGATAGCTATATTGAAGATATAATTCGTTCCAATCGTATGATTAAAGTGGTCAGGAGCGAAAACCCACGCGAAGTTTACAACAGTTCGCAGATCTTCTCTCAATATATAAGAAGCAGTAATTCCAATATCTGGCTGGCACATCGTAACGGTCGGGCGAAAGATGGTGTGGATACTACCGAGCAAGGGTTGCTTAAAATGTTGGATATGAGTGGTACAGGGGACTTTATCTCAAACTTTGCCGAGCTTAATGTAATGCCGGTTTCCATATCGTACGAAATAGAGCCTTGCGGCTTGGAAAAGGCAATGGAGACCTGGATCAGAAACAGTACCGGCACCTATAAAAAGGCCCCGAATGAAGATACTGAGAGCATACTCAAGGGTATAAAACAGCCTAAAGGCGCCGTTCACATCTCGTTCTGTGAACCGATTACCATTGAAGAACTGCGGGAAACAAATTCATTTTCAAAAAATGAAAAATTTCAGTATCTTGCATCAATTATTGACAGAAAAATACTTGAAGGATATAAGCTTTATCCATCTAATTATATTGCAGCAGACATTCTCAACGATGAGGAAAGGTTTGCGGGCAATTATACGTTAGATGAGAAAAGTGCTTTTAATACCTACCTTGAGAGGGAAATATCAGGGATACCGGAATCTGCCGACGGTCAGGCCGTGATGGATAATCTCCTGCGCATTTATGCCAATCCTGTTTTTAGGAGAGAACAATATTGAAATAATATTTTATTAACTATAATGCTTTAACAACATGAAAAAGATTCTTACTTTTTTACTTTGCGCATCTCTTTTCTTAACGGGATGTGGCAATACGTCCAAGATGTCCAAGAGTGCAATAATGGGCGACGGTAGTGGGGTGGGAGCTGAGATAGGATCGCCAGGAGGCAAGGATACCAAGAAATCTGCTAAAGGCAGGGATACCAAAAAGAGTACCGGAAGCAAGGACACCAAGAAAACATCCGGAAGCAAGGATACTATGAGTGCATCCGCCGGTACGGTTCGTTCAGCCGGACCTTCTATTGGCGATATAATGGAGAATAAGGCAGCAGACATGGCCGGGATCAATGGAGTAAAGGTGGAAACCGTAAAAGATTCCAAGGGATATGAGGCCATTAAATTGACTTTCGATAGCGGTATTCTCTTTGCGACCGGTCAATATACTCTGAATCAGGCGGCAAAGGAATCTCTCTCAGAGTTTGAGAGAGAGATGAGAGATCTCCCTGAAACCAACATAGTTGTCTACGGTCACACTGACAACACCGGTACGGCAGCTGCAAACGAAAGAGTATCTCTACAACGTGCCAAAGCTGTTGCGGATTATCTTAAAAGCCTAGGTATAGAGGCAAGTAGGATTGTGTTTGAGGGCAAATCTTTTAGAGAACCCATAGCAGATAACTCTACCGCTGAAGGTCGCAGGCTCAATCGCCGTGTGGAGGTATTCGTTTATGCAAATGATATAATGATCCGAAATTCAAGGTAGTAGAAGAAATAGATGAGACCTTTTTATCTGGGACTCCTATTAGCGCTATCGCTTTTCCTCTCTTCCTGTTCGAGAATCAATACGGGCAGGACCGATGGGACATATTTCTATCCTTTGGAACCCTTTACAGGGGTCAAAGTCGGAGATGATGTTTTTACCAGGATTTACGTGCAGCCAGGGGAGCCCGGCATAGAGATAATCTGTGATGAAAATATACGGAATTATCTCTATGGCAAGATACTGAATGGAGTTTTGCATTTTGGTGTGAAAAGTGGTGCTATTCCAGGGGCAAGTGTAGATATGGAGGTGAGGATATATACTGAGACTCTGAGTTACCTTGAAGTCGGTGACAATACCCCTGTCGGTATCTATGGGGATGTTTCCGGTGACCTTGAAATTAAATTGACCGGCAATAGCAATGTAAGATGCAATTCCATGGATTTAAATAATCTGACTATCAATGCTACCGGAGGTGGGGCAGTCTTGAAGGGCAAGGCTGACAAAGCGGTTATAAACTGCTATTCAGGGGCTTCAATTATGGATTTCAATTTTTCGATAGAAGATCTCATCATCTATATGTCCGGTGCGAGCAGAGCCGAGTTGACGGTAAATAATACAATTAATGCAGATCTGAGGGGAGGAAGTACTTTCACTTACAGGGGCGAAGCTTATGTACAAACGAAAAAGCTCAGCGGAGGCTCTGTGCTGAATAAAGATTAAAATAATCTTGGAAATCGTGATGAATTTGATTAATTTTGCGGATTGCGTTAAACATAGTTTAACAAATCCGCAAAATTGCTTTTAGCTGAACAATTAAATTATCTATGATATGAAAAAAACTATTTCTCTTAAGGATGCCGTTGCAATGGTAAAAGACGGCGCTACAATTATGGTTGGAGGCTTCCTCGGTACTGGAGCTCCTGCGCAGTTGGTTGATGCTCTTGTGGAGAGCGGAGTCAAGGATCTTACAGTGATTGCCAACGACACGGTATTTGATGGAAAGGGCTGGGGCAAATTGATTGAGAACCGCCAGGTTAAGAAGATTATATCCTCCGATATCGGAGGTAATGCTGCATCCATTGATCAGATGAACGCGGGTGAAACGGAGGTCGAACTGGTACCGCAGGGTACTCTTGCGGAGCGTATTCGTGCCAAGGGTGCAGGTCTTGGCGGAGTGTTGACACCCACCGGCCTGGATACCGTAGTTGAAAAAGGTAAGAAGAGAATTACCATTGATGGAAAGGACTACCTGTTGGAGAAGCCTCTTGGAGCTGATTTTGCGTTAATTGGCGGTTCGGTGGTAGATGAATCGGGTAATGTATTTTATAGGGGAACTACGCGCAATTTCAATCCCACAATGGCACAGGCTGCCGATGTTGTAATTGTGGAAGCGGAAAAAATAGTTCCTGTAGGCGAACTGGCCCCTGAGGTTATCCACACCCCTTTATTTTTGTAGACTACATCTATGTAAAACAATAATCAGACAATAACAGATTTTAAAGAAACTATTTATGACAAACAAAGCAATGATCAGAGTACGTATGAGCTCACAAGATGCTCATTACGGCGGTAATTTGGTTGATGGCGCAAAAATGCTTCAGCTTTTCGGTGATGTCGCTACCGAACTTTTTGGTTAAACGCGTACGGTGATGAGGGTCTTCTTCAAGGCCTATGATATGTAGAATTTCGCTCCCGTCTATGCCGGTGAGTTTATTGAAGCTGTAGGAGAGATTGTTTCCGAAGGTAATTCTTCCAGGAAAATGGTATTTGGAGGCCCGCAAGGTAATTGTTCCCCGTCACGATATCAGCGACTCAGCTGCAGACTTTCTCGAAGAGCCCATCGTTGTTTGCCGTGCAAGCGGTACATGTGTAACCCCTAAATCTTGTCAGAGAAAATAATTATGGATAAACTTATCATTACTGCCGCTATCTGCGGCGCCGAGGTTACTAAGGAGCATAATCCTGCGGTTCCCTATACTGTTGATGAAATTGTACGTGAGGCTAAGTCTGCGTTGATGTCATGGAGCAGCCGGTCGCATTCATGTCCGTGAGGATGATGGCATGCTCATCGAAGCGCGCGCCGCTCAGCAGGCGCTGATGCCATCTATAAAGCCCGTCTCCTGATGTTATTCTTATTCCTTCCACCGGAGGCGCAGTAGGTATGACAGCTGAAGAGAGACTTCAGCCGACTGAACTTTTCCCTGAAATGGCAACCCTCGATTGCGGAACCTGTAATTTTGGTGACGAAGTATTTGAGAACACAATACCCATGATGCGTGATTTTGGCAAAAGGATGCTGGAAACAACATTAAGCCTGAGTACGAGTGCTTTGAAATGGGACAATCGGATACAATACTTCTCACTATGGCTCGCAAAGGCGAGGTCCCCGGTCATCCTATGACCTCCAACTTTGTCCTCGGCGTACCCGGTTGTACGTCTGCAACCATTCCTAATCTCTGTTGGCTCGTGAATGCCATTCTTGCAGGCAGCAATCGGTGTGCTACAGGTATTGGTCGCCACAATTTTACCTTGCTGCTCCCGCAATCTCCATGGGTGGCAATGAGAGGGTTGGATTTGAAGATAGTCTTTATCTCAGTAGGGGAGTTCTTGCAAAGTCCAACGGTGAACTTGTTGCAAAGGTTGTAAGACTTGCCAAAGAACTGGGTCGCGAGGTTGCAACCCCCGCCGAAGCACGCCAAATCCTTGGGTTGGCTCCAAGACAGTAATCATTTATAAACAATAATTCAATTTAATCATAATATAACAACGATGAAAAAAGGTAACAAATATGGAACGCACCGCGTAATTGAGCCTAAGGGCGTTCTACCTCAGCCGGCAAATAAGATTGACAATAACATGGACGAGATCTATGACAACGAGATCCTCATTGACGTTCAGACTCTCAATATAGACTCGGCTTCATTTACTGATATTGCCAATTTCTGTAATCACGACAAGGAAGAGATGAAGAAGGAGATATTTCTCAATGTCGAACTACAGGCAAACATCGCAATCGTCGTACAGGTTCCGGAGGCATGCTGCTCGGCAGAGTTGAAAAAATCGGTGATGCAATTTATTGGCAAGACCGACCTCAAGGTAGTGATAAGATTGCCACTCTGGTATCTCTATCTTTGACCCCCCTTCGGATTGACGAGATTCTTGAAATTCGTGAAGATGTAGACCAGGTGGATATCAAGGGTAAAGCAATTCTTTTCGAGAGCGGAATCTACGCAAAGATACCTACGGATATGCCTGAAAAACTGGCTCTTTCGGCTCTTGACGTTGCAGGTGCTCCCGCACAAACTGCAAAACTTTGCAGACCCGGTGATACTGTTCTCATTATTGGAGCAGGTGGAAAATCAGGTATGCTTTGCTGCTACGAGGCAAAGAAACGTGTAGGCGTAACTGGTAAGGTTATCGGCATGACTCATAGCCAAAGGTCAACAAAACGCATGGAAGACCTCGGTTTCTGTGATGTTGTTTTTGCAGGTAACGCAAACGATCCTATCGCAATGTATGAGAAGATTTCCGAGCTTACCGGCGGAAAGATGGTTGATGTGACCATAAATAATGTAAACGTTCCCGATACTGAGATGACCTCTATTCTTTGTACTAAGAATGATGGTATCATCTATTTCTTCTCTATGGCAACGAGCTTTACAAAAGCGGCTCTCGGTGCTGAAGGTGTGGGTAGCGATGTTACCATGATCATAGGTAACGGTTACACCAAGGGTCATGCTGAAATCACTCTCCAATTACTCAGAGAGAGCGAAAAACTGAGGAATATATTTACCGAACTTTACGCATAAATTGAGGATATGAATTTATCAAGAAGAAAAGAACTTTTTCCTGAGGTTACCGATGCCCAGTGGGATGACTGGAAATGGCAGGTAAAAAACAGGATTGAGACTCTTGACCAACTCAAACAATACGTTAAACTTACTCCCGAGGAGGAAGAGGGTGTCAAAAAGACACTCTCTACCCTCAGGATGGCAATTACCCCTTATTACCTTTCCCTTATTAATCCTGAAGACTCCAACGATCCTGTTCGCAAACAGGCAATCCCTACCGGTGCGGAGACACATCAGTCAGCAGCGGATCTTCTCGACCCTCTACATGAGGATGAGGATTCCCCAACTCCCGGTCTTACTCACAGATATCCGGATAGAGTACTGCTTCTGATCACCGACATGTGCTCAATGTATTGTCGTCACTGTACCAGAAGACGTTTTGCTGGTCAGAAAGATGCTGAGAGTCCATCTGAGAGGATTGATAAGGCTATAGATTATATCGCCCGTACTCCACAGGTGAGGGACGTACTCCTTTCCGGAGGTGATGCTCTTATGGTTAGCGATGCCAAACTCGAAAATATAATAAAGAGGCTCCGTGCAATACCGCATGTAGAGATTATCCGCATCGGCTCAAGAGTACCGGTAGTTTGCCCTCAGCGTATTACTGATGATCTGGTCAATATGCTTAAAAAGTATCATCCCATATGGCTTAATACACACTTCAACCATCCAAATGAGGTGACTGAAGAGTCCGCAAAGGCTTGTGCAAAACTTGCCGATGCAGGTGTTCCTCTTGGCAACCAGTCAGTTCTGCTGCGCGGTATTAATGACTGTGTTCATGTGATGAAGAAGCTGGTTCATGAGCTTGTTAAGATTCGCGTTCGCCCTTATTATATCTACCAGTGTGACCTTTCAATGGGTCTTGAACATTTCCGTACCCCTGTTTCAAAGGGTATCGAGATTATGGAAGGTCTTCGAGGGCATACCTCAGGTTATGCCGTGCCTACCTTCGTAGTAGATGCTCCGGGTGGCGGTGGTAAGACTCCCGTAATGCCTCAATATGTGATTTCTCAAGCCCCCGGTAAAGTGGTACTGCGCAACTTCGAAGGTGTGATTACTACTTATACTGAGCCTGACGAATATCATTTTGAGTGTAATTGTGAGGAGTGCCGCAAAGAGTCTGAGAAACCATTCGATGGGGTTGTTGCTCTATTGGAAGGCCAGCAAATGGCCATTGAACCGGCATTTCTACAGCGTAAGGAGCGTAGTAAGCACTAGGATTATGCCCTTTGTAGATGAGATACTCAAATACCGCAGCGTATCTATTGTCGGTCTTGAGAAGAATACAGGAAAGACTGAGTGTCTCAATTATATTATAAATAGGCTGCCAACCGATTATTTTTCGGTGGCGGTCACATCAATCGGACTTGACGGGGAGTCACCTGATCAGTGACTTCCACCGCCAAACCTGAGATAAATTATGAGGGAAGGGATGTTTTTCGGAACCAGCGAAAAACATTATCGTGAGAGGAAGATGATTTCAGAGTTGTTTGATGCGGGGAGTGATATGACCACAGCTTTGGGGCGTGTGGTAACTGCAAAAAGCACTACAGGAGGGTAAAGTCCTTCTTTCCGCCCATCTTCCGGAAGTGCGCTTAAAAGATGGATGAGTTCATTGAATGATTTCGGTATAGACTCGATACTGGTAGACGGAGCCCTATCAAGGCTCAGCACTGCATCCCCGGCTATTAGCGAGGCGATGGTACTATCGACTTCCGGAGCCGCTTTTTCAGCCAATATCATGATCTGGTTTCAAAGACGTGGCGTTTGTCATTGACCTGATTAACTTGCCTCTTTTTTACAGGCAAGGAAACGGAAACGGATATTTCCTCATTTTCAGACCTTGGTACGGATGTAATCAAAAACACACTGTGATAGGGTAGAGGGCGCACTGACGAACAGATTGTTACAAGTGGTGAAGAATGAACTGCCAAAAGGCGAGAAAGAGCTGGTGGTCAATGACTTTACCCGAATTTTCGTTTCCCTTGACCTCTACAGATCTTTTATCAGGAGGGGAGGCAGGATAATGGTGCGATGAAGAGCAAATTGATAGCCGTTTTGTGCTAACTGGTCGCTCCCAATGGCATCGTACTTCGATTCCGACCTTCTGTGTAGCACACTCTCTGGCAGCTATCGGTCTATCCGTATATGATATTGTGAAGAATAGAGAATAATATGACATTTAAAGAGATAATAGACTGCGGCATTCGATATTGCTTTGATTTGCTTGAACTGCAATCCGGCTATGCCCGCAAATATCTTCTCGACAGCAGGATGATGACAACTGCCGAAGAGATAGTGGAAAGGAGCACTATCTTGATAAATTTACCACTCTGCTTGAAAGAGAACCTTCCCTGATACAGAATATTCAATTCAGGCTTCAGGGATTGCGCAACATCTCCAATACTCTCATCTCCCTTGAGGAGGGTTCCACGCTGGATGATATAGAATTTTTTGAAATAAAGCATCTTGCCTTGTTGGGAGATCAGGTGCAGCACTATTCTCCAAGGCGGAGCTCTCCAATGAGTGGAGAGTTTTCGACCTTGACAATGCGGTGATCCTATTTTTTGATCCGGATGGCCTTAAAATAGGCACTTTCTATGTATATGACTCCTATTCGATGGAGTTACGCAAGCTTAGAAGGGAGCTGGATAGTGATCCGGATAATGAGGAGCTTAAAGATAGCCTTTAGCCAATGAGGAGGAGAGGATAAAAAAGGGTTCTTTGTAACCTACTCAGACCTTATGCAACCGAGCTAACAAACTTATTACATGCCCTTGCCGAGTTGGATATCCTCATTTCCAAAGCAATACAGCGCAAAAAGGAGTCATTTACAATACCAACGGTAGGGACCGGTTCCTCTTTGAGGGTCTGTTTCATCCGGAGGTTAAATCCATCCTTGCACAGAAGGGAAAAATCTTCCAGAAAGTCTCTTTCCGATATAATCCCGGGGAGCCTGGTATCATAATAGGAGCCAACATGGGTGGTAAGACCGTAGCTTTGAAGAGTCTATGCCTCTGCCAGTATCTATTTCAGTTCGGTTTTGCCGTTCCTGCGGAGAGGGCTGAGATGGTGCCTGTAGAAAATATAGTTTTCTGTTTTGAGACGATCAGACCAGCAGAAGGACTCCTTCTTTGCAAGGAGATATTGCGTATAGGATTTGATGATTGCAATGGTGGAGAGCGGTGCCAAAACGCTTGCTCGTGTTGACGAAACCTGCCTCGTACCACCAACCCTACCGAGGGTAGTGCACTGGTCTCTTCTCTACTCCGAATACTCAGCAATTACCCTAATCTCTCCCTGGTACTAACTACTCACTACAATGTAGATAGTAGTGCAAGGTGCTGGAGAGTTAAAGGGCTGGTAGAGGATGAGAAGGGCTATGAACGGCTCAAAATGGATTACTCTTTAACTGAGTCTCCCGACAACGAAGTACCCCACGAGGCGCTTAACATAGCTCGCAAGCTTGGAGTAAGTCCCCGATGGCTCGATGTAGCAACAAAAATACTAGACACACAATAACGATAAACTACAAACTACAAACTACAAACTACAAACTACACACTACACACTATTTTACGATGCAAAGCAAATTAGGATTGGATTTCAAGAAAGTCGACTACGCACGCTCTCTGGCGAAAAATATAGCTGATGACGTGCAGACTTTCGTAGAGTCTTACACCACGGTAGCCGTGGAAAGGACTCTATGCCGACTTTTGGGGATTGACGGTGTCGATGAAAATCAAGTACCGCTCCCAAATGTCGTTGTGGACGAATTAAAGGGCAAAGGTGTTTTGAATCAAGGCGTGCTTTTCTATATTGGCAATGCAATGGTTCAGACAGGACTTTCACCTCAACAGATTGCAGAAGGTGTTTCGTCTGGAACCATTGACCTTGTAAGAATAGAAGTAGTTGATAAAAAGAAGATTGATGAAATCCTTCAGCCGATAATCAATGGTTCGATAGATCGCATCCGTGCCAGACGAGAGCGTAGAAATCATTATCTAAATACCATTGGAGAGGGTCCCAAACCCTATATCTATGTGATTGTAGCCACCGGTAATATCTATGAAGATGTAGTTCAGGCTGAGGCTGCTGCTCGTCAGGGAGCAGACATTATAGCTGTGATCCGTACTACCGGTCAGTCGCTTCTCGACTATGTCCCTTATGGGGCCACTACTGAAGGTTTTGGCGGCACATACGCTACACAGGAAAACTTCCGCATCATGCGTGAGGCTCTCGATAAGGTGGGAGAGGAGTTGGGACGCTATATCCGACTCTGCAACTACTGCTCGGGACTCTGTATGCCTGAAATTGCCATTATGGGAGCCTTTGAAGGTCTTGATGTGATGCTAAATGATGCCCTATATGGTATTCTTTTCAGGGATATCAATATGCGAGACGGACATGGACCAGTATTTTTCGTGTCATAAATGGATTTGCAGGCGTCATCGCCATAAATACAGGTGAGGACAACCTTACCCTTCAGACGCAGTGAGCCACCATACCGTACTCGTATCCGATTTGATAAATGAACGGCTTGCACTGCTGGCAGGTCTTCCCGAAGAGCAGATGGGTCTCGGACATGCATTTGAGATGGATCCCGAACTTGAGCACGGATTTCTCTACGACACACAAGCGCAAATGACTCGTGAATTTTCCCCAAGGCACCCCCCTGAAATATATGCCTCACAAGTTCATGTACTGGAAATATCTTTAAAGGAACATATCAAGGATGCGCTTTTCAATATGATCGGTATCTGGACCAAGCAAGGCGTTTAACTTCACTTGGCATGCCTACGAGAGCAGTTCATACTCCCTTCATGAGTGATCGTTACCTTGCAATAAATGCCAAATATATGTTTGGAAACATGAAGAATATTGGTGACGAAGTGGAGTTCAAAGAGGGTGGTATAATCCGAAACAGGGCAGCTAAGTACTGGATGATGCAGTAGAACTTGCTTGGAAAATTGCTGCCGAAGGTGCTTTCGGATGCTCTTGAAAAGGAGTATTTTCAGGGATGTGGAAACGCCCTAAAAACAGCGGTAAAAGCCTTGACGGAGTAGTTCAGAAGGGCGAAAACTATGAGATCCATTTGTAAGATTAATGAAAAGGAGTAAATAATATGAGTTGCGGATTATATTCAATGTCTGACAAGGAATTTGACAAAACACTCTGGCCAAAAAGGTAAAGCCCTACGGCGACACGATGACGATGGCAAGGTACAACTCGTTTACGCCTCCAGTTCCTGCCAGTGGAAAGAGGCCTATTGAGGCTGCAAACGGCTCTAAAAAATATGGGTTTTGCACAACCCTCTGGTGAGTATATTATCGCGAACTAACTCCGGATATACATTTTTCAACTGCTACGGCGGTAGGTTCACACGGTAGATTTTTACCTCTGTTTGTATTGCGAAGGAGTCATTAAGCTGTAGTGGATATGAATCAGATCCGATGACTTCATTCGTGAGAATATCGGTCGCAAACTGGTGGTAGTGGGGGCATCTACGGGCACTGACGCTCACACTGTGGGCATCGATGCAATTATGAATATGAAGGGTTATGCGGACACTTCGGCAACGTTATGATACTGATTGAGGCTATAATCTCACGGCAGTCAGGTACCCAATGAATTTCTTGCAAAAGCCATTGAACTAAAGGCAGATGCGCTACTCGTGTCACAGACGGTTACGCAGAAGATGTTCATATCAAAGAATATGACACGAACTGGTGGAATTGATGGAGGCGGAGGAGTCTGCGGATAAGATGATTCTTGTGCACGGCGATCCCCGTATCTCCCATGAACTTGCCAAAAGAGCTGGTATGATGCAGTTTCGGCATGAACAGTTATGCCGATGATGTGGCATCTTTTATCGTACACGAGTTTGTCAAGAAGAATGTCAGTAAAATAACCGATTATTAATTATAAAAAACTATATGATGGACAGAAATCAAATGAGAGAAGTTATTGCCAGAAGGGCAGCTCTCGAATTTCAAGATGGTGATGTGGTAAATCTTGGGTAATTCGGTATTTTCCCACCACCATTCCCTCATATCTTAGGAAGTGTCAATGCTGACTCTTCAGTCATGAGAATGGACTTGTAGGTATGGGACACCTTATGCCGAAGAGGGTAAAGAGGACAAGGGATTATATTAACGCCGGTGGTGGCTATATCACCTACAATCCCAGCCGCTTCTTCAGCAGATTATTCTCCCATCATCAGGGGAAGTCACGTGATGCAACTTTTCGGTGCTGTAATAGTAGACGAAAGGATAATCTGCCATGGATGATTCATAACAAAAGACTCCGGGGATGGGCGGAGCTATGGACTATGATTGTTGGTGCAAATCACGTGATTGTGATGGAGCATACAAAGGGAGCATATAAAATTATGAAAGAGTGTACGCTCCCTCTGGCTGCGGCGAGCCAAGGTCAATATGATCATTACTGGAAATGGGTGTGATGAAGTCCCAAGGGCTGGTACTTACTGGATCAATTCCTTTCGATTTTGACGGTCGAACGAGTGCAGGAAGCTCACCAGAAGCAAAGCTCATAATTGCTGAGGATTTGAAATTCATGTTAAATTTAATATCTATATAATGAAAAAAGTATATATTGTAGCGGCAAGAGGACTGCAATTGTAGTAGATTTTTGGTTCTGTAGAGTTCACTCCCGGAGATCTGGGCGCAGTTGTCATTAAAAGTCTTATAGAAGAGACTGCTATCCAACCACAAAATTAGGATGAGAGTAATAGGTGGTAACGATGATGCTTTCAGGAGGTCAGTTGCAGGGCGTTATACGTCCGGCATCAATCAAGAACGCATCACGCAGGTGCCCGCATACGGTATCAATATGGTGTGCGGTAGCGGTATGAAGGCGATTATGAATGGGTACAATGACATTCTTGTATGCGGTGATGCCGACATAGTTATCGCCGGAGTGCCGGTCTATGTCAAATGCCGGTTTATTCTCGGCGGTAATCTCCGGTCAGGAGCTAAGATGGGCAACCTTCAGGCTGTTGACCATATGGTTTTGTGATGGTCTTACAGATGCTTTCAATAAATACCACAAGGGTATTACTGCCGAAAATGTTGCGGAAAAATATGGAATCGCACTCGCATGAAGAGCAGGATGAATTCTTTTCGCTTCACAGCAGAAAGCCATCAAGGCTGTGGATTCCGGCGTATTTGCTAAGGAAATTACTCCCGTAGAAATCGTGACCAGAAAAGAGACCATTATTTTCAAGGATGACGAGTATCCCAACAGAACTTCAACTCCCGAAAGGATGGCAAAACTGAGTGCATTCAAGAAGGATGGTACGGTAACCGCCGGAAATGCTTCGGGCATAAATGACGGTGCCCTCATTCGTTATGCTCGCAGAAGATAAGGTAAAAGAACTCGGTCTTACTCCTATGGTTGAAATCGTTGCAACAGGTCAGGGTGGAGTAGATCCCTCAGTAATGGGTCTCGGTCCCGTTCCCGCAATCAGAAACGTCCTCAAGAAAGCAGGTAAGAAACTTCAGGATATGGAGACTTATAGAACTTAACGAGGCATTTGCAGCTCAGTCTCTCGGTGTTATCCGTGAACTTATCAAGGAGCACGGTGTTACAAGAGAGTGGATCAATGAGCGCACCAGCCTCAACAGTGGTGCCATGGCTCTCGGCCATCCCATAGGGCATCCGGCAACCGTATTATCGTAACCCTCATTCACGAATTGATCGCAAGCGGCAAGAAGCTCGGTCTTGCATCACTCTGTATCGGTGGCGGTATGGGAACAGCTATAATATTACGTAACTGTACTAAGTAAATAACATAAACACACAAAATGAATTTTAATCTGACAAAGACTCAAGAACTCTTCAGACAGATGATTCACGAGTTCGCTGAGAAAGAGGTCAAACCTCTCGCAGCGGAGATCGACGAGCAAGAGCGTTTCCCTGAAGAGACTGTAAAGAAGATGGCCAAACTCGGCATTTTCGGCATTCCGGTACCCAAAGAATATGGCGGTGCGGGTGGTGACAACATCATGTATTCCATTGCTGTGGAAGAGTTGTCACGTTGCTGCGCAACTACAGGCGTTGTGGTTTCCGCGCACACTTCTCTCTGTATGGTTCCGATTTTAGAATTCGGCACGGAGGAGCAGAAGAAAAAGTATCTGCCCAAACTCGCTTCAGGTGAGTGGATAGGTGCGTTTGGACTTACAGAGCCCAATGCTGGTACCGATTCTTCAGCGCAGCAGACTACAGCTGTTCTTGATGGGGAGGAATGGGTGCTAAATGGCAACAAAATATTTATTACCAATGCAGGGTATGCGGAGCTCTATTTGATTATAGCTATGACTGACAAATCTCAGGGCAACAGAGGCATTTCGGCATTCCTCGTAGAGGCCTCTACTCCCGGATTCTGTGTGGGCAAGAAAGAGCTTAAAATGGGTATCAGAGGCAGTGCCACCGCTGAACTGATCTTTGATAATTGCCGTATTCCCAAGGGAAATCTCTTGGGACAGGTGGGCAGAGGCTTCAGGATTGCGATGAAAACCCTTGACGGAGGACGTATCGGTATTGCCGCACAAGCACTTGGTATCGCACAGGGTGCTTTGGACGAGACTGTCAAATATACAAAAGAGAGAAAGCAGTTCGGTCGCGCTATCGCAAAATTCCAGAACACACAATTCCAGATGGCTGATTTGCAGACAAAGATCGAAGCTGCACGTCTGCTGATTCGCAGCGCCGCATTCAAGAAGGATGAGGCCATCAAGAATGACAGGATCAGCTACTCTGCCGATTCCGCTATGGCGAAACTCTATGCTTCTGAAGTTGCCATGGAGGTTACTACAAAGGCAGTTCAATTCCACGGAGGTTATGGTTATACCCGTGAATATCCCGTTGAGAGAATGATGCGTGACGCTAAGATCACCGAGATCTATGAAGGTACATCCGAGGTTCAGCGTATGGTAATCGCAGGCAATTTGTTTGGTAAATTATGATAGGAGGAATAGATATGAAGATATTGGTATGTATAAAACAAGTTCCGGATACCACGGAAATCAGGATTGATCCGGTAACAAAAACCCTTGTCCGTGAAGGCGTTCCTTCCATCATGAATCCGGACGACAAAGGCGGACTCGAATTGGCCCTCCGTTTCAAAGATAAGTTTGGTGCCGAGGTGACGGTTATCACGATGGGTCCTCCTCAGGCCGATCTCATTCTTCGTGAAGCTTTTGCGATGGGTGCAGACAGAGCCATTCTCCTCACAGACCGCAAGTTTGCAGGTGCCGATACGCTTGCCACTTCCAACGCCCTTGCCGGTGCTGCAAGAACTCTCGAATGGGATCTAATAATCACAGGTCGTCAGGCTATCGATGGTGACACCGCTCAGGTAGGCCCTGAAATGGCGGAGCACCTCAATATTCCGCAGATTTCTTATGTGGCAGGTCTGGAATATGACGGCAAAACTTTTACCGTAAAGAAACAGACTGAAGAGGGGCATCAATTATTACAATTTGAAGGCAAAGGTCTCCTCACAGTTCTCGCTCCCGCTTTTAAGTCACGCTACATGAGTGTCGGCGGCATTGTTGACGCCTACAATAAGGAAGTTGAAGTCTGGGGTGCAGACAAGGTTGATCTTGATGAGTCCAAACTCGGCTTGAAAGGTTCTCCGACCAAGGTTGTCAAGTCATTTGCAAAGGAGCTGAAGCAGCCGGGCGTAATACATGAAGCTGATGCAGAAAAGGCAGTAGAGCTGATTGTAAGCAAACTAAGGAGAAACATATCATCTAACCCGTTAAATTTGACTGAAAATGGATAAATCACAATATAAACATGTTTTGTCTTTGCAGAGCAAAGAGACGGTGTAGTACAACCTGTTGCTCTTGAATGGGATCGGCAGCTCCGTGACCTTGCGGCTGATCTTGGCGAAAAAGTCTTTGCATTGCTTCTCGGCAAGGGTATTGCAGCTTCCGCAAAGAAACTTGTAGAGTATGGAGCCGACACGGTGATTGCTGTTGATCATGACAATCTAAAGGATTATGTTACTGAACAATATACACAGGCGATGTATCAGGTCTCTGTGGAGTATAAGCCTTCAATAATGTTGTTTGGCGCTACAACCATCGGTCGTGACCTGGCTCCCCGTGTTGCGGCACGTCTTGGCACAGGTCTTACTGCTGACTGTACTAAACTTGAGATATCGGAAGATACGAAGGAATTTCAGATGACACGTCCGGCATTCGGAGGTAACCTGATGGCCACTATCATGTGTCCCGATCACAGGCCCCAGATGTCAACCGTACGTCCCGGTGTTATGCAGAAATGCACTCCCGATGCTTCGCGCAAGGGTGAAATTATAAATTTTTCTCCCAAGTTCGACTCATCAAAATTCAGCGTGAAACTTGTTAAAACCGTAAAAGAGGAGAAAGGCAGCGTAGATATCTCTGAAGCCAAAATCCTCGTTTCAGGTGGTAGGGGAGTGGGCTGTGTTGCCGGATTTGACAAACTTCGCGAACTGGCTAAAGTAGTTGGTGGAGAGGTTTCATCTTCACGTGCAATGGTTGACGCAGGCAATATGCCTCACGACCGTCAGGTAGGACAGACAGGTAAGACCGTACGTCCCGATGTCTATTTTGCTCTCGGTATCTCAGGGGCTATACAGCACCTTGCAGGTATGGAGGAGTCGGAATGCATTATTGCTGTCAACAAAGACAAATTCGCACCTATTTTTGCAGTTGCGGATCTGGGTATCGTAAGCGACCTGAATGCCGTAATACCACTACTCACAGAACGACTCAAAAAAGAGATGGCAAAATAATCCTTAGCGGATTCTAAGGTATATTATTTAAAGAATAGAGCCCGGTACAATTACCAGGCTCTATTTTTTTAACAATGTTAAAGTGCCCAAGCTTTGCGGGCATAATTATAAGAGATCAGAAATTATCTATATAATTGACTTGGTTCTCATGGCTATTTCTTAATAAGAGTAGTTAGTATATAATTAGAATAGCCGATTTCAGGTATGCCATAGAGCGGTTCACAATAATCATACGTAACTCCTTCGAAATAGACCTTTTGTACTATAAGAGGCGCTGCCCATCTTTTGGCAAAATCAGGAAAGTTGCAAATTCTGAAAACATTTACGAAGTTATCGACAGTACTAAATATCTGAGCTACATCTGTCTCACTATTGTAAGTTATTATATAGCTACCCTTTTGCATTCGGGTTTGCAGTAACCACGCCTCTTGCTCTGAGGAAACCATATACAACATTGCTTCTTTTTTTGTAACATTGAAGTCGGATTTTTTTAATTCCGGACAATTGCACTCACCATAAGGCACATTGCCCCTACAGCATGATTCTTTCACACAACCCGCCCCACAAAGTAGAAACAGGGAAATGAGACCTGATATGAATATTCTCGCCTTCATAGTGCTATATTGTTGCTAATAAACCAAGTAACTATATATAAGATGCAAAAAACGGGCAAAATGTTGCATTTACACCTTAAATAACATTCCTCCGATGTTGTCACGGGAGGCTCCGGTGACGGAGGAGAGGCAGCTTGGCTGGTCTGCCATATATAATGCTCCGAGAAGGGCGAAAATAAGGGCTTCTTTGTATTCGATGATGATTGGGTCGGGAATTACTATTTCGCAGCCTGTAAGAGCTGAAATGCGCTCTACAAGGAATTTATTGAATGCGCCGCCTCCGGTAATGAGTAAACGCTTGCCCGGTGATGTGACACGAGAGACCTGAAATGCAGCATGTTCGCAAAATGTACGCAGCCTGTCGGCTAAATTGAGGCCATATTTATCAATCATAGGAATATGAGTTCCTCGACCATTCGCGTCCGAGTGATTTGGGACCCTCCGTGTGATAGAATTCGAGGGCATTCAGCTCTTCGAGTAGGGGAGAGCTGATCTTTCCACTGCGTGCAATCTCACCATCCTTGTCATATTCGAGACCGATTTGACGAGTGTAGCGGTTGAAGACATAATTGACCGGGCTGATGTCAAATGCCACCCGTTCTCCCTCTTTTTCAAAGGAAATATTGGAAAAACCGCCGATATTGAGACAATAATCGTAGTCCGAAAAGAGCATTCTATCGCCTATAGGCACCAGCGGGGCACCCTGACCGCCCATCATTATATCCAATCTGCGGAAATCCGATACAGTGGGAATGCCTGTTTCTGCAGCAATCGCGGCCCCATCGCCGATCTGATACATAACCTTCTTATGCGGTTCGTGGAATATCGTATGTCCGTGTGAGGCGATAATATCGGGTTTAACCCCAAATTCCTCCATAAAGAGATTTACCTTTTCTCCGAGAAATTTTCCATAAGCACTGTGAAATGTTATAAATTCGAGCGCACTCATCTGTTGTGCGCCTGTCCCGAGGATATATTTCATATCGTCAGGATAGCTGTAACCACGGGCACAGTCGATCGTAAAATCCCATTTTCCATTTTTACGGGTAAAAGTACAGCAGCAGACATCGAGTCCGTCAAGTGATGTGCCTGACATAAGACCGATGGATTGAATCTTAAAATCCGGAGTCATAACATTCTGTTTTGATTATTTATAAATATAACTAATAATGAGCATAAATGCAACAACAAAGCATTACTGCTAAATATAATAGGCAGCCTGTTGGATTTTCTGCACCAAAAGAGGATTGAGTGTTTTGGAATATTGCTCCAGAAATAGCTCTACCTCCTTTTTTGCCTCTTCCGAATAATGTCCTCCAAGTAGCGCCGAACACCAGTTGGTAGGGAAGAAGATATCTCCCGTAAGCTGTATTTCCTCAACTATCTCCAGTGCGGGTCTGATATATGAAAGTGCCTCTTGCTGCCTGAGAGGATGATTGAGAAGACGCAATACAGTTAGTGTCCATGGCTCAACTTCGCGGTTTTCTGCCTTTAAAAGTGACCGGAAACACACCAAACGGGCTTCGGGTGAAGAAGCGAGTGCCGGTGCTATATAGTCAAATTGAGCAATAAGATCGGGGTGGGAGAGGCGTTCCCTTTGTTTTGCAATCAGTTGTGGTGCTATCTCTTCTTTTCTGACCGCAAGTTGCTGGCAAAGACTGGTGAGGTCAGCATTAGTGAGTTCAAAACTTATGAAACTGTCCGGTATCATAAAGGCAGCGAGAAACATCTCAGTAGTGGACTGAGAGTGGGGAGCATTCAGTAGTGCGCTGAATGCGGCTCTACGACAGCTTTCGGATTGTGATTGAGAGATAAGTTTTGTCAAACGGCCTTCCCATTCAGTTTTCTGAAGATCGTTCTCTTTCCAGAGAATTGTCCCCAGTTGAGAGATAGCCCGTCTAAAAACGAGTGTGTTTTGGGATGAATCCTCTTTTGATAATGATTCGAGGCAATCAAGCAAGAATAAAGTGTAATCAAATCCGGAAATCCTCTCGTTTAAATAGTTTTCATAGAGAATAACTAACGCAGAGGCCTTTTCCGGGGGAGATAAGGGCTGAGTTGGGATATCCCTCATAAAAGCAGTCAAAAGCTCCCCTGAGAGCTCATAAAAGCCGTAATTGAGCCCGTTCAGGTCAAGTTGTGAAAGAGAATCCACTTTATAGTGAGGCATTCCAGGTTTGTTAACCCAATTATGGCTCCACGCAGATAGATTATCATCAGTATATTTGTCAAGAATGGTTATAAGGCCCTCCCAATCGGCATTTCCGTATGCATACTCTTTGAGATATTCACGAATACCGGCCTTGAATGATTCAGGATCCATTTTCCTTGCAAGCATCTCCATTACAATAGGAGCTTTGTTGTAAATGATATTGCCATATATAAGGCCCGCATCCTTCAGGTTGGCAAGCGGCTGTTTAATGGCATTTGCCCCTTCCGTACGGTCAACGGTATATGCAGCAGATGCGTAATCGAGAAATGTGAAGGAATTATCCACGTCAGGATATTTGTTGGCGGAG
>JAXGPW010000003.1:0-3013 GCA_040766795.1 Bacteroidales bacterium | reverse complement strand
CGTTCATACCGGCCTGCATTCGTCAATTCTGCTGCTTCCTGCTCTAGCAAGTTATTGAGGGTTTCCTCCACGCTGTGGCGCACAAGCTCTTTCAACTCCTGCTTTATAGCTCCCTCGTTCAAGTGTATAATTTTATCGGACATGTCGCAGCCCCTTTCTTGGTGAATGGTGTGACAACTTATTCTACCAAGCGGCTGCGTCCATGTCCCTTTCTTTATGACGCTTTTCCAAATTTGCGCAATTTATGATACCTTATCTACCAAAAGACGAGGAGAGCGGGTGTTTACGAATTTTATACGGTAAGCGTTGGATAGAGCGAGGCGGCCCATCGGGCCGCCCTTTTTGTAGTAAGATTGATTTGGAAATTTAATTGGGCAAGATTCTTGATTCAATATTCAGTTTTGGAACTGTTGTAATCTTCGCGCTTTCGTCTTGTGCATAATCACATTCATGATTGGAGCAAATATATATTTTCTGAGTGTTTTCCGAAATAGATGGCAAAATATCAAAACCACACAACGGACATACTTCTTGTCCCATAATAAACCTCGACAGCATTGCAAGCCCAATGATATGACCATTAAAAAATCCCTTTAAATCATCCGCAGAAAATCCTTTTTCCTCAAACATATGCTTAATTCCTGAATAGCCATTGTCGATACATGTTTTGTCCAGCATTTTTAATAGCCCTGTATAGACCAATAGCATTTTGCCCAAGTACTCTCTATTAAAAATAATGCTATTATTAACAAATTCCTTAAGTAGCTCGTTGGATTTTGATAATATTTCGTTTTCCATCGCATTGAGTTTTGATTTATCAGACAACATCATGCAATACTTGTACAATTCTGGGATCAGCTTTTTACCAATAAAGGCTTCAACATCTCCTTCTTGAAAATCTATGGATTCAGCTTTTTTTATAGTTGCATATAACTGATCATTATAACCATTTAGGATGAAAATTCTGCATGCAGAGATTATTTCTTGCCTATGCCTTTCTTTTTCAAATTCATATTGGTTTTTATATAATTCACATAAATCTTTTGTTGCTTGCGCCTTTACTTCCTCTGGTGTTAATTCATGTTCTTCATCAGCTTGCGAAGTGTGCGGGTTGAAATTATTAAGAAAATTGTGCTTCATATCTTTTGTTTCTTGCATTAGTTTATGGGTTTCTTCATCCATTTGCTCATCTGGAAACGAATCAAAATTGATGTTAATTGAAAAATAACTGCCTGGCTCGCAACTATAATGAATATGTATATCTCGGTAATCCATATCATTAAAAATGCCCAGGACACTCTTTTCTTTTGGATTTAAAAAATTATTAACTTCGTTTTGTAGATTCTTATCTGTCATGACTTTTGCATCATAACCAGCAAATAATATGGAAAAAT
This sequence comes from Bacteroidales bacterium, assembly GCA_040766795.1. Classification (GTDB taxonomy): domain Bacteria; phylum Bacteroidota; class Bacteroidia; order Bacteroidales; family UBA932; genus Cacconaster. Next base: position 1,619 of record JAXGPW010000003.1, on the reverse strand, counting down.
ACGTAAGATATCTACTATGTAAAACCTCTGAAGCTTTTCTGTTAGCTCTCCTATTTACTATCATAGGATTAGTAAGGGCAAATAGTCTAACATTATCCATTATGTTTGTTTCACGATTATATTCAAAACTGATTGTCACATATCCTTCGTTAATTTTATAACTCGTAATATCATTGTCAGGATTCTTTTCGCTGGTTTCTTACTGTACAATTTAGCAAATATTCTATATCTGTCATGGAATTAGGAAAATACTTAAAGGTCAAATACTTTAAAGTCTGAAACCTAACAGATGAATCTACAGAGTGGATAATAAGGTTCACTAAGTCAAGAAATATCGGATAGTATACATTTCTATTCCTGTCTTCGCTTAACTTCTTAGTTGTATCTGCAAATAAACTGAATTTTTCTTGTAAATTATTCATAGCATTAGCTCCTCTCCATATTCAATGTGTTAATTCACCAAAAAATGTAAAATTCCTCTTATGGTAAACTTAATTAGGAACTATTGCGACATCTATTAAATCCTCCACTGCTCCCTAAACAAGGATGCAAGAAGGAGCGGCCTACATGGCACGCCTCTTTATGTACCATTATCGTCGCAGCTGCATCGGTAAAATAGGGTATCATCTTCGTTTTTCTGTTTTTCACTTTTGGTGGAACGATCTTTTGGTATGCTGTGACTGATTTTCCGTAAAGGAAAAGATAGAGGGAGGAATGGATCATGAAAAAGGCAGCATTGATTTTGTGCGCGGTGCTGGCAGTAGCCTTGGCCGGATGTGCGGCCCCGGCCGCGAACGTTGTGCCTCCGCAGCCAACCGAAGCGGCGTTTGCGGAACCGACGCCCAGGCCGGAACATACGCCCGAACCGACGCCCGTCAAGACAGTTGACCCCGCCGTGGCCGAGCGCGATTTCAAGAAGTCATGCAAGAAGCTGGATTACAATGCCTATGCCCGCAACCCGGACAAGTATGGCATGCAAAGCGTCTATTTCACGGGCGAGGTCGTACAGGTGCTGGAAGACTACACGGACGAAGTCCAGATGCGCATAGCCGTGAACGAAGACTATGATAAAATGATGTTCGTTTACTTCACGCTGGAAGAAGACAGAATTTTGGAAGACGACATTGTAACGGTGTATGGCTATACGGACGGCCTGCTTTCGTGCGAAAGCACGGTGGGCGCGACGATAACCATTCCGTCGGTCATGGCGCCTGCGTCAACGTAAAACAGGCCCGCCGGCCGCCTGATGTCCCCTCGGATGGCACACAGGACCAAAAATCGAAATTGATTACCGAAAAGAACAAACCCCGTAACCTTATGGTTACGGGGTTTTTCACTGGTGGGCCATCAGGGACTCGAACCCGGGACACCCTGATTAAGAGTCAGGTGCTCTACCAACTGAGCTAATGGCCCACAAATGGAGCGGGTGATGGGAATCGAACCCACACAGCCAGCTTGGAAGGCTGGAACTCTACCATTGAGCTACACCCGCATTCTGGAGCGGTAGACGAGATTCGAACTCGCGACATCCACCTTGGCAAGGTGGCACTCTACCACTGAGCTACTACCGCATGGTGCGGGCGAAGAGATTCGAACTCCCACGCTGTAAGCACCAGATC
>JAXGPW010000028.1:0-2917 GCA_040766795.1 Bacteroidales bacterium | reverse complement strand
GAACAAAGTCATGCATGTGGCCGTAAACGGAGAGCGTACCATCCGGATGCGTTATATAGACTGCATTACCATACCCTCCAACAGAAACACTGAGACGAGAGATATAGCCCGATTTTATGGCATATATGCTATCTCCTACTACACCTCCGACACGCCAGTCCAAACCGGTGTGAAAGTGGTCGCGCCTCAACTCCCCATAAGAACCTGCAAGAGAAATCGGCAGATTTAGCGGAGAAATAGGAATCTCCTGTGCGTTAAGCACAAACAAGCAGAACAGCAACAGAAGAGAGAGAATTCTACGCATGTTATCTATTGAAAAAGTTTTTGACTTTATCAAAGAATTGTCGGTCGTATTGATCGGGATCGGGTTTGAATGCTTCCGAATTTCTGAATTTCTCCAATATCTCTTTATCCTTTTTGTCGAGTTTCTTAGGAATCCATACCTGTACGAACACAATCATATCACCCGTACCATAGCGATTTATATCCGGAACTCCTTTTCCCTTGAGACGCAATATCTTACCTGGCTGAGTGCCTGGTTCGATTTTTATCCTAAGTTTGCCGTCAATGGAAGGTACCTCTACATCGGTTCCGAGCATTGCGTCAATCGTCGAAATGTAGAGATTGTAGAGCAGATCATTATCATCACGTTTGAGTTCAGGATGTTCTTCTTCCTCAATAACCACAAGGAGGTCTCCATTGACCCCACCAGCTTTAGATGCGTTTCCTTTACCCTTGATGGTAAGCTGCATGCCATCCATAACTCCCGGAGGAATCGAGAATGATATTTCTTCAGCCTTTTTAACAAGACCTGAACCATTACATTTACGGCAGGGATTAACCACACGCTTTCCCTCTCCCTTACAATGAGAGCAGGTAGACTGTGTCTGCATCTGACCCAGCATAGTCTGGACCACCCTGGTCACAACTCCCCTGCCATCGCAATGCTCGCAACTCTTGATGTCGGCCTCCGAGAGCGCTCCTTTGCCCTTACATTCGGGACATTGGACCATTTTGTTGATCTTGATTTTTTTATCAACCCCCTTCACTACATCGGATAGAGTGACTTTGACACGAATTCTTATGTCTGAGCCTCGTGAAACCCGCTGCGCGGAAGTCGCACCTCCAAAACCTGAGAAACCGCCAAAACCTCCGAAAGCACCTCCAAACCGCCCCTCCGAAGATATCTCCAAACTGACTAAAAATATCCTCCATGGAGAATCCTCCCGCGGAGAATCCTCCTGGCCATCATGCCCGCATGTCCAAATTGGTCATACCTGGCACGTTTATCAGCATTGCTGAGTACATCGTATGCCTCCGCGGCCTCCTTAAACTTCTCTTCGGCCTCTGCATTACCGGGATTTTTATCCGGGTGATATTCAATGGCTTTTTGACGGTAAGCCTTCTTGATCTCTTCCGCCGAGGCATTCCTGCTACGCCGAGTACTTCGTAATAATCTCTTTTTTCTGCCATAATCTTATACTCCAACTACCACTTTAGCATATCTTACTACTGTACCGTTTAGGATATAACCCTGTAAGACTACGTCAATAACTTTATTTTTAGACTCTGCATCCTGGGCCGGGAGCTGGGCCACAGCCTCGTGAAAATCGGTATCGAAGGTCTGGCCTAAAGCCTCAATCCTCAGCATCCCTTTTGACTTGAGATAGGTCATAAGTTTGGTGTAGATCAGATCGGTACCTTCGATTGCCGCTTGTGAGGCATCCGACTCTTTAAGCACCTTAATGGCTCTCTCACAGTCATCCAGTACGGGAAGAAAACCCACAAGAATATCTTTACCCGCCGTAGCAATCATCTCGAGACGTTCCTTTGCAGTACGTCTTCGGTAATTGTCAAATTCTGCCACATTGCGGATATATTTGTCATTAAGTTCCTCGTTTTCTGTTTTGAGTTTTTCTATCTCCGCAATGATCGCTTCCTCTGTCGTAAGACCGTTATTCTCTTCAAAATCCGGCTCCCGGGCTGTCTGATGCCCATTCTGAGGAGTTTCTTGCTCTTTCATGCGGTCTTTCTTATTCATATCTTTCTCTTTTTTATTCATAAAACTACATTATGTGCCTATAGGAACAAATAATCTGCCAATGAAAAAACAGGACAAAATGGCAGAAAGAGATTAAGCCTTCCAGGCAGACATATCCTTGCCTGAAAGCTCCGCTCTACGGATTTCCGTGGAGGAGATATTATGTAACCTTCCTTCCAGTACACGTATACCCTTAAGGTCAGAAAGTCGGTTGTGTTCTTCAGAGAGTGAGCCTGCATCAACCCCTTCCCTGGGATAAACCCAAATCTCAAACTCGTCGATCAACTCCCGGTAGCGATACCAGCGACTTAGGATGGTAAGATTGTCGGCACCTATGACCAATATATGACGACAGGCAGGCTCTTTCTCGCGTAGATAGCGTAGAGTATTTATGGTGTAGAGCGGCTCCTGAAGGTAGTACTCCACATCTGAAACTGTCACATCCAGACCGCTGCGCGCTATGGCTTCCTTCACATTCTTAAGTCTGGCTCTTTTTGAGTGGTTCTTCTGCTTCATCGGATTCTGCGGCGAAACCACCACCCTTACCTCGTCTGCCTCCGTATGCTCCTTAAGATATCTCAAAATCTCGAGGTGGCCGGTATGCATCGGGTTAAAGGTACCGAAGAAGAGCGCAACCTTTTTCTGTGGGCGTGCAATGAATTCAGCCACACATTCCTCCGCTTCCCTCAAACAGGTTGTCAGGTCATCGTTAATCAACACCACATCAAATCTGGATGCATAGCGCACCTCTTTCCTTGCCTTTAACACTCTCTCCTCTATAGCCTCAGGAGTGTCGGTACCTCTCAGCTGCAATCTTTTGCGGAGCTCCCTTATGGAGGGGGCCTTGATAAAAACCGAAAGGGCCTGGTCGCCCAG
>JAXGPW010000027.1:0-3361 GCA_040766795.1 Bacteroidales bacterium | reverse complement strand
ACTGTGATGCCCTGGGCACCAAATTTTTCGCAATCGATTGCCGCTTTAATTACATCGGGAAGATTTCCGCCCCGTGCATTGCGGATAGTTGCAATCTTGTTGATATTTACACTTAATTTTGTCATATTTACAAAAATACATAATTTTGACAAATTTAGCGATATAAATGAAACAGAGTACAAAGATTGCCATTTTTGGCAGGGAGGCAAGGAGCGTATACCGCGAGCAATTTGCTATTTTGTTGTATGCACTTTCATCCAGAAAAGTGAGTTTCGTATGGTATGCACCATTACTTGAGAAACTCACGGAAAATGGTCTTGAGGTGCCCAAAGGTGAACTTTTTGCTTCCTGTCAAGAGCTGCCGGATGATGTGGATCTATTTCTCTCCCTCGGGGGTGATGGTACTTTCCTCTCATCTATTACCTATGTCAGGGATAGGGGTATACCCGTAGCGGGAATCAACTTCGGCCGGCTCGGTTTTTTGACTACCGCGAAGGTTGGCTCTAAACCTCCTTTGTGGATAGATGACCTCCTTGAGGGACGTTACGCATTGGAGCAGCGTTACCTTCTCAAAATTGATACCGGCGCCTTACCGGAAGGTTTCTATCCTTATGCCATGAATGAGATTACCATACATCGCCAAAGTACTCCTTCCATGCTTACCATAAGCCTCAAGATAGATGGCCGGCCATTGCCGGTTTATTACGCTGACGGCATTGTCATAGCAACTCCTACCGGTAGCACTGCCTACTCCCTAAGTGTCGGCGGGCCTATAGTCATGCCTGATTCTCCGGTGCTGATCATTGCTCCGATAGCGCCTCATAATCTCAATGTGCGCCCGCTGGTGGTTCCTATGACATCAACTCTCGATCTCACGCTCACCACAAAGAATCAGACCGCCATAGTGACGATGGATAACCGTTATTTTACTCTCCCTTCCGAAGGCTCAGTGCGAATTGGAATAGGTGAGTTCCCCTTTAGGTATGTATCTTTATTTGATAATAATTTTATAAAAGCCATACAGGACAAGCTCCTCTGGGGCGAAGATAAGCGCAATGATCTCTAAAATCACAAATATTCCTATACATGTGTCGATAATAATGGACGGCAATGGTCGCTGGGCCCGCAAAAAGGGTTATGAACGCTTATTAGGGCATAATGCAGGTGTGGAGAGCGTAAAGGCTGCTGTTAAGTATGCAAGAGAGAAGGGCATCAGGTATTTAAGTCTATTTGCCTTTTCCGAGGAGAATTGGGGACGGCCCGATGAAGAGGTATCAGGTCTTATGGCCCTTATGGCCAAGGGAATAGCTACTGAAAGGGAATCCCTGGTCAGAAATAATATCAGGTTGCGTGTAATTGGCAATAGAGATCAGATTCCAAAGGGTTTGAGGGGTGTTGTGGAAGAAATTGAGGCCGCGACTCTCTCAAATTCATCACTTGACCTTATAGTGATGTTCAGTTATAGCGGCAGGTGGGATATTCTTCAAGCTGCACGCAAATATGGAGAAATATGTGCAAAGGCTACCAGAGAAGGGCTTTCGCTACCCGATTTAGATCAAAACTCATTCACGGAACTTCTCAGTACCGTGGGCATTCCTGATCCGGATCTCATCATTCGAACAAGCGGAGAACAACGTATCAGCAATTATATGTTATGGCAGGCTGCCTACACGGAGTTCTACTTTACCGATGTACTTTGGCCTGATTTTCGCAAAACTGATTTTGACCTGGCGCTGGAAAGCTTTAACAACAGGCAGAGACGCTTTGGCAAACTAAAATAAAAGGTTATCTTTGCAGACTTATTACTTGCTGTTTGATGAGACACGTTAGACTGATTCTGATCCTGCTTTTTCTGCTTCCCTGTGCTGTCGTATCGGCGCAGGAAGTTATTTCAGAAGGGGATGTGGAGATAGATTATTCAAGGCCCAGAACCTATACGGTAGGAGGTGTTTCCATAGATGGTCTAAAATCACGAAGGGCAGATCAAGTGCTTTCGGTGCTTGGTATTCATGAAGGTGACAGGGTGCAGATTCCCGGTGCGGACGTTTCGGCTGCGCTTAAAAGAATATGGCTCCAGAAGGCATTCTCCGCGGTTGGACTCTATGTGGATTCGCTTTCGGCGTCGCGTGATACAGCCTACCTGGTGCTCAGGGTTACAGAACGTCCGAGAGTTATCAGATGGGATTTCAAAGGAATAAGGAACTCCGATCGGGACGAACTTAGGGACAGGCTCACGCTAAAAAGGGGCGGCGAACTCTCCGACTATGTAATCTCCACCTCCACAAACATTATTAAGAGATATTTCAAAGAGAAAGGTTTTATAAATGCCAAGGTTGACGTGATTCAGCAGGTTGACTCCATCATCAATAATGCCGTATCGGTTACCTTTGATATTAACAGAGGTAAGAAAGTCAAGGTGAGGACCATCACCTACGAAGGCAATGGGGAGCTTACCAAGTTTAAGCTAGACAGGGCCATGAAGAAGACCAAGGACTCAAAGTGGTATAACCTTTTCTCATCCAAGAAGTTCAATGAGGATGAGTACGAAAATGATAAACAGTCCCTTATTGACGCATTCAATGAAGCCGGTTACCGTGACGCCAGGATTGTCCGTGATTCGATTTACGAGATAGAGGAGGCTAGGTTGGGCATTCATTTTACCATAGACCAGGGAAAGAGGTATTATTTTAGAGATATTACCTGGACCGGAAATTCGGAGTACACAGAGGAGCAGCTCAACTCCATACTCCGTATTGAAAAGGGATCAATTTATGATGTGGTGACAATGGAAAAGCGTCTTTTCGGTGGTGACAAAGAGAATGACCTGACTATTTCTAAACTCTACCGTGACCAAGGTTACCTCTTTTTCAATGTAACTCCGGTGGAACTTACCATTGATGGAGACTCGGTAGATGTGGAGATGCGTATGATTGAGGGTAAACCGGCTACATTCAACAACATTATAATTAACGGTAACACAATAACCAACGAAAATGTAGTGCGTAGGGCAGTCTTTACTCGCCCCGGTTACCTCTTCCGACAGACGGACTTCGAACGTTCCGTTCGAGAAATTGCATCCATGGGTCATTTTGATGCAGAATATGCTGCGGATCCTGCTAAGGGCTACGCATTGATTCCCAATCCGATGAATAACACCGTAGATATAACCTACAATGTAGAGGAAAAAGCCAACAGCCAGCTGGAGCTCTCCGGTGGTTGGGGCAATAATACCTTTGTAGGTACTCTAGGGGTAAGTTTTAACAATTTCTCCACCTCCAATTTCTTTAGAAAAGAGGCATGGAGGCCCGTTCCACTTGGAGATGCCCAGCAACTGGCAGTCAGATTCCAGACAAACGGCTCC
>JAXGPW010000026.1:0-13245 GCA_040766795.1 Bacteroidales bacterium | reverse complement strand
TTAGAATATATGGATATGAAGAGAGGTATGGATTGAATTTTGCAGAGGCAGTATTGTCATTCCCGGACTACAATGATATGGAGATTACGGCGAAAATTATCCTCGATACGCTCCAGTCGGAAGCTCCGGCTTTGAGCGAAGAGCAACAGAGAGTTCTTTATGAAGGTGTCAATGAGGATTATGCTCACATAAGAGGTAAGAGGAAGAGATACGCTGCTGTGCGCGAAGACAAATATTTTAATGCCCTCCAGATCAAGTATGCGGCAGCCATTACAGGTCACAAATCGCAGGGAGGCCAGTGGAAATGCGTTTTCATTGACAATCCTTTCTGGAAAGAGCCTGTCGAGGATGATCTGAAATGGCTTTATACTGCTATTACCAGGGGAGTTGAGAGAGTTTATTTTGTTAATTTTAAAGATGATTTTTTTATAGATTAGAACGAATATTATGTATTGGATTTTATTTATTGCTGTCGCGGTAGTCAGTTTTGCCGTTCAGTATAACCTTAAGAGAAAATTTGAGAAGTACTCCCGGATACCTCTCGGTTCAGGTATGACCGGAGCGGAGGTTGCGGAGAGGATGCTCCGCCAAAATGGCATAAATGATGTCAAGGTGACAGCTGTCGGTGGTCAACTTACAGACCATTTCAACCCTCTGACAAAGACTGTCAATCTCAGCGAGGGAGTATACCATTCCAACTCGGTGGCTGCTGCAGCTGTAGCCGCTCACGAGTGCGGGCACGCCGTGCAACACGCAAATGGTTACATCCCGCTCAAAATGCGCTCGGCATTGGTGCCGGTGGTGAGTTTTGCATCCAAAATAATGTCGTGGGTACTTTTGTTGGGTATGTTTCTCATCAATGTCTTTCCACAGGTACTGATGGCCGGCATAGCGCTGTTTGCACTTACGACACTATTCAGTTTCATTACACTTCCGGTGGAAATCAACGCCAGCAAGAGGGCCCTTGTATGGCTCAATACCACAGGTATCACAGATATTTCTAACCATGAGCATGCCGAAAAGGCCCTCCGTGCCGCTGCTTATACCTATGTAGTGGCCGCCCTGGCCTCACTGGCTACCCTGGTTTATTACATAATGCTTGCAAACAGAAGATAATATGAAACACTTCAGATCAGCATTAGCGGCGCTGCTTATTCTTTTAACCTTTGCTCCCTCTGTAGGCGCGCAGGAAAAAAAGAGTCTCACAAATGCGGAGATTCTGGGCAATATGCCAAAAGGTATAGTGGGACAGCCTGCCATACCGATGGCATTTGATGACAACAGGACATTAATTTATAGGGAGGGTCAGGAATTTTTCAGATATGACCTCCGAAAGGGATCGCCGAACCTTTCTCATACTCCACCCAGAGGAACTTCATTGCCTTGAAGAATTGGTTCCGGGTTGGAAAAATCCCACATTCTCTCCCGATTCCACTAAAAATAGTATACTTGATAACGATCTTGTATAGTATAAATGTGAAGAGTAAAAAGATCATAAGGCTGCGCATTCGATATCGGAATTTAATCTAAATGGTATGCTTCCTACCTATTACAGGAAATATTTGGCAGGGGCTCCCAATTACAGGGCATTTGGTGGTCTCCCTGATAGCGAGGTAATGCCTATTACAACTTCGACAACTCTCAGGTGCCCATGTTTCCCATTTATATCCACAAGGTCAACATGGTTCACTTACTCAAACCCGTTACCCCAAGGCAGGTGATTCCAATCCCAAGGTTAGGATAGGCTTTGTATCGGCAAACGGGGGAGAGATCAATCTGGTCTCGACTTCGACCCGGAGCCTGACCAATACTTTGCATACCCTTTTGGAGCGGTGATGGCAAGCGTTTTATGGTTGCAAGAATGGATCGTGCACAAGACAATCTTGAGCTCTTTTTCAGTTGACCCCATATTAGGAAACTTCGTTCGCGTATATGCAGAACATCAGGATAGTTGGATTGATTGATGGAGGAGAGGCTTTTTTACACCTGGAAGGTAATGAGTATTGTAAGGGATTTCGAGGGATGGGAGCAGATCCATTTTCTTATGACGGTAATCGTTTTTGAAAATCTTACCGGAGGTCGAAATTGGGGTATAAGTCTGCTCAAGGTGGATTCAAAATATCTATTCTTTTACAGCCAAGAGAGAAACTACGAGAGTGGATATACAGAGTAACCCCGGAGTCAAAAGACCGAAAGAGTCTCTTTTGGACAACTATAATTTTGCCAATATCATCATCTCTCCCGATAGCCGCAACGGCGGCAGTCGTTTCAAATGCTCAAAACCCTTATTTTCGTAACACAGCTTCCACAGGAAATCTCAGCAGGAAGAAAGAATTAAATAATTTCACTCAAAAGGTCCTGACTTCGGACAATAGAGACAGGCTTGCCAACAGAACTGTCCACGACAAACCCTCACAATGATTATCCACAGTCTCAACAGTGATCTGGCCTGTCAATCCCGGATAACGATTCCGGCGGTTAATATTTACGAGGTCCTGACCCCGCAGGTGCGTGACAGATGGAGTGGAGTCTCATTTTCCAACCAATGGTGGGTTAACAATGGAGTGATACAGGTGACTTTGGACAACCGAGCAGGTGGTCATTTCGGAAAAAGGGACGGAGCAGGTCGTAGACAACTCAGTATTCTGAAACTCCGGGACTTTATCGATGGTATCAACATTTTCGCAATGCCATTTGTGGATGCTGATAAAATAGTATGTGAGGCCATATGGTGGTATGATGACAGTTCTCTGTGTTACCGAAGGCAGCGATTACTTTAAATATGGAATTGCAGGAGCCGGAGGTAGCGATTGGCATCTGTATGACGACTACACGGAAAGATATGCGGACAGGCCCCAGGACAACCCAAAAGGTTACAGAAGAAACCAATGTGTTAGGACGCCTCTCCAATTATAAAGGTGATAAAACTAATATGATATTCTACCTACGGTACCGAGACGACAACGTTCATTTCCAGAATACAATTTCCAGTTGATTTAGATGCAAAATATAGAGGCAGAATAAGGATTTTGAATTGATGATTCATCCGGAGGCAACGTGCCGGTTACCGTGGTACACAGGGTCGTCACTCTGCAATGCAGGATTATATCTTCTGGTACTGTTATCTTCTGGATTCGGAACTTCCTTCCGATCTACTGGAATATTTTAAGAAGTAACAGGCAGTGGATCCGAGATAATTACTGCCGGAGGCGGAGAGGGTAAAAAGATGATTACCGCCATCACGAATCTTGAGACGCTGCTTTAATGCGTTAGTATCAATAGGGAAAAATTGAGTGCCACGGAATTTATAAAAGGGTATTCGTGCGATATGGTACGGATACCTTCGGTTAGCGGCACTGTCGATACTGAAGGATTTTCCGGGGAATCCCTCTATAATAGTATCCGATGTATAGAGATGTTGGTACCAGTAGCAATCTGGAAATCCCGAAACGTATGCAGGGAAGTTGAATGCTCCTGCCTTAAGAATTGCCCGACCGGGCTGATGAAGGTATCTTCCTCGGAGTAGCAATAGGGCATTGGGCTATTTTTTCCTCCTTGATGGTAAAAGTAAAACGACTCTCTTTTCCCATGAGTAGGATGAAGTTTGCCCACTCTGCTTAGTTCAACGGCATGAATGGGAACATCTTCGAAGGCAAAAAGCTCTTCTGAGCCACTCATAAGCAGTAGTAGTTCTCAGTATTCTTGTTGTCAATAGAGAGCATTTTGTGTACTCTTGATACATGGTGGCTTCTCCCAAAGTAGCAGAAATGTCGGCCATGGGCGAGAGTTTGACTGCGACTTGTTTTGCAGCCCTGAGTAGCGCATCGCTAAGCTCTGTCAGATCGGGTTCAGCCTTATGGAGAAGACTGCATGAGAGGTTTCGGAGCGTCTGGTGCAGGTCGAGGCATATCAGGTCGAATTTCTCTTTTCGCTCTTGCTCTCTGCAATTTCTTCATTTGCCCCCTCCAACTCTTTTTTATTTATTGTTGTTAACTTCTTCAATAGTTCGTAAACCTCTTCAGATATTCTTATAACCACTTGGTTATCACAGTAATATCTTTCAAGTCCGAGCACCTTAAAAATTGTGTTGTGTTGTCATACAATCAGTATCGCGCCCATATAAAAGCATTTTCTGCTCTGAGAGCCATAAAACAATCCACTCCGAGGTCTTGTAAGATTCGGCAATAGTGCCGCCTTCAGGCACGAAACGGCATTTGTATCTGCCAGTTCGGGAACTGCATTAATCGTATGCTGAGAGAGGTAAATAAGTTCAGGATAGGTGTGCCATAGATTTTGTAGATAAATTTTGCGCGCCTCATTGCAGATGCCGCTCTGTTCATCCACTGGATAGCGCGAGGGCGCTGAAGGTGCTGCTGAGCACTTTCCTCTGCAGTTCCAAATGAAATGATATGGTTTTATCTTCTTCAAGGGGTTTTCGTCTCTTGTGGGGGCAAAGATAGCTTATTAATCAACTTTAGTGTAAGTTTGTGTTTTATTACGGTAATTTATACGATGAATGATCAATATGGAAACGAATACCAGGAAGTTGCAAAGTGAAAGTTGCCAGGCGTTTGATCGACGATGAGACAAAAAAGAAGCAATGCCTACAGGGAGGATCCAAAAGAGCTCGAGGATTGTTTTTATCGCCTGTTGGAATTCGGTACCGGAGGATTGAGGGGCCTCATGGGTGTTGTACGAACCGCAGGAATAAATATACAGTTGGTATGGCTACACAGGGCATGGCACCAAATCATATTTGCAACACCTGGCAGATCAGTGTCGTGATTGTGCCACGACAGTCGCAATAACAGTTTTAGTGTTTGCGATGATTGCCTCCAGAGTGCTTAGCACAACAGACAAGCTTACCTTGACAAGCCGAGTAAGACCCACTCCTGACCTGAGTTTTGCCATCAGACACCTGAATGTCAGGCATAATGATTACTGCTTCCTGCAATCCCATGAAGCGATAATGGTTGCTGGCATTCTGGAGGAGAGCACAGATTAGAGTACCCGGCGATGAAGAATATCAGCAGAGGTGGCCGGCATAACTGGCTCTGCACAGGTGAATGGTGACGATCGCGCTTTTCCCCACACCTATAGGGGAAGAGGTGGACAAAGCCTATCTTGATGGGGCATTTCTCTCACACTTTCTCCCGATTCCGTAGCGTGCCATTCGATTTAAAAATAGTCTATACACCTTTATACACTGAGTACGTCTTGTTCCCCAAGGGTTACGACAGATAGATTTTCAAACATTTATAACGTTAACGCAGGATGTCAGTGACGGAAATTTTCCCACAGTTACTTCGCCCAATCCGAAGATTCCGCCGGCACTAAACTTGCGATTGAGAAAGCCCTGAAGTGGTGCAGATATAGTGATGGCAACTGACCCTGATGCAGACCGTGTAGGATTTGCAGTACGAGATGACAAAGGGGAGTTGGTTTTGTTAAATGGCAATCAGATATTCTCTTATTCTCAGGTTACAAGCCACCGGCGTTGGTCTGAGCTGCTGGAAATCTGCGGAGGTGAATATGTGGTCAAGACCATCGTTACCACCGAGTTCGTCCGTGCTATTTTGTGAAAAAATATGGAGTTGAACTGCATGCTTACCGGATTTAAATATATAGCTGAAATTGAAAAGGGAAAAAATGAGGTAAAAAGGTTTTCATTTGTGGTGGTGAGGAGAGTCACGGCTTTAATGCCGGTGAATTTGTAAGAGATAAGGATCTACAGTTTCAGTGTGCTCTCTTTGCGGAGTGTGTTATATGGCTGGCCGATAAAGTGTTGAGTATCTACGACTATCTTCAGATTTTATTCTGAGTATGGTTATTATATGGAGAAGTCTTTTTCCGTTACTAAGAGCGGAAAAGAGGACTGAACAGATAGCAGATAATGAGGGATTTGGGAGAATGACCCCTCCTACAGAACTTAAGATCACCTGTTGTAAAAATAATACTCATAAATATGCCGAAGGAGACAAATCTGCCTAAATCCAATGTACTGCAATTTTTTAGTGATGGCAGTCTGAACGCCCTGCGAGACCTTCCGGCACAGAGCCGAAAATCAAGTTTTATTTCGGTGTAAAGGGAGACGACGCCGATAAGAAGATCAAGAAGGTTTTTCACCCGAAAAATTTGCGCAAAAATATTAATCAGCGTGTAAAGTACGAAAATCGCTGAAATAACCAAGTAGAGCGCCCCAAGTATGCTGTTTTGGTGTGGGATAAAAGCATACCTAAAATAAGGACTATAACCGCAATTATTATAAATGAGGAAAAGAGTGGTGCTTCCTGAAGCTCACTCTTTTCTTTAAGCGAAAACATAGGTATCTCACTTACCAGCAAAAGGGCAAGTATGTTGATATTGGGGATAAACCATGCGCCGTCAAGCAGCATGTTGACAAATGATGGCATGTTATGTATATTGGGTATATATCGGCATACAACCATAGGTGCAAATGATCATGAATATGGTGGCAAGGCCGATAAAGTCGTGCTCTCCTGGCGAGTGTCAAGATTGAATTTAGCCAGCCTGAGAGCAGAAAAGGCTGTTATTGCCATAGAGGGATAAATGCTCAAAAAGTGTACCGGTGTCCCGAATTGTAGTACCAGTTGAAAAGGAGGTAAAAGGAGCCAGACCGAAATTATCAGATCCAGGCAAGAGAGTCCAGCTCCTTGCCTATATCAGAATATGCTTTGAGCAATCTCGCCTGGAAGCCATCCAAAAAATCAAAACTACAGCTGCTGCTATAAAGAACAACTGAGATAGAGTGCCCCATAAGGCCATTATAACTTCGCGCAGCAGCCGCAGGTCAGGTTGAGAAGTGTTATGATGTTTGGGATGTGCTTCTTCATAATGTGCTACTCTATGCCCATCTTTTTACGGATCGCCTTTGGATCGCATCCTTGTGTACAGTACAGCCATGTCCTCATCTTCACAAGGTTTGACATATAGAGGTAACCGCCCATCTCCTCGTTACGAGCTGTACCCCAGAGTTTTTGGTTTTATAAAATTTTGTACCATTCTGGTCTTTGAAGAGACCTGTAAGATGCATCAAGTGGTCATCTCCAGTCTGGAATGTCAGGTCAACGTCTTAGCTCCTGTGTCGCCTCCAGTTCGGGATAGATTTTCTCAAACTTGATCGCCTCTTCAAAAATCGGGTTTTGGGTCAATGGCAATTCCGGTGGTTGTGGTTAAATGACTTGAAATCAGGTTCATCCCATGCAACAGTGTAGCCGTTGAGAAGAGCATTGATGATGGGTCGTATAAACTCATCCAAAGGTACATTGTAGTAGAGCTGCGGTCCTGCTATCGAATTCCAGCGGAACTTGTTTGTAGAAAGGATGGTGGGTCAAACTGGTAATGGTAACATAATCGCTCAGATCGTCAAAGCCCAGCATTGCGCACCGGAGTGTGCTTTTTTCCGTTATACTCAAATTCTTTCAGGAAGTTTGCCGACAGGGGTATCGAAGAGATGCTCATGAATTTTCCAATATTCGGTGAGCGTACCTTTCTGAACGCTTACTCTCGGAAAGAGCCTTTATGGGGCACTCAGTTCACTATGGCTGTTTGTCCGAATCATAAGCTATGCCGCTATAGGTACTTCCGGCATAATGCCGTGTTCCGTAATGGCATTTATGGTCATGTGCAGACAGTGAGCCCGGACCTACATTACCCCTACCAAGACGGAGTGGTTGTCGCTCATTCTCTCGGTTGTAATTTATTCACCACAAACATTTCGAAAGGCTGCGGTACATCCCTTCCCGGCGCAGCTCTGCTTCCAGGAAGTGATATCGGCGCAACAGCACCGCGCCGGTGTTTTACCTGATCCTTTACGGGAGTTATTTCAATGTCATTTACAGGAGCAAATTTGTAGATGGTCTGTGTCTGCGAGAAAGCCGATGCTGCAACAATTACAGCCATGACTATTAGTAAAATACGTTTCATAGTATGGTTGTTATCTGGATTGTTATTTGATGCCTGTGCTTTCCACGGATCTCCTCGGAATGGCCTTTTGTGGCATCATTATGTCCATGGTCTTTACTTCATGACATGGTGCTTCGAAACATACCAAATACCTTTTGCATCATATTTTCACCCCAGTTCTTAACCATGAAATATTTGGTTCCATTCTGTCCTGTGCAAGGCCAAATGCATTCCGTGGTCATCAGTAGTCGTTTTCTCATACCCCTGCTGGCGGAGCTCCGCAGTCATCAATTTCCGGGACAGGTGCCTTGCTCAGGTCCGCCGGTGCCGGGATCTGCGCCACCAGTGCTTGGTCGGAGCCCACTTCTTCAGTTTTCTTACGAATTGCATCCATATCGGGGACAATGCCAATCCCATCTCTGTAAAGCTGGTTTCACTCACATCTGATGCCCAGGCAATAGTATAGCTGCTGTCAATGGCATAGTACATTACTGCCATGAGTTCGTCGAGAGGGAGGTTATATGCTCTTCCCAGCGCCAGTTGTCTCCAACTTCCACTGGGTGTTCTTCATAATAGGGAAGGTGTGTCCAGGATACCAGATCCACATAATCATCCAGATTGATGCCCAGTGACTCCATGACTTTGGAGTGTATTCTTTTCCTTCGTACGGAATTTCTCAGGTATAGGCCAAGATAAGCGGCGAGGATAATTTCAGTCCGGGAATCCAGGCAGTGGAGAGCTCTCGGCGGATTCTTGAGGATACCGTCAACATAGCCTTTAAGACCGCAGCGAGTTCTCCATGCATAATGCTCCGTTCCATAATTGAGACCGGCATTATGGAATTGGGAACGATGCCGTGCTGCTTCAGGTACACATAATACATCACCGAAGGAGCTACCTTGCGCGTAATTGAGATGACCGTCAACACGGATACTTGATGGCTTCGTCAACGTATGCATTTGAACAACGAACATCTCTGATAGATCAATGTCACTTTGTAACCCTACTTGATGGCCTCGGACTCAAAATGAGAGTGCGGCAAAACACCAGCAGGTACCGGTACTGGCCTGTTCTTTGCGAGGTAATGGGATGCTCTTCAACTGTGGTAAAGAGGAAGCCTTCAGGCTTTGTCTCATCTTTGGACTGAGCTGCGGCTGAAAAGGAGATTATAGCTGCTAATGAGAGAGTTAGGATTTTTTTCATTATAAATTGGATTAAAATTATTCGCATCCAACAAAATTAATGAATATGTCTCTTTATTCAAAAAATAATTTCGCCGCTGAGAAATGCTTTAATCTTGACAAAGTCAGTTTGTAACCGGTGGCAAACAAATTGAAACTAATAATATATAAATAAATGAAAACGAAAACAGAATTAACAAGTATGGACAAGCAGAATCTCGAAATTTTGAATAGAGATATAAACCTCAATGAGAAGGTTGTGCAGGCAAGCTTGACCCTGTCATAGGGCGATGATGAGGTGCGCAGAGTACTGAAGATCCTCAGCCGAAGAACTAAACACCCTATACTTCAGTAGGCGAGCCAGGGCAGAAAACAGCCATTTCCGAAGGTATCGCCCAGCGAATTATTACCGGCGACGTGCCTGAGAACTCAAAGAATAAAGATCTGTACTCACTGGATATGGTGCGCTGATAGCGGGAGCCAACAATTATGGGCGAGTTTGAAGAGAGGTTACGAGTGGTTAAAGCGGTTACCGAAAGTGAAGGTGAAATTATCCTTTTATTGATGAAATCCACACTTTGGTCGGAGCCGGACGCAGCACTTCCGGAGCTATGATGCCGCTATCCTCAAACCGGTACCACAGGAGAGCCTGCGGCTGGGTAGGCTCCACCACTCTGGATGAGTACCGCAACATTTGAGTGGTATAAGGCGCGAGCGCAGGTTCCAAATGGTGATGGGATGAGCCTACTCCTGCCGAATCCATCGCCACCTCCGTGACTTAAGGAGAGATATGAAAATCACCACAAGGTACGCATAGAGGATGATGCAATCATTGCGGCGAACTCCAGCAGATACATTACAAACAGGTTTTGCCGGACAAAGCGATAGACTTGATAGATGAGGCGGGCCTAAAGCTCCGCCTGGAAATTAATTCTGTGCCGGAGCCAATAGATGAACTGAACAGAAAGATAATGCACCTCGAAATTGAGCGGGAGGCGGTAACAGAGAGGGCAAAACTCCAAAACTTACCGCTATACAGGAGGATATAACCCGCTTATCAGGTGAAAGGATGTTTTGATGAAACAGGGAGGAGGAGAAAAGCTTTGACTGCACCAGAGTAATCGTCAGCCATCGAAGAGTATCGCATACAGGCAGATGATGCAGAACGTCGTGGAGACTACGGTAAGGTGGCTGAGCTCAGATACGGCAAGATAGCTGAAGCGCTAAGGCACAAATGCCCGATGCGCTTATGGCCGAAAAAAGAGCATAACGACCACCCTATCCTAAACGAGCAGGTGACCAGCGAGAATGTAGCCGAAGCGTATTGGGACGGACCGGACTCCTGTTCAGAAAATGCTCCAGAGCGAAAGGGATAAACTCTTGAATATGGAGGAGGTACTCCATCAGCGTGTAATAGGACAGGATGAAGCTATAGCAGCAGTATCTAATGCCGTGCGCCGCAGCAGAGCGGGATTGCAAAACGAAAAAGACCGATAGGCTCATTCATGTTCCTCGGAAGTACTGGAGTAGAAAGACCGAATTAATAAAGCTCATTAAGAAGACTTTCTACGATGAAAACATGATTACCAGAATAGACATGAGCGAATATCAGGAGCGTCATATACAGTCTCTCGTTTGATAGAGCTCCCCGGGTTATGTCGGATATGAAGAGGGTGGGCAGCTGACCAGCGGTACGTCGCAAACCTTACTCTGTGATCTTACTGGATAGTAGAGAAGCACACTGGGATGTTTTCAATCTGTTGTTGCAGTTGCTGGATGATGGTCGTCTTACAGACAATAAAGGCCACACTGCTGGATTTCCAAGAATACTATCTTGATAATGACCTCCAATATCAATCCGGACTATCGGCGGAGTCTTCAGATCGGGAATTCCTCAATAGGATAGATGAGATTATAGTCTTCCACGAGCTTTCACCTGAGCATATTCGCAGCATCGTCAAACTGCAAGCTAATCTGTTGCAGAAGCGACTGGAGTCGATGGATATTAAAATTTCCTTTACCGAAGAGTTTTACGACTATATGAGTGTAAAGGGATATGATCCCGCCTATGGAGCCAGACCTGTTAAAAGGGTACTCCAGAGAGAGTTGATAGACTATTTGGCAACACTCTTATTGGACGGAACCCTCAGCAAGGAGTCCGAGATTACGGCAACCTTCGTTGATGGTAAACTCAAACTTTATTAAAGTGTAGGGAGTCTCCCCACTCACCAAATCCGATCTCTGCCTCCCCAAGGTCCAAATCCTCCAGCAGGAGGGCCTTGCGGTCGTAGAGATTGTAGTATTTGCGGTAGTCTGAAGGTGTGATGTTGGGCATCACTATATTGGCTCCTGCACGGATAGCCATGATACGTCCTTTGGGATGAAGGGCTTCCAAAGCAGTGGAGGCAGCAATGTTTATATCAGGTACTAGGATTCTAAGCAGAGATATCATCTTTAGGGATAGCTCCAATCGTTCAGCTACGGAAGGGAATGATGCCCCGGGATCACTATTTGTCATAATAGTAAGTGGGGTGTCATCGTGGGGTACGTAGGGTCCCATTCCAATCATCGGGAAGTCCATTTCTTTTAAAAAGAGCAGATCGGAAGCCAGATGTTGGGTGTTTTGCCAGGGGAGTCCTATCATAACGCCACTTCCGGCTTGGTAGCCTATAGATTTGAGATCCATGAGAGCTTCTATGCGCCTTTCGTATGAATGATAGCCATCATCCGGATGTATTTTGCGGAATAAATCTGGGTCTGAAGTCTCTATGCGGAGCAGATATCTGTGAGCCCCCGCCTCGAACCACTCTTTGTAAACTTCGGCACTCTGTTCTCCTAGAGATAGGGTGATGCCCAAAGCTCCATCTCCGATGCGTTTGATACGATGAAGCAAAGATGTGATCCTCTTTGTGAACATACTATCCGTGCGTTCACCGCCTTGAATCACGACTGATCCAAATTCGGCAGCGTATGCATGCTTGGCACAGGTCAGGACCTCTTCATCAGTAAGGGTGTATCTTTCGCATAAGGTATTTCCTTTGCGGATACCGCAGTAGAGACAGTCTTTACGACAGATATTGGATATCTCTATAAGGCCCCTAAGGTGGACTTTAGGACCTATAGTCCTCAATTTGATATCGGCTGCCCTTCTATGAAGGTCGCTGATTATTTCAGGCTCCTTGCTTAGGAGCAGATCTGTTATTTCCTTACGGCTTAACATTATTTTGCTTATTCCCCTTCTTCTTCTTCTTCTTCTTCAAAGTCGTGATCTATCCAAACGTAGTCTCCTTCCATCCAATCAAAACTTTCACACTCTATAAACGATGCATCTGCGGAAGTCAAAACAGGAACGAGGCATTTTTCAAATGAGATGTTCTTACTATCAGAGCATAGAATGTCGTTTTCAGATTTTAATTTGCAGTTATAGAAACGGATGTTCTCGCATAAACGGATATCTACGTTGCTTTCCGAGCAGTCACGGACAGTTGAGTTATTTACCTTGACATTTTTTGATCTTATCGCTCTGATGCCGGTAGTACCGCATCCAAAAAGTTCGCAATTGTTTATATTTACTTTGTCACAGTCGATTAAACCGAGTACGGCAGCGTCACATTCTCCCTCTTCCGGGTAGTGTCCCAACTCAAGATTTTCGAGGGTTATACCTGTGCATTCTATGAATAAAAGAACATCAGCATAGTTGGGTGCAATATATATTTTTGTGTGATTTTCCTCATCTGATCCCCTGATTGTCAGGTTGTTCATGTTTTGAAACCATAGTTCTTCACCATATGCCAGTATACCGCTAAAGTCTGTTGGTATTGTATATCTATTATTTTCGTCAAGGCATTTAATTTCGGAATATTCTTTCAATAAGTTTGCTTCAACAGCGGCATCAATGGCCTCTGTCAGCCAATAAATGCCTTCATTGTTGTTGAGGATGATAGTGCGGTCATTGCCGAGAGCTTTGATAAATTCTTCAGCATTGTTGACCGTGATTACTTGATTGAGATCAGTATCACTATTTGATTTGCAGGATGCTGCTATAAACGAAACGAGTGCAACAAATAAAATTGTAATTTTTTTCATAGTAATATATCTTTATGGACTAGTATCCTGAGTCGGGATAGACAAATCCCGG